>NZ_JAOCCY010000029.1:0-20467 GCF_029840625.1 Agrobacterium sp. GD03872
AGGGGAGCGCCGCAACCGGCGTTCCACCTTCGTCAGCGTCAATCACTTGCCCTTGGATTTCAGCCAGGCCTTCATCATGGCGATCTCGGCTTCCTGCGCCTTGATGACCTCTTCGGCCAGCTTGCGGATTTCCGGATCCTTGCCGTATTCCAGCTGGACCTTCGCCATATCGATCGCGCCCTGATGGTGCGGGATCATGCCGCGCACGAAATCGACATCGGCATCGCCGCTATAATCGATGGCCATATCGCCATGCATCTTCTTGCTGGCTTCCATGAAGGCTTTGGTGGAATCGGTTTCGCTTGCGGCAGCGTTTGACATGTTGTGTCCGGCATGGCCGCCCGCATCCTGTGCGAAAACGGGCATGGCGAGGGCGGCTGCGAAAGCGGCGGCGAGCGTGATGGTCTTGATAGACATGGATTATCCTTCCTGTGTCTGACAGATTTTTCGATGGATTGTCTGAAAAAATCGGGTGTCAGGCGCGGGGAGGCGGTAGTGGCGGCGCGAAAGCCTTGCCGTTGAAGATAATGCCACGCTGCGGCTTCGGATAGGCAAAGATCATCCGGCCGGCATCGGCAAAGATGGTTCGCGGAACCACGATCAGGCAGGCGGCGCAGGAACCGGGATGGGCGGCGTTGTCACCGTGCGGGCAGCAATCGCCAATGCCTGATCCATGGGTCTTGGCTGCCTCCTGCCCATGGGCTTCGGCATCGATGTCTCGATCTCCGGCGTGATTTGTGTGGCTGCTCTGATGGTTCGTCGCGGGTTGCGAGGCAACATCCATGCCGGCGGTCGCCGGCATGCCCATCGCCATCTGCACCGGCATTGCACCGTAAAGCAGGCAGGCGAGAAACATCAAAGTACGGAACATCAAATGCATGACGCGACTTTACCGCGAAAATTGTGGAATAAGCATGACGCTCAGGTGAGCTCACGCGCGATGACGTGATGCACGATGCGATAATCCCGGCTTTCTTCCCCCAAAGGCGCGAGCGGCCATTGCCACGCGGCGGCAGCTGCGGGAAGATCGACACCATGCAGCAGGTCTTCCTGCTGGAGCCGGCTGCTGTCCTTCCCGATAACCTCGAAAGAGGTGTCCGTCACCAGGCAGGCCTTGCAGGGCAGCCCGGCCAGTGCATCGAGATGCGTCTGAATGAGCCTCGGCAAAAGATCCTCCGGCGCATTCGTGATCTTTTCCCGCTCCAGCCGATGGCGCGCGCCTGTGCCGATCTGCGACAGGAGATTGGCTGAGACGACGAGATCGAGATAGGGCACCCGCCGCAGGAAATCGAGCGGTTCCGGTTCTTTGCCGGCGAGAATATCGTCGAAACCGGAGAGATCGCGGTTGGCGATACGGACATTCTTTTTGGCGTTGAGGCGCAGCTTCGCCTGCACGCTGGCGAGATGCACCAGATCGACGAGAACGACGGTATCGAACATCGCCACCAGCGCGTCATGGGGCACATCGCGCAGCAGGCCCGAGCCCAGCACCACCGCCGTTCGCCGCTGCTTCAGCTTTCTGGCCGATTGCAGCACGAATTGCCGGCTGTTGTTTTCATGCTCCGCCCAGGCTTTGGCACAGCGGTTGGCGCGCGCCCAGAGGTTGACGGAATAGCGGATATGCGGCCGGAATTCTTTCGGCGTGACCGCGTGTGTGGCGGCATATTGCAGGGCTTCGAGGATCATGAATGCCTATCGGTAGATTTCACGGCGATGGCCGATTTCAACCACCAGCACGACGAGCTTGTGATCCTGTATATCGCAGATGATGCGGTAATCGCCCACCCGGTAGCGCCAGAAATTTCCGAGCTCGGAGCCTTGCAGGGCGGCGCCGGTCTGGCGTGGATCATCCAGTGCCGCCAATCGTTCATGCAGAAAACTCCGGATTCGCTGGCGCGTTTCCGGATTTATCTTGCGCATCTCTTTCTGGACAAGCGTGTGATATTCAATTGTCCAGATCACGCCAGAACTCCTCGGCGCTTACAACCTTCGATTCTCCACGCTGGATGCGCCGCGTCGCCTCTTCCGCAAGATAGAGATCCTCCATATCCTCGATATGTTTCTCGATCGCCTCGCGGATGTAATAGGCGGATGTGCGGCCGGTGCGCTCGGACAGCGCTTTCAGCCGCTCATAGGTCTCATCAGGCAGGCGGATGGCCGTCTGTTTGCTCATGGGTCGCGTCCTTCCCGATCCGAATTGGGATACATGCATCCCATATAGCACCGCTTGGCCGCAGCGGCCAGTAAAACCGGAGCCTTTGCGGCTTGCCGCACCGGGCTTCATCCTCTAATACACCGGCTTGATTTCAGGAAAATATCGGATCGGCCCCATGAGCGAAAAAGCAAAAAAGCCTCAGAAACTGAAAGCCCGCCTGCCGCGCGGCTTCGTGGATCGCTCGGTTGCCGATATTCATGCCACCAATGAGATGATCGAGAAGATCCGCAGGGTCTACGAGCTTTACGGTTTCGATCCGGTGGAAACCCCGCTGTTCGAATATACCGATGCGCTCGGCAAGTTCCTGCCCGATAGCGACCGCCCGAACGAAGGCGTGTTTTCGCTGCAGGACGATGACGACCAATGGATGAGCCTGCGCTACGATCTGACCGCGCCGCTCGCCCGCCATGTCGCGGAAAATTTCAACGAAATCCAGCTGCCATACCGTACCTATCGCGCCGGTTACGTGTTCCGCAATGAAAAGCCCGGCCCCGGCCGCTTCCGGCAGTTCATGCAGTTCGATGCCGATACGGTGGGCGCCGCCGGCGTGCAGGCCGATGCCGAAATGTGCATGATGATGGCCGATACGTTGGAAGCGCTCGGCATCAAGCGCGGCGACTATGTCATCCGCGTCAACAACCGCAAGGTGCTCGACGGCGTCATGGAAGCCATCGGCCTCGGCGGCGAGGACAATGCCGGTCGCCGCCTCAACGTGCTGCGCGCCATCGACAAGCTCGACAAGTTCGGTCCGGAAGGTGTGAAGCTGCTGCTCGGCCCCGGCCGCAAGGATGAATCCGGCGATTTCACCAAGGGCGCTGGTCTTGGCGAGGAACAGATCGAAAAGGTGCTGTTTTTCGTCAGCATCAAGGATTATGCGGCAAGCGCCGATGATCTGGCCAAACTGGTCGCGGGCACCTCGAAAGGCGAGGAAGGCGTTGAGGAGCTGAACATCATCGGCGCTCTGGTTGCCAGTGCCGGTTACGATGCGACGCGCATCAAGATCGACCCCTCGGTCGTTCGCGGCCTCGAATATTATACCGGCCCCGTCTATGAAGCCGAGCTGAGTTTCGACGTCACCAATGAAAAGGGTGAAAAGGTCGTGTTCGGTTCCGTTGGCGGCGGAGGGCGTTATGACGGCCTCGTTTCGCGCTTCATGGGCCAGCCGGTTCCGGCCACGGGCTTCTCCATCGGCGTGTCGCGCCTGATGACGGCGCTGAAGAACCTCGGCAAGCTCGGTCAGGTCAAACCGCTTGCCCCCGTTCTGATCACGGTCATGGACGGTGATGTGCAAAGCATGGGCCGTTACCAGACATTCACGCAGGCGCTGCGCGCCGAGGGCATCCGCGCGGAAATGTATCAGGGCAACTGGAAGAAATTCGGCAACCAGCTGAAATATGCCGATCGCCTCGGTTCCCCCATCGCCATCATCCAGGGCGGTGACGAGCGCGCCGAAGGTGTAGTGCAGATCAAGGATCTGATCGAAGGCAAGCGTCTCTCCGGCGAGATCGAGGACAATGCCAGCTGGCGCGAGGCGCGCGTGGCGCAGGTCACCGTACTGGAGGCGGATCTGGTGGCGAAGGTTCGCGAGATTCTGGAGCATCAGGCAGAGGACGTTCGCCGCGCCGCCGAAGGGCGTTAGGGCCATGGCGATCCTCGCGCTCGACCATGTTCAACTGGCGATGCCGGCGGGCCGTGAGGATGAGGCGCGCTCTTTCTATGGCGGCCTGCTCGGCTTTGCGGAGCAGGCCAAGCCCGCCAATCTGGCCGCGCGCGGCGGGTGCTGGTTCAGCCGGGGTTCGATAAAACTGCATCTCGGCGTCGAGCAGGATTTCCGCCCGGCGAAGAAAGCCCATCCGGCCTTTCTGGTCGATGATATGGCAACCTTGCGAAAAACACTTGAAACAGCGGGCTGCCATGTGGTTGAGGATGAGCCGCTGGAAGGGTATCACCGGTTTTATGTCCATGATCCCTTCGGAAACCGCATCGAAATGATGCAGCCGCTCGAACCGTGACGAAAAGTACCGTTCCATGCCCCTGATTGACATGCCGGAATTTTCCGGAGAGCTACTGGAAGAATTCGCCGCGCGCCGCACGAGCCGTGTGAACACGCCCGTCATCCAGCCCGCCGAACCGTTTCTGGATATGGCCGGCGAGGATCTGCGCCGGCGCATCTTCATGACGGAGAGCGAAACCGGTGAGAGCCTGTGCCTGCGCCCCGAATTCACCATTCCGGTCTGCCTGCGCCATATCGAAACGGCGACCGGCACGCCGAAGCGTTATTCCTATCTCGGCGAAGTCTTCCGCCAGCGCCGAGAGGGCGCCAACGAGTTTTATCAGGCCGGTATCGAGGATCTCGGCGACACCGATATCGCCGCCGCCGATGCCCGTGCCGTCATTGACGCCACCGGCATTCTGCAGCGCCTGCTGCCGGGCCGGTCGCTTGCGGTCACGCTGGGTGACCAGCAGGTGTTCGAGGCGGTGGTTGCCGCCCTTGGCCTGCCGCTCGGCTGGCAGAAGCGGCTGGTGCAGGCCTTCGGCGATATGGCGCAGCTCGACGCGCTGCTGGAAAGCCTTGTGCATCCCAAGCCGATGACCGGCCTCGATGCCCGGGTCGCCGGCCTCCTGGCGACGGGCGACGAGGCGGTGCTGGTCGATTATCTCGATACGGTGATGCAGGAAACCGGCTATTCCACCAATGCCAGCCGCGCGCCGCAGGAAATCGCCCGCCGCCTGCGGGAGAAACTGGCGCTTGCCGCCACACGCCTGCCGGATGAAAGCTTTGCGCTGCTCAAGCAGTTCCTGGCCCTGAAGGCGCCGCTGCCGCAGGCCTCGCAGGTTCTGGCCGATTTTGCCGCAAAGGCGAAACTGAAACTGGATGGCGCGCTTTCGGCCTTCGACAAACGCGTCGCAGCCCTTGCCAATGCCGGTGTCGATCTCGAAACCGTCACCTATGGCGCGGCCTTCGGTCGCCCGCTCGATTATTATACCGGCCTCGTTTTCGAGGTGGTGGAAGCGGGTGGAGACAGCGTTCTGGCCGGTGGCGGCCGTTTCGACCGGCTGCTGACACTGCTCGGCGCGCAGGAAAAAATCCCGGCCGTGGGCTTCTCGCTCTGGCTGGATCGCATCGAAACGGTGCGCGGGAGCAACAGGCCATGATCACCATCGCATTGCCCTCCAAGGGCCGGATGAAGGAAGACGCCTCCGCCGTTCTGGAACGCGCTGGGCTGAAAGTCGCGGCCGTTGGCAATGACCGCTCCTATCGCGGCCGCATCGAAGGACGCGACGATATCGAGATCGCCTATCTCTCAGCCTCCGAGATCGCCCGCGAGATCGGCGCCGGCACCGTGGATTTCGGCGTGACGGGAGAGGACCTCGTGCGCGAAGGGCTGACCAATGCCGATGCACAGGTGGAGTTCTGCGCCCGCCTCGGTTTCGGCCATGCGGATGTCGTGGTCGCCGTGCCTGAAATCTGGCTGGATGTGGACAGCATGGCCGATCTCGGCGATGTCGCTTCGGAATTCCGCGCCCGCCATGGCCGCAGGCTCGCCATCGCCACCAAATATTGGCGTCTGACACAGCAATTCTTTTCGCGCCAGCACGGCATTCAGCTTTATCGCATCGTCGAAAGCCTTGGCGCGACCGAAGGTGCACCGGCCGCAGGGCAGGCGGATATCATCGTCGATATCACCTCGACCGGCTCGACGCTGAAGGCCAACCACCTGAAAATTCTCTCCGACGGCATCATCGTCCGTTCGGAAGCCTGCTTCGTGCGCGCCCGCAAGCCGGAACACGACGGCGATGCGGCGGTTCAGGAAATCGCCTCGCGCATCAGTGCTGCGGTCTGAAGACGTAAAACAAAAAGCCGCCGGAGCGATCCGGCGGCTTTTTTATTGGTCGATCTGTTGTTTGGCTTATGCGTGGGCCACAGCCGCGCCGCGTCTTGCGTCGATGGAATAGGCGCCAGCGCCGAAGGCGGCAAGCAGGATGTAAGCGCCGGCAAGGGTGATGTTCTTCACCATCATGATGCCGTTCAGCGTGTTGATCCAGCCAAGAGCCGGCTCAGGCCAGCCGGGAACGGCAACGGTGCCGCTGTGGAAAACCAGACCGGTGAAGACGCAGAAGACGGCAAGCGCCCAGGCGGCGATTTTGGTCTGGAAACCAGCGAGAATGGCAAGACCGGCGACGAGTTCGAACAGGCCTGCGAGATAGGCAAGCGCGGTTGCGGCGGGCATGCCGGCGCCGGTGATCATGCCGGCCGTGCCGGCCGGATCGACGAGCTTGCTGAAGCCCGAGGTGATAAAGATAAAGGAAAGCAGAATGCGGGCGATGAGAACGAGAACGTTCTGGCTGCTGGACATGGAAATCTCCGGTAAATAATCGGCGTGTCGCCGGTTGAGCTGCAAGGCGATGTCTGGAGATATTAATGACCGAAAATCATTCGCTCATAAAGATGAACAATAGAAGACAAATTGTCTTTACTTTGTGAACGGTCCCGGGCGCCTGTTCGATGATGTTTAGGCGGCGAAGCGAATATCTTCGAAGCGCGGAAACAGGAAAAGTCCTGATATGCGCCCCTGCTGGCCGTCTTCGAAGCCGGAGGATTCGCCCATGCAGATGACCGGCTGCCGCATTGCCGGCAAGATGGAGAGGCCGGTTGAAAAACAGAAACGTGAGGGCGCATTGGAAACCTGCTCGAACAGTTCCAGGACGCGGGCGTGGTCGGCGCGGTCGTAACAGCGCACAAGGCTGAGCAACCCGCACTCGCCGGGCGGCAGGCCGTGCATGAATGATGCGTGTTCGCCGAGCCGGATGACGCCGCTCGCAAGATCGCTGCTCCACTCCTCCGAAATGAAGAAATGCGACAGGGTCCGCGGATCGGGCGTGGTTGTTACCGCCGCAGGCAGAGCATCGTTGCGTCTTGATATTTCAAACAAATCGCGCCCCCGCATGAACACGTGCCAGCGCCGCCGTTTCCAGCGCCGCTGTCAGGTTGAACCTTTACCGCCACCCGCAGTCGAACGTGTCTGCCAAGCATCGAAACCCCTTCAATGCCCCGCCGGTCCGTTGCGGAACCCTTACGGGGGCTGACTTATAGTTTATTTTCCCCTACCTACAACAACCAGCCAGTGAGAAAATCAAAAATATTATGTATTTCTTCTTCAAAATCGCGAGATTTGCGAAAAAGCACAACTAAATAGCGCACTTATAAGCCGCTCCAAGTGAAAATCACCCCCCCGTGGGGTGGTGATTCGCTCATGACGCCGTCGCATTATTGCATGGTGCGGAGAAAAATAGCCGGATAAAATCGCGCCTGTTCCAAAACGGGACAATATTCGAACATTTTGAATATCTCCGAAGCCGTGTGCCTGTAATTCTGGGGATGTAAGCAGGACACAGCGGTTAATTGTGCCGTTGCACAACGCCTTCGTCATTCCGCTTCAGGCCTGGATCAGTAAGGGGGACGTCGCCAATTATCGCAGACGCCGCCAAAACCAGCATCCCTTTTTGGCATGCTCCAGGAAACTAAACCACTGCTTGCGACACCGGGCCGCTTAAGGGGCGTGGACGGCAAAGAAAAAGGGCGATCCGAAGACCGCCCTTTCCTTATTCCGGTGACAGGACTGATTAGAAGTCCATGCCGCCCATGCCGCCGCCCGGCATTGCCGGCATTGCAGCTTCCTTCTTCGGAAGCTCGGCGATCATGGCTTCGGTGGTGATCAGCAGCGAAGCAACCGAAGCTGCGTTCTGCAGAGCCGTGCGAACAACCTTGACCGGGTCGACGATGCCGAGCTGGATCAGGTCGCCATATTCGCCGGTCTGGGCGTTGTAGCCGTAGTTGTCTTCGTTCTTGTCGAGGATCTTGCCAACAACGATGGAAGCTTCGTCACCAGCGTTTTCTGCGATCTGGCGAACCAGAGCCTGCAGAGCCTTGCGCACGATGTTGATGCCAGCTTCCTGGTCGTCGTTTGCACCCTTGGCGGTGATCTTCGTGGAGGAACGCAGCAGGGCAACGCCGCCGCCCGGTACGATGCCTTCCTGAACGGCAGCGCGCGTCGCGTTGAGAGCGTCGTCGATGCGGTCCTTCTTTTCCTTCACTTCGACTTCCGTCGAACCGCCAACGCGGATAACGGCAACGCCGCCAGCGAGCTTGGCAAGACGTTCCTGCAGCTTTTCGCGGTCGTAGTCGGAGGTGGTTTCTTCGATCTGGGCCTTGATCTGGGCAACACGACCTTCGATGTCGGACTTCTGGCCGGCGCCGTCAACGATCGTGGTGTTTTCCTTGGAGATCGAAACCTTCTTCGACTTGCCGAGCATGTCGAGGGTAACGTTTTCGAGCTTGATGCCGAGGTCTTCGGAAATGACGGTACCACCGGTCAGGATGGCGATGTCTTCCAGCATGGCCTTGCGGCGGTCGCCGAAGCCAGGAGCCTTGACGGCAGCGATCTTGAGGCCGCCACGCAGCTTGTTGACGACGAGCGTTGCAAGAGCTTCGCCTTCGACGTCTTCAGCGATGATGACGAGCGGCTTGCCGGTCTGAACGACAGCTTCGAGAACCGGCAGCATGGCCTGAAGGTTCGAGAGCTTCTTTTCGTGCAGGAGGATGTATGCGTCTTCGAGGTCCGCAACCATCTTTTCCGGGTTGGTCACGAAGTAGGGCGACAGGTAGCCGCGGTCGAACTGCATGCCTTCGACGACTTCGAGTTCGGTTTCAGCGGTCTTGGCTTCTTCAACGGTGATGACGCCTTCGTTGCCGACCTTCTGCATTGCTTCAGCAATGTCGAGACCGATCTGACGCTCGCCGTTTGCGGAGATCGTGCCGACCTGCGCAACTTCTTCAGACGTGTTGATCTTCTTGGCCTTGGCCTGAAGGTCCTTGACGACTTCAGCAACGGCCAGATCGATGCCGCGCTTCAGGTCCATCGGGTTCATGCCGGCAGCAACTGCCTTGGAACCTTCGCGAACGATGGCCTGGGCCAGAACGGTCGCGGTGGTGGTGCCGTCACCGGCGATGTCGTTGGTCTTGGAGGCAACTTCGCGAACGAGCTGTGCGCCCATGTTCTCGAACTTGTCTTCCAGTTCGATTTCCTTGGCGACGGAAACGCCGTCCTTGGTGATGCGCGGAGCGCCGAAGGACTTGTCGATAACGACGTTACGACCCTTCGGGCCGAGGGTGACCTTTACTGCATCAGCAAGAACGTCGACGCCCTTGAGCATCTTTTCGCGTGCTGTGCGGCCGAATTTTACTTCTTTGGCTGCCATTTTCAAAACTCCTGGTTTCGAATGGCCGGATCGGGTCCGGCTTGGAATTTAAGGAAACGATGGGTCGGCCGAAATCAGCCGATGATGCCCATGATGTCGGCTTCCTTCATGATCAGAAGGTCTTCGCCGTTGAGTTTGACTTCGGTGCCCGACCACTTGCCGAACAGAACGCGATCGCCAACCTTGACGTCGAGAGCGACGACCTTGCCGGCCTCGTCACGTGCGCCGGAACCGACGGCGACGATTTCGCCTTCCTGCGGCTTTTCCTTGGCGGTATCGGGAATGATGATGCCGCCCTTGGTCTTTTCTTCGGACTCAACGCGACGAACGACGACGCGATCGTGAAGCGGGCGGAAATTGGTGCTTGTCATTGTCTAATCCCTCGATCAAATGACTGCGCGAGCTTTTGCAGCCCGCCTGATGGGTGTTAGCACTCTCCTTTATCGAGTGCCAGCGGAACGGAGATAAGGAGGGCATCTGCCGGAGTCAAGAACGCCCTGTCTGAAAAATTTCATGGCTTATGGTTATCAGCGTTCCATGACAGAAATTTCCCATGCGCGGATGCGCGCCACGACGACATTCTTTTCGCGCGTTTCCGCCGCATCGCATCTAAGGGGCATTTGTGTTCATGCTGCGTCAGGCGGGCCAAAGACCGGTCTGGCGGCGCTTTTTTCCTTGCCATTGGCGTCCCGCTTTGCGATGTGACGCTCACCCTCTTCTCGCATCCGGAAAACATCTCATGGCCCATCGCATTCTCACTCTCGGCGAAATCACTGATGGGTTCGACGTTATTCTTTCGGATGTCTGGGGCGTGCTGCACAATGGCGTCAGCGCCTTCCCGGCTGCGACGGTGGCGCTGCACGAAGCGCGCAAGGCCGGCAAGACCGTGGTTCTCATCACCAATGCGCCGCGTCCCGCTTCCGGCGTTATCGAGACGCTTCGCGCTCTCGGCGTGCCGGATGACGCCTATGACCGTATCATCACTTCCGGCGATGTCACGCGCGGCCTGATCGCGGAAGGTCCGAAAAAAGTTTTCCTGCTCGGCCCGGAGCGGGATCTGCCGCTGCTGGACGGTCTCGATGTCGAAAACGTCGGCGAGGCGGAAGCGCAGTCCGTGGTCTGCACCGGCTTCTTCGACGACGAGACGGAGACGCCAGAGGATTATACCGAAATGCTCAAGGGCTTCATTGCCCGCAACGTGCCGATGATCTGCGCCAATCCCGATCTGGTGGTGGAGCGCGGCGAGCGCATCATTCCCTGCGCCGGCGCCATGGCCGCTTATTACGAACAGCTCGGCGGCGAAGTTCGCATTGCCGGCAAGCCGCATGCGCCGATTTATGAAGCCTGCCTCGCGGCGGCCAAAGAGGTGCGCGGCGCCTTCCCCAGGGATCGCGTGCTCGCCATCGGCGATGGCATGCCGACGGATGTGAAGGGCGCGATTGCGAGCGGTCTCAACCTTCTTTATATCAGCGGCGGCATTCACGCCGCCGAATATACGCTGAACGGCCAGACGGACGAGGCGCTTCTGAACGCCTATCTCAAGGGGCAGGGTGCTGCTCCCGGCTGGTGGATGCCCCGTCTCGCCTGAGGACGTCTTGCCTGAGGAATAGCTGGCACAGGAATGGATCGATTGCCATGACCGTCTTTCACCGCAATGAAAAAAGGGAGCCGCTGCCGGAAGCTCTTCGCGGCGGCGTCATCGCCATCGGCAATTTCGACGGCGTGCATCGCGGCCACCGGGCTGTGCTGGATCGTGCCCTGGAGCTGGCGGAAGCCCGTGGCGTTCCCGCGCTGGTGCTGACCTTCGAGCCGCATCCCCGTTCCGTCTTCCGTCCCGATACGCCGGTCTTTCGCCTCACGCCCGCGCCACTCAAGGCGCGCATCCTTGAGGCCATCGGTTTCCGCTCCGTCATCGAATATCCCTTCGACCGGGAATTTTCACAGCGCTCTGCGGAAGAATTCGTCCAGTCCATTCTGGTCGACTGGCTTCACGCCAGCGCTGTCGTCACCGGCTTCGATTTCCATTTCGGCAAGGGCCGCGAAGGCGGTCCGGCATTCCTGATGGAGGCCGGCAAACGCCATGGTTTCGATGTAACGCTGGTGGATGCCTTCCGCGACGAGGGCGCGGATGTCGTTTCTTCCAGCCGTATCCGCTCGCTTCTGTGCGAAGGCGATGTGGCGGGCGCCGCAGGCCTGCTCGGTTATCGCTTCACGGTGGAAAGCGAAGTCATTGGCGGCCAGAAACTGGGGCGCACGCTGGGTTACCCCACCGCCAACATGGCGCTGGCGCCGGAAACGGAACTGAAGGCGGGCATCTATGCCGTGCGGTTCCGCCGCCCGGACGGTTCGATCCACGATGGCGTGGCAAGCTTCGGTTACCGCCCGACCGTCACCGAAAACGGTGCGGCGCTGCTCGAAACATTCGTCTTCGATTTTTCCGGCGATCTCTACGGCGAGGTCTGTTCGGTCTCTTTTTTCGGGCGCCTGCGCGACGAGTTGAAATTCGACGGTCTCGATCCGCTCGTCGCCCAGATCAGGCGCGACGAAGAAGAGGCGAGGGCGATGTTATCGGGCGTGCGTCCGCTCAGCGAACTGGACGCCAGGATCGCGTTCTGACCGGGTGAGGCCGGCCGGCTCCCGTTCCGGCCGATATTGCCGTCGCTTTTCTCTTCCTTTTTACCGGAAAACCGCATAAACAACCGGCCATGTCCCAATACCGGTTGATGTTCAAAACTCAGATTGGCCGAATTATTGGCCCGGCCTTCCGCCCGCTCTGACGAGCCGGAAGGTCCGGGATTTTGGCGCTTGTCATGACTTTGGTCATGGCGCTTTCCGTATTTGCCCTCTTTGAAATTGAGACGGCGCGACCGACACGGCGCGCAACAACGGTACGATTATGAGCGACACCGCAGAAAAACTGGATTACTCCTCCACCCTCTATCTGCCGCAGACGGATTTTCCGATGCGCGCCGGCCTGCCGCAGAAGGAACCGGAAACGGTCAAGCGCTGGCAGGAAATGGGCCTCTATAAGAAGCTGCGCGCCTCCGCCGCCGGCCGCGAAAAATTCGTGCTGCATGACGGCCCGCCCTACGCCAACGGCAACATCCACATCGGCCATGCGCTGAACAAGATCCTCAAGGACGTCATCACCCGCTCGTTCCAGATGCGCGGTTACGACGCCAATTACGTGCCGGGCTGGGACTGCCACGGCCTGCCGATCGAATGGAAGATCGAGGAAGCCTATCGCGCCAGGGGCAAGAATAAGGACGAGGTTCCGGTCAACGAATTCCGCAAGGAATGCCGTGACTTCGCGGCCGGCTGGATCAAGGTTCAGTCGGAGGAGTTCAAGCGCCTCGGCATCGAGGGCGACTTTGAAAACCCCTATACGACGATGAACTTCCACGCCGAAGCCCGCATCGCCGGCGAACTCCTGAAGATCGCCCGCACCGGCCAGCTCTATCGTGGCTCCAAGCCGATCATGTGGTCCGTGGTCGAGCGCACGGCGCTGGCGGAAGCCGAAGTCGAATATGCCGATGTCGAGAGCGACATGATCTGGGTGAAGTTCCCGGTGGCAAAGCTCGAATATGATGAGCAGACCATCAACTCTCTATCATTCGATTTGGGTCTTCGTCCCGAATACGAAGATGAGAAAGCTGATATCGTCGATTATGCTGTCCAGGAGGCTCTCGATAAAACCCGCCGGCATCTCGATGAGTTGCGGGGCGCGTCAGTGGTCATCTGGACGACCACGCCGTGGACCATCCCCGGCAACCGCGCCATCGCGTTTTCGTCGCGGGTCGAATATGGCCTCTACGAAGTCGAAAGCGCGCAGAACGATTTCGGTCCGCAGCCGGGCGAAAAGCTTATCTTCGCCAAGAAGCTCGCCGATGAAGCTGCAGCCAAGGCGAAGCTGACCTTCAAGCTCGTTCGCGACGTGAAAACCGAAGAACTGGCCGCCATCACCTGCGCCCATCCTTTGGCGTCGCTTGGCTATGATTTCCCGGTTCCGCTTCTCGACGGCGACCACGTCACCGACGATGCCGGTACGGGCTTCGTGCACACCGCGCCGAGCCACGGCCGTGAGGACTTTGACGTCTGGACCGCGCATCAGCGTGAGCTGGAGGCTCGCGGCGTTTCGTCGGCCATCCCGTTCCCGGTCGGCGATGACGGTTTCTATACCGAAGACGCCCCCGGTTTCGGCCCGTCTGCCGAAGGCGGTGCTGCCCGCGTCATGGACGATAACGGCAAGAAGGGCGATGCCAATGACCGCGTCATCAAGGCGCTGATCGCGGAGAACAACCTGTTTGCCCGCGGCCGTCTGAAGCACAGCTATCCGCATAGCTGGCGCTCCAAGAAGCCGGTCATCTTCCGCAACACGCCGCAATGGTTCGTCTATATGGACAAGGAACTGGGCGACGGCACGACGCTGCGTTCGCGCTCGCTGAGCGCTATCGACGACACCCGCTTCGTTCCGGCTTCCGGCCAGAACCGCCTGCGCGCCATGATCGAAGGCCGGCCCGACTGGGTCCTGTCGCGCCAGCGCAGCTGGGGCGTGCCGATCGCCGTCTTCGCCGATGAGAAGGGCGAAGTCCTGATCGATGAGGCCGTCAACGCCCGCATCCTCGAGGCCTTCGAGGCCGAAGGCGCGGATGCCTGGTTCGCCGAAGGCGCCAAGGAGCGTTTCCTCGGCAATGACCACGACCATGCCCGTTGGCAGCAGGTCATGGATATTCTCGACGTCTGGTTCGACAGCGGCTGCACCCACACCTTCACGCTGGAAGACCGCCCGGACATGAAATGGCCGGCGGATGTCTATCTTGAGGGTTCCGACCAGCATCGCGGCTGGTTCCACTCGTCGCTGCTCGAAAGCTGCGCGACGCGCGGCCGTGCGCCCTATAACGCCGTTGTCACCCATGGTTTCACCATGGATGAGAAGGGCGAGAAGATGTCCAAGTCCAAGGGCAACGTGGTTTCCCCGCAGGAAGTCATGAAGGACGCCGGCGCGGATATCCTGCGCCTGTGGGTCATGACCACGGATTATTGGGAAGACCAGCGTCTCGGCAAGGCCATCATCCAGACCAATGTCGATGCCTATCGCAAGCTGCGCAACACCATCCGCTGGATGCTCGGCACCCTTGCCCATTATGAGGGCGAGGAGATCGCCTATGACGATCTGCCGGAGCTGGAGAAGCTGGTGCTGCACCGCCTGTCCGAACTGGATGGCGTCGTGCGTGAAGGTTATGACGGCTTCGAGTTCAAGAAGATCGCCCGTGCGCTGGTGGATTTCGCCAATGTCGAGCTTTCGGCCTTCTATTTCGATATCCGCAAGGACACGCTTTATTGCGACGCGCCGTCGTCGCTGAAGCGCCGGGCGGCCCTGTCGGTCATTGCGAAGCTGTTCGATTGCCTCGTCTCGTGGCTCGCGCCCATGCTGCCCTTCACGACGGAAGAAGCGTGGCTGTCGCGTTATCCGGATGCGGAATCGGTGCATCTCGTCCAGTTCCCCGCAATCCCGGCGGAGTGGAAGAACGATGCGCTGGAAGCGAAGTGGGAAAAAATCCGCAAGGTCCGCACCGTCGTGACGGGTGCCTTGGAAGTCGAACGCCGTGAAAAGCGCATCGGCTCCTCGCTCGAGGCCGCGCCGATTGTCCACATCGCCGACGCCGATCTTCTGGCGGCGCTGAAGGGTCAGGATTTCGCCGAAATCTGCATCACTTCGGCCATTTCGGTGGTGGGTGACGAAGGCCCGGCCGATGGCTTCCGGCTGCCGGAAGTTGCAAAGGTCGTGGTCGAGCAGAAGCTGGCGGAAGGCGCAAAATGCGCCCGTTCCTGGCGCATCACCACCGATGTCGGTTCCGACCCGGACTATCCGGAGGTTTCGGCCCGCGATGCGGCCGCCCTGCGGGAGCTTGCCGCGCGCGGATAAGGAAAATGGCCGGATGAATTGCGCTTTGCCTCTTCATCCGGTACACCTGCCTGAAAATGGCCGGATTTGCAGGGCAATGCGGGCTGCCGCCTGCTGAAAGACGATGTCTGGCGAAGTGGGACGGACGGCTGGAAGGGTTTCAATGAAGACGATGCAGGGTAATGCGCAGGGTTTGGGCATGTTTCGCACGGTTGTTGGCATCACGACGATAGGCGTGTTGCTCGGCGCCTGCACCAGCCCGACCTATGGCACGGGCAAGACGGCCGCTGAACAGCTTGTCGACGATCTCGGCAATGCGACCTCGATCACCGGTGACCAGACCAAGCGCAACCTGAAATACGGCCCCCGCCCGGGTCTCGTCGTTCCGGCCCAGTCCCGCGCTGAACAGCTGGCCACGCCGCAGCAGAACATGGCAAGCCGCGAAAATAACCCGCAATGGGTCGAATCGCCGGAAGAAACCCGCGAACGCCTGCGCGAAGAGGCGGATGCCAACAAGAATAACCCGAATTACCGCTCACCGCTGCTCGCCGGCAACGGCACGGCCGGCCAGATGACCGAGACCCAGAAATGGGAAGCCTTCCGCAAGGCCAAGGCCGATGCCCAGGGCGGTTCCGTGGTGAACGCCCAGCGCCGGTTCCTCACCGATCCGCCGGCTGAATATCGCAGCGTCCCGCAGGATCAGCTGACCGATCTTGGCGAACCGGAACAGAAGAAGGAAAAGCGCCGCAAGAAAGAAGCGGCGGTGGCGAATACCGGCAAGAGCTGGTGGAACCCTTTCCAGTGAAAACTGGCCAGTAAAAATGGCTGATGGCCGGCGGGGCGCTTCGTTCCTCCCGCTTGCCGCTCAATCGTCGAGACGTTTTTCGCGAAAAAACTGCCGCAATATGTCTGCACTTTCACTTTCCGCCAGCCCCGAATAGACATCAGGCGCATGGTGGCATGTCGGCTGGCTGAAGAAGCGCACGCCGCTCTCCACCGCGCCGCCCTTCGGGTCCTGCGCGCCGTAATAGAGCCGGCGGATTCGGGCGAATGAAATCGCCGCCGCGCACATGGTGCAGGGCTCCAGCGTAACGTAAAGGTCGGCGCCAGGCAGGCGTTCCTGTCCCAGAGCCTCACAGGCCATGCGGATCACGGCGATTTCGGCATGCGCCGTCACATCGTTCAATTCACGGGTGCGGTTGCCGGAACGGGCGATGACGCGGCCGTCCAGAACCAGTACCGCGCCGATCGGAACCTCCTGCCGCTCACCGGCGGCACGGGCTTCCGCCAGCGCCAGTTCCATGAAATGCGTCCTTTCGGCCATTGCGTTTCAATTTCCTCTTAACCCTTGTGCTTGGACCTGATAGGACAGCCCAAACAACAGGCAAACAGCAAATGACTTTTAAAGACAAGCCGAAGCGTGACGGCGGCAAGACAATTAGCCGCGACAGGAAGCCGAAAGGCCCCGGCAAGCCCGCCGCCGAGCGCGAAAAGAAACCGACCGAGGTACAGGCCGCCCCGGCGCCGGAAACCGTTGGCGCTTCCAAACCCGAACGCATTTCCAAGATCATGGCGCGCGCCGGTGTGGCCTCACGCCGCGATGTCGAGCGCATGATCATGGAAGGCCGCGTGTCGTTGAACGGCGTCAAGCTGGATACGCCCGTGGTCAACGCCACGCTGGCTGACAAGATCGAAGTGGACGGCATGCCGATTCGCGGCGCCGAGCGCACGCGCCTGTGGCTTTACCACAAGCCCGCCGGTCTGGTGACGACCAATTCCGACCCGGAAGGCCGCCCGACCGTTTTCGACAATCTGCCGGGTGAACTGCCGCGCGTTCTGTCCATCGGCCGCCTCGATATCAATACCGAAGGCCTGCTGCTGCTCACCAACGATGGCGGTCTTTCCCGTGTGCTGGAACTGCCGACCACCGGCTGGCTGCGCCGTTACCGCGTGCGCGCCCATGGCGAGGTCGATCAGGCCGCGCTCGACAAGCTGAAGGAAGGTATTGCCGTCGACGGCGTGCTCTACGGCGCAATCGACGCGACGCTCGACCGCACCCAGGGCCACAATGTCTGGATCAGCATGGGCCTGCGCGAAGGCAAGAACCGCGAGATCAAGAACGTGCTCGGCGCGCTCGGCCTCGAGGTCAACCGCCTGATCCGCGTTTCCTACGGTCCGTTCCAGCTCGGCGATCTCGCTGAAGGCAAGGTGCTGGAAGTGCGCGGCCGCATGCTGCGCGACCAACTCGGCCCGCGTCTGATCGAACAGGCCGGCGCCAATTTCGACGCGCCGATCTACAATGCCTCCGTTGAGGATGAAGAAGACAACGCGCCGAAGCGGCCCGTAAAATCCGAATGGGCGAAGAGCGATGCGCCGGAAGGCAAGCCGCGCTTCGAAAAGGGCGGCAAGCCGGAAGATCGCCGCGAAAAGGCGCTCGGCCGTCTCGATACCAAGCGCGGCGACAAGCCAGCCGGCAAGTTCGGCTCCAAGCCCGCCGGGAAATTTGGCGCAAAGGGCCGCAGCGAGGATGAGGGTGACGACCGCCGCCCACGCCAGCCCGCCGGCACCAGCCGCACGGCCAATGTCTGGATGGCGCCCGGCGCAAGGCCCACCCGTGACGGCAAGGAACGCAAGTCTTCCGCCCGCGCGGAAGCCGAAAACCTCTTCAAGAAGCCTTCCGCCCAGGACGAAGCACGTCGCAACGTCGTGCGGCATGCGGATGCCGAGGGCGAGTGGATCCGTTCGGATTCCCCCCGCGAAGAAGAAGGTGGTCGCGGACGCGGCGACCGTCCGCGTGGCGAAAAGAGTTTTGGTGATCGTGGTGGGCGCGGCGGAAAGCCGTTCGGCGACCGGCCATTCCGCGACAAGCCGCGGGAAGAGGGCGATCGCCCGCGTGGCGACCGTCCGCGCGGTGAAAAGAGCTTCGGCGACCGCCCGGCACGCGGCGGCAAACCTTTCGGCGACCGTCCGTTCCGCGACAAGCCGCGGGAAGAGGGCGACCGTCCGCGTAGCGACCGCCCGCGCGGCGAAAAGAGTTTTGGTGATCGCACCGCCCGCGGTGAAAAAACTTTCGGTGATCGTCCATTCCGCGACAGGCCCCGTGAAGACGGTGATCGCCCGCGCGGCGACCGTCCGGCGGGTGACAAGCCCCGTGGCGGCAAGCCCGGATTCGGCAAACCATCTTTCGGAAAATCGGGCGAGCGTGGCGAACGTTCGGGTTTTTCAGGCAAGAGCAAAGGCCCGGGTGGTCCCGGCGGCGGCAAGCCGGGCGGCAAAGGCCCGGGTGGCAAACCTTCTGGAGGCAGGGGAATGACACGTAATGCGGATCGTAGGCGGTGAGTTCCGCGGCCGGAGTCTGGCCGCGCCGAAATCGAATTCCATTCGTCCAACCATCGACAGGACGCGGGAAAGCCTCTTCAATATTCTGAGCCACGCCTATCCGGAAAGTCTGGACGGCACGCGCGTTCTGGATGTTTTCGCCGGAACCGGTGCGGTCGGTCTGGAGGCTTTGTCGCGCGGCTGTCGCGTGGCGCTCTTCGTCGAAAACGGCGTGGAGGGCAGGGGGCTGCTCTGGGAAAATATCGATGCGCTGGGTCTGCATGGCCGCGCCCGTATCCTGCGGCGTGACGCCACCAAGCTCGGCGGCGTCAACAATATCGAGCCCTTCGATCTTCTCTTCGCCGATCCGCCCTATGGTTACGGCCATGGCGAGAAGGCTTTTGCGGCCGCCCATGGCGGCGGCTGGCTGAACCCCGGCGCGCTCGCCATTCTCGAAGAGCGCGGCGATGTGACGGTCAAGGTCGATCCGGTTTTCAAGCCGCTCGAAAGCCGCATCTTCGGCGACACGAAAATGCATTTCTACCGTTTCGAGCCCTAAAGCATTTCCAGGAAAAGCGGAGCCCGGTTTTCCGTCCGGAAATGCGACATAACAAAGAGTTAGAGTGTTTTCGCGATTCGAAGAAAAGCGAAAATGCTCTAACAGCAGCGTTTCCCGTCACGCCACGGTCTTGTCTTGTTTGCGCAATAGGCAGAGGCTTTGCCGTGGAAAGAATTTGGGTATTCGCATGGAGCAGGGTGTAAACGAAAGCGTCACGATCGTCCGTGCCGGGGAAGAGGTTCTCGACGGCGACGGCACGGGGGGCCATGAGCCGACTTTCGGGCTGGCGCTCGGCGGCGGCGGCGCACGCGGCATCTGCCACATCAACGTCGTCGAGGCGCTGGACGAGCTCGGCATCCGGCCCGTGGCGATTTCCGGTTCGTCCATCGGCTCCATCATCGGCGCGGGCATGGCGGCCGGGATGTCGGGCCGGGAAATCCGCGAATACACGCTCGAACTGATGGGACGCAAGGGTTCGGTCGCCAACCGGCTGTGGAGCCTCGGCCCGGCATCGATGCGCCATGCGGTGGACGGTTTTCGTCTGGGGCAGTTCAACCTCGAACTCATCCTGCACGCCCTGATGCCGCAGGCTCTGCCGAAGGATTTTTCCGAGCTTGCCATTCCGCTCAAGGTGATAACCACGGATTATTACGCCCAGACCGAAGTGGTGGTGGAAAGCGGCGAGATCATCCAGGCGCTGGCCGCATCCGCCGCCATTCCGGCCCTGTTCATGCCTGTTCGTATCGATGGCCGCATCATGATCGACGGCGGCATCTTCAATCCCGTGCCCTACGAGCACCTGCTGGACCAGGCCGATATCGTCATCGGCGTCGATGTCGTCGGCGGTCCGGAAGGTGACGGCACCACCATGCCGAACCGGCTGGACAGCCTGTTCGGCGCCAGCCAGCTGATGATGCAGGCGGCAATCGCCCTGAAACTGAGGTTACGCCCGCCGCATATTTTCCTGCGCCCGCCGGTGCACCGTTTCGGTGTGCTGGATTTCCTGAAGTCCGAAGAGGTGCTGAACGCATCGGCCGGCATCAAGGACGATCTGAAGCGGCAGATCGACATGCAGGTGGAACTGTTTCATCGCGGGCAGGGTGTGGAGGCTTGAGCGGTACCGCTTGAATGTACGCTATGGAATGAGCGTGTGCCGCTTGTTTCTTCTCCCCGCCGGGGAGAAGGTCGCGGCAGCGGGATGAGCGACTGT
>NZ_JAOCCY010000003.1:0-690473 GCF_029840625.1 Agrobacterium sp. GD03872
CGGCGACCTTCCAGCCACATCCGAGGCCGCAAATGCGCAGTGCTTGAAAATTCCGCCCAAAGGTTCTATATGCCCCAACGCGAGGACGACCTCGGCCATATCGGCGATAGCATGCGGGACGGCCCGGTCACATACCGGAGAATGAAATGCGCTCCCTGCAAGATCGTATCCGCCACGCTCTCAGCTTCGAAATCATCGGCCTGATGCTCGTCATCCCCCTGGGCGCGCTGCTTTTCGGCATGCCGATGGAGGATATCGGCATTGTCGGCATCGTCAGCGCCACGCTCGCCACGGTCTGGAACTACGTCTACAATCTCGGCTTCGACCACACCATGCAGCGGTTGAAGGGCACGACGCTGAAGACGCCCGCCATTCGGGTCGCGCACGCCCTGCTGTTCGAACTCGGCCTGCTGATCGTGCTGATGCCGTTCATCGCCTGGTATCTGAATATCAGCCTTGCCCATGCGCTGGTCATGGATATTTCGTTTGCGCTGTTTTACGTGGTCTATGCTTTTGTTTTCAACTGGGCCTACGACCGGGTTTTCCCGCTGCCGGAATGGCAGTCGCAGGACGCCGCCTGAAAAACGGCGTCATCGCCGTCAACGGCGGTTCAGCGCAGCGATAGCTTGAGGAAGCTGAGGACATCGGCATTAAAGCCGCGATGGAACTCCGCTCGATCAAAACCCGCCGCGTCGCCGCAGATCTGCGGCGCGGCTTTTGCCATCTCCGCCGGGCAAGGCGCGATAAACGAAAAATGCCCCGCCGCCTTCGCCATCCGAAAGTCCGGCTTTGTCGGCAGGTCGTCTCGCAGCCTGGCAATATCCTGCGGCGTGACGCCATCGCCGCCGCGCTCGGAACTCCACAGCTGAACGGGGATCGTGATATTCTTCGCACCCGATCCGGGAAAGGCGTTGAGCGGGTCGGCAAGGACCACGGCCTTCACCCGCACATCCTGACCGCCATGCTGCGGCAAAGTCGTCTTCTGCCGCATCTGGGCGCAAATCGGCGCTTGCGGGTCCGGGCAAGGCAGCCCGGCATTGGCAAAATCGGGGATACCGCCGGCGAGCACCAGCGCGGCATAACCGCCGCGCGAAAATCCGTAGATGCCGATCCGCCCGGCATCGATGGAACGCGCTTCACTCCAGCCCTCAAGCAGATAATCGAGCAGACGGGCGATATCCGCCGGCCGTCGTGTCAGTGCGGAAAGATCGCCCGCCCGCGTCATGTCAAGCGCACTGTCGCCGGGATGATTGATCGCCGCGACGATGAAGCCAGAATCCGCCAGCATCGCCGCCGTGTCCCGATGGCTGAAATAGGTGCCGCCGAAACCGTGCGAAATGATGACAAGCGGATATTTCCCATCGGGGACAGGGCAATCCCGCACCGCAGGCAAAAGGAAGGGTCCGATCCTGACCTCCCCCGGCGTCGCCGCGCAAGGCGACCAGATCGCGGCCCTCATGGCGGCTTTGCCGTCGGCAGACGGAACCTCGATCAACCGCAGGCCGGCCGCCAGCGAGACGCCTGTTGCGGAAACGAACAGAACCGTAAAAAGGCAAAGAGACAGCAGAAATCGCATCACGAACTCGCCTATCGGAAATAGTGCCGCAGGGCCGGTCAGCCGCCGGCCCTCCAGCCCCGCGGGCCGTTTCTCGTCACGACTTCAGACGCCGAAACCTAGAGTGATTTCAGCGTCCAGGCTACGATCTCGCGCGTGGCGGCGGCAAAGGCCTGATCCAGCGCCTTGACGAAATTGGCGTTGCCGGAACCGCTGACGCGGGCGTTCGAACGGAACACCTCCTGCGCCCTCACCGTGCCGTTGCGGTCGTTCAGGAGCTTCACCGATATCTCGATATTGGCGATATTCTTCGCCGTATCGATTTCAAAGGCGCGAATATCGGTCACGACCTGATAGTCGATTGCCAGCCCCTGCCCCGGCCGGCCGACGCCGCCGAGCTTGCCGGTATCCTCGAAGGCTTCCACCAGCTTGGATTGCACCATGCGCGGCAGGCGGTCGCTCCATTGCGAATTGCCGAGATATTGCACCTCCGAGCCGGAAAGGCGCACCACTATGTTTTCGCTGTCGAGCGCCTTGAGGGCGGTCGGATCGGCGATCAGCAATTGCCGGCTTTTCAGCGAAGGTCCCTGCGCCACCGCCGCCGAAGAGACGGAGAGATCGAAAGTATCGTTCTTCGGCGCACCCGCGCAGCCCGCCATCAAGGCGGCAAACAGCGGAGCCAGAATGAGGGCGCGGCGCTGACGGCCGTTCATCAATCGTGTCATTGGCCCATACCCCTCTTAGCGCCTTGTTCTGCCATCATATTGTTTCACGGTTTCGCCGCCGAAAATCAACCGCTGCGGATCGCGGTCGATATTGGTGATGGCATTGTTGAGATTGTCGACCGTGACCCGCGTGCTGCCGATCAGCGCCTGGAAATCTTTGAGGCCCGAGCTGGAGAAGCGGGTCAGATTGTCGGCAATCGGCCCGATGCGGGCATTGAGATTGTCGGCCACCGCCTTGAACGATGTCAGCGTCTCGCGCGCCTTGGCAAACAGCGAATTGGCATCATCGGTGCCGAGCATGCCGTCCACCTTGGCGAGAATGCCGTCGACGCGGCTGGAGGCGAGGTTCAGCTTGCGGCCCATTTCGGTAAAGTCGGAAACCGCCTGGTCGATATCGGCGCGGCGGGCGCCGACATCGTCGGCGATCCGCTTGAAATTCGCCACCGCATCACGCGCATCGGCGGTCGCCGCGGAAACATCCCCTACCACGGTGCTCACCTTGGCGGGATCGACGGAGGCCAGAAGCTCATCCGCGCGCTTCACCACGGTCTGCACTTCCGTGCTCGCCGCCTCGAAATTGCGCGCCGTGCTCTGCACGGTCTCCATGATGCCCTGAATATCGCTGGAAGCGGAAGCGACATCCTTCGTCACCTTGTCGACATTCGACAGGATGGAATCGATCTTGCCGGCATCCACGGCCTTCACCAGATCCTCGATGGCGGTAAGCGTGCCGTCGAGACGCACCGAGACCGACTGCACCGTTGTGGAAAGCGAGCTGAGGCTGGCGATGAAATTCTTGATGCCGTCGGAATTGGCCGCCAGCGCATCGGAGAATTTCTCGGCATTGCGCACCGTCTGCGTCAGCGGGGCACGCGCATCCTGCACGAAACCCTGCAATTCGCCGATGGCGCCATCGGCGCGTTTCAGGATCTTATCGGCCGTGGCAAGCAGGTTGGTGACGCTGGAAAGATCGGCCGTCAGCTCGGCCGGAACGCCGCTTTCGACGGCCTTCTGCAGAATGCGCTCGCCATCCTTGTTGCCGCCGGAAAGCTCGATATAGGCAGCACCCGTCAGGCCCTGAATTTCAAGCACGGCGCGCGTGGACGGGAAAACCGGCGCATCGGCCTGCACTTCGGTAAAGGCGATGGAATAGGCCGGGTCGTCGCGGTCGATGGCAAGGCCGCGCACGGTGCCGACCGGAATACCGTTGAAGCGCACCGGAGAACCGACGGAAAGGCCGTTGGCGGAGCCGGGAATACGCACGACAAGCTGCGCCGTCGGACCGCCACGACCGAATTCCGCCATCCAGTAAACGAAGCCGAATGCGGCGGCGATCACGATCAGCGTGAAAATTCCGACTATGGTGTAGTTCGCCTTGGTTTCCATGCTTCTTGTTACTCCACCGGATTTTCGTGTCTGCCGTCCGGAAGAACGACAGAGCGCGCCCGTTTGCCACGGAAATAGGACTGCACCCACGGATCGTCGCAGGCGAACATGTCCTGCAATGTCCCTTCCACCAGCACCTTCTTCTGGCCCAGCACCGCAATGCGGTCGCAGACGGAGAACAGGCTGTCGAGGTCGTGCGTCACCATATAGACGGTCAGGCCGAGCGAATCGCGCAAGCGCGCAATCAGCATATCAAATTCCGCCGCCCCGATGGGATCGAGGCCGGACGTCGGCTCATCGAGGAAGACGAGGTCGGGATCGAGCGACAGCGCCCGGGCAAGCGCCGCGCGCTTGATCATGCCGCCTGATAGTTCGGATGGATACTTGTCGCCCGCATCGGGCTTCAGCCCCACCATCTCGATTTTCAGATAGGCAAGCTCGTCCATCAGCTTCTTCGGCAGATCGAGATATTCGCGCATCGGCAGCTGGATGTTCTCCTTCACCGTCAGGCCGGAAAACAGCGCGCCCTGCTGGAACAGCACGCCAAGCCGCTGGTCGAGCATCATGCGGTCGTCTTCGCTCGCCTTGTCGTAATCGGTGCCGAGAATGCGGATCGCCCCCGCCTGCCGCGGCAGGAGCCGCAAGATCGCACGCATCAACACGGATTTGCCAGCACCGGAGGGGCCGATGAAGCCGAGAATTTCACCGCGATAGACATCGAGGTCGAGATTTTCGAGCACGTTGCGGCCGTTGAAGCCGACGGTCACGCCCTCGACGGAAAGCACCACCTCGCGCCCGTCTTTACCGGTTCTGGTCTCCTGCGGTTTCTGGTCCAGTTTCTCCAACGCGCCCTCCCTAAAAATCGATGGCTGCGTAGAAGATGGCGAAAAGACCATCCACCAGAATGACGACGAAGATCGACTTCACCACCGAGGAGGTGACGTGCTGGCCGAGCGATTCCGCCGAACCGCCCACCTTCATGCCCTCCACCGCCGCGACGATGCCGATGATGAGCGCCATGAACGGCGCCTTGATCATACCGGCGGCAATGGTCGATTCCTCGACCGCGCCATGCAGGCGCGACAGGAACACCTCAAACGTGATGCCGGAATAAAGCAACGCCACGATGGCCGCACCGAAAAGTGCTGCGAAATTGGCGAGAATGGTCAAAAGCGGCAGCGCGATGGTGAGCGCCACCAGCCGCGGAAACACCAGAACGCCCACGGGGTTAAGGCCGATCACCTTCAGCGCGTCGATTTCCTCGCGCATCTTCATCGAGCCGATTTCCGCCGTGATGGCGCTGCCGGAGCGGCCGGCGATCATGATCGCGGTCAGGAGAACGCCGATTTCGCGCAATTGCAGAATGCCGACGAGATCGACAACGAAGACTTCCGCGCCGAAATAACGGAGCTGAAACGCGCCCTGCTGGGCGATGATCGCGCCGATCAGGAACGACATCAGCATGATGATCGGCACGGCGCGCACGCCCATATGGTCGATCTGGTTGACAATCGCCGCCGGAGAGACGCCGCGTCCGCGCCCGAGCTTCATCTGCGCGCCGCGCACGGCGGAGCCGAGAATATACATGCCCGCCAGGAAATCCGCGCCGTTCTGGATGACAGCCTTGCCGACAGGCGCAAAAATACGCTCGGCGAGCCCCTCCTTCGCAGCGGCTTCGCCCTCCATCTCCACCTTTTCGGGCAATTGGCCGATGACCTCTTCGATACGGTCATTGCCCGTCACGGTGACGGTGACGCCGTTCGCCTCAATATCCTTGCGCAGGCGCTGGATGATCCATGCACCCGTCGTATCGATGGCCTCGACGGCGGAAAGATCGATCTCCACCGGACCGGCGGACCTCATGTTTTCGATCTTTTCGAGACTGGGGAAAATACCGGCAAGATTGCTGTTGCGCCAGGACCCGCTCATGACAAAACGCAAGCCGCCGCCGGAGACGGAACCGTCTTCGGTGATTGCGGCCGGGTTCGCCTGTTGCCGTGTGTCCTGTTCTTGCATAATGCTCCGAGCGAGTACGACCGTCACGAGATTCTTAAAGGTTTCATAACGTCTTGGCCTCCGGCAGGCCACAGTGACGGCCGACAATTCGTGATAAATTTGGCGTCATGCGTCTTTTGCCGCCCAATCGGAAGTGAAAAAATATGCCCCGTTACCTGCAAGCCACAACAGAACGTTTCCCCGTCGCCGGCAGCTTCACCATCTCACGCGGCACCCGCACGCATGCGGATATCGTAACGTGCATCATCCGCGATGGTTCCTTCGTCGGCAAAGGTGAATGCGTGCCCTATCCGCGTTATGGCGAAAGCATCGAGGGCGTCATCGCCGATATCGAGGCGATGGCGCAGCGGATCGCCGGCGGCGTGACACGGCAGGAACTACAGCAGGCGATGCAACCCGGCGCCGCCCGCAATGCGGTGGATTGCGCGCTGTGGGACCTCGAAGCCAAGATCAGTGGCAAAACCGTTGCCCAGCGCATCCTTGGACAGGCGGCAAAGCCGCTCGTCACCGCCTACACCATCTCGCTTGCCGACCCGGAAACAATGGCCGCGAAGACGGCGGAAAACGCAGGCCGCCCGCTGCTGAAGATCAAGACCGGCACGGCGGATGATGAAGCGCGTCTAAGGGCCGTGCGCGCCGCCGCACCCGAAGCGCGTATCATCATCGACGCCAATGAGGGCTGGAACGATTATAATATCGAATATTATCTGAGGCTTGCGGCGGAACTGAAGATATCGCTGATCGAACAGCCGCTGCCCGCCGGCAAGGATGACATCCTCGCCGGCATCGACCACCCGGTGCTGATCTGCGCCGATGAAAGCGTGCATTCGACGAAGGACCTCGCCGCCCTGCGCGACCGTTACGACGCCATCAACATCAAGCTCGACAAGACCGGCGGCCTGACTGAAGCGCTCGTCATGAAGGCCGAGGCCGAACGGCTCGGCTTCACCATCATGGTCGGCTGCATGCTCGGCACCTCGCTCGGCATGGCGCCGGCCGTGCTGGCGGCGCAGGGCGCGGCCTTTGCCGATCTCGACGGACCGCTGCTGCTGGCCGAGGATCGTGAGCCGGGACTGGTTTATGAGGGTTCGCTGGTTTATCCGGCACGGCCGGAATTGTGGGGGTAAGTCGTGGATATTGAAGGCAGAGAAACACGATAAGGCGCAACCTCGCCGCTTATTTCTTCTCCCCGCCGGGGAGAAGGTGGCCCGAAGGGTCGGATGAGGGGGCGACGTCGCCGGATTTCGGGGAGCAAGCCCCCTCATCCCGCTGCCGCGATCTTCTCCCCGGAGGGGAGAAGGCGAAAAAACGCACCCGCTCGCCTTAAATGACGGAAGGGCTCGTCTATGAGGAAGGCGTGGTTATCCGGCCCCGCCGGAATTGCAGAAGTCCCGCTCAGGCACCGCGCGCCAAGGCGGCATCTTCCGCGTGCCTTGCCCAAAGAGTCACAGGGAAGCAGAACCTCTCCTCCGTCATGCCGGACCTGATCCGGCATCCAGCCACGGCGCGTCTGCGCGGTGAGAAGAGTCTTACGCGATCAAAGACTTGATCGCACTGGATCCCAGCTCAAGGCCGGGATGACGGTGTGCGGATACTGCCAGTCATCGAATGCGGCATTCCATACGAGCCTATCGTCAGCGCCCGTCAAACGCCCCAACTCAGGCCGCGTGCTTCCCGATCAGTCCCGGAATATCCACCGGCTCCATCTCGTCCGATGCCTGTTCGGCGGTAACCTCACTCGTCTGCATCCAGGTGATCAGCTCGAAGCTGCCATCGGCATTTTCGGCAATCGCCGTGCAGCTTTCCACCCAGTCGCCGGTATTGATGTAGCGGATGCCGTCCATGTCTTCCATGACGGCATGGTGAATGTGACCACAGATGACGCCGTCGACATTGTTGCGGCGCGCCTCTTCGGCGACCACGCGCTGGAATTCGCCGATGAAGTTGACGGCGTGCTTGACCTGCAGCTTGGCCCAGGCCGAAAACGACCAGTAAGGCAGGCCGATGCGACGGCGCACGGCGGCGATGGCGATGTTGATGGCGATCGCCGCGTCATAGGCCCAGTCGCCGAGATAGGCGAGCAGGCGGGCGTTGCGCACCACCACGTCGAATTCGTCGCCATGAATGATGAGATATTTCTTGCCGTCGGCCGCCTCGTGGATCATGCGTTCGGCCACTTCGATGCCGCCGAAATGCATGCCGGGGAACTCCCGCAGGAATTCATCGTGATTGCCGGGAATGTAGACGATGCGGGTTCCCTTGCGGGCCTTGCGCAGCAGCTTCTGCACCACGTCGTTGCAGCCCTGCGGCCAGTACCAGCTGCGGCGCAGGCGCCAGCCGTCGACGATGTCGCCGACGAGAATGATCGTCTCGGCCTCGTGATATTTCAGGAAGTCGAGCAGATAATCCGTCTTGGCCGCCTTGGAGCCAAGATGAACATCCGAAATGAAAAGCGTTCTGAACTGTCTGGTTTCGATTTGACCGGCCACGGATTTCATCCCCCTGTTCGGTTGCGTCCCTGCGGCTTTCTTACCTCTCAGAACCAGACTCGTGTTTCAGCAACATGACAGATGCCGGTTTTTATAGGGAATATGACGAAAGCCTTCACGAAAACGCGAATAAGCCATGGCCGCATTTGCATAAGGTGCGGTCAAATAACGGCTGTACCACGGGGAAGTTTGTTGTATTCAGGGGTCCGGAATTGAACCAGACATGACGGTGGAAAATGACCTCTCACGATAAGAACAACATGCCCGCCAACACGGCAAAGGCCGACATCGAGGAACAGGCGCTCTTTTTCCACCGCTATCCGCGCCCCGGCAAGCTGGAAATCCAGGCCACCAAGCCGCTCGGCAACCAGCGCGATCTGGCGCTCGCCTATTCGCCCGGCGTCGCCGCCCCCTGCCTCGCCATCCATGAAAACCCTGAAATGGCGGCGGACTATACCGCCCGCGCCAATCTCGTCGCCGTCATCTCCAACGGCACGGCGGTTCTCGGCCTTGGCAATATCGGCCCGCTTGCCTCCAAGCCTGTCATGGAGGGCAAGGCCGTCCTCTTCAAGAAATTCGCCGGCATCGACGTCTTCGATATCGAAATCGATGCGCCCGGCATCAACGACATGGTTTCCACCATCGCCGCGCTGGAACCCACCTTCGGCGGCATCAACCTTGAGGACATCAAGGCGCCGGAATGTTTCGAGGTGGAACGCCAGCTGCGCGAGAAGATGAACATTCCTGTCTTCCACGATGACCAGCACGGCACCGCGATCATCGTCGCCGCCGCCGTCACCAATGCGCTGGAACTCGCCGGCAAGTCTCTGTCCAGCGTCAAGATCGTCGCCTCGGGCGCAGGCGCGGCAGCCCTTGCCTGCCTCAACCTGCTCGTCGCCATGGGCGCGAAGAAAGAAAACATCTGGGTCCACGACATTGAAGGCCTCGTTTACGACGGCCGCAACACGCTGATGGACGAGTGGAAGGAAGTTTACGCCCAGAAGACCGACAAGCGCGTCCTGGCCGAAACCATCGACGGCGCGGATGTCTTCCTCGGCCTTTCGGCGGCTGGCGTTCTGAAGCCGGAACTGCTGGAGCGCATGGCGGAAAACCCGCTGATCCTCGCGCTTGCCAACCCCAATCCGGAAATCATGCCGGAAGCGGCGCGTGCGGCCCGTCCGGATGCGATGATCTGCACCGGCCGTTCGGATTTCCCGAACCAGGTCAACAACGTTCTCTGCTTCCCCTATATCTTCCGCGGCGCGCTGGATTGCGGCGCAACCACGATCAACGAGGAAATGAAGATGGCCGCCGTGCAGGCCATCGCCGAACTCGCGCGTGAGGAAGTCTCCGAAGTCGCGGCAAAAGCCTATAGCGGCGAAACGCCGGTCTTTGGCCCGAACTACCTCATCCCCTCGCCTTTCGATCCGCGCCTCATCCTGCGCATCGCCCCGGCCGTTGCCCGCGCCGCCGCCGCAAGCGGTGTCGCCGCCCGGCCGATCACCGATTTCGAAGCCTATCTCGATCAGCTGAACCGTTTCGTCTGGCGCTCGGGCTTCATCATGAAGCCGGTCTTCAATGCCGCCAAGGCCGCCGAAAAGAAGCGCATCATCTTTGCCGAAGGTGAAGACGAGCGCGTGCTGCGCGCCGCCCAGGTGCTTCTGGAAGAAGGCACCGGCATTCCGATCCTCATCGGCCGTCCGCAGATCATCGAAACGCGCCTGAAGCGCTTCGGCCTGCGCATCCGCCCGCATACGGATTTCGCCGTGGTCAATCCGGAAGACGATCCGCGCTACCGCGACTATGTCGATGACTATTTCGCCCTCGTCGGTCGCGCCGGCATCAACCCGGAGGCGGCCCGTACCATCGTGCGTACCAACTCCACCGTCATCGGCGCGCTTGCGGTGAAGCGCGATGAGGCGGATGCGCTGATCTGCGGCCTCGAAGGCCGTTACGACCGCCACCTGCGCGACGTGAACCAGATCATCGGCAAGCAGGAAGGCGTGCGTTCCTTCGCCGGCCTCAGCCTGCTCATCACCCAGCAGGGTGCGCTGTTCCTCACCGATACTTTCGTGAATTACGACCCGACCTCCGAGGAAGTGGCGGAAATGGCCATTCTCGCGGCCAAGGAAATCCGCCGCTTCGGCATCACGCCGAAGATCGCCCTCGCCAGCCATTCCAATTTCGGCTCGCGCGATTCCGAAAGCGCCCGCAAGATGCGCCGCGCCCTGAAGATCGTGCAGGAAGCCGCGCCGGAACTGGAAGTCGATGGCGAAATGCAGGGCGGTTCGGCCCTTTCGGAAGCGCTGCGCAAGCGCGCCATGCCAAACAGCGTGCTGACCGGCGAAGCGAACCTGCTGGTCTTCCCGAACCTCGATGCCGCCAACATCACGCTCGGTGTCACCCGCACGCTGACGGAAGGCCTGCATGTCGGCCCGATCCTGCTCGGCACGGCCCTGCCCGCCCATATCCTGTCGCCCAGCGTCACCTCGCGCGGCGTCGTCAACATGGCGGCCTTCGCCGTGGTGCAGGCGTCGCATCCTTCGGTGTGATAGAGGCCGCATTAACGCAATTTTGAACAGGCTGTTGCCGCATTGCGGCAACAGCTTATGTTATCTTCCTGAAACACGGATTTCGTGAAGTATAACGCCCCTGCCACCGGCCGGGGACATCGAACGGATCGAACAATTGACCCGCCGCAGCCGCATCATCGGCCTCCTGATTCCCCTTGTTTTCGTCGCCCCGGCCGCCGCTTTCGCGGATCAGGTCTGTGATACGCTCTACGCGCAGTTGCGCGAGCCGCCCCGCATCGTCGGCAATACGGCCGAGGTGCGGCGTTACGCCAATGCGCTCGCCCGCCAGAACATCACCATCCGCAAAATCAGGAACGACATGCGCGGCTATGGCTGCTCTTCGGGCAGCGTCATCGTCTATGGCAGCCCCAATGCCGGCGTCTGCGCCGAGATCGGCGATGCGCTGGTGGATGCCGAAGCCGAACGCGACGCCATCATCCGTGACCGTGACGACGCCATGGCGACGGCACGTGACAATGATGGCGACATCAGGCGTCAGCGCATCCTCGCCGCCCTCGACGCCAATGGCTGCAACACCGCGCCGCAGACGGAAACGCAATTGCCGCCGCCGCCCGATGTGACGCGTTATCCCGATGCTTTCCGGCAGAATGGCCGGCAAAATGGCGACGGGCCGGGACAGGCGGGGCTTTCTCCCTACCCCAACGCCGCCGCCGAAGGCGGGCTTCGCACACTCTGCGTGCGCACCTGCGACGGCTCGTTTTTCCCGATCGCCTCCAATGCCTCGCCGCTCGATTTCCGCGCCCAGGCGGAGCAATGCGAGAAAATGTGTCCGGGGACCGAGACGGAGCTTTATTTCCACTCCATGACGGATCAGGAAACCGCCGACATGGTGTCTGCCGAAACCGGAAAGCCCTACAGGGATCTGCCGACCGCCTTCGCCTACAGGAACGCCACGGCAAAAGCGCCGGGCTGCGCCTGCAACATGGCCGCCTATCACGAGGAAATGCAAAAGCAGGAAGAGGCCGCCAAGCCGCAGCCCGAAAAGCCCTATTCCGGCATCACCACCATTCCATCACCGCAAGGTGACAGGGCTGAGAAACCCGCCGAACAGCAACAGGCCGCCAAGCCGCCGGAAGCGCCCGTTCCCGAACGCGACTACGATCCGAACGACAGCCGCGTCCGCGTCATAGGCCCGAAATTCCTGCCCGACCAGACGGGCCGTATCGACCTGAAGAACCCGGCGTTGAAGGGTATACAGCCGCAGCAGTGAAATCTCTTCCGCGCTCGTAATGGGGCAAGCGCGCGCCTTGTTTCTTCTCCCCAAGGGGGAGAAGTCCGCGGCAGCGGGATGAGGGGGCAGCGTCAGCGATATTCGGAGAGCTTGCCCCCTCATCCGGCCCTTCGGGCCACCTTTTCCCCGGCGGGGAGAAGAAATCCGCGGCGACGTCCCGCCTTATTCACAGGCCTCCGCTTCTACACCCCGCCCCAGCGGTTGCGAAACACCAGTTCCTCCAGCGGCACACGCTGCCGCCAGCCCTTCACCGCCAGTTCCGGCTCGGTATAGAGCGCATCGACACGCCCAAGGCACAGCCAGGCGACGATTTCGATATGATCGGGGATTTCCAGAATGGCGCGGATGTCGCTATCGTGGAAAATGCTGACCCAGCCGACGCCGACGCCTTCGGCGCGCGCCGCAAGCCAGAGGTTCTGGATGGCGCAGACGGTGGAATAGACATCCGTGCGCGGATTGTGGGTGCGGCCCAGCACCACCTTGCCGCCGCGGGTGGGATCGCAGGTGACGCAGATGCTGAGCGGCGCCTTGCGGATGCCTTCAAGCTTGAGGCTGCGATAAAGCGCCTGCTGCTCGCCCGCAAACATCGCCGCCGCCTCCTCATTGGCGCGGCTGAAGGCCACAAAGGCCGCCTGCCGCACCGCGCCATCGGTGATGAGGGTGAAATTCCACGGCTGCATGAAACCGACCGAGGGCGCAGAATGCGCCGCCTTCAAAAGACGCTCGACAAGCTCGTCCGGCAGCGGATCGGGCAGGAACTGATCGCGCACATCGCGCCGGGTCTCGATGGCGCGGTAGATCGCCTCGCGTTCTTCGCAGGAAAACGGGCGCGCGGGCGAAAGCGCATGATCGAATGGACTGGCCTGCAAGGGATTACCCTCGGACGGATCGGTCGGCATCGTTTAACCCCAACAATGCGGGCGCGCGGACGCGGAAACCATGCCGGTCTTCGCGGCGACAACACGCCTCTTCAGCAACCTGCCGCCGTCCGCGCGGTTCGGTCTATCCCGCCAGGCCGGTCTTCTGACTCGGCTTCATCCACCCCTTTCGCCTTCCCGAATGACTCCAGTGGCTTCAGAAAAAGGGCGTCCGCCTCACAGCGCTGGGCACGTTCCGGTCTTTCACCGGATTCCCGATTCTCCCGCCGCAACAACGGGCACCTGACCGAAAAATCTATGGGCAAAAAAGCTTGCGAATGCAAGTATCTTGGCGGGCGATGCGCAATGTGCCGATGATCCTCCCACACCTTCATCATTCCGGCCTTGGGCCGGAATGATGAAAGGCGGAACTCTCCCTCGTCCTAACCGCATCACTCTACCGGAAAGTACCGCACATAAGCGAATTCGTCCCCATCCGGATGCCAGTTGGGCGAGTTCATGGTGCCCTGCCCGCCAAAAAGCTCAAACAGCATTTCGACATTGCCGCCTTCCATATCCATCAGCCGCACCCGCACATCGAGGTCGCGCGGATGGTCGAAGACGTCACCGTCATAGGAGACGAACACCACCTTGTCACCTCTGGGGGACGGATGTGGAAACCAGTCGCCATAGGGGCTGTCGGTAATGCGCTCGACGAAGGAGCCATCCACCCGCACGCGCCAGACCTGCATCCGCCCGGTGCGGCTGGAATTGAAATAGATCCACTCGCCGTCGGGCGAATAATCCGGCCCGTCATTGCGGCCTTCGCCATGGGTCAGGCGCGTCTCGACGCCGCTCTCAATATCCATGGCGTAGATATCGAAAACCTGATCGCGAATGCCGCAATAGGCGAAGCTTTTTCCGTCCGGCGACCAGCCGTGCCAATAGGAAGGCAGGTTCTTCGTCATCAGCCTTGGCGCGCCGCCCGCCGATGGCAGAAGATAAATGGCGCTCTTGCCGAATTCCACCTTGTCGGAAATGGCGTAGAGCGAACCGTCAGGCGATATGCCGTGGTCGTTGTTGCAGAGCGTCGCAAAGCCGGTATCGACCTTTTCCGGCGACGTATCACCGGCGGGAGACAGGCGATAAAGCAGCCCTTCGCTGTTCAGCAGCAGATATTTTCCATCCGGCGACCAATTCGGCGCTTCGAAGAGATCGGGCGTCTGCCACACCACCCGCATCTGCCGGGTGCGGATGTTGAAGATTTCGATGGAGCTGCGCATTCTGCCTCCCGGGCGTGTCCGTGTCTCGTTCAAAGCGCCCGGCAATGCAGACATTCCGTTTGCATCCGCCATCGCCTCGATTATGATCCTAGGGCGGCAGGCACCGTCCTGCAAATTCAAACCGGAAAAAACGCCAGCGCTCCGGCACCGTCCGCGCCGCTTGCCGTTTCTCCCAGGCCAGAGGTTCCGCGATGAATACCATCGCCGATCACGGCATCCGCTTCGGGCGGATCGCCGCAATGCTTCCTGTCAAAAATATCGAAAAGGCCCATGATTTTTATGTCGATGTACTGGGCTTCGAAAAGACCTTCGAAAACGGCGACCCTGTCGGCTTCATGATCCTCAAACAGGGCAATGCCGAGCTGCACCTGACATTGCAGCCCAGCCACAAGGCGGCGCCCTTCAATGTGGCGCATATGATGGTGAGCGATGTCGATGCGCTGCATGCGCTCTGCAAGAGCCACGGGCTGCGCATCATCAAGGGCCTGCAGGACAAAGATTATGGCCTGCGCGCCTTTGTGTTTGAAGACCACGATGGCAACCGCATCGATGTGGGGCAGGCCATTTGAGATGAGTGGACGGCGCGGGGTTTTCTCCGCGCCGTTTATGGGCTGTCAAAAAAAGCTCCTCACACGCGACGTCATCCTCGGGCTTGACCCGAGGATCCACAATCTCAACCGCATTTGGATCCTCGCCTCAAGGGCGAGGATGACGGAGAAAGGCGGTTAACTCACCCGCCAGAAATCGATGGCGCGCGCCTTCAATCACCGATCCCGGAACCGGTTGGTGATCGGATAACGCCGGTCACGCCCAAAGTTCTTCTTGGTGATCTTCACGCCCGGCGCCGATTGCCGGCGCTTGTATTCGGCGAGATAAAGCAGATGCTCCACCCGGTGCACCGTCGCCACATCATGGCCGCGCGCGAGAATCTCCTCGACCGACATTTCCTTCTCGACAAGGCATTCCAGAATATCGTCCAGCACCGGATAGGGCGGCAGCGAATCCTGGTCGGTCTGGTTGGGGCGCAATTCGGCCGAGGGCGCCTTGGAAATGATATTGACCGGGATCACCTCGCCGGAAGGGCCGAGCGCGCCCGGCGGCACATGGGCGTTGCGCCAGCTGGAAATGGCATAGACCTGCATCTTGTAGAGGTCCTTGATGGGGTTGAAACCGCCATTCATGTCGCCGTAGAGCGTGGCGTAACCCACCGACATTTCCGACTTGTTGCCCGTCGTCACTACCATCGAGCCGAACTTGTTCGAGACGGCCATCAAAATGGTGCCGCGCGTGCGGCTCTGCAGGTTTTCCTCGGTAATGCCCTCTTCCGTGCCCTCGAAGAGATCGGAAAGCGCCGAGAGGAATCCTTCCACCGGCTCTGAAATCGGCACGATATCGTAACGGCAGCCCAGCGCCTTGGCGCAATCGGCCGCGTCCTTCAGCGATTCTTCCGAGGTATAGCGGTAAGGCAGCATGATGCAGCGCACCCGCTCCTCGCCCAGCGCATCGACGGCAAGGGCGGCGCAGATCGCCGAATCGATGCCGCCGGAAAGGCCGAGAACCACGCTCTTAAAGCCGTTCTTGTTGACGTAATCGCGGAAGCCCAGCATGCAGGCGCGGTAGTCCGCCTCCTCGCCTTCGGGAATCTTCGAGAAAGGTCCGCTTTCGCAGCGCCAGCCGTCTGCCGTGCGTTTCCAGTCGGTGACGGCAAGTGTGGCCTCGAACTGGCTCATCTGGAAGGCGAGCGTCCTGTCGGCATTGAAGCCAAAGCTCGCGCCGTCGAACACCAGCTCGTCCTGCCCGCCCAGCTGGTTGGCGAAGACGAGCGGCAGGCCGCTTTCGATAACCTGCCTGAGCGCCACCTGATGGCGCACATCCAGCTTGCCGCGATAATAGGGCGAACCGTTCGGCACCAGCAGGATTTCCGCCCCGCTTTCGGCGAGCGTTTCGCAGACACCCATATCGTTCCAGATTTCCTCACAGATCGGAATGCCGATCCGCACACCCCGGAAATTATAGGGACCGGAAATCGAACCTTCGGAGAAAACGCGTTTTTCGTCGAATTCACCGTAATTCGGCAGGTCGATCTTGTCGCGCAGCGCGATGATCTTGCCGCCATCCAGAAGCGCCACCGAATTGTGCCGGCCCGTCTCACCCTGTCGCGGAAAACCGATGACGATGCCCGGCCCGCCATCGGCGGTTTCCGCCGCCAGCTCCTCGACAGCCTTCAGGCATGCTTTCAGGAAAGCCGGCTTCAGCACCAGATCTTCCGGCGGATAGCCGGATATGAACAGCTCCGTCAGGAGCAGAAGATCGGCGCCCTGCGTCGCCGCATCGGCCCTTGCCTCGCGCGCCTTGGCGAGATTGCCCGCCACGTCGCCAACGGTGGGATTGAACTGCCCGACGGCAATCCGGAGATGGTTCTGGATATCGTGTCTGTCGCTCATGACTTTTCAATACCGCGCCCGTGGCCGCTCCGCAACGCGGCAATTGCATGGCGCCGCCCGTTACGCTTCGTCCGCGCGCGTTCACGCTAAGGTTATCGCCGCACCGGCCAGACTCTTCAAAGTTCATGTCGCGTTCATCGCGCTTATGTGACAGTTACATGACACTTTTGCGACACCCGATTCATCTCCCCGGATCGGCCGTGCCGCCTGCAATACCGGAGTATGGGTTTGAGAGATTCGGCGCCAAAAACAACGGCTTCCGAAAAGGCTGGTTTCGTCTTTTCGCCTGCATGGACAAGGAGCCTTTCCAAGCTTTCGGGCATCGCCTATCCGCTTGCCAATCTGACGGTCGCCTCCGTCATGCTGGTCGTGGCGCTGGAATGGATCGCCCGTGGTTCGCTCCATGATATCGGCGCCTTCCTCACCTCCTCCGCCCGCCCCGGCATGACCACCATTGCCGCCGTGCTCGCCCTTCTCGTCGCACTCGATGCGCTCCTTGGCCGGCGTTACCTGTCGCTGATCGCGGTTGCGCCGCTCTGCGCGCTGACCGGGCTGATTTCCGCGCAGAAACAGACCTATCTCTCCGATCCGCTCTACCCATCCGACCTTTTGTTCGGCCGGCAAATCCTTGAGCTTTTGCCCACCATGCTGAAGGCGCAGCCCATGACAGCCGTGCTGTTGGGGCTCGGCATCTGCGCCACCATTGCCGCGCTTGTGGCGTTATGGCTGCTGGCGCGCCGCCATTCACCCGTCCTGCGCTGGCGCGAACGCGCAGCAGGACTGGTGGTGGCGCTGCCGCTTCTTGCCGGCCTCGCCTCGCTGATGGATTATTCGCATTATTCCTGGCTGCGCGATCGCCTCAACATCATTCCCATGATGTGGGATCAGCAGGAAAATTACCGCCATAACGGCTTCCTGATGGCCTTTGCCTTCAATATTCCGATGGCCAATGTCTCGGCGCCGCAGGGTTACGGCGAAAACACCATTGCCGACCTGACATCCGAACCCGCCGCCTTCGCCGCCAACAAGGGCGATTACCCCGATGTCATCATGCTGATGAGCGAATCGCTGTGGGATCCGACGCGACTGGAAAATGTGAAGCTCTCCGCCGATCCCATGCCGACGATCCGCGCCAAACAATCCGGCAATGTCTTTTCCCCGGAATTCGGCGGCATGACGGCGAATGTGGAATTCGAGGCGCTGACCGGCTTTTCCAACGCCTTCCTGCCCTATGGCAGCATTCCCTATCAGCAATATATCCGCCGCCCGGTGCCGTCGCTCGCCAGCTTCTTCCGTGGTGAAGGTTATTCCGCCATCGCCATGCACCCTTTCCAGGAATGGTTCTGGAACCGCAAGCAGGTCTACAGGAATTTCGGCTTCGAGGAATTCCGCTCCGAAGAGACGCTGCCGGCCATGGAAAAACGCGGCAACTTCGCCTCCGACGATGCGCTGATGGACGAGATCATGGCGACGGCCGAAAAGGCGCAGAACCCGCTCTTCCTCTTCGCCGTCACCCTTCAGGGACATGGTCCCTACGAGGCGGGCCGTTATGCCGCCGATACCGTCGGCGTGGAAGGCGATCTTTCTCCTTCGGCATCACAGGCGCTCGCGACCTATTCGCAAGGGGTGGTGGAGGCCGACGAGGCTCTTCTGAAACTGATGCGCTGGGCCAAGAAGCGCGACCGTGAAACCATCATCGTCCTCTTCGGCGATCACCTGCCGCCGCTCGGCCAGACCTTCGTGGAAAGCGGCTACATGCCGGGCATGGTGGCCAGCCGCCGCGCGCCGCTTGAGGTGATGAAGAAGGAACACGAGACGCCGCTCGTCGTCTGGTCCTCGAAAAAGGGCGTGCGCAAGAATATCGGCACCGTCAGCCCGGCGCTTCTCCCCTATCACGTGCTGAAGACCGCGGGCTTCTCCGATCCTTTCTATACCGGCACGCTGGGCGAAGTGCAGCAGGCCTTTTCCGTCATCGACCGGCATATGCTGGTGACGACCGACGGCAAGGCCCTGCCCGACTGGTCTATAGCGCCCAATGCCGTTCCCGACGTGGTGCGCGACTACCGCCTGCTGCAATTCGACATGATGTTCGGCCAGCAATACGGTCGCGAGCGCTTCTTCCCCGGTTTCAACTGGCTGCACGAGGGCGCGCCATCGGTCTGATGTTTTTCGGCGGGGACGCCTGAACCGCATGGCGGCGGAAATCGTTTGAATTCCACCGCCATGCGGGTTTATCTCGGGAAACATCCGCATCGCCCCATCAGCACCGGAGAAACACCGTGCCAGATATCTCCGACTACATCATTTCGCATTTCAAGCGTTCCTCCCGTGAAATCGGCGAGGTGGAGCGGCGCATCCTCGAGCTGTCGCACCAGAAGAAGCTGGTTTCGAGCGATATCAACGCGGAATTTTCCGCCGGCGCCAGTTTCGGCGACAGGCTGGCGGATAATATCGCCAAGGTCGGCGGCTCCTGGGGTTTCATCCTCGCTTTCTGCTTTTTCCTGATTTTCTGGGCTGTCATCAACACCATCATCCTGACGACCGGCGCCTTCGATCCCTACCCCTTCATCTTCCTCAACCTGCTGCTTTCCATGCTGGCGGCCATTCAGGCGCCGATTATCATGATGTCGCAGAACCGTCAGGCCGCCCGTGACCGTTTCGAGGCCGCCAAGGACTACGAGGTGAACCTGAAGGCCGAGCTTGAGGTTCTTTCCCTGCATGAAAAGATCGATGTGAAAGTGCTGGCCGAACTGGCCGCACTCCGTCAGGACCTTGCGGCACTTCACCGCCATGTCACCCGCAAGGAAGACTGACGCCGGAAAATTCATCCCCGCTTTTCCCCACCCCGCGACGCGCTGTTAGATTAAACGCAGTCCCGCCGGGTGGACGCCAGACGTGGCGGAAACCGAGGGACGGTCCTGGTGGTGGAACGCTGGCAACGTTCGTGGAAAGGACCATTTCGCAAAAGGCCGTGCACGGCCCTTTGCGAGATACGGCATGGTGAAAGACCCGGCTGCGCAACGCATCCGACCCACACCAACCTCAACCGAAGCGCAGCCGGGCAATCGCCCGATGCACCCTGAGTATCCCCGACCGGCAACGCCGGGCGGGATGAAGCTGTTGGGGGTTTAGGGCGTTTCCATTCCCAAGAAACCGAAAGTGCGTGGGGCTTACCCCCCTCTGCCCTGCCGGGCATCTCCCCCACAAGGGGGGAGATCGATCTGCGGCACGGTCTCGTCCGACACGAAGCTTGAGATTGAAGCAATAAAGATGCGTCTTGCCGATCTCCCCCCTTGTGGGGGAGATGCCCGGCAGGGCAGAGGGGGGTAAAGCCCCGCGCTCCTAGCCAAGTCGAAATTCACCCCAGTTACGAATCCGTCAGATTCTTGCGCTACAGATTGACGCAGGCGTTTGTTGCATTGCACTCTTGCGGGCAAGGCTGAAGGGGAATCACTCCCCATCGTCAAAATGGCATCACGACCATTTCGCGGCGACGCCACGCCGGATGCGACATCCGGTCATTGCAATGCATTCTATTCCGGGGTTTTTCATGCACCAGTTCGATCTGATTGTTGTCGGCAGCGGTCCGGCGGGAAGACGGGCCGCCATTCAGGCCGCCAAGCTCGAAAAAAAGGTTCTGGTCATCGAGAAGGGCAGCCGCGTCGGCGGCGTTTCGGTGCACACCGGCACCATTCCATCCAAGACCCTGCGCGAAACCGCGCTCAACCTCACCGGCTGGCGCGAGCGTGGCTTTTACGGCCGCGCCTATCGCGTCAAGCAGGAGATCGATGCGGAAGACCTGCGCCGTCGCCTGCTCATCACGCTGGATCACGAAGTGGAAGTGCTGGAACACCAGTTCGCCCGCAACCGCGTGCAGCACATTCGCGGCACGGCGAGCTTCATCGACGCCAACACCATGAAAGTGGTGAAGAGCGACGGCGAGATCATGACCGTCACCGCCACCTCCATCCTGCTGACCATCGGCACCCGCCCCTACCGGCCGCCGCATATCCCCTTCGATGGCGAGGCGGTGCTCGATTCGGACGAGATTCTCGAGATCAAGGAACTGCCGCGCTCGATGATCGTGGTCGGCGCCGGCGTCATCGGCATCGAATATGCCACGATCTTCAGCGCGCTCGACACGCAGGTGACGGTGGTGGAGCCGCGCGAAACCATGCTGGAATTCATCGACAAGGAAATCGTCGAGGATTTCGCCTACCAGCTGCGCGACCGCAACATGAAGCTGATCTTCGGCCAGAAGGCGGAAAAGGTGGAGCGCGACGAAAGCGGCAAATGCCTGGTCTCGCTCGGCAATGGCCGCGTGCTGAAGGCCGAGACGGTGCTGTTTGCCGCCGGCCGCGTCGGAGCCACCGATACGCTCAACCTTTCGGCCTGCGGGCTGGAGGCCGACAGCCGCGGCCGCCTGAAGGTCGATCCCGAAACCTTCCAGACCTCGGTGCCGAACATCTATGCCGCCGGCGACATCATCGGTTTCCCGAGCCTTGCCTCCACCTCCATGGAACAGGGCCGCATCGCCGCCCGCCACGCCGTCGGCGCACCGGCCGGCGAACCGCCGCAGTTCTTCCCCTATGGCATCTATGCCGTGCCTGAGATCTCCACCTGCGGCCTGACGGAAGAAGAAGTCATCGAACGCGGCATTCCCTATGAATGCGGCATCGCCCATTTCCGCGAAACCTCGCGCGGCCACATCATGGGCCTCGACAGCGGGCTGTTGAAGATGATCTTCTCGCTGAAAACCCGCCGCCTGCTCGGCGTCCATATCGTCGGCGAAGGCGCGACCGAACTGGTGCATATCGGCCAGGCGGTGCTGAACCTGAAAGGCACGGTTGAATATTTCGTCGAGAATACGTTCAACTATCCGACGCTTGCCGAGGCTTACAAGATTGCGGGGCTCGATGCATGGAACCGTATGGGTGAGATCAAGAAGGATTGAGCGGAGTATTCGGCGGAACTGCCAAATGCCATGCGAGCTTTTGCAAGTCATAGCCTCCCCTCCTCGCCAACGCGCGTTTGATGCGGCGTCCAGCCAGTCCAAGTCCTTGGGTCGAAAAGCGTCTTCCCGCTGCGGAGATACCAGACCTCTCCGTCGTCATCCTCGGGCTTGACCCGAGGATCCACAATCCGGTGCACCATGGATCCTCGGGTCAAGCCCGAGGATGACGCCGAGTTTTCAGACACCCCGCTGCGCGCGGAACCGCACTCACCACCGAATGCTATACCGCGCACTTACCCCCGGCCGGAAATGATCCGCATAACCCTGATCGAGCGTCCCCCGCACAGTCAGGTGATCGCCCAGTTTCTGCTCCACCGCGACACCGCTGCTGAACTCGTTGAAGCTGTTGCGGCTCGCCCCCGTCAGGATGAAGGCCGTGCCGGTTTCCGAACGGGAAAGGCGCAGCGACTGCGACACATCCAGCCCGTTCCATTGCTGCGCCGTGCCATCGTAACGCACGGTGAAATTGCGGTTCGCCTCGATATCCAGTTCCGGCGTGACGATGCGCTTCTGCTGCGAAGTCACGGAAACGCTGCTCGACCCCGTCAACGCATTGACGATCACACCAACATCGCGCGCAAGCGAGACGCCTGGCAATTGTTCGGCCAGCAGCGTGACATTGCCCCACAGGCGCACCGGCGCATCCACCACCTGCCCCGTCTTCGAAGCGCTCATGCCCATTTCCAGCCCCGCCCGGATCGGCGTATCGACCGGCAGTTTTGCGCCGATACGGGCGGTATAGGACCGGTCGGAATTCTTGACCGGCTTCCAGATGAGTTCCGGCTCGTCGGCATGGGCGGCAGTTCCCGCCAGGGCATAAAGAGCGATGAAAAGGGCGGAACCCATTCGTGGCGACATATCTTGTCCCCTGGCAAATTAAGGGCGCACCGGGAGAACCCGGCAGGCTCGGTAAAAGCTTAAGGCCAATGGTTTGGCAGCGATAAGGCCGCGCAAGAGCGGCACATAATGCCCGAACGACCGCATGCAGCGGCCAGGGCAAATCATGCTGCGCAGGGTGCCAGATGAACGGGAGATGAACAAGAGCAGATGCAGCAAAAAATCATGCTGCACTGCATTGTGATCGAAACGAAGGTACGGAAGCGCCCCGCGCTGCTAGTTTCCTAAAGCTGGGTCAACGCAGCGGGCCAGAATATCATCGACCACCGTGTCCAAGGATCTCGATGAATCAATGACCGTCGCTTTAACGGGAAGGTCCTCTTTCGTCGCATGGAGTTGCAGGACAAATTCACCTTCGGCCGATTTTCCACCGAACTCGTCCTCGGCCCTCTCCATCAGCCGTCGTCGTAAGGTCGCGGCGTCGACATCCAGAACGAAGACCTGATCGAAGCGGTCTATGAAACGCCGAAAATTCCGCGATCCGCCGCAGAAGAAGGTGACTACGTGACTTCGATCTGCCGCAAGCTCCTGCACTTTTTCGACATCCCAAAGATGATGCCGGTGTCGTAAGGCAATATTCCCATCGTCTTGAAACAGGGGGAGAGCGAGCGGCACGCCTGTTTCAGGATCGCCCTTGTAGGCAAGTTCACGGTCGCCGTGGATGACATGATAACCACGCCGCTGGAGTTCCGTTGCCACCGAAGTTTTACCGGTACCGGAAACACCCTCGATCAAATAGTTTCTGACGCCCATGGCACGGCCCTTCAACATTCAGCAGCCTCGCGGCGATTTGTCTACACCTTCGGTTCTGCCGCCACGATCTCTAATTATAGCGATCCAGAATAACGCAACGATGTCAAAAGTCCGAACCGGGTGGGCAATACCGCCCGTAAACCGGATACCCAAAACCAAAAGGCCGCAGCTTTCGCTACGGCCCTTTGTTCAATCAGCTTGCACTGAAGAAGATTATTCGGCGTCGCCTTCAGCGGCCTTCTTCTTGGCCGGAGCCTTCTTCTTCGGAGCGGCTTCTTCGCCTTCAGCGGCGTCGTCAGCCTTGGCAGCAGCCTTTTTCTTGGCCGGGGCCTTCTTCTTGGTTTCCGTCGCTTCTTCGGCGTCGTCAGCCAGAATCTCTTCCTTGGAAACGGTCTTGTCCGTTACCGAGATTTCGGAAAGCAGCTTGTCGATGACCTTTTCTTCGAAGATCGGAGCGCGCAGCGAAGCGGAAGCGCCGGGGGTGTTGCGGAAGAAATCGAGGATTTCCTTCTGCTGGCCCGGGAACTGCTGCAGCTGCTGGAACAGCGCGCGCTGCATTTCTTCTTCGGTCACTTCAACGCCGGCCTTTTCGCCGATTTCGGAGAGAACGAGGCCAAGACGGACGCGGCGTTCAGCCAGCTTGCGATATTCTTCGCGGGCTTCTTCTTCGGTCGTGTCTTCGTCAGCGAAGGTCTTGCCCGACTGGGCGAGATCGGTGTTGATCTGACGCCAGATGTTGTCGAACTCGGCATCGACGAGGCCAGCCGGCGTGTCGAACTTGTACATTTCGTCCAGCTGGTCGAGAATCTGACGCTTGACCTTCTGGCGGGTGACGTTGCCGTACTGGCTTTCGATCTGGCCCTTAACGATTTCCTTCAGCTTTTCAGCCGATTCGAGACCGAGCTTCTCGGCCAGTTCGTCGTTGATTTCAACGGCAGCGGCAGCAGCGACTTCCTTGACGGTGATGTCGAAGGTGGCGTCCTTGCCGGCGAGGTTCGCAGCCGGGTAATCGGCCGGGAAGGTCACGGTGATGGTCTTTTCATCGCCGGCCTTGACGCCGACCAGCTGGTCTTCGAAGCCGGGGATGAAGCGGCCCGAACCGAGAACCAGCTCGGCATCTTCAGCAGCGCCGCCGTCGAAGGCAACGCCGTCAACCTTGCCGAGATAGTTCATGGTGACGCGGTCGCCATCGGCGGCCTTGCCCTTCTTGGGCTCAAAGGTACGGGCGCTTTCGGCGATCTTGAGGATCTGCTCGTTGATTTCGTCTTCGGAGACTTCAACAACTTCGCGGGTAACCTTGATGCCGTCATTGGCCTTCAGTTCGATGGCCGGAATGATTTCGTAAGCAACGGTGAATTCGAAATCGGATTCGGCCGACAGGATCTTTTCGGCTTCCTGCTCGTCTTCGGTCATCGAGATAGCAGGCTGCGTCGCAGACTTCTCGCCGCGGCTGGAAAGGATTTCGGAAGGCTTTTCACGAACCAGCTCGTTGACGAGGTCGGCCATGATGGACTTGCCATACATCTTCTTCAGGTGGCCCATCGGCACCTTGCCGGGACGGAAACCGTTGATGCGAACCTTGTCCTTGGCGTCAACCAGGCGCTCGTCCAGACGGGCCTTCATGTCGGCGGCCGGAATAACGACCTTGAGTTCGCGCTTCAGCCCTTCAGCGAGCGTTTCGATAACCTGCATTTTCCTAACCTTCACATCATGGCGGCGGTGCTCAGACAGCCGTTGGTTTACTTTCGAGCACTGCGCCGGAAACATCGTTGCCCGGCCGTGGCTTCCCTTATTTCTTTACACAAGCGCCTGCCGGACACCATTTAGCCTGCACCGGAGAAAAAGACCAAAGGGGAGAAATGAACCCCGAAGCTCCCCGCATCCTATAAAGATGCACTCTGGCGCAAGCGTGGCGCAGCCATGCCTTGCTTGTGGTGCGGGTAGAGAGACTCGAACTCCCACGCCGAAGCGTTGGTACCTAAATCTAACTCACGCCCTATACTGCCCACAAACATGCAGTAAATTCAATCTGTTAGCTTTCGCCTCGATCTCTATACTTACACTTGTGTCACGCTGAAATGGCACAATGTGTCATGTGTCACGCCTGCGTTTCGGCCCCCTGATACTCTGACATGCGCTGAATGGCAAGACGTTTGCGCTCAGCAGATGTATGGGCATAGCGCTGCGTGGTTTCGATGCGCTTGTGGCCCGCGAGTTCTTGGACCGTGCGAATGTCGGCCACGAGGAGCATATTCGTGACGAACGTGTGTCGCAGGACATGTGGCACGTAGTTGCGATCATCTGTCATCTTGAGATCGCTTTGCATCTGCTTCCAGTGATCGCGGTACCATTGCGGCTTGTGAGTGAACAGCTTGGCATCTGGATCATTGAGGGGCTTCGAGCGGCGCTTGAGGATTTCCTTGGCGCGGTCTGTGAGGGGAACGTCACGATTGTTCCCGGCCTTGGTGTCGTAGGTCCAGAGATCGGCCTGTTCAGCGTCCCTCTTGGTGATCTTCAACACCTCCCCCTGACGGAAGCCTGTATCGAGCGATATGATAATGTAGTCCCTCAGTTCGTCTTCGGCTCGATCCTCGCACCACTTCAGCATGGCGTTCAGTTCCTCGTCACCGTAGAACCTGACGCGGCATTGCCGCTCCTTAATCAGGCCGACCGGGAAGAGGTTGTCGAGCTTCTTCAAATTGAAGGCTTCCTTGCACATCGTCGAGAAGGCGGCGAGCTTGCGGTTGATGGTGGCGTCTGAGCGCTTCCATGCCGCGACCTCTTTCTTGATCTTCAAGGTGTCCTCGTAGCAGAGACTTTTGACGGGACGCTGAGGCCCCAAAATCTCGATTACGTGGCGACCATTGAGAGTTGAGGTCTTCTCTGCCTTGGTTCCTCTCCATCGTGTTTCCACAACTAAATCGAAGAGGTCTTGGAGGGTCATTTCCGGCTCGGTCGATTTCACTCCGACCTCATATTCACCGGACATTAGAGCGGCTTTCGTTTTGGCTTCCCAAATCTCGGCCTCATGCTTCGTCGGGAAATCCTTTCTTACGCGCTGTCCTTTCCATGAAACAGCGGCTTGCCAAGAGGCCCCGCGTGGTTTAACTGGCATCGCACTTCCTTTCGTTGCCCAGTTGGCGGAATTGGTAGACGCAACGGTTTTAGGTACCGTCGCTGAGAGGCGTGGGGGTTCGAGTCCCTCACTGGGCACCACTTTCTAAGCAATTCAGTCTACCTCCGAATTGGTGGCACCCATTAGCTGCTCTATGCGGGCAGCTAAGAGTTTTCCTGTTGGTGTCAGGAAACAAACAACGTTGCGCTGATCTAAGGGGTCACGCTCAGTTCTGATAAGCTTGAGACCTTCAGCACCACGCCGACCAGCCCAGTCTCCGAGATCGCCTAAGGCGCGGCTCACTGAGGGCTGAGGAATGCCGGTATTCTTTCTAAGCTCGGATGAGGAAATGCCCTCCTTCGCGGCTATGCAGGTGAAAACCTCAAGGGCCTGCACCGATATGCCTGCTTTGCCGTCTTGAAGCTGTCTCACCTCTCCAAGCACCGCTGAAAGGCGAGAAAAGATTGTTCTAGGCATAGTCAAAGTTCCTCTTGATCGACCCACCACGGGCCGGAGTACGCGAGGAACTCATACACCCGTGATTAGGTTTTGACAACGTGCAACGCGAAGTAGCACCGACCTACCCAAATCTCAACTTCCGAGCCTTGGCGGCGGTAATCGAAAAAGTGAGTTAAGATGCGGGATGAATTAACCTCCACATACACCTCAAAACGCTTTGTTTTCTTGAAAAAACGCACTCTGTTCACCTCGTCCGATGTTCTCGTCTTGTTCACGTTTTACAAGACCCCTTGGCTATACCCCTAGCCCGCCATACCGTGCAAGTTGAAATTCAACCACTCGTGGATGGTTTTATGGCTTAAATACCCATCAAATCATTGTCATAGCGGCCCCATGCGTATGGTCTTGTTAGACTTTTTTAACGTTTGGTTTCTGGGTTCGCAGAACTCGAATTAACAAACGCGCATAGCTGCTATGCATCACCGCATATCTTCTTTGAGTCGGACTTGATGGCCGAAGGCTGGTAGTCATTACCAAAAACGAAGTAGAAACAGACGGTTAGTCATGCTGCAAATCAGCGCTTGGCCGACAATATGGCTAATTGTTGACAAAGGCTGTGAATTACTGTGGATACACCACGACCATCGGGGGCTTATAATATTTGCCCCCTAGGTTTCGGCCTTCTGGCCTCATCAGGTGGTTTCAGGCGTGGGCTGCCCAGTGCTGAGCGTCCCGGCAAACTCAGCGGCAATTTCAACCGCTGGCCGCACAAGTTCTGGGTATTCTGTGAATTTCGAGAAGCTGAAATAGCTCAGCATCGACGGGACAAATTCCCAGTCAAAGCACAAGCTGTCCGTCACCTCTTCGCTTAGGGCTGCCCAAACAGCTTCGATCTGGGAAGCCATGTGGAGGCAGGCATAGCGGGAATGGACGGCCCCGCGATTGTCCCGGTATTCGGTCCATGCGGTTTCCGTGTCTGTCTCCAGCCAAGCTTCCCAGATGCAAAGGGCTGTATGGGCATGGTCGAGGGTCAAGGTCTGGGCCATTCACGCCTCCTTCGCCAGTGCATCGGCCCTTGTCGGTCCCGCTGCGGCTTGGTCCCGGCTTGCCGGTCGTCCATAGTTGCGCCCTCTCCCGTCGATCAGGTCGCGTCCCTCAATTGCCGCCATTGCCCGGGCGTCTACTCGGTCGGTCGTCATTCAAGCCTCCTTTAGGCAGCCATCATCAGCCACGGGATGCCAGCCCATGGGACAGGCCCGAGAGAGCCTGTTTCGGCGTGTTGAAGGGTCATGCAGTGATTGCGTAGCCAGCCAGAATAAGGGCCGCTGCTGCCGCTCGTTCGCGGTCGTAGCACTGGGACTTAGTGAGGACATCGCCCACGCACCGGGAACGTTCCGGTTGACCATCACCCCCGAGAGTGAGTTCCAGCCAGAAGCGGCGCTGATAGTCCTCATGCTTGTGAGCGGTGAATTTGGCGTATTTCTCCAAAGCCATTCACGCCTCCTTGTTCAGCTTGCGAATGGCCGCGTCTATGGCCGCCTGATTGTCGGCAGTCGTGACAATCTTGAGGTCTTTTCGCTTCCAAGCGCCGCTATCGAGATAGCCCGCAAGCTCGACCTGAACGCATTCCCGATTGTAATCCCCGAACTCGGGCGACCACCGGCCATCAATGCGGACGGCCAATGTGTAATACTTCCTCATGCCATTTCCTTTCATTCCGGCAGCCATCATCAGGCGAGCCATGCCAAGGCCCGCGACAGGCCCGGGAAGAGCCTGTTTCGGCGTGTTCAGAGGGGATTGCGGTTGAGCCAGCAGGCGCAGGCGAAGACGATGAGCGCCCACCCGAGGAGGATGTTGACGAAGATATCTTGATGCATTTGATCCACCTGTGAGTACGTTCAGGCGCAGAAAACCGCCACGCCATCGTCAAGCTCGACAGCGCTTGCTTCGTGCGTCAGGTCGCGGGCATATGCCTCGTAGTCGAAATACTGGGCAAGCGGGTGATCGTCTTTGATATCGTGAGCGCGCAGCATCTCGTCTGCCGTTTCTTCGGCATAGGCGCGGAAGCTCTCATAGACGCCCATGAAGTTGTTTTCCAACTCGTCCGCAGCGTATTCGACCGAACCAAAATGCGAGACGATGGCGGCTATATCTTCGCCGCTCATGCTGTGTTCTTCGGCAAGCACGACAAACGCGGCAATTTTATCAAGGCCGGGATATTCGCCCAGAGAGGACGGTAGACCCTCGTAATCGTGGATGGCCCATTCTTCGGCGCTTGGCACCTTACCAGTGCAGTTGCAGCGCCCGCAGCGGTCATCAATCACGGCAGCGGTGTAACCTTTACCCTCGCAGACGGTGCATTCCACCATGACGTTAGGGAAGCGGCTTTCTCGCAGCATGGCGGAAACCTCTTCCTGCATCTCGTCAGCATCAGAACTCGCATCGATCCACCGACCGTGCAGCACGCCATTGTTATAACTCGCCAGACAAGCGGCATAGAAACGCATCTCTATCTCCTTCACTAGACGCCCCTTGCGGGCAGGTTTGGGTTTGATTAGGATGCTGAAGCGGGAAGCCCGAAAGCCTCCCGCCCCTTCACTAGAGGGCTAGATAAAGGGTCACGGTAAGCGACACCGTGGCCTTTTTCGTTTTCCAGCGAAGGGTGATTGACCATGTTGTCATGGCAATTCCTCCAGCGTTGCCCCTGTATCGTCGAGGCTTCCGAGTGCGGGCATTCATGGGCCGTTCGTCACGGCCAGCAAGCGCACCACTCAAGGCAGCGCTTAGGCTGCCCTCAATGGTAGGCTTGAGCGGGACTGGACGCCCCGCCAAGGTATTCACGAGTGGTTACGATTGGGCGCGCTTAGCCAGATAGTCGCAGCGGGCAATCGCGATTGAGAGGCCGTTAGGCGTCTTGGCGTATGCGCTATCGCTGACGCTGTGAGTGGCCCCGATCTTGTAAACCGTGTAGCTGTCCCGTTCACGGCCTACCCAGTAGTTCCCGGCTTCATGCATGATATCGGCTTCGGTCATGATTACCTCATTCACGGATGGATGGTTTCGGCCATGCTTGGCCTCATCAGCGGGGCAGCAACAACCCCGTACCTATTCAATTGTCAAAGAACCCTGCCCCGTAGGTCAGCCCCGCCTCGTCTCCGATTTGGTGAGGGCAATGTATTCACATGCGGATTGATTGGCAACCATTGGAACCTACTTACCAGTGAATTATTTGATAAGCCATTGATTTTGATTCGATCTTTTTACGATCGATGGCCGCTAAGGCTGCCTATGTGTCACGTTAGGAGGGTCGAAAAGGCATTATGCCAAGGCGATTTGTGACAGGATGAGGTGTCGTTTAGGTGCGGTAACGCTCCAGCCAATCGCCAAGCTGTTCATTCACTTCGTCCACGGTCTCAAGGATGGCATGGTAGACGATACCGCCATTCAACACGATATTCACCCTTCCCGGCTGTTCTGGGACTTCCTCAACAGCGATCACGTTTAGCGGGTTGATCACCACTATCCTAGCGTTGTTCCCTTCCTTGTCGGCCACGGTGAAGCTAGGGAGCTTGCTATCTGGGCCAGTAGAGGAGCGCATGACGTGTCCTTATGGTGTAGTTGAGGGGCCACGAAAAAGCATAATACACCCCATGAAAAAGAGGCAAACAAAAGCAACGACACAAGCCAGCCTCAGGCCCCCAAGCCTGCCCTAGCGGTGCCACATAGGCTTATCTTTAGATCGATCATCTAATGCGATGCGCAATGATTTCAATACGTTAGCCATCATGTGTCACCATCATGTGGCATTGAGGCTGCCCCAGAGGCCCGGAAAGGCTCGTCGAGGAGGGGCAGCGGGGGGATTTGGCGCGGCTGTTATTCTGATCTGACCTCAGAAATTTTTAGGCCAAACATTTGGGGAGCCTTCAGGCCCACATCATGGCCCCTATAGCGAGGCCCAGACCAACACCTACGGCCAGCCAGAGAAACCACTGACCTTGGAACTCGGTCTTGTTAGGTCCGTACTCCTGGCTCATTTGGTGGCCTTCTTGGGGGCGAGAGCAGCGTAGCGTTCGCAGCCCCCAATGTTGCCGTCTACCTTGGTCTCGATCACGATACCTTTGCTATCCACCACAAGGTCGAGCTTACAATGGTAGTCGTAGCTCTCGGTCGTCGTGCCTTGAACCTGCGTGTAGATCGCCTGCCCGCCTACGTAGGTCGTGGCGGTGTTGTAGGTCGGTACCGTATAGGAGCCTGAGTTCTGGTTCAGCCAGCTATAAACGGTATGGCCTGCTATCTTCCTCTCTTGGTCGGGGAAGCCTAGTCGCTTGAATGCTGTCTGGTAATGCTGCCCCTTAAAGGTGTTAGCTCCAGCGTCTATTTGCTCTGAAGTAACACAGCCAGCGAGCGCAGCGAGAATGGCTGTGGCGGCGGCCACGCGGATGAGTTTCATGAAGTACCCCCTTGATTGAGTAATCACGAATACACAACCGGGGAATCGCCCTCAAGCCCCCTATAGGTTACCTTAAGGTTTCTTTTGGGGATCAAGGAGGTGGATGGGGGTTTCTTCCACCTCCATCCATCCTAAAGATCATTCGGAGGGAAACTCTTTTTCATCAGTCTCCCCCTCCTCCCCTTTAGTATTCTCTCCTAAAGGATGGGGTAATTAAGGGTTGGTCTTCAACCGATGTTGAACCATCTCAGGTTGTCATCGTTGGTCCTTCCGAAGACGGTCTCCGAGAAGCTCTCAAGCTCGCGCTTCAGCATCTCAGCTCTGTGGTCTTCAGCCGCCTTGTCGGTGTCTCGGGCCATATGCTCCACCCAGTAGGTGACAGCGATAGCCAGGGCATCGAGGCGGTCGTCATTGATCAGTGCGCCCCGGTCGCGTGTGATGCGCGTAAGCTGGTAGAAAAGCTGCCTGTGAGGCTCAGCCTCGAAGTCACGCTTAACGACCGCGCTATCGACCACAAGGCGGTGCTGGTTCAACACAGGCTCCAGAACATCGCAGATGCGGCGCTCCTTCTGTGTGGAGTGCTTGACCTCTTCGATGGTGACCGGATGAACGCGGGTGAAGACAGGCTTCAGGAGCTGCGTGAACATGCCATCACCGAAGTTCGCTTCGACGATCACGCGGTTGACGTTATGGACCTTGCCGAGTGTGGCGAGAGCCTTCAGCGTGGTTTCCGCATAACCCTCCTTGAAGCCGCCTGACGCGACTAGGAAGAGGTTGCCGTGAAGGATTTTGACGATGGCATAGGCCGTCTCGTCACCTCCCTTACCGGAGGGGTCAATTGCCATGACCGAGCCGGAGTATTCCGCCATCTCGTTCGAGGTCCACATAGGACGATGGAGACGGTCACCCTGAAGGCCCACGCTCGGGAGATCGGAGATGATCTTCTCAGGGTCGTTGCACCACACCAGCTTAGCCGGGGCCATGCGCGGATCGAGAGAGCTTACGATGAGATCGGAGAGCTTGAGCGGGTACTTGTCCTGATCGCTCAACGAAGTGTCGAGCATGAACTGGAGGGCGAACCCCGAGCGGCCATAGGAGGCTTCACGCTCGATAAGGTCTTGTTCCGCAAAGCGTGCGGGATCGACTGGATCGCGGGCCTGAGCGCCTGCCTCGATCATCTTCATGACGAAATCAGAGAGACCGCCGCGATAGCGCTCGATGTCGTTAGGGACACGTGCAGGCCATACGCGGATTTCATAGCCGCGCTCAGGGAGGCGGTTGTAAAGGCTCATCTCGGTTTGCGGGGTGCCGAGGTAAATAATGCGGCTCGTAGGGAGCGGCTTCAGGATAGCGTCGAACTCCTTCACGCGCTCGGAGAGCTGGTCGCGCTGGAGCTGCGTCATGGAGTTGTTGGGAACCTCAACGTCATCCGCGATGATGATGTCAGCACGCGAACCGGCGAGCTGGCCTGTGATACCCACTGACTTGATCGAAGGAGAGTGCGAGTTCCTCGCGGGGCCAACGTCAAAGGCCACCATCGAATCACGCTGGCCGGGGCGAGCGCGTAGGTGAGCCAAGATCGGCATCTCTGCGATGAGGCGCTTGGTGAAGCTGGAGAACTGGTCGGAGCGGTCTTTGGAGGCCGAGACCACGAGAATGTTGAGCTGCGGGTTACAGTAGAGAAGCCAGACCACGAAGGCCGAGGTGACGTAGGACTTACCCACGCCTCGGAAGGCTTCGATCACACAGCGCTTGGGGCCGTGGTGGAGGTAGTAACCGATGTCGTATTGAACGGCTGTCGGAACGGGAAGGTTGAGGTGCTTCCAGACCACAAAGAGGAAGTTTCGGAAGTCTGCCTTCAGCGGGTCGATGGTGGCCTGCTTGGGAGCGGCCTTGTGGTTTCCGGGGGGATTTAGAATTGCCATTAACGGCCCTTGGGAGGCCCGTAGACGCAAACAAAAAGGCAGGCTCAGCGATTATGCCGAGACCTGCCTAGCGAGCGTGGAGGCTGCGTTATGCGCCTTTGGGGAGTTGTTGGAAACGTGAAGTCTAGCGGGAGTTGCTTGACGATGTTCTCATTCTGTTCCAATCATGGGCGCATGGCTGGAAGCTTGAGAACATTAGAAGAGGCAGCACGTCACCGAATGGTGATTGTGGTTCACTGTCGGGGATGCAAACGCGAAGGACGCTTCCTTGCGCGTGATCTCGCCGCGAACAAAGGATGGAACAAAAGCCCGTGGAGCTTGAAGTTCAGATGCACAGGCTGCCAAGGCACGGACATGAAGATCGAGCTAGAGTTTTTCGATCCTGACCCTAGAGGCGTTCACATCATTTGGAAGCCGGTCGAGGTGAAGGATCAATGACGTGCCGTGTCCTCGTCGCCCGTGAATGGCAAGCTATCGGTCAACTGCTGGAGCGGTGAGCCTTCCTTCGGAATGGCGTCGATGTTGTTGTCCTTGAGAAACTGTCTCGCAACGTTCAGCTCGGCTGCCGTCACATCTCCGCTTTTCACCTTCTGGAGGAGTTTATCCGCCAGCTTCTCATGGAGTTCGGAAAGGGTCTTGTCGAGGGTCATTACTTGTAACTCAGGTATGCGCTGATCGCGGCGACGATCAACGAGAAGATTGCAATGAGGGTGGTGAGGAAGGTTTGACTGGTCGACGAGGTGGCCTTGAGGGAGGCGATATCCACCTCCCCCGCCGACATGCGCCCTTCGAGCTGGTCGATGCGCTGCGATTGCTGCGATGACAGGCTGATAAGGGTATCGACCTTGCCTTCCACCCTGCCGATAAGAAGCAGGGCTTCAGTGCTATTGGTTTCCATTGGTCCTGCTATTTGATTTCTGAGGCCCAAGCCCAAAGGTCATCGAACTGCTCCTCGGGGATGCCCTGCATTTCGCGAAGGGTTTCCACGGCGGGGCTAAAACGGTCGTAGCCTTCAAGAGGTGGCTCAGTGAGTTCGATGCGAAGAGTATCGGCCTCATCTTGATCTTCCAAAGTGTCGAGAGAAGCCAGAATAGATGCCTTGGTAATGTTGACTTCTTTCGCCATAAGCCAGAGCTGACGGGCGGAGATTTTATGCAGCCGAGCCTTCCGAGCCTCGTCCTTTCGGAAGGCGCTCAGTTCGGTGGCATAGGTCTTTGCCAGAGAGGCGATCTCCGCGACTGACGGCTCAGGCCCATCGACAGCCCAAGAAGCTATAATGGCAGGGCTGATACGTTCGGCGCTATTGCGCTTGACACGATGGGCGCACCAAAAGTCCACACCATGAACTGCGGATGGAAACAGCTTACCGATCAGGAAGGCAAGATCATTCGAGGACAGATCGTAGGGCAGATCGTCCGTATTGAAACGGTCATCCATTAGTCGTTGTTCCTCAATTGGATTGCGCGGAGATAAACGATGTTTGAGCCTCTGGAAGCTCGCAGTCCGACCAATACATAGGGGCTTGGCGCATCTGCGCTCCGGTCTGCGTATTGCGGGTCGATGGAGCCGAACTCCCAAAGTCCGCCATCGTGATACGGTCGCCCGCCCTTCGCGGAGAAGCGGTCAGACAGCCAGCCGTAAGCGGATGCCCAAATGTGCCCATCGTTGCGAATGCGGAAGCGATGCGTTCCGTTGTGAAATACGTCGAACTCGTTGTTATTGGGTTGGGCCTGAACTCGCCAATTGTAATCGCCCGTGTAGCCGTTTGGCGAGAAGTCGATGATACATGCAGCATTAGCTACGGCTCGAAGCTCAAGAATCGCGGCATTCGAGGGAGGAACGATATTGAGAGCGCCCGTCATCGTGTCACCGGCCTTGGAGACCTTCTGACCTAGTGCCGTATTCATCGTGCCTGTCGTGGCATAACCGCCCAACATCGTGTCGATGACGGTCTTCGTGTAGAAACTACCGTCGATCTGAACCTTCGTGTAATAGGTCGCGGGGTCGAACGAGGCAGCATCTTCCGCCGACTTCTTGGCGGCAGCAGCGGACGCAGCGGAAGCTTCCCGGTCCAAGCCAGTCTGCACCCTATCGGCAGCCGTAGCGGCACGATCAAGCTGCGTCTGGTTCTTGTTTGCGATGGCGTTTGCTTCCGACTGAGCGGCAGCGGTGGCCGAACCAGCAGCGGCATTCTTCGATGCCAGGGCGGCGGCGGCCTGTTGTGCGGAATTGGTAGCGGACGCTTCAGACTGCCCCGCAGAGTTTGCAGCTTCGTTCGCTTTCTGGGTAGCGATTGCTACCTGAGAGGTAACCCCTGTTTCGACGAAGTTCTTTGTCGCCACGTCCTGAGCGTGGACGGGATTAAGGACGTTCGAGATACGGCGATTGAGAGCCGAAAACGAGCCATCCTCAGTCACGCCGAGGGATGCTTCCCCGAGGTCAAACGCCTCCTGAGCGAGATAGAATACCTGAAGGGCCGAGAGGTCGAGATCGCTTTCAACAAGCGTCGAGCCATCCACGAAGTCAACCAGAAGGGTGTCTCGCGGGGTCACGCGCCGACGATCAACGACCGCGTTTACAGCGGGTGCGGTGGCGAGCTGGATGGAGGTTTCAGAGAGCCACGAATAAGGGACAATCGCGCCCTCGACGCGCACCTGAACGTGCGTCTTGGAAATGTACGGGAACGGGACGCTGAATACTCGCGTCACGCCATCCCCGAGAGATTGCGCATAGGCAAGAGGCATGAATGCTCCTGATAAGAGTTCCCCCGGGTTTCCCCGAGGGTTAATTCACATGTGGTTTGATTTAGTCGCGAAGTTCCCGCTGGGGCAGGCCAGAAGCCAGCCAATTGAAGAACCACTGCATTCCGACGATGCGTTGCCCGGGAGCCGCTTGGAACAACTTGCGGGCGTCAGGCTGAGAGTAATCGTCACCGCCAATGGCCGTCACCACACCCTGAGCGCCTTGGAAGGCGGTCGTGATCAGATCACCCGTTGGGTTGCCGAACACGCTCATAGGGTCGGTCTTCAGGCCGGTTGAGCGGAAGTCAAATACGGTCTCGCCAGAAATCAGCGCGGCGGCTGCGTCGATGGGCATAGGAACGAGGGACGATTCGGAAGTGCGCTGGAAACCTGCTAGTGCGAGGTTGTGAAGCGACAGGCGCTCCTTCAGCTTCTTGTCCCTATCCTTGTCGCCCAAGGTGTTGAGATGCGTCTGGCCGATGTAGGTCAACGTGCCGAGGAACATTGCACCCATCATCCCCATGAAGGCTTCCATATCGCGCATGTTCAGCCCCTGCATGAGCGCCCTCGTCCAGGCACCGACAGCGAACGAGCGAAACTGCAGAACGGTTTGGCCGAGAGGACTGCTCATCCACTTCGCGAACTGCCCTACATCGTTCTCCAAGATCATGCTTCGAGAAGCCCTGAACATGGCGCTTTCAAAAGCAGCCGCTGCTTTGCCGTCCCATTTCGCGATGCCCAGAGCTTCAAGCTTCGAGCCTCGCTGAACACCGCCCTTGAAGCTGGCATGAGCGCGGATGTTCTTGAAGATCAACTCTGCATCATCAGCGGTCAGGCCGAGGAGCTTGAGCCGGTCCATGTTCACCTTGTCACCGAACTTCGCCATGTTGACGAACTTCACAGCGAAGGCACGGGAGGCCCACCGCTGAAACACAGCGTTGATAGGAGCCATACCGGAGACCATAGAGACGCCGTGATTGATCGCCTTCAGCTTGGGATCGAGCTGGTCGAGGGTCTTTGCCAGAGGCGTGGTCGAGCGCAGATGCGTCGGAATACCGAAGTCATCCATCTGGGGGCTGAAGCGGCTCGTCACGTGGTCGGTACCGAAGGCCCCGATAGCGTCAAGCTCATCGCCCAGATCGTCGCCCAAGCGCCCCTCTCGGGCCAGCTTAAGCAACTGCCTGAAGGACGGCATACCGGCGGCGAAGGACTTGATACCGGACTGAGATGCGACACGGGCGATTTCGGGAATCTGAGAGAAACCTACCTGCCCCATGAGGCGGGTGAAGTTGTAATCCCTGAGCGCCCTTAGTGTCCGCGCCCAGTCGGAGGATTGGTTCCAGTTCGGAATACCCGCGACTGCGTTATAGGCGAAGCGAAGGTTGTCGATGTCCTTCTCAACGTTGACCTTACTCGGGTCGATCTTGGCCTCTTCGTTGGCCACGCCCTTGACCTGCTCAACCAGCCGATTGAAATCAGACTGGTTTCGAATACCGTCAATGAGCCACTCGCCCGGGTTCTCAGGGTGCGGCACCTTCACCCGTGCCAAGGCGATCTGCCCAGACATAGAGCGGTTATAGGTGTGCATGAGAAGGTTCGCATCGTTGACGTAGAAGTCCTTGACCGACACCTCTTGAGGGACGCCGTAGCGGTCCCGAACAACCATTGAATGGTTTTCGTCGAGAAGCACGCGGTGCTGAAGGCGGCTGTTACCACCGGCCTCAGCGTCCTTCGAGCGGGACTTCGTGAGCGCGTTCATGGCATCCTCGATCTCAGCTTCGGAGAACATCGCGCCGCCATCCTGAAGGCGAACGTCAGACAGGAATGCTCGGAAGTCGTCCATGTCTTCGGCAGCAAGGCCACGGGCCATGCCGATCTCCTGCCCCGCTGAGAGCTTGTTCATGCGGTCGAGGATGGCGTAGCCCATCTTCCTTGCGAGCTTGTCGTCGATGTCTGGCTGAGCCTTCTTGATGGAGGCCGTGAAGAGAGCCGTCAGGCCGTCCCTATTGTCAGAGCCTGTGCGGTCATAGCCGAACCGATGCACCAGCTCACGGGAGCGTTCGAGGTGCGGAATACGGGGGACGTAGCCATCCACACCCATCTCAGAACGGGTGATGCCCTCCTCCCGGGCCTTAGCCCACCAGTCCCGCATCACAGCGTTGAACTGCGCCCCGGCTTCCCTCACCTCAGGATCGAAGGCTTCTTTATCGATGCCCTTGGCGCGCTGCCATGCGGTGATCTGTTCGGAGAACTTCCGCTGTTCTTCAGTGGCATTCCAGAGGCTCACACCCTTGCGCTTCTTGTACTTGTCCCAAGCATCGCCGTAGGCTTTCGCCCATTTGTAGGTCGAGACACGCTGAAGGCGGCGCTGCGTCTCCGATGCGGAGATGACTGTCACCTTGCCCTTTCGGTTACCGACCGCGTTCTCCACGAGGTAGTTTCCGAGGGACCGCACCATAGGGACGCCGGACTTCATGAGCTGAGCCGAGAGGTCGAAGCGAGGGCGACCGTAAACAAGCTCGAAGTTCTCATCGACCTTCTTCCAGAAGCGGTGATTGTCGCGGTCGTCGGTGCGATAGGTCGGCACGTCAGCGCCTGCCTGAGCTGCACCAACAGAGCTACCTTGCGGAGCGACACTCTCAACCGCCTCCCGCTGCATCTGGTGGCCGATGGCATCCATCTGGGCATTCTCAGCTTCGAGCATAGGAGCGCCCTTACGGAACGCCGAGAAGGCACCGCCAAGGACGATACCGCTCCCGATGGAGTACATTAGATCTGACTTCCCCATCATCGGGTTTGTTGCCATGAGCGGGAGATCGACAGCAAGGTTACCGGCCACGCCTTCAGCAGCACCTAAGGCGATAGTACCGGCTCGACCGAAACGGGCAGCAGCGGCAGCCGGAAGGCCGAGGCCGCCAGTGGCTGCGCCGATGGCGAGGGTCGCCGCAATAGCGCCGGGATCAAGGAGCGCGGTACCGAACTGAAGAGCGATACCCTTCCCGCCAAGTGAGGCGAGCTTCTGGTCGGTTTCCATCTGCTTCAAGATGCGGGTCTTGATGGCATCGAAATGCTCCTCAGAGACAGCATCCGCGAACTCTTCGAGCTGTTCGTTCGGGATTTCAGCAGCCCGCTCCTTCAGCAGCTCGGGGGTCACCTTGAAGTTTGGGTCTGGGGTCTGGTAGCCGAGAGCCTTGAAGGGTGCGGCCACCGACCACGTATTGGAGATCGCCATGCCAACAGCGTCAACGAACCCGGGAGCTTCCTCTTTCGCCTTCTTCTCGGCTGCCTCAGTTCGAAGCATCTCAGCGGTATCGTTGACGAACTTATGGGTATCGATCTCGCCGTAAGTCACGGGGGCCGTGGCGGGATTGCTAGCATCGCCCACCTGATAGTCACTCGTGGGTGACAGGGAGTTGGACACGCCACCGCCAGAAATGAGGCTCTCACCCCCTGCCCGCTCAATCTTCTGCGTCCAGAGCTGAGCGAAGTCACCGGCAGAGATCGTATCGGTTTCACCCCTCCGCTCACCCGGGAGGTTGAGCTGGACGGCCTTGCGACCGAGAACCTCAGCGGCGGGCCTGTCGGGAGACTTGAGGATGGTGAGCGCACCGCCGAGGCCTTGTTGATGGGCCATGTAAATCTCACCGGCTGATGGCGCTCGGCCCAGTGCACGAGTCAAACCTTTGATGTTGTCGCGCATCAAGCGAGCGCCAGCATCCGCATTTGCGTAAGGGTCGTACTTGTTCTTCCCCTGCCCGTAGCCCTTCCATGTCCCGTCAAGGAACTGGAAGAGGCCACCAGCCGAGGAGCTGCGGTTCTGGGCGCGTGGGTCCAAACCGCTCTCAATGCGAGCCATACGAATGGCAGTCTCGGGGTCAACGCCGTAGCGATTTGCCGCGTCTGTGATGATGGCCTTGATATCTGCCATTCATGTCTCCTGTGATTACTTCCCCTTTCGCTGCGAGTGTTTCTCAACAACGGCTTCTTCAGCCTTGCGCCGCTCGGCCTGCTTCGCTTCCGACATGGAGCGGTAGGTTACGAGCGCTTCGGGGAACATTGATGTTGGGTAGGTCGAACCCGTGGAGGGGTTCCAGATGAGCCATGAGCCGGTCGAGGTTCCGTCCTGAAGGAGCGAGAGGTCTCCTTCATCGACATGAAGCTGTTCGCCGTACTTGGCCACGAAGGCGCTTACGGCTGTCTGGGCGTAGCTCTCGAAGTTCGGGGGCATCCGCTCATCGCGCTTGATCAGCGTGCCATTGAAATTGAAGTAGTTCTTCTCGAAGCGGGCCGAAGCCTTCTCAATGGCGTCATCCTCACCAAGGCCCATCTTCATGTAGAGCTGAGCGTAGCGGTTCAGTTCCGTCTTAACGGTACCCTCATTGACTGGGGCCGTGCCGAAAAGTCCGGTACCAAACAGGCCCCCGCTCTTCTTGCTCGAAACCACGTCAGCAACCTTGGCGTTGAGCTTCTGGAACTGAGCGCGTTGCGTTGCTTCGTCCTGAGCCGCGCCGGGAGCGCTTGCTTTCATGGCAACCGACATGGAGAGCCGCTGGTCCCATCCCATCTCCTCACCCACGCGCACCATCTCGTAGAAGTCGGCGGCCTTGGAATTGAGGTTCTGTTCGAGGTAAACCGGGGCCTTGCCATACAGTTCGCGGTACTTCTGGTAGCCCTGAATGAGAACGTCAGGCGGCTGGTCGAGGCTGACATTCGGTACCGTAGCTGCGCTGGCTCCAGCATCCATGACGCGGAACCACTCGGGCTGCTTCACGCCATTCGCGGCGAACTCTTCAAGCTCCCGCTCGGTAGTCTGTTCGGGCGTTTCCTTCCGCTCAGCGGCAACCTGACGACTGCGATCAAGCGCCCGCTGTGCTGCCTGCTTCTCCTGATCGTCAGGGGAAACTTCCTTCGTCGCGCCGGTCTTGGTCGGCATCGTGACGGGAGAGCGAAACTTGATCTCGCCTCGCTGCCAAGCCTCATCAAGCTCAGTACCGAGTTGCCCTTCGGCTTCCTCAGCGGTCTTGGCAAGGTTGAGCTTCTGCTGTGCCGTATCGATGCGGCTCAGGAGATCGTTCGCCTTGTTGCCAAGCTTGGCGTCAGTCAGAAGGCTGCCCTTGTAGGGGCCATCCTGTCGCTCGAACTGGAGGTAGGTTTTAGCCAGGGCGAGGTCACCACGAGTAGCTGCCTGATCGGCAAGCTGAAGGACCATCTCCTGCTGCTTATCGAACGGCAGTCGAAGGAGGTCACGGTTCTTTCCGAAGTCGGAGAAGGTGTCTCTTACGATATCCTCAGGGGCTTTCCCCTCAGCCAGTTCGAAGGAAGCCTTCGCGGACCACTTCTCGTAAACGTCTCCAGTCCGCTTCTCCATCTCGAAGGTCGAGCGATCGTCAACGGCCTGCCCTCTCAGGCGGTCGGTAACGGCGGTGATCTGTTTTGAGTAAGCGCCCATGAAGACAGGATCGTTACCGTACTGTTCGAGGTCGCCCTTGATTTGCTCCTGAACGAAGGCGTCGATATCGCCAGAGCCTTTGTCGAAGGAGGTATTGTAGGCTTCCATGATCGCGAGCGAGCGGTCGTAAGCAACACGCTCACCGGCCACTTCACGGCCTGCCAACGTGGTCAGCGCGGGAACCTTCCCTTCCTTGATCGCCATCGCCCGCTGATCTGGAGACATGCCTAGCATCGCGGTACGGGCTGCATCATAGTCCGCATCAAGCGGCTGGCTCTTCGCCTTGTCCTGAACATTGATGAAGTTCTGGAGGCTCGGCTGGATGCTCGCCAGTGACTGGGCAAGCGCCTCCAGTCCATTGGAACCGATAGGGGCTTGCTCGGGTCGGGCGTAGGTGTCCACCGGGGAAGCGACAGGTCGCAGCGAAGGCTTGCGGATGTTTGAACTAGAGGGGGCTTGCACGCGGCCCTTCGCGCCTTTGGCTTCCGAGCTGCGGCGATCTTCATCAATTGGCCTGAGGCCCGGGAGTGTTACCATGTTATCCTCGTCTCGTGAGCTGACGGCTCTTGGAGTTTGTGTAGGAGTCCAGCCCCGCCCCTGCGATCCTCAAGCCAGCATCCCAGAAGGACGGCTTAGCGGCCCGCTGAACCGAGTTGATGCGGTCCTCAGCGTTTGCGCGAACGCCCTTCATTTCGTTGTTGAGCTGCGTCATGCTCCATTCGGTATTCTGATCGATGCGGTCGTTAGCCTCAGCGGCTCGACCGTCAAACTCCCTCAGGAGGGCATCGACCGACAGGCCGGTTACGCCCGCCTCACCGGCTGCTGCTGACGCTGTTGCTTTGGCTGCCCTCGCCTCGCGGGTGTTGTCGATCTTCTCGGCGGCTGCTGCCTCCTGTTCCTGCAACATGCGCTGTTGCGTTTGGAACATCTGATCGCGGGCATTCTGGTTCGCCCTCGCCGCGTTCTCGCGGTAGAGCTGGTTCTGTTGCTCGGCGGCTGCGACTTGCCCTTGGTAACTGACGACCTGAGAGGCAGCCGCAATACCGAAGCCGATCATCGATAGCGGGTCACACATTCCTAATCCTTGCGAACTCATAGAAGGGCAGCTTTCCCGGCCCGGGTGAGTTGATCGTTCTCAGGAACTTGAAGCCAAGCCAACGAAGCCACAGAATGTGGACTGTGTTGCGCTGGTCTACAGCGTTAGCGAGAACGGGAAATTCTTCGTGGAAGGTTTCCACCCAGAGCTTTGAACGCCTGAGGAACCTCGTTTTGTTAGTCTTGATCTCATCGCTTCCGAGGAGCCAGATGTAGCCCAGTTCGGGTTCATTGGAGGGACAGACGCCAAACATGGCGACTGCATTGTCCTCTTCATTCACCACCGAAACGCACTGACGAGACAGCTTAAGGCCGTCCTCAAGAGCTTGCTCGGCACTGGGGGAACCAGCGGCAAGCAGCTCTCGAAGATCGTCAGGGCGAAGTCTGGGGGCTAGATAGGTCACGTCCTCGGGGCGGGAGTGACGTGTTTCCAGCATCACAACCTCTTGGAACGGATTACGTAAAGGGCCTCCCATTCCGCGCTCAAGAAGGCGCAAGGGAGGAAGGTGTCATTAACAATGTCGATGGTCACCATGTCGTTCTTGGACATGATGGGGAAGCCGAAGCGCCCGCCATCCACGGCCACCTGACCGATGACGTTCTTGGCCGAGCCGATCACGCGGCCCGAGAACACGTAAGAGTACGGGTCACGGCGGAAAGGCGTCACGACCACGCGGAAGTAGCCCGTGTTGTCGTAGGTGAGGTTCGCCTTACGGAGCTGAATGCGCCCCTCTCCGACCGTCATCTCTCCACCGCCGATGGCCTCTTCCTTGATGACGAAAGTGGAGAACCTGTACCGCATCACGAAGGAGCGCCCGACATAGAACTTGGAGAGTTGACCGGCAACCTTGAAGCTGCCGCCGTTCAACGTATACGGAATGATCTGCCCCGGCTTCTTGAGAGGGTCGCCGTTTCGGGCGATGATCTCGTAGGGATTTGCGGAGGCCAGAAGGCCCGCTTCCAAAGCATAGGGTGGCGTGATGGTGGTCACATTCGCCACCGCATCATAGGTCACCGTGCAGCGCGCCTCTGTCACCTTGCGGTCGAGGTGCAGTCCGAACTCGAAACCCTCATCCTTGTAGCCCGGGTTGACGGACATGCTCTCAATGAACACGCCATCGGCACGGCGCACGATGAGGAAGAGATCGCTTTCGACGAACTCGACCGAGAGGATTTTATCGGTCTCCGGGAACGTCCACTTATACCACGCCGACTGGAGCTTCTTCTGCTCATTCCAGAAGTACTTGTAGACGTAGATCGTGTTGCGCTCAGTCTCCGAGATCATCGCAATGGTGTCCTCAGAAGAGGAGGCAGCCATCTTGTAGATATCTCTCGGGACGTAGGCCGGAACGTGGGAGGTCACGTCAGAGGCATCATTGGTGTTCGTATCGCCGTCCACGAAATACTCACGCAAGCCGGAGAAGTTGCCCCGGTTGAACGTGAAGTAGACGTTACGGCCCGCGCCAACAGGCCGAGCTTTAAGCGAGCATTCAAACTCAGTCGTCTGGTTGATCGAGATTGTCTGAGGCGTGAGGAGATCGGCAGCGCCGAGCTGGAACTGAGTTTGCTCCGAGAACAGCAAGAGCGTCTCATTGAAGGGAAGCGCGTGCTGGAGGATCGAGACCTTGATATGCGACACGGCCACGTCGATGGGGTCGGTATCAAGAACCTGAGTGGCCGACGATCTGAAGAAATTGAAGAAGTCACCAGACCGGCTGAAAACCACGTTCTCATCCGCGATGAACCCGAGACGGTTGCGGTGGAAGAAGATGTCGTTCAGCGTCTTTCCTACGAACGAAGGCATAGGACTGCTATCGAGGTCGCCGGTTTTGCGCTCAATCCAATCGACGGTTTTGAAGGTGAAACTACCGTCCGCGTTACGGGTCAGCGCGTGGGCCATCGTGGATTTGTTCAGGCGGATGTTCTCGCCACCCTTAACGCTCTCTACCCAGACGCCCGAGCTGGCACCTGTCGCGGTGCTGTATCGGACATAGTAGTTATCGAACGAAGAGGACTGGTCGCCGGCAATCTCCACCGTGAAGCCGTCGAAGCCTTTAGCCGGGAGATCGGAGAACCGCTGAACGCTTCCCTTCACCAGCTTCGTGGCTTGGTCGCCCTGGCTATCGCTGATCGTGATGCTGAAGTTGCCACCATCATTGCGACCAATGAGGATGCTCGAACCGTTCTGGGCGAACCAGAAGCCCCCTGCTACCCCCTGAAGGCCGGAGATTAGGCGCGATGCGATCACATCCGTTTGGATGTCGTTGATATGCGCAGCCGTCGAGCCGTCAGGCGTCTGGTAGGTGTAGGAGGCACCGTTCAACGAGATCGTATACTTCGTACCGTAGCTGCCCTGCTTGATCCACACGAGGGCGTCAGGCGCTCTCACTGGGCTGAGATCGGGGGCCTGTTGCGTCACCACCGTTCGATTGATGATGAAGGTGAAGTCGGCAATTGTCACGGCTTTGAAGGCTGACCGAGGGTCGGCGGCAGTGAGGTAACCCTTCCCGTTAGGGAATGAGACAGAGCGCTGCGTTCCCGTTTTCAGATCGTAGACCTTCAGGTCTCCCCCGCCGATCAGGACTTCATACTGCTCGTTGCGGTCGCGGTTGATGGTGTGCGTAAACAACTCCCCTGAGGGGGCATCCACGATCTTTGCGCGGTGCGTTGTTCCGGCCCGCTTCCGAAGCCCCTCAACGACCGAGCTATGGGCATTCTCTTGGGCTTCCGCTTGGCTTGCCAGACGGAGCGCGTAAGGCTGCTGAGAGACGCCGTTGATCAGGTTCGGGATGGTGGTTGAGACGAGCGCGCCTGCCATTAGCGGGAACCCCCGCCAAACTCACGCCCGGTCACCTGAAGGACCGAGGGGTTATCCCTGAAGACATTGAGGTCGAGCGTCTCGGCTTCTGCCGATTGGAGGTTAGACCACGCCCTCACCTCGTCTCTGGAGTTGAATTGCCAGAGCGTCTCCGAGCCAACCATCCGCTCTTGGAATTGGCGGGCAGCTCGAATGACGATGTAAGACCGTGCAGCCTCTGGGAGCTGGTCGAACGGGAGGAATAGGACGATCCCTACCTTCACCGTCTTGCCGATGCTGAAGGTGTGGTTGATGCGGTCGTAAAGGCGGTTGCCTCGCTGAACCAGATCGAGCCGCGCATCGTCGCCGGTAGCATCCACTCTAAGGGTGTTCGGCGGTAGCGCGATCTCGCCCTCAGGAAAGGACGCGGCCAGCGGGTAGTTGATTTCGGTATTCCAATGCCAGCCTACAACCTGAACGTCTCGACTGGATTGTGTAAGAATTTGACGGGCGACAACCGCGTCAACGATGCCAGTGTCTTCCACCGTGTTCACGGGGCTTTCACCGATAACGGACAGCATAAGGTTGATCGCCTCAAGCTCCGTGGTCGGAGTGAGGGAAAGGACGGACATTGAGCCTCTCAACGGCGAAAAAAAGGGGAGACCCCAGAAGGAGCCTCCCCAATGTATTTACAGGTGGATTGATTAGGTCGCAGAATTGCGGATTTCGACAGCGGCCTGCGGGCGCAGGATGCCGTGACCGACTGCGTACTTCGCGACCATCAGGTGACCCTGACGGCGGATATCGTAGGCCGACTCCATGCCCATATCGAGCAGCTTGACGGTACCGATAGCCGACTTGTGCATGACAAGAGCGGAGACCTTCGAGAAGTCGCCACGGTACTTGTTGCCAGTGCCAGCCTCGACGCCCGTGGAAGCCGACAGGTCGGTCTTCGGGAGGTGGTTCGTCTTGATGATCTGGATGCCCGCGACCTTGAGGATGCTACCCTCAGCGTAGGAACCCATACCACCCCAGTCCTTGTTCAGGTTGTTGGTGGCCTTAACGAGGTTGTAGTACTGGGCCGGTCGAACGAACGCTACGCGCTCTTCTTCCGGTACGTCCTTCTCGTCCATCTTCTGAGCGGCGATGAACAACGCGGCAGCGAGGTGATCACCGTTCGTATCGAAGTTGGGCGTGGACGGCAGACCGTCTTCACCTGTCAGGATAACGGAACCACCCGGCTCACCCTGGACAACGTTCGTTGCGCGGGCTGCGAGGACGCCGACCTGAAGCAGGTGCTTGTCCATCGTGCGGGCGAGGAAGCGGCCCATTTCGGTGGAGTAGATCGAGCGCAGATCGTAGTGCTGCTTGGCCTCATCGATGTTGGCGATGAAGCCGTGCGAGATAAGCAGATCGTCGATGGTGATAACGGTCTCAGCCGAGTTCAGGTTGAGGCCCGTGATCTCGGTACCCGGGACGTGGTACTCACCGCCCACCTTGCCGGTTGCCGGGAACTGAGCCGACTTACCGGAATCGATGGTGCGCGTCATCGTATGTTCGAGTGCGACGTTGGTTTCCTCGAAGGCGGTGAGAACTTCACCGGCGAACTTCATGAGGAACAGTGCATCCACATCACCAGAACCGTTGATCTGACCAATGCGGGTAACGTTGGCGTTTGCCATATAATGTATTTCCTGTGAAGAGTTGGAAGTTGATCAGGCTTCCCGAACGTCTTCACTCGACACGACAAAGTTCTCCCGACGCATCGGGGCTGAGCTTGTTGAGTGGTGTTCTGGGGATTACCTTTGGACAGCCGCGTATGAGGCACGCAGCACTGTCGAACATCTTTCACAGGGCAGTAATTGGCTGGCTCAGTAGGAATCGAACCTACATTCTCCGATTAACAGTCGGACGTTCTACCGTTGAACTATGAGCCAAAGAGACCCCCGAGATGCGCTTCGTCGAGAGGCGTCGGGGGTACGTTTTTTAGAACAGTCCCGGCTTTGCGGGTGCTGCCGGAAAGTCCTTCCGCTTGACGGACAGGACAGATGCAAGCGTTTCGAGGAAGGTCAGAACCTTGGCCGCGATAGCGTCATCCTTGGGGGTCGGGGTCAGGCGCGTGATGGTGACGAGTGCGGCCTGAAGGGCGAAGAGCACGGCGAAGATATCGTCGAGGTGCGCCCAGAGGAGTGCGAGGTAGGTGATAGTTTCCTCCTGTTAGAAGAGAGAAGATTTGGCAAGCTTGCGCTCAACATCCTGACGGTATGCGGCGTCTTTCTTGTAGCGGGGGTCGCGCATTGCTGCGGTCAGCTCAGCGGTCGAGCGGAACACTTCGGCAGAAGAGCCGCCAGTGTCGCCGTTAAGGAGCGACGGTTCGTCACCGTTCGCCTTCTCGTAGCGAGCCTTCAGGCCAGCAACAGCCATCTTCGCAGCCGTGAGGTTGCCGCTATCCACCTGAGCATCGTAGGCTTCGATCTCAGCCTTCGAGAGGTTCTGAGCAGCCCATGTCACCATGTCGGTGTAGGACTGTTCGCCGCCCACTTCGAGGAGAACTTCGGCGCGGAAGAGATCGGCCTTCGCGGTCTGCCCTTCGATGTAGCTGTCCACGAGATCGCGGTCGAAGCCCTTGGAGGCGAGTGCCTTGTAGCTATCTTCCGAGAGCGTGCCGTTGGAAAGGAACTCATCGCTCAGGGCGTTGAAATCCAAGCCAGCGCTATCAACAGCCGAGCGGGCCTCTTCAAGGGGCGTCTCGGTAGTGGCGGCGGGTGGCTCTTCCTTGCCGGTCGAGAGCTTCTTTTCAAGCTCCGCATAGGACGCGGCCAGGTCTTCGGGAGAGGCGAACTTCTCGGGGAGCCATGCGGGGCGCTCGGTAGCTGCGGCGGGCTTCTGCTCAGTCGTGTTTGACTGGGACTGAAACTTCTCGACCATCAATGCGTCATGCTCAGGCGTGCCGGGAGAGAGGGTCTGGGTATCGGGTGTTACTTCAGGTTCCATTGAAACTCGCGTTACTGGGATTGGAGACTGCGACGGAACCCTGAGACCTTTTTCTTCTCAGGTTCGTTCTCAAGACGCGCTGCTGCGATGGATAGGCGGGAGCCTGCCTTGGCAATGCCCACCGATTTTGCGGGACGTGGATAGTCCTGCATCGGTCGAGGTGAGGCTTCTGCGGCTGGTGCGGGAGCCTTATAGGTCTTCCCCTCGCCTGAGACGGAGCTCGACCGTTTACCTTCGTCCCCAGTGGGGCGGGCAGCCGGGACCGGAACAGACTTCTTGGTCTTCTCCATCTCGTCTTTGGTTTTGGTGTGGTAGGATTTCCCCTGCCACTTAAAGGTCGTCTTCCCGGCTGAACGGGCAGCCTTGAAGGCGTCACTGAATGAGGCCATCTGGGTTTTCCTTAATAATCGATAGAGACGATACCGCCCGCATGTTCAGTCCGTTTCGGGCCTGACTTCGGGGCGGGCGCTTCAGAAGGCGAAGGGGCAGTTGCAGCCGCGCTATCAACCGTCTGAGGTTCATTGGACTTGGGCTTGCGTGCCATCCTGTGCCTCCGGTTTGAGTTGATCTCGAAGAATGTCCATGCCCTTCGGGCCGAGCTTATCCATCATCTGCCGCATCATTTCGGCCTGCTGTGCCTGAGCGAGTTGTTCAGGGCTGAGCATCAAACCCGACATGTCGATACCGAGAGCGGTACCAACGCGGGTCAGGAAGTCAGCCTTGTTGACCTCAGGGGGCAGCCCTGCCGCTTGGACGGCGGCACCTGCGAAGAGGTTCAGCTTGTTCATGTCGTGGCCGCGACCAAGGGCCTCTAGGCCGGTCGTGATGGTGGGCTTCACAACGCCTTTGGGGAGCGCCGGGATTTTCCGCTGACGCTCCATTCGGAACATGATCACGCGGACAAGCGGGAGCTGAAATTCTTGCGAGAGGATCGAGTAGACGCCACCTAAGGCATCCTCCAGCTCACCCGCCATGTAGCGAATTTCTTCTGCAGTAACGCGCTCCCCTGCCCGCTGGATTGCGGTGTTCAGGAGGAAGGCGAACGAGAGGCGCTGCTGGATGGTCTCAATCGTCTTGAAGGCGATCTGGAAGTCTGCGAACTTCTCAAGCTGAAGGACGCTAACATCTTCTGCGTTACCCGAGCGAACAGAGCCGGAAGGCGCCTTCGCAATGTCAGTCATCCTCGTGGTGCCGTTAGGGTTCACAAGGAAGAGAACCTTCGCTGCGGCTGCGGAGCCTTCCACGATGGCCTTCTGAAGTTCCTCAAGGGAGAGAAGGTCGCCGTAGTATTCTTCGACGTAGCCGCGCCCATAGTCTTCGCAGTCGATCTTGGTGAAGCGAAGGGCAATCCACGGGCATTTATCGAGCGGATAAGAGCCTCGGGATTTCGGCACGGTCATGCCTTTGATCTCTTGGCGGATGATCCACTTGTCGGCCTGACGAATGACGTGAGTGTAAAGCTCGATGGTCTTTTCGTTGGACGTGGACTTCTGCTTGACGTGCGCCTTCATGGCTTCAGGAACCATGTCAGGCGAGATGTCTTCTCGGGTGACGATCTCAATCACGTTACCCATCGGGTCACGCTTGACCACATAACGGTCGAGACGGAAGACCCTCATACCCCCTTCGGGAGGGAGATAGATTAGGACGTTACCAGCAACGAGGAGCTGCTTGAGTGCTTCGAAGGCAGAGACACGGATTGCCGTGGTCTCGATTTCCGTCATCAAAGCGCGCTCGATCTTGTTCAGACCACGCTCGACCTCGGCTCTCATACCTTCACGTTGGGTAAGTTTCTCCAGCGTGAAGTCGTCGATCATCAGACGGAAGAAGGGAGAGTTCGGAGGGAGCAGCGCCAGAAGGAGCTTTGATGCGAGGTTATTCACGCCCCTTGCGCCGATGCCCTGAAACGGGGTCGGCAGGGTGGAAGACTCGGAATGCCCTGAAGGGGGCATGAGTGACGGGATAGTCAGCTTGGCTGCGGAGCGCGCCCGTTCGAGGACGGACGTTCGGGCATTCGAAAGTTGTTGGTAACGACCGGCTGCTGTTTTTCCGGTCATTCGGGGCCTTACTTCTGAGGGACGTTAATTCCCGTGTTGCCGCCACCTACCCCCGCATCGAGCGGAATACGCAGGCTGGAGCGGCCCTTTCGCTTCGCCCTCAGGGCGGCAGCTTCGGGGGATGCTTCGTCGGGCGTCTGGGGAGCTGATTGATTTACGGTCGCGGCTGGCTGTGCAGGAGGCGGCGTCTGAGCGACAGGCTCAACCTTCTGCTGCGTGACTTTGGGTTTGCACATTACTTGAGAACCTGTGTCTTGATCACCTTCTCATTCTGAAGGTTGTATTGATCGAGGAGGAACCTCACGACCGCCCTCTTCCCACTCTCAAATCGAATCTCATCTATCGAGGTTTTCAAGGAGGGGGATTTCTCGGGGAACCTTTTATCGAGGGCTTCCATGAGGTCTTTCGGGATAGGCGGGAGATCGCTGTGATCCATCGAGTTATCCTTAAGGGTGGGGTAATTGCCGATTGTCCTTGGAGCGGTCTTCACCCCAAGGATTTAATTGCTGCGATGATCTCCTCGCGACGGCTGAAATCCATCGAGATCGTCGCAGTTCTGGTCTCGAACACGAGGAGGTTCCCCTTTCGGGAAACCTTCAAGTTGCTCGGCAGGTTTTCATTCGTGTGATCTTGTAGGGTCACTTATTCGGCCTTCGGGGTCTCCTCGGCAGCCGGGGCCGGAGTGGCTTCAGCCGGGGCGCTCGGGGCAACTTCGGTCGGAACAGCCGGGGTCGGTGCGGGTGCAGGCTCAACCGGTTTGTCGTCACCGAAGAGCCGCGAACCGAGCCAGTAACCAGCGAGGCCGCCGAACATGCCACTGAAGAAGCCACCGCCACTGCGCTGCTGCTGGATGACGGTCGTGCTGGAGTTATAGGTCGTCGAAGGGCGATACGCCGGGGCCGGTCGCGAGTAGGTCGATGATGGTCGCGAGTACGAGGTCGAGGGTCGGCTGTAGGAGCGTGACGAGAACGACGAGGAGCGGAACGAGCTGCCACCACGGAAGCCGCCGAAGGACTTGGCCTCAGCGATTGCCGGGGCGATGGAGAGGATTGCCACGAGGGCGAGTGCCAGAAGGCTGGAGAGATACTTCATTTGATCCACCTGTGATTACAATTGGTTAAACGTCTTGAATGTAGGACGCAAAGCTCAGCACCTTGCCCTTCAGGTCAAAGAGACTGCCTGTGTTGAAGATGAGATGATGCCATTCGCGACCTCGGAGTTTGCCTTCATAGGCACCGCCTGCTTCCCGCGAAGGGTCTGGTCGAACCACCTTGACCGCAAAGCCGCCAAGCCCCCTCACGAGGTCGTATTCGTTGGGGAAGCGAAGATCATCGACAACGACATTCACGCCTTTGTCGCGGAGCTTCTCGATCTTCGCCCGGGCCACGTTAGTCCAGAGGTCCTGATCGATTGCTTCCCGGCCCCAGTCTGTCCCGAGCGTCTGCATGATCTGACGCGGGGTAACGGTCTTGAAACCGGGAATGACGGTTTCCTTCAGGTCACCTTCGATCATCCGCTCGACCATCTCAGCCTCGAAGCCCATAGACTTCAAGAGACCACGCGCCATGTCCTTCAATGGGCCAGCGAACTTCACGTTGACGTAGCCCTGAGCGATCAGCACCTTGGCGACCTCAGACTTTCCACTGCCCGCCGCGTCACTGTAGAGCGCAACGAGCTTCCCTTTTGGCTGCCACTTCATGTCCCTCTCGGGGCAGCATGAGCGCAGCAGAGGGTTTGTCTTCTTCTTCTCACGAAGTTCGTCCTCGGTCATAGTTGAGCTACAGCCGGTACAGCGGAGAACCATCCCGTTTACTGTGGACGCCATAGGATTGGCTCCTTCTTCTTGAAGTCATAGTCAGAGGCCCGGAGAATGCGGGCAACGCGGGCTTGCGTGAGGGCGTCAGCTTCCGTCAGTCCCTTCTTTTCGAAGGCTTCCACGATGCGTCCCCAAGTCCCGAGCAAGTCGAGATTGGCAGCGTCACTGACGGGACCAAGTAGCTTCTCGGCGGCCACGGGACCGATGCCAGGGCAACCGGCATAGCCATCCGTCGCGTCTCCCGTGAGGGTCTGGTAGAGGTGCCAGTAGTCGGCCTCAGCTTCGCTGACGTTGACGATTTCACGGGTGGATACATCCCGGCAAAACAATCCCGGGATGGTCTTCATGTCCTTGTCGATGGACACGATCACCCGCTCATGAGAGCTGAGAGGGCCGCCCTTCATGGTAGCGAGGATGCCCATGCAATCGTCACCTTCGAGGCCGGGGCGGAAGTACGCGCACAGCTCTTCGATCATCCACTCCTTGATCCTCATGAGGACAAGGGGCTTCTTGATGTTGGAACGGTTGCCCTTGTAGGTGGCGAGGACAGACTTTCGAAAGTTGCCGAGACTGTCTGTGAGGCAGAGCTTGTATTCGTCACCATCCAGTGACGCCATCGCCTCGTCGAGCATGTCTTTGACGTTAGCCTTGACTACGTTTTCATCGACGTGCCAAGTCCAGTAACCGTCTCCCCAGTGTGTCGCCACCTCGCAAGACGAAGCGGCCACATAGGCCACCACGTCAGCGTCGATGAGGAGGATGCGCTTAGACAAGAACCGCCTCCTCCGCTTCCATCGCCGTCCAGAGGACAAAGCCGACATAGGCGTATTCATCGGGATAGAGAGCCTCGTAGGCTTCGTTGACCGCCTCTTCAGGAGGCTTCGTGTCCCAGATGATCGGGACGATTGTGTCGCCGCTTTCGGTGCGGCCAAAGGTAACCCAACGCTTCATTAGAAACGCCTCCTGTAAACTTCCATGACGTGCGGGTAGAGCCGGTTCATGAGATCGTTGGTGATAGCCTCCGCGATCTTGCGAAGGGCGGCTTTGTTATGAGGTTCCCGCTCAGTCTCAAACTCATCCACTGGGATGACTTGATCGAAAGATTGACCGTTGATCTTGAAGACCACGCGATGCAGGTCTTTGAAGTTCGCTATCGAGCGGTGGCTTGAATAGGTGACAAACTCGACACGAATGTCAGGGAGCTGGTGACCTATGATCTCGGTAATGGAGCCGGTCGCTTTGTCCTGGAGTTGCCCGTAAAGACGAGCTGCATCGGCGGCGTCATGCGGTTGTTGAGTGACGGTCGTGTAAGTATCGCCACCTCGCAGGGAGAGTGATCGATCAAACATCACAGGCACCATTCAATGATGCGCATGATGATCAGCGTCACCAGAGCAACGACCGTCAGGATAGATACGTACTTTGCTTGACGCTCAGTCATGATTTCTTCCTGTGAGTGCATAAAGATGGGAAAGGCCGGTCGGTGTGATCAGCCACTTGCGGGAGTAGAGACCGCAAGCAACGCGGGTCGTGATGAAGCCGTCACTGGCAGCCATAGCCACCAGATCGGCGTGTTCACGGGCGAAGTTGGATTTGGTCTTGAAGGGTTCCTCCAAGGCCCGGGTGAGAACCTCAATCATCGGAGGGCTTCCTTGTCTGGAGATACATATCCATCGGTGCATCGTAGATGATGCCGAAGTCGTGGAAGAGCTGAGATCGGTGGGCGCGAGTGGCCTCATCAGCTCGGCGGGCGCATTCCCGCACGTCTCTCAGTTTGACTTCCAGCCACTGAGCGTAGCTATGGAAGGCGTAGTACCTGTAGTCTCTGCGAGCGTATTCCTCTCGAAACATCAGTGGGTTTCCTTCCAGTTGTTTCCGATCTTGAACTCACCATCAATCGGGCAACCGAAGGCGAAGAAGGTTCCCGCATCGCGCATGGCCTGAACAACGATCTGCCCCACCTCGTCCGCCAGTTCAGGACGGCACTCGGTTTGGATTTCATCGTGGATATGAGCGACGAAGGCGTAGTCACGACCGAAGACGTAACCACGAGTGGATAGTTCTTGATACGCCAAGATCATCGAGACCTTGGAGATGAGTGCACCGGCAGATTGCAGGAGCGTATTGAGCGCGGCATGAGCCGAGCGAATGTGCAGCTTGCGACCGTCGAGGCCGATAAGCACGCCACCTGCACCCGCTTTGAACCACCACTGCTTGGCGCTATCTTGCCTCCAGAGGTGTTCGTATGACGGGTTGACGAGGAGCGGCTTGGCCTTCGGGACGAACCCTAGAACCTTCAGCTCGACGACTTCACGAAGGCGGCGCAACGCCGGGGTCTTCGCAAGGAACTGTCGCTTGAGCTTCTTGCCGATACGCTTCTGTTCCTCAGGGGAGGCGTCAGGAGCAACGATGCTTCCAATCTTCTGATCGCCTGCCCCGTAGAGGAAAGCGTAGATGAAGGTCTTGGCGTCGTTACGGGTCGGCAGACCGGCAGCATTTTGGTTTACAGTATGGATGTCACCTTCGAGGACGATACGTCCGTATTCGCCCCCGTCGAAGAGGGCCATGAAGTGAGCGAGACACCGCAACTCCAAGCCAGATAGGTCCGCACCAACCAGAACCCAACGTGCGGTCGTGGCGAAAAGAGCGCGGCATTCAGCTCCGTAAGGACTGCCCACACGCGGCACCTGAGCCACGTTCGGGTTACTGTGAGTGCAGCGCCCAGTGACCGCACCATTGGTGTTGACCGAGCCATGAATGCGTCCCTTTCTGACGAGCTTGAGCCAAGCCTGATCGCCTTCGGCCAACTGCCCTATGCGCTTCTCGACGAGGAAGTGTTCAGCGAGAACCTTGGCCTCGGGATATGGGAGAGCCTGAAGGATCGTTTCGTCGATCTTCGGTTGACCTGAGGGGGTAAACTCCTGAGGCTCCCATCCCATCGCTTGAAGACGATCTGCAATCATCTGCCTGGACGATGGGTTGAACTCGACCATCCACTTCTTCGTGAAAGGTTCGCCCTTCACGTAGCCGCGTTGGCGGTTGTTCACCTTAGGAATGAACACCTCGGTCTTCTCGACCGGAGGGAACGCTTCCTGTAGCTCGCCCGAGATTTCCAGCCGCCGCTTGACAAGCTGGTTATAGAGCTTGACCGCTTCGTCCTCATTGAAGGCGAAGCCGTGGCGCTCCTGCATTGCGATGATCTTGGCGAACTCGTGTTCAATCCAGAGGGACTTTTCGGTCGGCTCTTTCTTGACGATGCGGGCGTACAACTCCGCAGTGACGGTTACGTCCTGCTCGCAGTAAGTCTGCATTTCGGGGGTCCATGTGGCCCAGTCGGAGGTCTCACCGAACTCCCCCTTGAGAACGCCGAGGCGGTAGCCCCAAGCCTTCAGGGAGTGGGAACCAACGAGCTTGCCGGGGTACCCCTTACGAACCTGCTTAAGATCGTGGTCGGCAATATCCGCCCAGATCAAACGGGAGCAAACCAAGGTGTCTGTGATTTTGCCTTTCGGCTCAAACCACGGGTACACCTTCTGCAATGCCGGGATGTCAAACTTGATGATGTTGTGACCGATGATCTCATCGGCGTGCATCAAGGCATGAAGTGCATCCTCAACCGTCCAGTCGGTGATGATCGTAATGTCATCGGTGCTGTAGCGGTGAGGAGTGCACGAGAACGTAAACCCACTGTCGGGGTCTCGCAGGACCAATGAATGCACCTGAGTTAAGGTGTCGAGTAATCCATCGGTCTCGCAATCGAATAGATAACGAGCCATTGTCGTCCTCTCGCTGGAGTGACTTATTCACGGGTGGATGTATTTAGTCGGACGAAAGCAGCGCGAACGAGACGCCCTCGCTGTAGTAACCGTTTGAGGTTCCGCACCAACGGATAGTGACGGAGCCTTTTATCGTGGCTGCCCTGTAGAAGGTCCAAGTCGAGGTGCCGTACTCATCGTTGTTCTCACCGTCTTGGCTTGTGACCTCCGCCATCAGAAGCGGAGTTCCGATTAGGTCTTCGAGGTCACCGGCAATGTCCTCAACCCACACGCTCTCGCAGCAATCTTGCTCGTGATACATGAGGTAGCGTTCGCCATCGGCGGTGGTTATCTCGATCTCTGTCTGATCATCATTGACGACAATCACAGTTAGGGTTTTCCCCAAGAGGCTGGAGAAGTCCTTCCATCTGCTGAGGCAACGGTACGCCATATATTCACCTGTGAGTTAGATTGGTCAAAATGGGATGCTGTCACCCTCTGGTGACGATTCATCTCCGAAGCCGGGGTTGCTTGAAGGTTCGTCGATGGGAAGTAAGCGCCCCGTCGAACGGTCGTAGAGGATGTAATCGGCCTCACCTGTCTCACCGAACTCGCGGCACTTCAGGACACGGGCAAGCGAGGTGTTTTTATTCTCGCCCTGCTGGTCGCGTTCCAGAGCAACGATGTTGTCGCTGAGCTGCTTGAGCGCACCGGAGCCACGAAGCTGGCTAAGAGTGACGCGACCGCCCTCCTCGTGAGGCTTCCCTTCAGGCTGCTTGAGGTGGACGATTGCGATGATGCCTAGTCCGGTCTCTTCGATCAGAGAACGCAGCTTCGTCATGAGCTTGTCGATATCTCGACGCTCGCCTTCGCCACTGCCTTCAGCCCCCGAGACCACGATTGAGATGTGGTCGAGAACAACGAAGTTGCAGCCGAGAGCCACCCTCAGATACCTGATCTTCGCCAGAAGACTGTCAGCCTCAAGCGAACCAAAGTGGTCGTAGAAGAACATCCGCTGATCAATCACGTCAGCCTTGGATGATGCCCAAGCCTCGGGTGTGATGATCGAGGGGTCTTTCCGAAGGTTACCCAAAGGGACGCTGTTATGGATGGCGATGTAGCCCTGAGCTGTCTTCTTCAGGTTCTCTTCGAGATAGATGTTTCCGATGGTCAGCTCGTGGTCCTGATGAAGACCGTAGGCGACCTCGCGGGCCAGCGTTGATTTACCAACACCAGAACCGGCAGTGAGCAACGTCAGCTCGCCTTCGCGAATGCCGCCGATCATCTCATTGAGTTTCGGGTACCTGATCGAATAGCCGGAAATAGGTTCCTGCATCATGTCGATTGTGATGGCTGAACCATCTACAATACCATCAGGGCGGAAGTCTCGGGCCTGCCAAATGGCGCTGATGATCTCCTCACCTTTCCCCGCCAAGAGCAACTCGTTGGGGTCTTTCATTGTGAGGTGCGCGATCTTGCATTTTCCCGGGGGGAAGAGCGGGGCGCACTCAGCTACGGCGTCTCGCCCTGGCTGATCCATATCGAACATGAGGATGACTTCCTCGAACGAACAAAGCCATTCGAGAACTGCGGTCAAAGCTTTCTTGGCGGATTGCGCACCATTCTGGATGGAAACCACAGGCCACTTGTTGCCCTGCACCTGACTGACCGACATAGCGTCAATCTCGCCTTCGGTGATGATGACCTTGCGACCACCGGCCCGCCAGAGATTCTGCCCGAACAAAAGTGCGGGCTTCATGTTGCCGGTTACCGTGAAGGTCTTATCCTGAAACCGTATCTTCTGAGCGGTGAGGTTTCCTTCAGCATCGTGGTACGGTGCGATGTGGACAAGTTGATCTTTGAAGTGGCCGATTTGGTAGCCAAATTTCCGGCAGGTTTCTTCGGTGATGCCGCGCTTCGAAATGGCGCGGTATTCCCCGCCCGAGATGAGGTCTCGCGACATCTTAGATTTCCTTGAGAGTTGAGGGTCGGAGCCATCTCCCGGCTCGTAATAGTGACAGCCATAGCAATGAGCATGACCGTCCGAGTAGCGGCCAAGGTTGTCCCTTGAACCGCATTTCGGGCATGGCTCCTTACGGACGAAGGAGCTGTCGTTTTCCATGATTACCGATAGTAGAGAGGTAGCCTTTGAAGCTTCCTAATGTGGTCTTCCGCTTCTCCAAGACTGTAGGTCTTGTAGACACGGCCCCAATATTTGATGCCGAGGAATGACCTTCGCTCGTAGACCACGAACCTGCCCCAACCATCGGAAGAGGTATCAATCTTGAAGCGCGGAGGAATGCAGGAGTTGTCCATTTCCATGGTTACTTCTCCACGCATACCGAATAGGTACGGCTCATGCCCATACCGTCCATCGCATTGGCGGCAGACTTAAGGGCTGCCTCACAGGTTGCCTGAGAGGTAAACTCTGCGGTGGTCATAGCGGAGCGGCCATCACTGCCCCAGTACATAATCAGCAGAATGAACGCGACGGTCTTCATTCGGTTACCTTTACGAGGTTGTGGGAAGGGACACAGGAGGTAAACTCGGCGGTCGAGCCTACCCGCTTGATGCGAACCATCTTCGGGGTGAAGCTGTGGATCGTGTAAGGGCCTGAGAGACCGGCGTACCGGCCTCCCACTCCATGAACCACGAGGTCACCGACGCTCAGTTCTTTCTTCATGAAGTCCTTCATGCTGCCACCCGACCGACATTGCGGAGGGAGTATTCAGCGTAGACCTTGCCGTTAAGATCAGTCTTGATGACCGTCTTCACCTTGTGGCCTGCCTTCTTGATTTCCAGAATACGGGCTGCGAGGCGCTCAGCACCGAACAGCGAACGGGCCTTGATCGGGGTAACCGAGTTACCGCTGAGCATGTACTTGACGAGGCGGTCGCACTGGCTGCCCTTCTTGAAGGTGATCGTCTTGGCCTTCGGGGTGGCCGCCTTGACGGCTTCGACAACCGGCTGTTCGAGCAGGGTCATGTCTTCAGCAGAGGTCCAAGCGCCGTGCTGACTCTTCGTCTTCCCGTCGCAAGAATGCCCCCAGTAGGGGCGATCAAGCTCAACGGCGAAGAGGTTGAAAGAGGGCGTTGGTAGTGCCTTGACCGTGCCGACGCCATACGGACTGCTGACTCGATCACCGACCTTGAAGTCAGAGGTGAGGAACTCGTATTTGTATTCGAAACCGAACGCCGTGGTCCAAGGCTTCACGCGATGAGTGAACTTAATCTCTACCCAACCTTCACGGTTCTTCAGGCTGACGACAACGCCTTCGCCTAAGGACGGCTCTTCACGATGGCGAACGCGGTCGCCCACTTTGAAAGTGTTCATGTGTTTCTCTCAGATGTTGAGGACGTAAAAACGAAAAGACCCCCACGGCACGGGGCCATGAGGGTCGCTGGAGGTTTGCTTAAGGGTGGGGTAATCAGCCCGGGAGGCGGATGAGCTGGCCGACTTTAAGCTGCGTCGGGTCAACCAAAGGGTTCGCCTTCTGGAGTTCAGCCGCCGTGTAGCCGAAGCGTTTGGCGAGGCTGAAAAGCGTGGGGTTCGCTGAGGTCACTTCGACGGCGCGGATGATGAGGCCGTCATTGTCGAGCTTGATGGGCGGGGCGGTCTCGGCAAACACGCCAGTCTCGCTGATCCACTTGCGGGTATCGAACGAGGGGCAGTCCTTCTTGACGCCTGCAAAGTCTCGATGTCCCTGAACGGTGACGCCGGGGTACTTCGCCTTCAGCTCCCGAAGCTTGGCTGCGAGGGCCGCGAACTGGGCAGGCGTGAAGTTGTTCTCAGCCTTGCCCTTGGCATCGATACCGCCGACGAGGCAGATACCGATGGAGTTGGAATTGTGGTTCTCTACGTGAGCGCCGACCGTATTCTCGGGCCGACCGATTTCAACGGTGCCATCACGACGAATGACGAAGTGATAGCCGATATCGATCCAGCCCTTTTCGCGGTGCCACTGACGGATTTCTTTCGCGCCAATGTTCATCGTCGAAGTGGTGGCCGAGCAATGCACGACGAGGTAGTTGGTCTGCTTACGCAGCGTGAACATGCTACTCATCGATCCATTCTTGGGGGATGGTTTTGGCCGCGTACTTGAAGCCGTGCTTCAGGCACCAGTCGGCGTAAGTTGTCTTGGAGGTTTTGGAGATGCGGGCGTTGGGGTTCGAGAACACGAACCGGATATCGAGCGAGGGATGCTGAGCCTTGATGAGGATGTGCTTCTGCCTGTCCTCGGTTACAAAGCGTCCCTTCGTCTCAATGTAGATGCCATTCGGCAGCCGGAAATCGGGGGTGTATTTGGCCTTCCGTTCAGGCTTGACGTAAGGGATAACCTCTTGCTCGTAGCGGGGGTCGATGCCCCTCGCCTTAAGCTGATCTGCTACCTTGTCTTCAAGCCCTGAACGGAAGCCTTCTCGAATGCCCACCGCACGCAGTTGAGATGCGCCTGTGCGGTAGGTCATGTATTCCTTAGAACGGGATATCGTCGTCGATGGTCTTGGACGAGTTGTCCTCGCCGCTGTCCTCACCGAACTCACCCGCGTTGTCTTCTGCGGTCGGCTCTTCGTACTCGTAGCCGTCCTCAGCACCGAAGCCGTAGCTCGATGCGGAGCGCTGACCACCAGAGACCAGCTCGATAACCTGCACAGCCTTCAGCTTGAGCTTGAGACCAGCAGCGCCAGTGCCTGGAATGAAGTACGGCTGGCACTCGAACGAAACCTTCGCCTCGGTACCGGACCAGATTTCGGGAACCTTGGTCATCGGCTTACCCTTGGCGTCGAAGATCGCGGGCTTGGCCGACCACTTCGTCTTGTCCTTGCGCTCGCCGCTGGCCGCCATCGCGAACTTGAACTCGATGTAGCCGGTCGGCTGCTCCGTGTCCTGATCGTAGAGCGTGGTGAAGAGATCGTTTTCCGTCACCTTACCGAGCTTCTTGCGGGTCTCGACCTTCAGCTCTTTGAACTTGGCTGCGGCCTCGGCCATCGCCTCCTGATAGTGAGGCATGAGCGATGCGATGAAGCGCTTGGTCTCGGGAGCGTCAGCTTCCAGAACCAGCTTTGTGGAATACTCGCCGTTCGGCTTCGGGTAGTCCTTCGTGCCGTAGTCAACCTTGTCGATCTTCGGGAACTTCAGGGGGCCGCGAGGGGAAATGAGCGACGGGTTCTTCTTGCGTTCTGCCATTTAAAAGTCCTGCTTGGAGAAATGAAAAAGCCCCCTCACCGGCAGGGCAAAGGGGCTTGGGAAACATCCACGAGTGGATGCAATTAGTTAAAGCTTGGCCGTCTTAACCGGGGGCTGAACGACGACCGGACGGCTGGCCTCGAAGGAAGCACGAAGCACATGGAAGGTGCCGCCGTGGTCATTCGCGAGGCGGGTAGCCTCATCATTCGCCGACTTGGCCGAGGTGTGGACACGTGGCTTGGTGCCGGGGAGATAGTTTCCGTTGTCCATCTTGGCGACGATGAAGCGGCCCAGTTCGGTGTTGATCGCCGGTTCAGCGGGGGTCGTGGAGGCAACCGGGGTCACTAACTCCAGTGTGGAAGTACGTGCGTGGGTGCCGGTCTCCTTAAACCACCAGCGATCGGTGCCGTGGGGTCGGTCGAGGGTCACAACAGAGAAGCCGCGAGCGAAGGTGTCGCCGTCCTTGTATCGAACTCGGTCACCGGCTTGGAATGCACGCTGTTCGACCGGCTGAGCCACAAGGTAATCTTCATGGACCTTGATCACATTGTCGAAGACGCCGCCCGTGAAGGTGACATTGTACCAGCCCTTTTCCAGAACCTCTTTGATCGAACCTTTCCGACCGGCCATGCCACGAGCGCCATAACCGACGATGCTCTGATAGGCGACCTTATCACCCACCTTGAACTTGCTCGGCTTCGCGACCTCAAGCGGATAGATTTCGAGAAGCTGATCGCGGAGTTGTTTGGCTTCGCTCGGAGAGATCGTTAGCGACCGCTCGGAGGTGATCAGGTTGACGTAGCTGTCGGAGCTGAGGGTCGCCAGCTCAACACTTCCGTACCTGCCGGAGTTATGGACAGACGGACGTACAGAAACTTTCTTGATGATTTGCGGCATGTTCTTCTCTCAGTTGTTGAGTGCTGATAAGCAGCGAGAAACAAAGCTGGCCGGAGGCTCAGGCTTGATGAGGGGGATGAGTGACCGGCCCCGAGTGAGGTACCGGACGTGCTTGCCAAGTCCCTGACAGGACATACAGCGGACACCAGTGGCGAAGACACCAGTGCCAAACATCTTCCTACCCATGCCATCACAGGTGCGGCAGCGGAGGAAGATAGGGACCGTGTTCGGTCGGTGGTGGTAGATCATGCCCCTCCTTGTGGGCAGTTGCGCTCAGCCTGACGCTCCAGTGAAGGGCGTGGATGTTCAGGCAGAAGGTGGTTGATGGAGTTGCCAAGTTGGACGTAAGGCTTGTCGGAAACCGAGACCTTCACGAACGCCCGCTTGCCGCTGTCAACGTTCAGTGACACCCGATGGATGACGGTCTGATCGAGGCGGTAGAGGTGGTTGACCTTGGCGTGTTCGCGGCGGTCACCGGCTGAGGGCAGAGCGAAGGTTGCCATTCGGTGGAAGACTTGCATCGATTCCTTATGGTCCTCGACCACCTTGAAGGGCCGGTCCGTGATGAAGAACTCAGTCGGGTTACGGTCGGCCCAAATGTAGTTCAGGTCACCTGTAAGGAAGCCATCACTGTGCCAGCCAGGACGATTGCCGGGGGCATCGGGCGTGACATGCAGAACCTTGACCGAAAGGTAGACGTAGCTGTCCTTCCAGCGCTGCCGCCCGTAGGTCTTGATCACGTCCATATAAACGCGGTCGATGACTTCCGTGTAAGGGTCGAGCTGCTTGGGTAACTGTTCGGCCACCGTGCCGGGCATCTTGATTGGCAGGTAAAGCCAGAACATCATCTCGGAAGTGTCGAGCTTCAGTTCGCCCAAGTCCTTCGGGGCTGCGCCGTAAATGGTAGGTGTGAGTTTCGTCATCGGGCTACGTCCTCGAAGATGTAAAGGCCCAACTCCTGCTGCACATGGATTTTGCAGAAGCCGATGTACTTGCCATCGAAGCTGTCAGGGATTGGAGCGCCGGTTTTGAATGCGCGGAACTTGCGGGTTTCATCGGGGGCGCGGGTATCGACCACCGCCCAAAGCCAGAACATGCCGCCCTGATCTTCCATGCGGATGATGTAAGCGCCTTGAGGAAGCTTCATCTCGAACTGTTCGAGGACTGGCATCTGGTATTTGAAGATGACCTTGCCCGTGGGGTTCGCCATCTTGGGACCGCGTGTTGAGGCGTCCCATTGGTCGGCCTGCTGAGGCTCAGGTACAACGACCCAGTTCTCTTTATACGCGGTGATACGATCACCATCATCGTCGATGATCTTGTAGTTACCTTCATCATCATAGCCGACAACCTCATACGGCTTGCCAAAGGTATGCCAAGGCGGGCAGAGATCGCGTTCTTTAAGTGTGACCTTCACGATGATCTCCTCAGTAAGCGAGCTTGAAATGGAAGCGACGAAGGGCAGCTACATCGTAGCCTTCTTCGCGGAGTTCTTGGGCGTGCTGGAAGGAGATGTTCCGTCCCTGATTCCAGAGTTGAATGGCGCGACCGAGCGCGCTCTGAGCCTTGGAGGCATCGGAGTTCGTCATGATATGAGACCTGCTGTTGAGCTATTTGCGGGGAGCGATGCCCACACATTGACGCTGCGAGAGGAGGCCCGCCGAAGGTGAAAGGAGGAAAGCCCTTCGGAGGCTCGCAGCGTCAATGTGTAGGCATCGACGATTGATTTGCTTAAGGGTGGGGTAATTGGCCGGGAGGTCCCGAGGACAGCCCGCGCCGTGATTTGCTTAAGGGTGGGGTAATCCCCCGAAGAGGGACTACCGATGGCGACATTCAATTCACTAGTGGATATTTTTAGGCAAAGAAAAACGGGCTATCGAGAACCTGATTGAGGTCCAAGTTGCCCTTCGGCGGGAGATCGGGGAGCGTGTCCCCTGTCTGAGCTTCGAGTTCCTCCTTGAACCTGCCCAAAACATCCACCTGTGAGTACATCAGGACAAACTCTTCGCGCAGATAGCGGGCCATGCTGGCTGCGTTGCCTGCGTGAGTGCCGTAGCTGTCGTGGATCATCGAGAAAGACCTAATCCCCTCGAAGTGGCACCGCATGATGGTCTTCATGAGATGCGCCGCATCGAGAGAGTGGACCCAGTTCGGGCTAATCCCGGACGCCTGACGGCGGCTGTCGATCTTCCCTACCCCATGTTGATACCGGAGTACGATGCGCTGAGAATTGAAGGTCGTGTCTACCTTCTTCACGGTCGGGACGCGGTAGGCTTGTTGGACGAGGAACCCTACGGGCGTTGTCCAGTTGATCGGAAGACCCTCAGACGAAGCAACCTTCGAAGCTTCCTGAAGCCAGTCCATAGCCTGCCGTGCCTTCACCACGACCTCGCCCACGCTATCCCAGATGAGACCGCCCATATATTGAGCCGCCTTGTAACCGAAGTCGTAAGGCTTGCCCTCCTCGTTGGTGGTGATGAAGGGGTACTCGACGGGGTTCTCCGTGCGCCACGGCTTGATGGTGTCCTCTTCGACCTGAGAGACGAAGCCGAACCGACGAGCGCCATAAGCGAGCGTCATCACGGGGCGCTTGGTCACCTTGCGGTTTACCTTCCCTGCCCATCCTTGTGCGATCAGCGCCACCTCTGCCATATCGCTCGTGACATCACGCTCGACCAGCTCAGCGACCAGATCAGCCACCCGCTGATAGATATCCTGAGGCTTCTCAGCCGGGATAAGGTTCACAGCGGCCCCGCCAATCTCGTCGAGGAGCATTGCGGAGAAGTTCTGGAGGCCATTGCAGGTGCCGTCCATCTGAACCGGCAGGCTGCTCTCGAAGCCGTACCCTTCGCGCTTGAACGCGGCCCACTCAAAGCAGAACGCGAGGAACTGCCATTGCTTGTCGGCGGTGGTCCAGAAGCGGAAGTCGTAGGGGTTCTCTGCACATGCGAGGATTTCAGCCTCGTGATCTCGAACCCACTGAACGCGGTCCTCAAGGCTGACCTTATCGTAGCCGAACATCCCTGCCCCGTGGATCGCCAGCCAATCGGCTGCCTCCTCGTTCAAGATCGGGACAACGTTAGCGAACGTTAGGAGACCACGCTGAATGTCCGAACCCTGAGGGGTCAGATAGAGAGGAAGCGGGTACGCACGGCCACGCCAGTCGAGGGTATGAGGGTAGTAGAACGCCTCCTCATCCTTGAACTTCTCGGCCACCCCAAGGGTACGCAGGAAGGCAGCTCGCTTGCCGCTCATCTCAGCGTTCTTGCGGTGTGTCTCGTGCGTCCTGGCCTTCCACTCCTTGAACTCCTCAAGCTGCTCCTCGGTCATGTCCTCAACAGACATGCGCTCCTTCCCATCAGGCAGCCAGTAAGGCCGCTGAGGAAGTGCCAGCTTGTCGTTCGTCGGCAACTCAGCCACGCCAGCGCCGCTCTCGTAGAGCGTCCGCATCACGTCCAGAACTGGGGTGTTGATCGCCCATGCGGTTTCCTGAAGCGCGTTGATGGCACCATAGACCTCGGTAAGGTCGCGGTTAGCCAGCTCTTCAAGATACTGGTGATTGTGCGTCTTCACCAACCGAAGGCGACGGAAGGCCGTGTAGTAGCCACCGTCGAAGGGCGAGGTCCACGGCTTCGGGGGAACGATAGTCGGCATGAAGATGGGGAACAGATGCTCAAGGCGTCTATTCTCCTCCTCGATCCATTGCATCGTCCGTTCGTTGCCGTCGAGGATTTGGAGGGTACCAAATCGGGAGGACAAGATATCCTTTTTTTCGACCAGCCCAGTTGCCGAGATGAACAAGTCCACCAGCTTCAGACCAACGAGGAGACGGTCCTTCTCAGGCCAGTCTTCAAGTTCGACGCCGAGGAGACGAGCCGGGAATAAGAGGTGAGACCAGCGACGCTTTTCGAGGGTCTCCTGATTTGCCTTCTTGAGGAACTTCTTATGCGCCCGGGGCATCTCCTCTTCGAACTTCCGGCTGTTGAATTCATTCTCCAGCATCGAGCCGATGGCGAGGCACGTTTTCGTAAGGTTCGACTTGCGGGTCAGCTCATCGAGAATGACGCGAGCTGTGATGTTCGCCACCGTGTCAACGTCGAACTTCGAGATGTAGGCGACCGCTGCGTGGCGACGACCGGCTTTCCCGCTCTGCGCTTCAGCGATGAAGGCGTTGATTGCTGCGACGACTTTCTCGTGGGCCTCGATCACCAGACGGTTGACGGACATTACGGAAGTCATGACGCCTTTCTCAGACGCCTTCTCAACAGATTTACGGAACCTCTGAATACCTGAAGTTCTCATTTCCTGTTCGAGTTCAAGCTGACGTTCGAAGAGGGGGTTTTCAAGGATGGTGGTCTCGATGGTCATTTTACGGTCCTCGTCTTTGCGTGGGCCAAAGGTTCCCCATCAGGTTCCCCTTAGAGGGGGCTGTCTGGGGGCTTTGCTTAAGGGTGGGGTAATTGGCTGAGCGCCGGATGAGCGGGCCTCAAACGAGGAAGGCTTTGCCCTCCCCGGCTCGCTGAAAAATGACACACGATGTGGCACGTACAGCCGAGTAATCAGCTGTATAATTCACACGTGAATACATTGAGGAAAAAGAAAAGCCCCAGTGAATGAGGCTTCTCAGTCGAGAATGAGGAGATTTACTTACAGGTGAATAAGACGCTTAGGTTGAACCTAAAACCAATGCGTCTACCAATTCCGCCATACCCGCACGTTGGGCGGCGGTATGTCACAATGTTCAGAAAGGGTCAAGCACGCCTTATCGCCGCCTTTCGTTTCCTCCGGACTTTTCTCATCCCCCGCGCCGGCGGGGAGAGGCAGCCGCGCTCTCCGGCCACTTGCCGCGGACGCCGAGGGCTGGGCCCCCGCGGCCAAACAGAGGCTGTTCCAGGCCGGAAACGGGAAACCGCACAGCATCCGCCCCTCGCCTTGCCGGCCGGCCCTGCCCGATACATCCGCATGGAAGCAGACAGGAAAAGCAGGCAATATTTATGCGGCTACAGTGACATTATATATAGCATCTCCCGCAACCGATATTGGCGGATTGCCCTCGCCCCCCCCGATTCAAGTCCGAGGTTCAAAGCTTCGGCGCTCCGCTCCGTATCCGGCCATCCCTCGCGGATTCGCAATGCCGACATCTATTCGATCACCAAAAGCACACAAATTGGTCACAAATTATGCATGAATCGCCGCAATCGGCTCGTTTTTCCGGCTTGCATTGCAATGCGTGCATAGGTGACATCTTGCTTTGTCTGTTTTTGTTTTGATTAAACCGATTATATTGGTGGCCATACAGAGATCAGTTCAGCCCCGGACCAAAGCCTCCCAAGACTGGCCGCAGAGACTGAACAGCACGAAGAGGAAGATGAAAATGAACATTGCACGCTCGCTCACCAACTGGCGCAAGTATCGTCAGACCGTAACCGAACTCGGCCGCATGACCGACCGCGAACTGAGTGACCTCGGCATTGGCCGTCAGGACATCCGCCGCGTCGCCAAGACCGCCGTCGGCATCTGATTATACGCCCCGCCGCTGATTGCGGCGGATGCGAGACGACCTACCCAAAAAGGCCTGAGGCTCCCGCCTCCGGCCTTTTTTCGTTTTGGGCGGCTCTCCGGGTCGAAGCGGCATTGCCACAACCGCCCGCAGGGTCGGCAGATGAAAAATGCATCGATGGCCGACCATTCACGCAGCGCCCGGATAGCATCCGCTCCCTCCCGACGCGCCTTTTTACACCGGAAAGCCCCTTTAGCGCCGCCAAAGGCTGCGAAACCCGTCAAAACCGCCTGAAACACAGGCATTTCCGCTCATATTTTGCTCAGAAGATATTCAAAGCCGCAAATTTAGCCGACATAGTGCACAAATGCATGGCAGTAGCCTAAATTCTGCACTGCACAACATGGCTTAATGTCTATATATAAACCTCAACAGCCGAGAGCACAGGGAAACGCTGAGCCGGCAGACGAAATCAACAGAGATAGATTGAGGAAACGACCATGAACCCCATCCGCATCGCAAAGAACTGGATCTCCTACCGCCGCACGATCAACGAACTTGGCAGCCTTTCCAACCAGGCTCTGAGCGACATCGGCCTGACCCGTTACGACATCCGTAACGTAGCAGCCCGTTCGTTCCGCTAAGGCGTAAACGATCGTCCCGCTGCCCGACCTCCAGGGCGCGACGATTGAGCGACAGGTAAAAGAAAGCGGCGCCTCTGGCGCCGTTTTTGATTCTCGGGGCACTCGGATCGCTGCAAACATATCAGAGATTCGCCCCTGCCCTGCGTGTCGCCTGCAAAAGCACTTCCCGCAACAGCGCCGCTTGTTTCTTCTCCCCGCCGGGGAGAAGGTGGCCCGAAGGGTCGGATGAGGGGGCAACGCCAGCGATAGACCGCACCCTCGCCCCCTCATCCCGCTGCCGCGACCTTCTCCCCGGCGGGGAGAAGAAACAAGCGGCACCCGCCCGTTCCACATCCCCTCACATCCCCCACCCGCAAAAACATTTGGCTGCCCCGGCCATGCATGCTAGTGCATCCGCAAACAATGCCGCGTCCTTCGGGACCCGTGCGCAACAATCACTCGAAAGACAGCCGCCGGACGGGAGCCTTTGCCCCGCGGCCGCCCATGGACGCCAGCATGCAAGACAAGACCACTTCTCCCATTCACGTCGTGGGCGGCGGACTGGCCGGTTCGGAAGCCGCATGGCAGATCGCTGAAAGCGGTGTGCCCGTCATCCTGCATGAAATGCGCGGCGTGCGCGGCACGGATGCGCATAAGGGCGATACGCTGGCGGAGCTGGTCTGCTCCAACTCCTTCCGCTCCGACGATGCGACGGCCAATGCGGTCGGCGTCATCCATGCGGAAATGCGGCTTGCCGGTTCTCTGATCATGGCCTGCGCCGACAGGCACCAGGTGCCGGCCGGCGGCGCGCTCGCCGTCGATCGTGACGGGTTCTCCGAGGCCGTGACGAAAGAGCTGGAAAGTCACCCGCTGGTGACGATTGTGCGCGAAGAGGTGAACGGCCTGCCGCCGAAGGAATGGGGCAACTCGATCATCGCAACCGGCCCGCTCACCTCGCCGGATCTCGCCGCCGCCATCCAGGCCGAGACGGGTGAGGATGCGCTCGCCTTTTTCGACGCCATCGCCCCCATCGTGCACCGCGACAGCATCAATATGGATATCTGCTGGTATCAGTCGCGTTACGACAAGGTCGGCCCCGGCGGCACGGGCAAGGATTACATCAACTGCCCGCTGAACGAGGAGCAGTACAACGCCTTCATCGACGCGCTGATCGCCGGTGACACGGTGGGTTTCAAGGAGTGGGAAGGCACGCCCTATTTCGATGGCTGCCTGCCGATCGAGATCATGGCCGAGCGCGGCCGCGAGACGCTGCGCCATGGCCCGATGAAGCCGATGGGACTGACCAACGCCCATAACCCCACGGTCAAGGCCTATGCCGTCGTGCAGCTGCGACAGGACAACGCGCTCGGCACGCTCTACAACATGGTCGGTTTCCAGACCAAGCTGAAATACGGTGTGCAGGCGGATGTATTCCGCATGATACCCGGCCTCGAAAATGCGGAATTCGCGCGCCTCGGCGGCCTGCACCGCAACACCTATATCGATTCCCCCATCCTGCTCGACCGCTCGCTGAAGCTGAAATCCCGGCCGGATCTGCGTTTCGCCGGCCAGATCACCGGCTGCGAAGGTTATGTGGAAAGCGCCTCCGTCGGCCTCCTCGCCGGCCGCTTCGCCGCCGCCGAACAGAAGGGCGAGGCCCCGAGCCTGCCGCCGGCCACCACCGCGCTCGGCTCGCTCCTCAACCACATCACCGGCGGCCACCTCTCTTCCGATGATGAGCCGGGCAAACGCTCCTTCCAGCCGATGAACATCAATTTCGGCCTCTTCCCGGAACTGGCGCCGGGCTCCATCGTCAAGCCGGAAGGCGTGAAGCGTTTTCGCGGCAAGGACAAGACGATCATGAAACGCCAGCTGATCGCGGCGCGGGCATTGCGGGATTGTGCGGAATGGCTCGACGTTTCCAAATTCGCGGCTGGAATCTAATTGCGCTGGCGGCGGTATAGTCCGCAACGACCGCCGTTACATCACATTCCATTTCCCAAAATCTGATTTGCCAGTCTGATAGGGATAATGCCTTGAAAAGAACGGGTTGACCGCGGCGACATATTCGAAGCTGATTGTCGTTCCGAACAAAATTGAAAACAGCGGCCGGTAGCTGTAACGGCCTGAAATAACGATGATCGCTTCCTTGGGGCCAAATCTGCCGTCAGTCACGGCCTTTTTCCACGGCACGTCCTCGGCCGAACCAAAGAAATTGTGCGGCTTGAATTGCTCCTTCGGCGCGGTACCGACCAACTCGACGCTTCTCAAGGTGAGATTGAGCTTGTCCATTTCAAGGATGCTGTTTCCGGAAATGATCGCGAATTGGGAAATACCCGTTCTAACCCGTGTCTCGAACTCCGGAAATCTTGCCGACCATCTGGCGGCATTGTCGATCACGGTTACAAAACGATCATAACTGATCCAACCTCGCCCGACTTCGACAACTACCGCCAGAAAGAGGATGAGGAGCGGCGCCAGAAGCGCCATCTCGACAGCCGCAGCGCCGGATCGGCAAGAAAAGAGCCGGGAGACGCGATACGAACCAAGGCCGATCATTCCGTCACCCGTACAGCCGTGACGGCCAGCGAAACGTTCTGCAGCTGACGGATGCCCCCAGACTTGGGCACAAGGAGATGTGTCGTGGGCATGATGAAATCCCAGTTGTAGCCGACCGCGAGTATATATTGGCCAGCAGAACTGCTCGGAGCCTGAAAGCGGTTCACGATCGGAAAGGAAATCGGCGTCGCCGCAATATCCTCATCGGCTATTGGCGCAAGCGTTATCTTCAGAGTTTCAGTATCCGCCGCCCCGATGAAGTTGTCTGCGATCGCACGTCGAAGTGCGTCTGCGGTCACCTGCTCCCGCTGTGTCGACGCCTTACGAAGATAGGCTATGCCCGCATTCGAGGCCGTCGACAGGTAGAGATGATAAAGGAGCAATAGGCCGATTTCCAATATTCCGAAGATCAGAATGAGGAAGACCGGCATCAGTATCGCAACCTCAACAGCTGCCGCGGCCTGCCTGTCACCGACGAAACGCCGATAAAGACCAAGCCGTGACATTTTGAAACGGGGGAACGTTCGACGGTTTGCCTGTCGTTTATCTGCGACGCATTTACCGGCGCTCATCGCCGTACCTTCCGATATATCTCAGCTCGAAGCCGGTGATGATGCCGCCGACGCTGTCGCTCAGTCCCGATGCAGCGATGGTGAGCTTGTAGACGGAATAGGTATCCACAGCGAATGTCTTCTGGTAGTAGCGCCACTTAATGGCCTGATCGATGGCATTTTCCATGCCGGGACCCTGCCGCATGTTGAATACCTCTTTTACGACGCCCAATTGAGGTCGAAGCTGCTGAAGGGTGACGTCGATACCGTTCGTCTGCTCCGCCGTGATCGGCTTTTTGGCATCCGACGGATTTGGAAATTGGCTCTTTCGACCGTTGTACCAGACCGATATCTCATATTGACCGGGATGAAGCTCCACTGTTTTGAATATGGAGCTGTTTGCGTCCTTCCGCTTCTTCCCCCCCTGCGTGACCGTTCCCCAATCGCTGTCCAACTCAATCACATAGCGCGTAGGCAAGGAAGTATTGTTGCCCGTGGAGTAATCGATCAGATCTTTGCGAGTAGCCGCCGCCTTGTTTGAATCTTTAGTGCCGCATGCCTTGTCGTTGGCGGTTTCTTTGTCTTTCTCGATTTGTTGCGCGAATCCGTTCGGGTAACCTTCCCAGTCGTGAATTTTGCGGCAGCAGGGACTGCTCCAGTCCTGCAACTCGATGCCGGGACCTGTTCCACCGTGCCAACCCACCTCGGTATATGGGTAAATACCCCAACAACCGCCGGGTGTAGTCGTCGAAATACCGTTTTTGAGGACGCGCTCGTTATCGAGTGAGGTCTTTTCAAAATCATTATTGACCAGCACTTCTCCGTCATAAGGATAAGGCGGGATACCCTCACACGTGTAGTTCAAACGATACTTAAGTTCATCGAGATCGAACATCTTCGCGAAGGCCAGTTTATAGCCGAACTCGGCGCTGACATCCGTACGCAGCCAATCAATGACGACATCGCGACCGATCACCTTCTGCTTTGTAGACTGGATCATCGCATCGAAAGTCGAGAGCACGGCTTGACGACGATCCGCGTCTTCAGGCGTATCCGTTCGCGTCGGCTTGGTCGAGCGTTCACACGCAAGCGCCATGACACGCTTTGACTGGTTATAATAGGCGAGCGCCCGGCCGCCTTCGAAAAGCAACCCCAGCAGGATGATGAAGACCGGCAGCAGCAGCGCGGTCATGATGGCGAAGGCGCCCATGCGGTCTTTGAGGAGCGACGAAAACAGGCCCCTTTTACATGCTGTCTTTTTTAATCGCCTGCTCATCATCAAAACACCGTCTCATGTCGCTCGTCGCCACGGGAAAGACGCGCTGTGAAAAGCGGCGGACATGGCTTTATGCGACGCTAAAAATACCCGGCTGTCGCCGGTCGCTTGAAAATTGCTCGTTGATCGCCGGCGGGGCCGCTTTTCGGGCAACTTTGCCTGACCACTAAAAATGCAGGGGTCAAATAACACGGAAACCGTAAAGCAAAGCTCAACCGGACATCAAAAATATGAAGCAAATTCATATGCTTAGTTTATCAATAAGTAAATTAGAGGATTGACATCAGAGCATCTGGCCGAGCAATCGAAGCGTGGGATTTGCAGCCACGGCTTTCCCTGAAAACACAAACCGGGCTTTGCCCCTTGTCCCTCCAGCCAAGCTCGGGCAAAACAAGCCCTGTTCAATCACAAGACAATGCCAGGAGATAAGATATGGACGTTCGCGCCGCAGTTGCCATTCAGGCCGGAAAGCCGCTTGAGGTCATGACCGTTCAACTCGAAGGCCCGCGCGCCGGCGAAGTGCTGGTTGAGGTCAAGGCGACCGGCATCTGCCATACGGACGATTTCACCCTGTCGGGCGCCGATCCGGAAGGCCTGTTCCCGGCCATTCTCGGCCATGAGGGCGCGGGCGTCGTCGTCGATGTCGGACCGGGCGTCACCTCGGTCAGGAAGGGCGACCATGTCATTCCGCTCTACACGCCGGAATGCCGCGAATGTTATTCCTGCACCTCGCGCAAGACCAATCTGTGCACCTCCATCCGCACCACCCAGGGTCAGGGCGTGATGCCCGACGGCACCTCGCGCTTCTCGATCGGCAAGGACAAGATCCATCATTATATGGGCTGCTCGACCTTCTCGAACTATACGGTCCTGCCGGAGATCGCGCTCGCCAAGATCAATCCCGACGCACCCTTCGACAAGGTCTGCTACATCGGCTGCGGCGTGACGACCGGCATCGGTGCTGTCATCAACACCGCCAAGGTTGAGATCGGCTCCACCGCAATCGTCTTCGGCCTCGGCGGCATCGGCCTCAACGTGCTGCAGGGCCTGCGCCTTGCCGGCGCGGACATGATCATCGGCGTCGACATCAACCCCGACCGCAAGGCCTGGGGCGAGAAGTTCGGCATGACCCACTTCGTCAACCCGAAGGAAGTCGACGACGACATCGTGCCCTATCTCGTCAACATGACGAAGCGCAACGGCGACCTGATCGGCGGCGCGGACTATACCTTCGACTGCACCGGCAATACGAAGGTCATGCGTCAGGCGCTGGAAGCCTCGCATCGCGGCTGGGGCAAGTCGGTCATCATCGGCGTTGCCGGCGCCGGCCAGGAAATCTCCACGCGCCCCTTCCAGCTCGTCACCGGCCGCAACTGGATGGGCACCGCCTTTGGCGGCGCACGCGGCCGCACGGATGTGCCGAAGATCGTCGACTGGTACATGGAAGGCAAGATCCAGATCGACCCGATGATCACCCATACGATGCCGCTCGAAGACATCAACAAGGGTTTCGACCTGATGCATAAGGGCGAAAGCATTCGCGGCGTCGTGGTCTATTGATCGGATAAACATGGAGGCGGAGGCGCGCATAAGCGGACGCGTCCGCCTTTCATGCAAATGTGATCGCCGCCAACCTCCTGCAGCCATTGCGATTAACGGGACGGTAAATTTATCGGCGTAAGCCAATACTACGCGGTGGAGTTGAATGTCCCTCCCCGGCAGAAACGACGCCAGCCAGCGGAGAGCGACACTGAAAATCGTACCGATCGACAACGGAAACCGCGTCGCCGCTGTTGCCCTTTTGGCGAAAGGTTTCCCGGAAAAGAGCGAGGCCTTCTGGTCTCGCGGTTTGTCGCTCGTCAGCGAACATCACGCGCGGCGCGAACTGGGGCCGATCGGACAATTGCTGATGAAGGGCGACGATGCCGCAGGCGTGCTGCTGACGCTCAGAAGCCGCCTGCCCGGCACGGGCAGGATCGTCGTCAATCTGTCGAGCTGGTATGTCGAGCCCTCCTGTCGCTGGTTCGCACCGCGCATGCTGCAGATGGCCTCATCCAGCGACGACGAAATCTTCACCGATCTCACCCCCTCTCCCGAAGCCTGCAAGCTGAATGAGAGGCTGGGCTTTGCGACGGTGACCGACTGCACGCTTTTTTATCCGCTGCCCTTTGCAGCGCTTCGCCCGGCAAGCGCGCGGCTCCGCCCGCTTGCGGAAATAAACCCGGAAACAATCGCCGCCGACACGCGCGAGATGCTGGAAGACCATGCCCGGCTCGGCTGCATCGTGGCCGTGATGGAGGCGGAGAACCGGCACTACCCGCTGGTCTTCCTGAAAACCACCACCAAAAAACTGCCGTCGGCGCGCCTCATCCATTGCGACGACCGGAAGGTCGCGCAAAGGCACCTATCCGCAATTGCCCGTCACCTTCTTCGCCATGGCCGGCTTGCCCTGACCATGGCTGCACTTGGCGAAGAGCGAGAGATCGGCGGGTTTGCAGCACATAAATCTGCACCAATACAAGTAAAAGGCGCATGGAACCCACGATTTATTAACGAAGCATACTCAGAGTTGGTTTTATTGCCACCGTAGGTATTTTAGTGAACCCTGTGCTAACCGACGGAAGCTTGGCCGTTAAAGACAAGGCGCCAATCCGGACGGTCTTATGGGAAACACGAGGGAAATCGGAGAACAAGCATGATTGCAGCGAAAAAGAACGAAATCGACGTTGCCGATACGATCTATTCCTATCTCTCGAACCGGTTTCCCGCCTATGCCCCCTTTTCCGCCGATACGCTGCTTCTCGAAGGCGGCGTGATCGATTCGCTCGGTTTCCTCGAATTGATGATCTTCCTCGGCGAAGGTTTCGGCATCATGCTCGATGACGAACATTTCACGCCGGAAAATCTCGGCACGCCGGCCGATCTCATCACCTTCGTCCTCAGGGAACGGAGGAAATGACACCCCATTTCCTGCTGCACCACCTTCTTGCCGCCCGCGCGGCGAGCGACGATCAGGCCCTCGTCCACAAGGACCGATCACTGAATTATCGCGAATTCGCGCAGGCGACGGCGAATTGCGCGGCGGCATTGCAGGAAGCCGGAGTGGAGCGGGGAGACCGCGTCGTCATCTATCTGCCGCGCGGCATCGAGGAATGCTGGTCGATCTTCGGCGTGAGCATGGCATCCGGCGTCTTTGTGCCGGTCAATGCGCTGCTGAAAGCGCAGCAGATCCGCCATATCGTCAGGGATTGCGGCGCGAAAATCGTCATCAGCAACGCCGCGATGATGGATGAGCTGAAAGCGGCGCTGGAAGGCCTTCCAGATGTCACGGTGCTGCTGACGGAAGAGATCGAAATCCGTGCCGGCGCACCCGCCCGCCCCTCGGCGGCAATCGGCGAGGACCTGGCCGCCATTCTTTATACTTCCGGCTCCACCGGCTCGCCCAAGGGCGTGATGCTGTCGCACCGCAATCTTCTGGCCGGCGCGCGCATCGTGCGGACCTATCTGGAGATTACCGGAAAAGACCGCATTCTCTCTCTCCTGCCCTTCAGTTTCGATTATGGCCTGAACCAGCTGCTGACGGCGGTGGAACAGGGCGCAACCACTGTTATCTCCACTTTCCGGCTGGGCGACGAGATCGTCCGCGACCTGCGCGACCATGCCATCACGGGTCTCGCCGGCGTGCCGACGATCTGGGCGATCCTCACGAAAGCGGCCCCGTCGCTTGCAAAAACGCCGTTGCCGCATCTGCGCTACATCACCAATTCCGGCGGACGCGTGCCGCAGGAAACCGTAAAAGCGCTGCGCGAGAAGCTGCCGGATACAAAAATCTACCTGATGTACGGCCTCACCGAAGCCTTTCGCTCCACCTTCCTGCCGCCCGATGAAATCGACCGCCGCCCGACCTCCATCGGCAAGGCCATTCCCGAATGCGAAATCTTCATCGTCACCGCCGAGGGACAGAGGGCAAAACCGGGTGAACCCGGCATTCTCGTCCATCGCGGCCCGACCGTCTCGCTGGGTTACTGGAACCGGCCGGAAGACACGGCAAAGGTGCTGCGTCCCCACCCCTTCATTCCGGCGACGCTGGGCGGCGAAACCGTGTGTTATTCCGGCGATCTGGCCGTGGAGGACGAGGATGGTTTCTTCAGCTTCGTTGCCCGCAACGATGCGATGATCAAATCGTCGGGCTATCGCATCAGCCCGACCGAGGTCGAGGAAAGCCTGATGTCGACGGGGCTTTTCCAGCAGGTGGCCGTCATCGGCCTGCCGGACCCGTTTGCCGGCGAAAAGGTCCATGCGGTGGCAACCTCGGCCAATGAGAATATCGATGTTTCTGCCGCGCTGAAGAAGGCTGCCGAAATGCTCGCCCCCTTCATGATCCCCCGCGCCATCGAACTGGTCGAGCGACTGCCGGTAACGGCGAATGGCAAGGTCGATTACCGCGCGCTGGTGCGCGAACGGACGGACAATGGCGCCAACGGATAAACCCCAGAGCCACGGCCCGGCCTTTGCGGCAGGGCAATTCGATATCCACGGAAACGATCTGGTGATCGGCGGACTTCCCGTGCGCGATATCGTCGCCGAAACCGGAACGCCGTGCTTCATCTACGATGCCGGCGCCATGCGCCGCGCCTATCGTGATCTCGAAGCGACGCTCGCCGGTTTTGCCGACATCTATTATTCGGTGAAGGCCAATCCCCTGCCCGCCATCGTCTCGCTTTTCCGGCAGGAAGGCGCCGGTGCGGAAATTGCCTCCGTCGGCGAATATCGCGCCGCCCTCAAGGCGGGTGTCGCACCTGGCAACATCATCTTCGCCGGCCCCGGCAAGGGCATGGCCGAACTGCGCGAAGTGATCGAGGGCGGCATCGGCGAAATCCACATCGAAAGCGCCGAGGAAATCGACCGCATCGAGGCAGTCGGCAGGCCGGTAAAGGCTTCGATCCGCATCAATCCGGTGCCGGATGCGCAGGCGGGCGCCATGCGCATGGGCGGCAAGGCCACGGCCTTCGGTTTCGATGAGGAAGAGCTGGAAAACGTCCTGCCGCTCTTCAGGGATGCCCGCCATATCGATCTCGTCGGCGTCCATATTTACGGCGGCACGCAGATTCTCGATGCCGACATGCTTGTCTCCCAGTGGAGACACGGCATTTCCCTTGCCGCGCGCATGGCCGAGATGCTCGGCAGGCCGCTCGAAACCATCGATCTCGGCGGCGGTCTCGGCATTCCTTATTTCGCAGGCGAAACGCCGCTCGACCTTGAAAAAGTCAGTGCCGCCATTGCCGACCTCAAGGCGCTTGTGAAGGCGCATCCGCTGATAGCTGACGCCCATGTCATCGTCGAACCCGGCCGTTTCCTCGCCGGTCCCGGCGGCCTCTATGTGGCGGAGGTGAATTCGGTAAAGACCTCGCGCGGCACCACCTTCGTGGTGACGGATGGCGGCATGCACCACCATCTCGCCGCCTCGGGCAATCTCGGCCAGATCGTCAAGCGCAACTACCCCATCGTCGCACCTGCCATGATGCAGGCGGAGCATCAGGAGACGGCAACCATCGTCGGCCCGCTCTGCACGCCGCTCGATACGCTCGCCCGCAATGCGGCGCTGCCGAAACTCAAGGCCGGCGATCTCCTCGCCATCCTGCAATCGGGCGCCTATGGCGCCAGCGCCAGCCCTGCGGGTTTTCTCAGCCATGCAGCGGCGAAGGAAGTGCTGGTGGAGGATGGCGTGTTTGAGGTGATCGGGCGCTGAGGGCGCGAAAGCCGGAGTCCATTTTTCTACGGATACACATCTGGTTGCTTACGTCATAGCTTCCTCCCCCCTCATTCCTGTGCTTGTCACAGGAATCCAGTCGACGCACGTCCGTGCGGCGGGGAAAGTCTTTTCAGCCCAAGGACTTGGGCTGGCTGGATTCCTGTGACAAGCACAGGAATGAGGGAGGCGAGTATTGCGGCCGACAAGTGACAAGACCGACGTTAAGAATGCATACGCCAACGGTCAGGGCCTTCCCGATCATCCCCGCAACAACCTGTCCCCCACCGCGAATTTCGATTTCAGCAGACACTCATCATATTCCGCCTCGGCAACGGAATCGAACACGATACCGCCGCCGACATTGAAGACGGCGCGGCCGTCGTCAAACAGGCTGAGCGTGCGGATCGCCACGGAGAACCGCATGTCGCCATTGGGAGACATGAAGCCGATTGCGCCGCAATAGGCGTCGCGCGGCGTCGCTTCCAGCTCTCGCAGAATTTTCATCGCCCACATTTTCGGTGCGCCGGTAACGGAGCCGCAGGGAAACAGCGCGGCGAAGATGTCTTCCACCGCTATGTCAGGCAGAAGCTTGGCCCTGACGTGGCTGACCATCTGGTGCACGGTCGGATAGGTCTCGATATCGAACAGCCGTGGCACATGAAGGCTGCCGACCTCGGCGATGCGGGAAATATCGTTGCGCAGCAGATCGACGATCATGCGGTTTTCGGCCAGCGTCTTTTCGTCCGCCAGCATCGCCGCGATGATCGCCCTGTCCTCCTCCGCATCCGCCCCGCGCGGCGTCGTTCCCTTCATCGGATGGGTTTCGATGAAACCTTCCCCGTCAACCGAGAAGAACAGTTCCGGTGAGCGCGACAGGATGACCGGGCCGCCGAGATCGACCAGCGCACCATATTTCACCGGCTGCCGTTCGATCAGCGACCAGAAGGCGGTGAGCGGATCGCCGCTCCAGCGGGCATGGACCGGCATGGTCAGATTGCCCTGGTAACAGTCGCCGCGACGCAGATGGTCATGCAGCCGGTCGAAACGCCGGCAATAGTCTTGAAGGGTCCATGCGGGCACGGGATCGGACAGAAACGTATCCGCATCCGGCAGATTTGCCGGGCGCGCAAACCGCCCCTCATCCGGCTGCGGGCCGGAAAAGACGCCGAAATTGAGAAACGGCACGTTGCGAGGCTCGTCCGCGAAAGGCGCAAGCTTCGGCTCGAACAGGAAACCCGCCTCGTAGGACATATAGCCGGCGAGGTACTTCCCGGCCCGGCGCAGCTCTTCCAAGCGCTTGAGCGCAGCAAAAAACGACGCCGGCTCATCCGCGACGATGATCTCTTCCGGCTCGGTGAAGGCTGTCACCGTGCCGGTCGAATCATCCCGGAAAAGAACGTAAGGCGCGTGTGCCAAGGAAAGCGTCCGAAACAGGAGAAAGGGTCGGGAAGGATCAGACCGGGTCTATATCGCCCCGCGCCCACATCTCAATGGTTTCCGCGTAAAAATCGGCGAAACGGCCTTCCTCGATCGACTTGCGAATACCCTGCATCAGCTCCTGGTAATAGGCAAGATTGTGCCAGGAGAGCAGCATGCCGCCCAGCGCCTCGTTGGCGCGGGTGAGATGATGCAGATAGGCGCGGGAATAGTCGCGTGAGGCCGGGCAGTTGGACTGCTCGTCCAGCGGGCGCATATCCTCGGCATGGCGAGCATTGCGGATATTGACCTTGCCGCGACGGGTAAAGGCAAGCCCGTGGCGGCCGGAACGGGTCGGCATCACGCAGTCGAACATGTCGATGCCGCGCGCCACCGATTTCAGGATATCGTCAGGCGTGCCGACGCCCATCAGGTAACGCGGCTTTTCGGTGGGCAGCACCGGCAGGGTGATATCGAGCATGCCGAGCATCACATCCTGCGGCTCGCCGACGGCAAGGCCGCCGACCGCATAACCCTTGAGATCAAGCTGCTTGAGGCCCTCTGCAGAGCGGATACGCAGGTCCGGCTGGTCGCCGCCCTGCACGATGCCGAACATGGCCTTGCCGGGCTGTTCGCCGAAGGCGACGCGGCAGCGTTCCGCCCAGCGCAGCGACATTTCCATGGCGCGCTCGATTTCCTTGCGCTCGGCCGGCAGCGCGATGCATTCATCAAGCTGCATCTGGATATCGGAATCGAGCATGCCCTGAATTTCGATGGAACGTTCCGGCGACATGTGGTGCAGCGAGCCGTCCACATGGCTCTTGAAGGTCACGCCCTTCTCGTCCAGCTTGCGCAGGCCGGACAGCGACATGACCTGGAAGCCGCCGCTGTCGGTGAGGATCGGATGCGGCCAGCGGATCAGCTCATGCAGACCGCCCAGACGAGCGACGCGTTCCGGGCCGGGCCGCAGCATCAGGTGATAGGTATTGCCGAGAATGATATCGGCGCCCAGCTCGCGCACCTGATCGAGATACATGGCCTTGACGGTGCCGACGGTGCCGACCGGCATGAAGGCGGGCGTGCGGATGACGCCGCGCGGCATGGCGACTTCGCCGAGGCGCGCGCCGCCGCTCGTGGCTTTCAGGGTGAAGGTGAATTTGTCGTGCATCAGTTTTTCCGGAACAACAGGCTGGAATCGCCATAGGAATAGAAGCGGTATCCGGTTTCGATGGCGTGCCTGTAAGCGTCACGCATCGTTTCGAGACCGCAGAAAGCCGAAACGAGCATGAACAGCGTCGATTTCGGCAGGTGGAAATTGGTCATCAGAATATCGACCGCGCGGAAACGGTATCCGGGCGTGATGAAGATGCCGGTGGCGTCGGACCATGGGTGGATAACGCCGTTATCGTCGGCCGCGCTTTCAATCAGGCGCAGCGATGTGGTGCCGACACAGACGATGCGCCCGCCGCGCGCCTTGACGGCGTTGAGCCTTGTCGCGGTTTCCTGCGACACATGGCCGATCTCGAAATGCATCTTGTGGTCGTCGGTATCGTCGGACTTCACCGGAAGGAAGGTGCCTGCCCCAACGTGAAGTGTTACGAAATGCCGCTCGATACCTACCTTATCAAGCGCTTCGAACAGATCGGGCGTGAAATGCAGCCCGGCCGTGGGGGCAGCGACAGCGCCCTTTTCGCGGGCATAGATGGTCTGGTAATCGGTCTGGTCCTGCGCATCTTCCGGGCGTTTCGCGGCAATATAGGGCGGCAGGGGAATATGGCCGACCGACGCAATCGCCTCGTCCAGAACAGGGCCGGAGACGTCGAACAGCAGCGTGATCTCACCCTCCTCACCCTTCTCCTCGACGGTGGCTTCCAGATGGGCAAGGCCGCAGGCATTGTCGCGCTCATAACCGAACCGGATGCGGTCGCCCTGCTTGATGCGCTTGCCGGGACGCGCGAAAGCCTTCCAGCGGGATTGGTCGGCACGCATGTGCAGCGTGGCCGAAACCGCCGTCTCCGGCGCGCCTTCGCGCAGCCGCACGCCTTCCAGCTGGGCAGGGATGACACGGGTGTCGTTGAAGACAAGCGCATCGCCGGGCCGCAGCAAGGACGGCAGGTTAAAGACGCGATGGTCCTCCATGCGGTTTTCATTCGGATCGACAACGAGCAGGCGCGCGCTGTCGCGCGGGTTCGCCGGGCGCAGGGCGATATTCTCCTCGGGCAGATCGAAATCGAACAGGTCTACACGCATGAAAGGGGCTCTCGAAAATATCAAAACCCGCCTCGCAGCAAACTGCCGGCGGGTCGTTGTTGGTGAAGGGGCTCCCTCGCACTCGGCGTCATCCTCGGGCTTGACCCGAGGATCCATCACCCGGCGACGTCGTGGATCCTCGGGTCAAGCCCGAGGATGACGTCGAGTGCGAGGAACACTCCATCAGCAAAACATCCGCCCGCCTTGCAGTTCAGCAAGGCGGGAGAAACTCTTTAACCTTAAGCCGCAGAAGCGAGCTTGATGGAAACGATCGAATCGGGATCCTTCACCGGCTCGCCGCGCTTGACCTTGTCGATGGCTTCCATGCCTTCGATGACCTGGCCCCAGACGGTGTACTGCTTGTTGAGCCACGGCGAATCCGTGAAGCAGATGAAGAACTGCGAGTTGGCGGAGTTCGGGTTCTGCGAACGGGCCATGGAGCAGGTGCCGCGCACGTGCGGAATGGCGGAGAACTCGGCCTTGAGGTCCGGCTTGTCGGAGCCGCCCATGCCGGCGCGGGCCGGGTTGAAGCTTTCCGCACCCTTCTTGCCGAATTTCACGTCGCCCGTCTGGGCCATGAAGTCTTCGATGACGCGGTGGAAAACGACGCCATCGTAAGCGCCTTCCGATACGAGTTCCTTGATGCGGGCAACGTGGCCCGGAGCAACTTCCGGCAGCAGCTGGATCACGACCTTGCCGGTCGTGGTTTCCATGATGATGGTGTTTTCCGGATCCTTGATCTCGGCCATGACTATTCTCCTCTGTTCGGGCTCTATTGCCCTACCTTACTTCTTGCCGACGGTGACCTTGATCATCCGGTCGGGGTTGGAAACTTCGCCGTTGCCGCCGGCGCCGCGCTTGATCTTGTCCACGGCTTCCATGCCGGACACGACCTTGCCGACCACGGTATATTGGCCGTTCAGGAACGGGCCGTCGGCAAACATGATGAAGAACTGCGAATTGGCGGAATTCGGGTCCTGCGAGCGGGCCATGCCGACCACGCCGCGCGTGAAGGGAACCTTGGAGAATTCGGCCGGGATGTCAGGCAGGTCGGAACCGCCGGTGCCGGCGCGCTGGGCGCTGAAACCCTTCTCCATGTTGCCATACTGCACGTCGCCGGTCTGCGCCATGAAACCGTCGATGACGCGGTGGAAGGCGACGTTGTCATAAGCGCCCTTCTTGGCCAGCGCCTCGATCTGCGCCACGTGCTTCGGCGCGACATCCGGCGCCAGCTCGATGACAACGGGACCGTCCTTCAGCTGGATGGTCAGAAGTTCGGCGGCGGAAGCGATGGTGCTGGCGGCAAGCGCGCCGGCAAACATGACGCCGGCAAAGGCAAATCGAGCGAGTTTCATCGGATTGGCTCCAAATGTGAGGCTGAAGTCAGCGCTTCAGCTTGGCGTTGAGGGCTTCAAGCACGGCTTTCGGCACGAAGGCGTCGACATTGCCGCCCATGGCGGCGATCTGCCGGACCAATGTGGCTGTAATGGGTCGCGACGAGGTGCCGGCGGGCAGGAACACGGTCTGGATATCGGGCGCCATCTGGCGGTTCATGCCGGCCATCTGCATTTCATAATCGAGATCGGTGCCGTCGCGCAGGCCGCGCAGCAGAAGACGTGCGCCGTGCTGGCGGGCGGCGTCGACGACCAGATTGTCGAAGGAGACGACCTCCATGCGCGCCGCCTCGCCCGGCAGCTGCTCGGCAAGCGCCTGCTTTATCAGCGCCGCCCGCTCCTCGAAGCTGAACAGCGGCGCCTTGCCGGGGTGGATACCGACGGCGACGATGACTTTCGACGCCACATTCAGCGCCTGGATAAGCACATCAAGATGTCCGTTGGTCATCGGATCGAATGATCCTGGATAAAAGGCAATCGTCATATCGCTCTCAGATGGTGGGCGCGCTTCGATGCTGGGTACCATGTGCCCGCCTTTTGTCATGGAGAGCCACGCGGCGCAAGACTTTATAACCGGAGGACACAGGCGCGGCGATGGCGTGAACCCCGGATGAATGGGCCGTTCAGGGCGGTTTCAGAGCTATTTTGTTTAAATGCACAGCATCGGGAAACCGAAACGCCCCTCACCCGTTAAGCATCCGGAGAATTGAAAATGCTGGCCTTCATGATCGTCCTTTCGATCATCGCATCATTCGCTGCCGAGTATCTTTTTCTCGAATGACGGCCTTAGCCAGTTTCCTGAACGCCAGATGAACGAGCCATTCAAGGAAGTTTCACCGGGGCGATGCTAATCGATTTTTACGATTGACGCGGAACATCATCGGACGTGGCGCGTTAACAAGAAACCAAAGGAACAGACAGATGTTTGTAAGAGAAAAACAGTCTACTTCGGCGAAAATCAGCGTCATCAGCACCGCCTGGACAGTACTGGTTATCGCAATGGTAGCAACGACGTTTAGTCTTTATGAGCAGAAGCCTGAAACCCAGGGACCGGACTACCCGCAGCTGACCGCCCGTTACCAGTATATGAATTATTACTGAGTAGCGGGGAGAATTTCCTCGAAACTCCCGGAGACGATATCATGTTCACATTTCTGACGATGCTTCTGGCCCTGATCAGCGTCATGTTCGTGATGTCAATGATCTCCGTCGTCACCGAGATGCGGCGGGAAGACGAGGAGTTCAAGGATATGATCCGGCGCGACCGCGCCTTCTGAGCGCGCAAGACCGGCTTCACGGCCGTCTCAAAAACGATTCTTCGCAACCGCCTGGCCGCTCCGGGCGGTTTTATTTTGCGCCTCGCAGGGGCGATGCGGCGAAGATGACGGCGAAAAAACCGCGTCCCAATCACATAAGCGTTTTCAAAACCCCGTTTTTCCAAGGCAAATTCCCTTCAATTTCCGTTTGGATTGATTTAAGGAACCCCGATACGTTGCGGGCCGGACAACCGGCGACCGCGACGACGTTCCTGTGAGGTTTGCATAACGATGCTCGATTCCCTGAGAAATGCTTCTCGAACCATGGCAGCCAAGCTGCTGCTTCTCCTGCTTGTTGTTTCGTTCGGCGTCTGGGGCGTCTCCGCATCGCTTGTCACCGCCAATTCCCACGCCGTCATGACGGTGGGCGACCAGACGGTCAGCCCGGAGGAATTCCGCCTCGCCTATCAGCGCCAGATTTCCGATCTCAGCCGCCAGTTCGGCACAAGGCTGACGACCGAACAGGCCAAGGCCTTCGGCATCGACCGCCAGGTCTTCAGCCAGCTTGCGGCAGGCGCCGCCCTCGATGAGCTGGCTTCCAAGATGAATCTCGGCCTTTCGGAAGACCGCCTTGCCAATCTCATCGCCGAGGACCCGGCCTTCAAGTCGGTCAACGGCCAGTTCGACCGCAACCTGTTCAGCGAGCGCCTGCGCAATTCCGGCTTCCGCGAGGACGACTATATCAAGGAACGCAGCAAGGTTGCCGTCAGAAGCCAGATCGTCGAAGCCGTGTCGGATGGTTTTGCCGCACCGCAGGTGCTGGTGGATGCGCTGAAGCAATATCGCAACGAGCAGCGCGCGGTCGATTACGTCATTCTCTCCAATGCCGTCATCCCGCCGGTCATGGCGCCGGGCGACGACGTGCTCACGCCGTGGTTCGAGACCAACAAGACGAAATATCGCGCACCGGAATTCCGCAAGTTCACCTATGTGAAGCTCGAACCAGCAGACATTGCCGAGCCGGCATCGGTGACCGACGCGCAGATCGCCGATTATTATGAAAGCCACAAGGACAGCTTCCGCACCGCCGGCCGCCGCACGGTTGAACAGCTGACCTTCCCGGAAAAGGAAATGGCCGCCGCCGCCTCCGAGCAAATCCGCCTCGGCAACACCACCTATGACCAGGTGGTGAAGGATCAGGGCAAGACCGCCTCCGACGTCACGCTTGGCGAATTCACCAGGGATACCATCCCCGACCAGTCGATCGCCGATGCCGCCTTCGCCATCCAGAAGGATGGCGGCGTGTCGCCGGCGGTCGAAGGCTCCTTCGGCCCGGTCATCCTGCGCGTCACCGGCATCAAGCCGGAAACCACCCGCACGCTGGACGAGGCCAAGGAAGATATCCGCAAGGATCTCGCCACCGCCGCCGCCGCGGAAGAAATCACCAATGTGCACGACCGTTACGAAGATCTGCGTGCCGGCGGCTCCTCGCTTGCCGATGCGGCGCAGCAGCTGAACCTGAAACCCGTCACCATCGCCGCCATCGACGCCGCCGGCCTCGATGAAAAGGGTGACGCCGTACAGGGTCTGCCCTCGCCGCAGCTGGCGCAGGAAGTCTTCAAGACCGAACCCGGCACCGAAGCCCTGCCGATCAATCTCGGCCGCGAAGGTTACATCTGGTTCGATGTCGACCAGATCATCGCCGCCCGCGACCGCACGCTTGCCGAAGTCCGCGACGATGTCGTGGCCGACTGGACGGCGGAGCAGCAGCGCACCGCGCTTGCCGCCAAGGCCGACGAGCTGAAGGCCCGTGTTGAAAAGGGCGAGACCCTTGAGGCCGTGGCCGGCGAACTGAGCCTTGCCGTCGAGCAGAAATCCGGCCTGCGCCGCACCAGCGAGGACGCGATTTTTGGCCGCCAGACAATCGCCGCCGTCTTCTCCGGCGCTGAAGGCGTGGTTGGCACGGCGGCGGACGCAGAGGGTTCCAGCCGCATTCTCTTCAAGGTCACCTCCGTTGACACCGATGCGCCTGCCGACGCGCTCGCCAATGACGACCAGCAGTTCAACGCCATCGCCCGCGCGGCCGGCGACGATATGCTGGACCAGATGGTCAACCGCCTGCAGAATGACTATGGTGTCACCATCAACCAGGCCCTCGCCGATCAGGCGATGGTCGGCTTCTGACCGGGGGGCGGAAACCATGGCCGAACTGAAGCCGCTGATCGCCAAGGTCGCAAATGGAGAAAGCCTGAACCGTGAGGAATCGCGAACGGCTTTCGACATTCTGATGTCGGGCGAAGCCACGCCGTCGCAGATCGGCGGTTTCCTGATGGCGCTGCGCGTGCGCGGGGAAACGGTGGACGAGATCGTCGGCGCCGTCTCCTCCATGCGTTCCCGCATGCTGCCCGTTTCGGCCCCCGCCAATGCCATCGATATCGTCGGCACCGGCGGTGACGGCATCGGCACCTACAACATCTCGACGCTGGCCTCGATCATCGTCGCCGGCACGGGCCTGCCGGTCGCCAAGCATGGCAACCGGGCGCTGAGCTCCAAATCCGGCACGGCGGACGCCTTGTCCGCGCTCGGCGTGAAGCTGGATATCGGTCCCGATCTCATCGCCCGCTGCATCGCGGAGGCGGGTCTCGGCTTCATGTTCGCGCAGATGCACCATTCCGCCATGCGCCATGTCGGCCCGAGCCGGGTCGAACTCGGCACAAGGACGATCTTCAACCTGCTCGGCCCGCTCTCCAACCCGGCCGGCGCCAAACGGCAGCTGCTCGGCGTCTTTTCGCCACGCTGGCTGGTGCCGCTTGCCGAAGTGCTGCGCGATCTCGGTTCGGAAAGCATCTGGGTCGTGCATGGCGACGGCATGGATGAAGTCACCACCACCGGCGTCACCCATGTGGCGGCGCTGGAAGGCGGCAAGATCCGCACCTTCGATCTGACCCCGAAAGATTTCGGCGTCGACGTTGCTGTAATGGCCGACCTCAAGGGTGGCGACGGCATTGCCAATGCTGCGGCCTTGCGCGACGTCCTGTCGGGCAAGCGCAATGCCTATCGTGACGTGTCGCTCTGCAACGCGGCTGCGGCGCTCGTCATCGCCGGCAAGGCGGAAACGCTGGGTCAGGCCATGACCATAGCGAGCGAGGCGCTCGACAGCGGCAAGGCCGCCGCCGCGCTCGACCGTCTGGTCGCCGTATCCAACGAAGCCGACCCCGGGCAGGCCGACCATTAAAGGAATGAGAGCGAGATCATGAGCGACATTCTGAAAAAGATCGAAATTTACAAGCGCGAGGAAATCGCCGCCGCCAAGGCGAAGGTCTCGCTGGCCGATCTCAAGGCGATGGCCGCAGGCCAGAGCGCGCCGCGCGGTTTCTACAGGGCGCTTCGGGCAAAACAGGCCGAGGGCAAGTTCGGCCTGATCGCCGAAATCAAGAAGGCAAGCCCCTCCAAGGGCCTGATCCGCCCCGATTTCGACCCGCCGGCGCTGGCAGCCGCCTATGAGGCCGGCGGCGCCGCCTGTCTGTCCGTGCTGACGGATAGCCCAAGCTTTCAGGGCGCGCCGGAATTCCTGACCGCCGCCCGCAATGCCTGCGCCCTGCCGGCGCTGCGCAAGGATTTCATGTTCGACACCTATCAGGTGCACGAGGCCCGCGCCTGGGGCGCGGACTGCATTCTCCTCATCATGGCATCACTCTCCGACGACGAGGCAAAACGCCTTGAAGACGAGGCTTTCGCGCTCGGCATGGACGTGCTGGTCGAGGTGCATGATGCGGAAGAAACCGAACGGGCGCTGAAGCTCGCCTCGCCGCTTCTCGGCATCAACAACCGCAACCTGCGCACCTTCGAAGTCAGCCTCGAAACCAGCGAGAAGCTGGCTGGTCTCGTACCCGCCGACAAGCTGCTGGTCGGCGAAAGCGGCATCTTCACCCATGAGGATTGTAAGCGTCTCGAAAAAAGCGGCATCAGCACCTTCCTCGTCGGCGAAAGCCTGATGCGCAAGGACGATGTGGCGGCGGCCACCAAAGCCCTTCTGACAGGCCGGTCCGGCATTCTGGCAGCGGAATAATATCCCGATGAGCGACGGCCAGAAGCTCACCCATATCGACGCCTCCGGCGAGGCGCACATGGTCGATGTCGGCGACAAGGCCGAGACCGTCCGTGTGGCCGTCGCCGAAGGCTTCGTCAAGATGAAGCCGGAAACGCTGGCGCTCATCCGCGACGGCAACGCCAAAAAGGGCGATGTCATCGGTACAGCCCGGCTGGCCGGCATCATGGCCGCCAAGCAGACGGCCAATCTCATCCCGCTCTGCCACCCGCTGATGCTGACCAAGGTCGCGGTGGACATTACCGAAGACGCCGCCCTGCCCGGTCTGAGGGTCGAGGCGATGGTGAAACTGTCGGGCAAGACCGGTGTGGAAATGGAAGCGCTGACCGCCGTTTCCATCGCCTGCCTGACGATCTATGACATGGCCAAGGCCGCCGACAAGGCGATGGAAATCGTCAATATCCGCCTGCTGGAAAAGAGCGGCGGCAAATCCGGCGATTTTCGCCGGCAGGAGAGCTGAATGAAACCGCTGCTGCCCGTAGATGATGCCACAAGGCGCCTTCTGGAAGCGGCGGCTCCGGTAACGGAAAGCGAGATGCTGCCGCTTGCCGAATGTGATGGCCGGGTTCTTGCAGCCGACCTGACCGCACGCCTCACCCAGCCCCCCTTCGATGCCTCGGCCATGGACGGCTATGCGCTGCGCAGCGCCGATGCGCCCGATATCGGCTCGATCTTCACCGTCATCGGCCAGGCGGCGGCCGGCCACGCTTTTCCCGGCGCCGTCGGCGAAGGCGAAGCCGTGCGCATCTTCACCGGCGCGCCCGTGCCGCAGGGTGCAGATGCGATTCTCATTCAGGAAGACGCCGAGGTGCTGGAGGGCGGAAAAATCCGCACCACCTTCGCTGTCGCCGCCGGGCGACACATTCGCCCGCGCGGGCAGGATTTCGCCGAGGGAGAAACGGTTCTGCAAGCCGGTCGGGAACTCTGTTTTGCCGACCTGACACTCGCCGCAGCCATGAACCACGCGGCACTTTCCGTCTACCGCAGGCCGCGGATCGCCATCCTTGCCACCGGTGACGAATTGCTGCCGCCGGGAAGCACGCCGCAGCCGGCCCAGATCATCGCCTCCAACACGTTCGGCGTCGCAGCCCTTGCCCGGCAGGCGGGTGCGGAGGTTGTCGATCTCGGCATCATTGCCGATGACGAGAGGCTCATCCGCGCCGCCATCGGCAGGGCCGTTGCCTCAAGGGTGGATGTGCTGGTGACGCTCGGCGGTGCCTCCGTCGGCGACCACGACCTCGTGCAGGCGGCCTTGAAGGCGGAAGGCATGCAGCTCGATTTCTGGCGCATCGCCATGCGTCCGGGAAAACCGCTGATGGTCGGCGCCATCGGCAACATGCAGGTTCTCGGCCTGCCCGGCAACCCGGTGGCCAGCCTCGTCTGCAGCCTGCTGTTCCTGGAGCCGCTGATCCGCCGGATCGCCCGCCGCGCGCCGCTGCAGCGCGCCGCCACCGCCCGCACCGCCGCGCCGCTGAAGGAGAACGACCATCGGCAGGACTATCTGCGCGCCCGATTCAGCACGGATGCAAACGGCGCGCTGGTGGCGGAAGCCTATGCGAAACAGGATTCATCGATGATGAAGATATTGGCCCATTCCGATGGGCTGATCGTGCGTCCGCCGCACGCGCCCGAGGTCGAGGCCGGGACGGAATGCCCGGTCATCAGGCTGAAATCCTGATTGTGCAGGCGGCGGCGGAGCCCGCGACCGGCAGCGTGAGCCCCCGCGACACCTGCCGAAAACTGCCCCGCCATTAGAGAACTGCACCGCGCCTCCCGCGCGGCGTCAAAATTTCAAATAAAACTGTAACATTCCTGTATCCTGATACGAATGGCAAAAAAAACCGCTGGCCGGCGGAGTGTCGATCAATTCAAAAGCCGTCATCTCTTCCTGCCGGGGGAATATCTCCACGCATTGTTGTGCCAAAATAAATCACACGAATCCCGTTATTGGGATTGACAGAATAAATGTGATGCTGTCACCAAGACGAACAGTAGAGAGAAAATTTTCCGGAATTCTTCAAAATGAAAATTACTTATAATTATCAATTAAATAAGATAAAAAACGGAGAAAATGAAGTTTTCGGGAACAAAAATTAGTTTCCCATAAATTAAGCTTTCCAAAACGAGCTTCATAATAATAATCATAGTCGATAAGCAGACTCACTGGAGTTTCTTGATGAACACGGCATCCACGCCCAAAACCACGGGACCCGACATTGCCGGGCAGATTGCCTACGCCATGCGGAGCATGGGTGTTTCGCCGATCCCGCGTAACTACAGCCTTTTTTACGAAGCCTATATCGGCTCCAACCCGGCGCTGACGAAAGATCTGGCGGCGCTTGGAAACCGCGTCACCCAGGAGGACCTGGACGAACTGTCCCTGCGTTACGGAGAAGGCAATCCTTCACGGTCGATCGACGACGCGCATGAGAAGCTGCGGCGCGAACTGGAGGGCCTGCTGGGAACCCTGAGGCGCGAACAATCCTCCATCGAGAACTACAACAGGATTCTCGGCGAGACCCGCCAGCGCATCGACGACAAGAACGCCGCCAGCAGCAACATTCTGCGGAACGCCATCGCCCTGCTGGCCGAAGCCACCGGCACGAAAATCATCGACGGCGAAAAGGCCTTCAACGACGTCAACCGCCATGCCGAGGAAATGCACCAGGTGCGCCTCGAGCTCGACGAATACAAGCGCATCGCCAATACCGATTCGCTGACGCGTCTTGCCAACCGGCGCGCCTTCGACGACCGGCTGGCTTCGATTTATGACAGCTCCATCGGCCTGCAATATACCACGCTCGTCCTGCTCGATATCGATCACTTCAAGCGGATCAACGACACGTTCGGCCATCCGGTCGGCGACAAGATTCTCGCCACCGTCGCCTCGGTCATCCGCGCCAATGTCCGCAAGGATGGTTTTGTCGCCCGAAGCGGCGGCGAGGAATTCGCCATCATTCTCGATGGCAACACACCGGAAGAGGTGATGGTGATGTGCGAGCGCATCCGCCTGTCGCTGGAAAGCACGCCCTTCCGCAATTCGAGATCGGGCGCCGACTACGGTACTGTGACGATTTCCCTCGGCTTCGCTTCCGCCGCACAGGCCAGCAATCCGAGCGAGCTTTACGGCCATGCCGATACCGCGCTCTACCATGCCAAGGAAACCGGCCGGAACCGCTCCGTCTATTACGAGGACGGCATGCAGAAGAACTATACCGGCAAGAACTGGCTGATCTATCGGGCGTGAGGAGCGACACTGGTAGGTAGCATCGAATGCAGCGCCCTCTCGCCCTCATTCCTGTGCTTGTCACAGGAATGAGGGCGGTTTGATATAAGCGGCGCACGCCCTGTTAAGTGCGCAACCTGTTACCGCGGCAAATGACGCCTCACCACATGGTCTTCGCCGCCCGCGCCGCCCATTCCCGGTCATAGGTCTCCTGATCGAATTCAGCCTTGGCCGCCTTGAGCAGAAGACCGGGTGTCGGAAGCGAGGCCGGGTCGATGAAATGATCGGGGTTCCACAGTTCCGAGCGCATCAGCGCCCGGGCGCACTGGAAATAAACCTCGTCAATCGTCACCACGATGACGGTGCGCGGGTGTTTGCCGTCCATCTCGAAGCTTTCGAGCAGATCGGGGTCGACGGAGACGACGGCGCGGCCATTGATGCGCATCGTCGTATTCGAGCCGGGGATCAGGAACATCAGCGCCACACGCGGATCGCGCACGATGTTCAGAAGCGAATCGACGCGGTTATTGCCGCGCCAGTCCGGCAGCAGCACCGTCCTGTCATCCGCCACCCTGACCACGCCGCCCTTGTCGCCGCGCGGCGAACAGTCCATGCCTTCCGGCCCGACCGTCGCCAGCGCCAGAAAGGGCGAGGCCTCGATCATCAGCCTGTATTCAACCGTCAGCGTGGCTGTCACCTTGGCGATCGACGCCTCGCTGGTGCCGTCATAGATGGCCTTCAATTCCTCAATCGTGCGGATGGTCGTCATATCCGTTCCTATCCCTCAAAATCACCCTTCGACACCGCCGGGCGCTATCCCTGTTCCTCTGCTGCTTCCGCCTTTTCGCGCTCGGCCCGCTCGCGCGCGGTGCGGGCGGCGACAAGATCGGCCGGCTGGGCGTTGCCGCGGATCAGTGAACGGCCGGCATAGATGCCGCCGACGACTTCCATGGCGAAACGTTCCTCGTCGCGGTCGCGGAATTCCTCCACCAGGCGCGCGGCGTCTTCCCGCTCCTCGCCCATGGCGCCCAGCACTTCCTCGCTGAAATTCAGCGCCGATTCCAGCGTCTCGCGGATCTGGTAGTCGACACCGGCCTTCAGCAGATCGATGGCATGGCCACGATCGTAAGCACGGGCAAGGACCGGAACCAGCGGGAATTCGTGCTTGACGATCTCCGCGATCCTGACCGCCGCCTCCTTGTCGTCGACGCAGATCAGCACGGCGCGCGCCGTGCTGGCGCCGGCGGCATGCAGGATTTCCGCCCGCGAACCATCGCCATAATAGACCTTGAAGCCGAATTCCGCCGCATCGCGCACGAACTCGGCATCCTTGTCGATCAGCGACAGTGTGTAGCCCCGCGCCAGAAGCGGCTGGCTGACGATCTGGCCGAAACGCCCGAAGCCGATCAGGAGAATGCTGCCCTCGACATTCTCGGGCACGTCGAGATCGTCGGTATTGGGCACCGCCGCCGGCACCAGCCGGTCATGCAGAATGACCATCAGCGGCGTCAGCACCATGGAGATGATGATGGTCGCCGTCAGGATGGCGTTCGCCTGCCGGTCGAGAATGCCGGCGCTGACGGCGGCCGAATAGAGCACGAAGGCGAATTCGCCGCCCTGCGCCATCAGCACCGCCCGCTCCAGGCTTTCGCGCCGCGTGGTGCCGAGCGCCCGCGCCACGCCATAGATCAGGAAGGCCTTGAGCAGCATGTAGCCAGCAACGCTGATGACCACGAGCTGCCAGTTGGAGGCGATGACGGCAAGATCGATCGCCATGCCGACGCCAAGGAAGAACAGGCCGAGCAGAATGCCGCGAAACGGCTCGATATCCGCTTCCAGCTGATGGCGGAAGGAGGATTCCGACAAAAGCACGCCGGCAAGGAAAGCGCCCATGGCCATGGAAAGGCCGCTGACCTGCATCAGAAGCGCCGAACCGAGCACCACCAGCAGCGCCGCGGCCGTCATCACCTCCCGCGCGCCGGAAGCCGCCAGCAGGCGGAAGAACGGGTTGAGAAGATAACGCCCGGCGAGGATGAGCGCACCGACGGCGGCAAGCGCGATGCCGACCGAGACCCAGCGCTCCGACGCCGTCACATGTTCGCCGCCCGAACCGAGGAAGGCGACAAGCGCCAGCAGCGGCACGATGGCGAGGTCCTCGAACAGCAGGATGGCGATGATGCGCTGGCCTTTCAGGCTCGACATGCTGTTGCGCTCCTGCAGCATCTGCATGACGATCGCCGTCGAGGTCAGCACGAAACCGGTGCCGGCGACGAAGGACATGATGACCGGAAAGCCGAGGCTGACGCCCACCAGCGTCAGGCCCGCCATGCACACCAGCACCTGCAGCGCACCCAGCCCGAAAATATCCTGCCGCATCGACCACAGCCGCGACGGCTGCATCTCAAGGCCTATGATGAACAGGAACATCACCACGCCGAGTTCGGCGATGTGGAGAATGGCCTGCGAATCGGAAAAAAAGCCGAGACCGTAAGGCCCGACCACAAGGCCGGCGGCCAGATAACCCAGCACCGAGCCGAGGCCGATGCGCTTGAAGATCGGCGCGGCGACAACGCCTGCCGCCAGCAATACGACCACCTGGGCCAGATCATTCCCGTTCGCTTCGACAGCCACACGCCACCCCGCTGAAAATCGATAAAACGAGGGTGTTCCCTCCCTCACTTCCTAGCGCATCGGCGTCAAAAGCGAAAACGATTTTACTGAGGGACGGTGCGCAGATTCAACGGGTTATTTGTCCCTTAGGCATGCGGGCTTCAGATGCGGCTATCCTCCTCCCCTCGCTCCTGTGCTTGTCACAGGAATGAGGGTGGGGAGCGCCCGCAGGCCTTGCGTCCGTCTACCGGTATCGCGGTTCCCTGCTCAGGCCCTTTTCGGCGAGCTGCCGCTCATAATCCGCAAACAGCGCATCCCCGGTCTCGCCCAGTTCCTTCAGATATTTCCAGGTGTAGATGCCGCTATCGTGGCCGTCGTCGAAGAGGATGCGGACAGCATAATTGCCTGTCGCGACCAGGTCGCGCATGGCGACATCGCGTTTGCCGGGCACCGTCACCTTTTGCCCCGGCCCATGGCCCTGCACCTCGGCCGAGGGCGAAAGCACGCGCAGCATCTCGGCTTGAAGGCGGTAAACGCTTCCGTCATCGAAGGAAACGGTCAATTCGCGCCGGTCTTTCGACACAAGCAGCTCGGTCGGCCAGGCATCACTCATTTTTCACTTCCGCACGCTCGTCATATGCGTCAGAATTACGGACTTGCCTCACGATAGGCAAGCCACTACATCAACCGTAGAGCACACATTCGGCATGTGTTCCCGGCGCAAGGCGCATTGAGGATGGAGACGTGAACAGTTTCCCCGGTTCGCTTGAAAAGGCGAAAACCCTGATGGAAAACCGCACACCGATGGTGGACCCTTTCGGCCGCGCCATCACCTATCTGCGCGTCTCCGTCACCGACCGCTGCGATTTCCGCTGCACCTATTGCATGTCCGAGCACATGACCTTCCTGCCGAAGAAGGACCTTCTGACACTGGAAGAACTCGACCGGCTCTGTTCCGTCTTCATAACGCGCGGCGTGCGCAAGCTGAGGCTGACCGGCGGCGAGCCGCTGGTGCGCAAGAACATCATGTCGCTGGTGAGGAATCTCGGCCGGCATGTGCGCACGGGCGCGCTCGACGAATTGACGCTGACCACCAACGGCTCGCAGCTTGCGAAATTCGCCGCAGAACTGGCCGATTGCGGCGTGCGCCGCATCAATGTCTCGCTCGATACGCTCGACCGCGACAAATTCCGCAATATCACCCGCTGGGGCGATATCGACCGGGTGATGGAAGGGCTGGACGCCGCCCAGGCCGCGGGCATCAAGGTCAAGCTCAATGCGGTGGCGCTGAAGGATTTCAACGACGCCGAGATTGCCGATCTCATCCGTTTCGCCCATGGGCGCGGCATGGACCTGACAGTCATCGAAACCATGCCGATGGGCGAGATCGAGGAAGACCGCACCGACCGCTACCTGCCGCTTTCGAAACTGCGCGCCGATCTGGAAAAGAGCTTCACGCTCATCGATAACGACTACCAGACCGGCGGCCCCGCCCGTTACGTGACGGTGAAGGAAACCGGCGGCCGGCTCGGCTTCATCACGCCGATGACCCACAATTTCTGTGAAAGCTGCAACCGCGTCCGCCTCACCTGCACCGGCACGCTTTATATGTGCCTGGGCCAGGATGACGCCGCCGACCTGCGCACCGCGCTGCGCGCCTCCGACAGCGACGCCTATCTTGCCAGCGCCATCGACGACGCCATTCTGCGCAAGCCGAAAGGGCATGATTTCATCATCGACCGCACCCACAAACGCCCCGCTGTCGCCCGCCATATGAGCGTGACCGGCGGCTGAGGGACGACAGCCCCTCTTTCTCGTCCACCCACCCATATAAACGGTTGAAATGCCGGCTGCGCCGTGCCACGTCTCTTTGCATGGAGGAATGCGTGGTTGCGCCGGAACGGCGGCTCCAGATCGCCCCGGGACGGGCGGAGTAAACCGCGCATGGTCTGGGATATTTGGGAATGGCATTGACGGACAATACGCGCGGCGCGCTTTTCATGGCGCTCGCAATGGCAAGCTTCACGGCCAACGACGCGCTGACGAAATCCGTCACCCCTTACATCAACACCGGCCAGATCATGTTCGTCCGCGGCATCATGACCGTGGTTCTGATCTATATCGCCGCACGCCATTTCGGCGCGCTCCGGCCGCTGAAAACCCTGCTGCGGCCCATCATCATCCTGCGCTGTCTCTGCGAGGTGACAGCCGCCGTTCTTTATCTGACGGCGCTCGGCCTCATCGAGTTTTCCAACGCCTCCGCCATATTGCAGTCCCTGCCGCTGGTGGTGACGCTGGGGGCAGCCCTTTTCCTGCGCGAGCCCGTGGGCTGGCGGCGCTGGGCGGCCATCATCACCGGTTTCATCGGCGTGCTGATCATCATCCGGCCCGGCCCCGAAGGCTTCACGCCGGGCGCGCTGCTGGTCGTCGCATCGCTCGCCGTCACCGCCGCGCGCGATCTGCTGACGCGGAAAATGTATGCGGATGTGCCCTCGCTCGCCATCACCGTCATCACCGCCTTCGTCAACATGGCCGTGGGCGGGCTGTTGATCGTGCCCTTCGGCGGCTGGCAGCCGATGAATTTCATGATCCTCTCGCATCTCGCCGGTTCCGCCGTCCTGGTGCTGGTGGGTTATCAGGCGATCATTCTTGCGATGAGATCGGGTGAAATCTCCTTCGTCGCGCCGTTCCGTTACACCAGCCTGCTCTGGGGGTTCATGATCGGCGTGTTCTTCTTCAACGAGAAAATCGACGGCTACACCATCGCAGGCGCCATGATCGTCATCGGTTCGGGCCTTTATACCTTCTATCGCGAAAGCCTGCGCAAGCGTTCGCAGATGGCCAAGCGCTCGGCTGCGACACCCACCGCCGCGACCACGGTGCGGCCGGCTTCCGTTACGAAAGCTGCCGTTACGGAAGAGGCGGGAGAATGAGATGAACAGCGGCCGCTTTCTCGACCGGACCACCCCGCCCCACATCATCACGCTTGTTGTCATCGCCGGTGTCGCGGCGCTGTGCATGAACGTGTTCCTACCCTCGCTCGCCGCCATGGCGGTTTATTTCGAGACCGACTATGCGGTGATGCAATTTGCCGTATCCGGCTATCTCGCCGCCACCGCCTGCCTGCAGCTCATCATCGGCCCGCTCTCCGATCTCTTCGGCCGTCGCCCGGTCATGCTTGCCAGCATTGCGATGATGATTGCCGCCACGCTGGTCTGCATGCTGGCGCCCAACATCACCGTCTTCATGATCGGGCGTGTGGCGCAGGCGGCCGTCGTCTCCGGTTTCGTGCTGGCCCGCGCCATCGTGCGCGACATGGTGCCGATGGAACAGGCCGCTTCGATGATCGGTTATGTGACCATGGGCATGTCGGTCGTGCCGATGGTCGGTCCCACGGTGGGGGGCCTGCTGAACGACCTGTCCGGCTGGCAGTCCAGCTTTGCGCTTCTGGCCGTGCTCGGCGTCGGCATATTGCTGCTCGCCTGGTTCGATCTCGGTGAAACCAACAGGAGCAAATCGGCGAGCTTTTCGCAGCAGTTCCACGCCTGGCCGGAGCTTCTGCGGTCGCCGCTCTTCTGGGGATATGCGCTGACCTCTACCTTCTCGTCGGGCATGTTCTTTTCCTTCCTTGGCGGTGCGCCCTTTGTCGGCAGCGTGCTTTATGGGCTTGCGCCGGCCATGCTCGGCCTGCAGTTCTTCTTCATGGCCAGCTGTTACATGCTCGGCAACTTCATCTCCGGCCGTTACGCCAGCCAAATCGGCATTACCCGCATGATGCTCTCGGGCAATGTCATCGCCATTGTCGGCATCGTCACGGCCATCGTGCTGATTTCCGCCGGTGCGGAAAGCGCCTATGCGTTTTTCGTGCCGCTTTCCCTGATCGGCGTCGGAAACGGCGTGACTTTGCCGAGCGCCAATGCCGGTATGGTCAGCGTCCAGCCGCATCTGGCCGGTTCCGCCTCAGGCCTCGGCGGCGCGATGACCATCGGTGGCGGCGCAGCACTTTCGGTGCTCGCCTCCTCGGTCCTGTCAAAGGAAGACGGGACCTGGCCGCTTCTTCTGGTGATGCTGGCGACCGGCCTTGTCGCCCTGCTCACCACCTATGTCGTAAGGCTGCAGGAACAGCGGCAATGAGCGCTCCTCCCCGTCAAATACCCGGCCTCGTGCTCGCCGGCGGCCTGTCGCGGCGCATGGGCAGCAACAAGGCGATGGTGACGCTGGGAGATGCGCCCCTGCTGTCCCACGTCATCCGCCGCATCGCGCCGCAGGTCTCGGATGTCACCATCAACGCCGCCAATGGCTGGGCGGAGAGTTTCGGCCTGCCGCTGCTGCCGGATACGCTGAACGGCCATGCCGGACCGCTCGCCGGCATTCTCGCCGGCATGCGGCATTTCCGCAATCGCGACGCCGCCGGCAGCCACTTCCTGACGGCGCCCGCCGACAGCCCGTTCTTCCCTGACGATCTGGCGGCCCGGCTGTGCGAACACGTATCGGACAATGCGATCGTCATCGCCGCCTCCAGCGGCCAGCTTCACCCCGTCTTCGCGCTGTGGCCGGTGGCGCTGGCCGACGATCTCGAGGATTGGCTGAAGAACGATGCAAACCGCCGCATCCGCGCCTATCTTGCCCGCCATGTCACCATCGGCGTCGCATTCCCGCCGCTCGAAACGGCAAAGGGCAGCCTCGATCCGTTCTTCAACATCAACACGCCGGATGAACTGGCGCTGGCGCGCAGCTATCTGGAACATTTACAATAAAGATGCATAGCGGTCTTATCATCGGGACAATGCGCTGGAACAAAGAGATGGAGCCTGGAACCATGGCGACGCAAAAGGTCTTCGGCATTGCCGGCTGGAAGAACTCGGGCAAGACCGGCCTTGCCGTCAGCATCGTCACCGAGCTGACGGCGCGCGGCTACCGCGTCTCCACCATCAAGCACGCCCATCATGATTTCGACATCGACAAGGTCGGCGCCGACAGCTGGCGTCACCGCCAGGCCGGCGCGCAGGAGGTCACCATCGTTTCCGGCACCCGTTTCGCCATCATGCATGAATTGCGCGGCGAACCGGAACCCTCCTTCGAGGATATTCTCGCCCGCCTCGCCCCCTGCGATCTGGTCTTGATCGAGGGCTACAAATACGAACCCGTGCCGAAGATCGAAGCACGCCGACTGGAAGCCGCCAAGACCGAACCGCTCGCGCCGCTCGATCCACATATTGTGGCCATTGCCGCCGATCATGCGGTGGCCGAGACGACGCTTCCCGTCTTCGATCTCAACGATACGGGCGCCATTGTCGATTTCATCGAGAGGACGGTTGGACTGGTGAGGCCTTAGTCGGCCCGGTCCCAAACCGTTTCCCGGCAATGGCGATGGTGAGTTCATGTTCTCGCGATCGATCACGCCCCGATACAAGACGCGGATCACAACCGGAGCGAAAATTCCGGGCTGGAAATCCCTGCTTGTCGCGTCAACTGAAACAGAAAAACGAAACCATGGGCGAATGTCTTGCGAATGACACGTTAGGGTAGCATATTTCCCGAAAAGGGGAGATGACCATGGGGAAGATCGTTTCTGCGCGTGCCTATGCCAATAACGAAGTTGCCTACCTCGCCTGGGATATCGACGGCAAGATTGAGGGTTGCCTCGGCTTCGAGGTTGTCCGCGTCTATCTTCAGGCCGATGGCGGCATCGCCCTTCGCGACGATGGTGAGGAGGATCGGGTCACCTGCGCAGCCTGGGTCGCCTTCAAAGGCCAGCGCAACCCCCATTGGCTCCCGCAAACCACCTCCGTCTGGCCGGTCCAGAAATTGTCGTGGCGCGATCTCACGCTCCGCAAACGCCGCAACAAGGCGGCGCTCCGCCCTTCCGAGGTTTTCGTCCGCTACGAAATCCGGCCGCTCGGCGATCTTCAGCCAGGAATGGAACCCGCGCAGGACCCCACGCCCGCCGATGTCGACGTGGTCAAGCGCGACCCGGATGGAAAACCGGTTCTCGACGCACAGAACAAGCCGGTGAAGACCAGAACAAAGGCTTATGAAGGCTCACCCCGGCCGCTCGGTTATCTCGGTCCGGCGGTCGCCACCAATGCCATCCATGTCACCCGCCGGTTAGGCCCGTTCCAGTCCACCTTCACCAACGGCGTTCTGGCGGCGCAGTGGCTGCGCAATGTCATCTGGGAAGACGGCGTCAAGAAGCCGAACGAGTTGATGGAGATGATCTCCGATCCCAAAAACGGCATTCGAAAATATCTCGCCGGCGATGTTCTTCCGATGCTGCGTGAACTGTTCGAGCGGCCGGGCTCCTTCCTGCTGGCTCTCTATGAACTCGACGACCCCGAACTCGTCGAACTGCTTTTAACGAACAGCGACCGCATCCGCGTCATCCTGTCAAATACCGGCCTGGTGGAGGGCGCGTGGGATGTCAGGAACGCCCATGCGCGCCAGGCGCTGATCGACGCCGGCGTCGATATCCAGCATCGCATGTTCAACAACTCCACCCATATCGGTCACAATAAGTTCGTGGTTCATCTCAAAGAAGACGGCACGCCCCAGTCGGTCTTCACCGGCAGCACCAACTGGACGCCGACCGGCCTTGCGGGACAAACGAACAACGCCGTCCTTGTCGAGGATAAAGCCGTCGCCGAGGGGTTTGCCGATTACTGGCGCCGGATGCTGGAGGATGTTCTCCCGCTCCCCGAGGAATTCGATGACGGCATGCCCGACAACCAGCAGGCCGCACCCTTCCGGTCATCGAACGAGACGCCGGCCCGCTTCACGCTCGCCAACGGCGCAAGGCTCGATGTCTGGTTCTCGCCCAATATGAAGGCGCGCCGCAAGGGCGCGGCGATCCCGCCCGATCTACAGGACATATACCGCCTCATGCGCAGGGCCGAAGACGCGATCCTGTTTCTGGCCTTCTATCCCGGCCAGCGCGGCAAGGACTCCATCGTCGGCGAAGCCATCGACATCGGCCGGAGGGACCAGAAGCTCATCGTCAGCGGCGCCGTATCGAGCGCCCAGGCCATGCCGAACTATATTCCCGCCCGGAAGAATGACCCGGACGATCCCGATGATGACGAGGAAGCGGTATCCCCGCATGTCTTCTCGGAAGCCAATGTTTCCATCGTGCGGGCCTCGCGTCTGGACGATCGGGACCTGCTGGCCGATTTCGGCGGCGAAGAACTCACCGCCAAGGGCGGCATCGGCGCAATCATCCACGACAAGGTGGTCGTCATCGATCCGCTGTCGGATGACTGCGCGGTCATTTTCGGCAGTCACAATCTCGGTTTCAAGGCATCCTATTCGAACGACGAGAATCTGTTGATCGTGCGCGGCGACAAGGCTCTTGCCGCAGCCTATGCGGTGCACATCCTCGATGTCTACGATCACTACCGTTTCAGGGCGATCGAGGCGGAACTCAAGCGACAGGGCCGGAAGGGATGGTCGGGATTTCTGGCCACGGACGACACGTGGCTCGACCCATATGCCGACGAGGCGAAGGGCGCGCTCATGCGGTACTTCGCGCGAGGGTAACGCAACGGCCGGACTGATATCATCGAACAGGAGACTTGAATGGATATCTATCAGCAGATTTGGGATGCCGATCAGGCGGGCAATGGCATAAAGCCCATCCTGGATGGGACGCCGGGCGATGCCGATCATGGCTATGTGTCCGTCGTATCGTCATCAGCCGGAGGGCAGGACATCAAGCTGCTGTCCAGCGTCGTGATCCCGCCGCGGAAAATGCTGACCTATGAGCGGGTGACGCGGCTCTTCGACAATTATGCCCTGGATGAGCAGGATCCCGAGCTCGAAACCCCGGAAGAACGTCAGGAGGTTCACGACCTTCTCGACGCGGTGGTCGATACGCCGCCGATGCAGGTCGCCCGCGCTTATGTGAGCGAGGCAACAGGCACGACCGTCTCCAGGGATCGCTGGTACGCGGTCCTCCTCGAACAATGGTTCCGGACATTCGCCCAGGGCGGCGATCCCGCCCTCACCGGGTTCGAGCATATCTTCGTCGGCGAACAGGAAGGACCGAAGGTTCAGGGTTACCACTTCTGGTACAAGTACCATCTCGACGACGGGCTTGCCGGCACCATCGACAGGAACCGGTTTCCCGGGTTCAAGGATGACCGCATCGTCTATCTGCGCGGCATGTATGACAATGGCCAGGAACGATTTCCAGAATCGGTGACCATCTCCTATCGCTGGGACGCGCCGGATTATGAGCGTGGCGCGCTGCGCCCCCTGACCAAGCCGAAGGGCGGATTTTTTGTCGGTTGCAGCGTCGAAGGCCTGATGGCGATCGGCACGGTTCGCGCGCATCTCGGCGCCCGCGCGCCGAAGGAGGCCGTCATCAATGGTGCGCGATATGATCTGAAGCTGTTCCGCAGCGCCGATGACCAGCATATCCGCACCTTCTATCCGGTCTTTCTCGGCCCGGCCGGAAGCGAGCCGCAAGAGGTTCCGGTTCTCGGGCAACGGGGACAGCCCGAGCCGATCACCGGCGGACCAATGCGAATTCTCGCTGCGCTGGTCAATCCCGTCGGTGAGGATCCCGGCCAGGAGACTGTCACCCTCATCAACAGCGGCACCGAGACCGTCTCGCTCGAAGGCTGGTTCCTGGTCGACAAGATGAAAAACCGCTTCGCCGTCGGCAACGTGTCGCTGGCCGGAGGCATGGCGACTACGGTGCTGCTGCCGAAAGGCTCCATTCAGCTCTCGAACAAGGGCGGCGAGATCCGGCTGGTCAACCGCGATGGCCACACGGCGCATCTCGTCAGCTATTCGAAGGCGCAGGCCCGCACGGAGGGGCAGACGATCATATTCTGAGCCCGGTTTGGCCTGGTCGTCCGGGGTGGTTGACGGCAGGCCACGCCCCTTCAAAAATGAAAAGGACCAAAAATGAAAAAGCCGGGCTCATCACCCGGCTTTGTCATTCCTTGAGACGCAATACCTATTCAAGGAAACTGGAGGGGTTCACCGGCGTCGCATCCTTGCGGACTTCGAAGTGAACCTGCGGACGCTTGGCGCTGCCGGTCATGCCCGAGGTGGCGATGGTCTGGCCGCGCTGCACCTTCTGGCCGCGCTGCACATCGAGATTGGCGGCGTTGCCGTAAACGGTGACCTTGCCGTCATCATGACGGACGAGAACCGTGTTGCCGAGCTGCTTCAGGCCATTGCCGGCATAGATGACCACGCCGTTTTCGGCGGCCTTGATCGGCGTACCTTCCGGAACGGAGATATTGATACCGTCATTGCGGCTGCCATCGACATTGTCACCGAAGCTGTTGATGACAGCGCCGCGGACCGGCCAGCGATATTTGCCGATACCCGTGGATTCCGGAGCAACGGAGGCCATGTCAGCCTTCTTCTCGATGTCGCCGACACTTGCGGTAGCCGGCGCGGCAGGCGCCGCTGCGGCGGTGGCGGCAGCGGGAGCCTTGTAGGGCTCAGGCTTGACGGAGGCGGTTTCGACCGGCTTGGCGGCAACCGTTTCCTTGGCGGGAACGGAGGCAGTCTTGATGCCATCGGTGACGGCGCCCGGCATGGCAAGCGTCTGGCCGATACGAATGCTTTCGTTGGTCAGACCGTTTGCAGCCTTCAGGGCGGCAACCGACACACCGTTTTCGCGAGCGATCTTCGCCAGGCTGTCGCCCGGCTGAACCTTGTAACCGCCGCTCGGCGGCAGCGGCTTGCCGCCGGGAGGCGTCAGCTTGCCGGCTTCGGAGGAAACCTTGTCACGAATGGCGGCCTGCGACGGCAACACGGCCACGTTCCCCTCGGGGCCACGCAGCGGGGTCGGCTGGTCGCCATTGCGGTTCAGCGCGATATTGCCGGCTGCGTCCTTGGCGGCGTTGCGGACCTGACCGAATTTCGGAATGAGGATCGACTGGCCGGCCTGCGCCGAGGATGCGGTCTTCAGGCCGTTGACGCGCAGCAGTTCCTTTTCCGGAACGCCGTAACGGTTGGAGAGCGTCGCGATGCTTTCACCGGGACGCAGGGTCACGGAAGACGCGCCATCGGTGTGCCAGCCGTTCCTGTCGGGCCGTACGGTTGCGGTGGTCAGATTGTCGGTGACGGGAGCGGCAGCCTGCTGGGCGGGCGCTGCAAGAGACGGCTGGGCCTGTCGCTGGGCGGACGGGAAAGGCTGGGCCATGGCTTCGTTGCGGGTCGAGGGATCGCGGCTGGCAACGGCTGTCGGGGCAGACAGCTCGGAACGCTGCACCGGCGAGGCCGAAGCGCGGGCCGTGGAGGGCTGAACGCCGCCATAACCACCCGATTGCGGATAGGAATTGCCCGCCATATTCTGGTTGGCGTAACCGCCCTGCGGCGCGGCAGAGGCGTAACCGCCATTCATGTCGCCTTGCGGAACCGGGGCCTGCCCGTAAGCACCGCCGCCCTGCCGGGCTGGAATTGACGCCGTGGTCATCTGGTCCGGTCCACTGGAAAAGAGGCCGCTGAACCGCGATGCATCCGAGCTACAGCCCGTTGCGACGCTTGCCAGCAATGCCGCTGCGAACATTTTTGCGACTGATTTTCCGATTTTAGACGAATGTCTCATACGCATGACTCGATCTACACTGACGCCAACCCGCCGCATCGAAACCGATCCGGCACAAATTTCACTTCTTGCAAGGCCCATTTCCCGAGGTGGGGAAAACCATGCGTCGATGTTTATGATTAAAGCGCGTTAGTGTTACCACGCCGTTAAAACGTTAAGCCGCTCAGTGCTTTTTTGACACTTCGATAACCATGACGAAAACCGGATGCGTCATGCTGGGACAATAATGATATTGAAAATCAGTTAGTTGCGACAATTCAGAATATTAGAAGGCAAAAATGAACTGCCTTCAAAATTTTCATTTCGTCACAAATGCCGGGCAATATGGGTGCTGAGCGGCAGGTAGGGAGCCTCGAACAGCTCTTCCTTCTCGAAGCGGCTGCCGGTCTTGGAGAAACGCGTCATCACACAACGCTCGTCTTCAAGAATGATCGGCGCGATCATCATGCCGCCCGAAACGATCTGCTCGGCGAAGAAGCGCGGCATGGTGGTAAAGGCAGCGGTGGAGATGATGCGGTCAAAGGTGCCCTCACCTACCAGTCCGTTGCTGCCATCCGCCTGGCGGATGACAACATTGCGGATGGAAAGATCGTCGAGACAGTTCTGCGCCTGCTGCACCAGCGTCTTGTAACGCTCCAGCGAAAAGACGCGCTCCACCCGGCGCGCGATGATCGCCGTCATGAAACCGCTGCCCGTGCCGATTTCCAGCACGCGCTGGCCGGGCTTCAACTGCAGCCGGGCAAGGATTTTCACCGCCATGTCGGCGCCCTCCATGAAGGCGCCGCAGTCGATCGGGATCGTACGGCTGGAATAGGCGTCGGCCGCAAATTGCGGCGGCACGAATTTGGAACGCGGCGTCTGCTCGACCGCCGTCAGAAGGTCGAGATCGGAAATCCCCTCGCCCCTTAAGCGGAGAACCAGAGCGGCAAAACCTTCCTTTTCGACCATGGCAGATTTCAATCGGCGACTCCGAATCCAAGCGCTTGCGCAACCCGATCCTTTACCGAGTAGTCCGTCAGGTCAAGCTTGAGCGGCGTGACCGAGATTTTGCCATGCTTCAGGGCATGGATATCGGTGCCTTCGCGGAAGGTGCCGAGACGCTCGCCGAAGCGCAGCCAGTAATAGGGAAAACCGCGGCCATCCTGACGCTCTTCCACCGTCAGACCGAAATCGAGCTTGCCCTGCCCGGTGACAGACACGCCCTGCACATCGCTCGGTGCGCAATTGGGGAAATTGAGGTTGAGGAAGGTGCCATCAGGCAGGTCGACATTCATCAGCTTGCGCAGAAGATCGGGCGCATAGGTCTCGGCGACTTCCCAGGGCACGACCCGGCCTTCGGCGTGGCTGAAGGCCTGGCTGAGCGCGAAGGACCGCACACCCTGCAGCGTGCCTTCGATGGCGCCGGCAATGGTGCCGGAATAGGTCACGTCATCGGCCATGTTGGCGCCGGCATTGACGCCTGACAGCACCAGATCCGGCTTTTCCGGCAGGACTTCGCGAATGCCCATGATGACGCAGTCTGTCGGCGTGCCGCGCAGCGCGAAATGTTTGTCGGAAACTTTTCGCAGACGCAGCGGTTCGGACAGCGTCAGCGAATGGGCAAGCCCGCTCTGGTCGGTTTCCGGCGCAACAATCCAGACATCGTCCGACAATGTGCGAGCGATACGCTCCAGCACGGCCAGACCCTCGGCGTGAATACCGTCGTCATTCGTCAGCAAAATCCGCATGTTCATCTCTCCGCTGCCGTGTCCCTGCTTGATGACACTATGATTTCTCTCAGAGAATCTTCCCGCTATCGTCATTCCGGCCTTGAGCCGGAATTCAGTCGACGCGCGTCGGCGCGGCGAGAAGAGTCTTTTCAGCCCAAGGATTTGGGCTGGCTGGGTTCCGGCTCAGGGCCGGAATGACGGAGGCGTCTTCAGGAGCCTGACAATCAGGCCGCCTTCTCGATGCGCGTCAGACCGCCCATATAGGGCAGCAGCACGTCTGGAATTGTGACGGAACCGTCCTCGTTCAGATAATTTTCGAGAATGGCGATCAGGCAGCGGCCGACAGCCGTGCCGGAGCCGTTCAGCGTGTGCACGAACTTCGTCGCCTTGTCATCCTTGCCGCGATAACGCGCATTCATGCGCCGCGCCTGGAAATCGCCGCAGACCGAGCAGGAGGAGATTTCGCGATAGGTGTTCTGGCCCGGCAGCCAGACTTCCAGATCGTAAGTCTTGCGCGCGCCAAAACCCATGTCGCCGGTGCAGAGCGTCAAGGTGCGGAAATGCAGGCCGAGACGCTTCAGCACTTCCTCGGCGCAGGCCGTCATGCGCTCATGCTCTTCAACGGCACTTTCCGCATCGGTGATGGAGACGAGTTCGCACTTCCAGAACTGGTGCTGGCGCAGCATGCCGCGCGTGTCGCGACCGGCCGAGCCCGCTTCCGAACGGAAGGACGGTGTGAGCGCGGTGAAACGCAGCGGCAGCTTTTCCTGCTCGAGAATTTCGCCTGAGACGAGGTTGGTCAACGTCACTTCCGCCGTCGGGATCAGCCAGCGGCCATCGGTGGTCTTGAACAGGTCCTCGGCAAATTTCGGCAATTGTCCGGTACCGAACATCGCCTCGTCACGCACCATCAGCGGCGAGGATACTTCGGTGTAACCGTGTTCGGAAGTGTGCAGGTCGATCATGAACTGGCCGAGCGCCCGCTCCAGACGCGCCAGCTGGCTGGTCAGCACGGTGAAGCGCGAACCCGAAAGCTTCGCGGCGCGTTCGAAATCCATGTAACCGAGCGCTTCGCCGATCTCGAAATGCTCCTTGGCCTCATGGTTCCAGCCGGGCTTCTGGCCAACCACGCGGGTGACCACATTGTCGTGTTCATCGCTGCCGTCGGGCACATCGTCGAAGGGCATGTTCGGCAGGCGCGACAGGGCGTCGTTGAGCTCGGCGGTAACCTGGCGGTCCTCCTCCTCGGCGCGCGGCATGTTTTCCTTGATGTCGGCGACTTCGGCCTTCAGTTTCTCCGCAAGCTCCGTGTTCTTCTGCGCCATGGCGGCGCCGATTTCCTTGGAGGCGGCATTGCGCCGGGACTGCATGTCCTGGAGGGACTGGATAACGGAGCGGCGCTTTTCATCGAGGGCGATCAGGCCCGCGGCGGCGGGCTCGACGCCACGCCGTGCGAGAGCCGCATCGAAGGCTTCGGGGTTTTCGCGTATCCATTTAATGTCGTGCATCGTCGTTCCAGACCGTTGTTGCATCACCCGTGTTTTACAGCAAAACGCCGGGCATGAACCCGGCGCGAGGAGATTTGTCGAGCGGCAGGACCTTCAGAAGAATCAGGTCTCCTCCAGCTCCGTGCTTTTGGATTCCGCCGCACGTTTCCTCTCCACGAGTCGAGCCATGTAGATGGAAATCTCGTAGAGAATGATCGCAGGCAGCGCAAGACCGATCTGGGACATGGGATCGGGCGGCGTCAGCACGGCGGCGACCACGAAGGCGAGGACGATCGCAAACTTGCGCTTTTCCCTGAGCCAGTCGCTGGTCAACAGCCCGACGCGCGCCAGAAGCGTGGTGACGACGGGCAGCTGGAACACCAGGCCGAAGGACAGCACCAGCGTCATGATCAGGCTGAGATATTCCGACACCTTCGGCATCAGCGAAATCGCCACCTCGCCATCCTCGGGCAATTGCTGCATGGCGAGGAAGAACCACATGACCATGGGCGTGAAGAAGAAATAGACGAGCGCCGCGCCGATGAGGAAAAGGATCGGCGAAGCGATGAGGAACGGCAGGAAGGCCGCCCGTTCGTTCTTGTAAAGACCGGGCGCCACAAATTTATAGAGCTGCGAGGCGACCACCGGAAACGAGATCACCATCGCGCCGAACATCGCAACCTTGATCTGCGTGAAGAAGAATTCCTGCGGCGCGGTATAGATCAGCGACGACTTCGTGACATCGAGGCCCGCCCAGAGAACCGCCCATTTGTAAGGAATGACGAGCAGGTTGAACAGATGCTTGGCAACGGCGAAACAGGCGATGAAGGCGACGAAAAACGCGCCGAGCGCCCAGATCAGCCGCGTGCGCAACTCCATGAGGTGCTCGATAAGCGGCTGCGGCTTATCCTCGATATCCCCGCTCATGCTTCATCCTTTTTGGGCTTTGCGGCCTTGGTTTTTGCCGTTTTCGCCGGCTTGGTCTCGGCCACGACCGCCTTGTCTACGGCAGACTTTCTGACGGTCGCCTTTTTGGCGACGGCCTTCAAGGTGGGATTGGAAACAGCGGGCTTCGAAACGGCGGGCTCACTGGTTTTCGCGGCCGGAGCGGTTTCGGGCGTTGCCGCCGCGGCCTTGCTGCGGGCGGCGCGTTTGGGCTTGGCGGCAACCGCTTCGGCCTCCACGGTCGCAATCGATTTCGCCCGCGCGCGCTTCGGCTTCTCCTCCGCAGCGACGGCTGCGGCAACCGGCGCGGCGGATGCGGTAACAGCAGGCGGCGCATCCGGCAGCTTCATCTCCGGCTCGGGCACGCTGACCAGCGGCGCAACCGGCTCGCCTGTGGCAGGCGCGGGCGTGGAAGACAGGCCGTCCGGCGGGGTCGTCGCCTTCTGCAGATCGGACTTGATCTCGTTGCCGAGCTGGCGGAGCGGGTTCATCGCATCGCGCAGCGAATTGGTCGGGTTGAGATTGCGGACATCGGAGATGGTCTGGCGAACATCGTCCATGTCGGCCTCTTTGAGAGCCTCATCGAACTGGGTGCGGAAATCCCCCGCCATCTTGCGAAGCCCCGCCATCGTCTTGCCGAAGGCGCGAATCATGGGCGGCAAGTCTTTCGGCCCGACGACCACGATCAACACGACCGCAATCACCAGAAGCTCGCTCCAGCCGATATCTAACATCAATATGCTCCCGAGACCCTAGCGCATCGGCCCGAAAATCGGAATCGATTTTCGACAGGAACGATGCGCAACATACAAGTGGTAGAGCGTCCTTTGTGCATCCGAAAGGACGCACCGCGCTCTAGCGCCAGTCTCACACCAAGCGGCGACAGGCCGCTTACTTGATCTCGTCAGCCTTGTGGTCGACGGTCTTCGCGTTGGCATCGGCCGGCGGCGGCGTCTGGTCTTCGTCAGCCATGCCCTTCTTGAAGCTCTTGATGCCCTTTGCGACATCGCCCATCAATTCCGGGATCTTGCCGCGTCCGAAGAGGACGAGAACGATCACCAGCACGATGAGCCAATGCCACACACTAAAAGAACCCATAACTGAAACTCCTGAATTTCGCTTTCAGACGATGTAAGATGTTTGAAAGGCTTTTTCAAACAACAAATCGTCGCTTCAACAGCGCGTGCGCATAAAGTTTTCGTGGCCTTGCCCGCATGCCGGCGATATCAATCGTCACCATCGCCGCCGCCGGGCGCAAGCAGGCCCAGCTCTTCGAGATCAAGCTGCGTGATCGGGTCTTCATCCTCGCGCAACTCGTCGCTCATCATCGGCAGAGGAACGCCGAAATTGGAAGGAATACGGCCCGAAAGCAGCCCCGCACCCTTCAGTTCCTCAAGGCCCGGCAGATCGCGCAATTCCTCAAGGCCGAAATGGTCGAGAAACTCCACCGTGGTGCCGATCGTCACCGGCCTGCCGGGTGTGCGCCTGCGGCCACGGAACCGGACCCAGCCCGCCTCCATCAGCACATCGAGCGTGCCGCGCGAGGTCTGCACGCCGCGGATTTCCTCGATTTCGGCGCGTGTCACCGGCTGATGATAGGCGATAATCGCCAAAACTTCCAGCGCCGCGCGCGACAGCTTCTTCGGCTCCTTTTCCTCGGCGCGGATGACAAAGGAAAGATCGCCGGCGGTGCGGAAGACCCATTGCCCGCCCACCTGCACGAGATTGACGCCGCGCTCCGCATAAAGAACCTTAAGACGCTGCAGAATGGCGACGACATCCATGCCGCGCGGCAGGCGCTCGGCGATGAAACCCACGGAAACCGGTTCGGACGAGGCAAAGACCAGGGCCTCGGCGATCCGCTCGGCCTCCTTCAGCTGGCGCTCGGAAAATACCGTCGGTTCGGGCGCTGCGCCATAGGTCACGATGGTGGCTTCGGCGATCTCATCGTTGTCAATCATTATCGGTCCTTTCGGCATTCGCCGCACGGTCGTCTCGTCCACCCTTGCGCATATAAATCGGCTGGAAAGCGCCCTCCTGCCGGATTTGCAGCGAGCCCTCGCGCACCAGCTCCAGCGAAGCGGCAAAGGCGCTGGCAATCGCCGTCACCCGCATGGCGGGATCGGGCACATATTGCAGCAGATATTGATCAAGCACGGTCCATTCCCCGACATCGCCGAGGAGATGGGTCAAAAGCTCACGCGCCTCGACAAGCGACCAGACCTGGCGTTTTTCAATCGTGACCTGGGTAATCGCCTGCCGCTGCCGCAGATTGGCATAGGCGCTGAGGAGATCGTAAAGGTTCGCCTCATAGGCCGAGCGGTTGATGTGCGGAATATGCTCCGGCGCGCCACGGGCAAAAACATCGCGGCCGAGCTGGGCGCGGTTGACGAGGCGTTCCGCCGCCTCGCGCATCGCTTCCAGGCGTTTCAGCCGGAAGGCCAGCGTCGCGGCCATTTCCTCGCCCGAGGGACCGTCATCCTTCGATTGCTGCGGAATGAGCAGCTTGGATTTGAGAAAGGCGAGCCACGCTGCCATGACGAGATAATCGGCGGCAAGCTCGATGCGCACGCGCCGCGCGCTTTCCACGAATTGCAGATATTGTTCGGCCAGCGCCAGCACCGAAATGCGCGACAGATCGACCTTCTGCGTGCGGGCAAGATGCAGCAGCAGATCGAGCGGGCCTTCGAAACCCGCGACATCGATGACCAGCCCGGCCTCGCCCGTCAGCCGCTCCGGCGTCACATCCTGCCAGAACTTGTCCATCGGTGTTGAATTGCGAGACTTGTCTGCGGCCATTGTTCCATCCGCCGGGCGTCCGGCCTGTCGTCCCGAGTAACGGGCCGCCGCCCGACTGTCAGGAAACGGCCCACATGGCGTTGAATTCGGCTCTCAGTTCCGCTTCGTCGGAAGGGTCCGCAATGGGGAAACCCGCTTCCACGGCCCGCACCCGCTCCAGCGAACGGCCGGAAAGAACGGGAACCTCCTTCACGACCTGAAGCATTTCACCCATCACCCCGTTGCAATGCAAGACTATATCGCAGCCACCAGCAACAATATTCGCAGCTCTTTCACCGAGCGTGCCCTTCAGCGCATTCATGGAACTGTCGTCGGACATCAGCAGGCCGTCAAAGCCGATCCGGCCGCGAATGATTTCCTCGATCACCTTCGTCGAAGTCGTCGCCGGCCGTTCGCGGTCGACGGCGTTGAACACCAAATGCGCGCTCATCGCCATCAATTCGCGGTTCAGCGCCCGGAACGGCACAAAATCATGGGTGTCCAGCTCATCGAGCGGCACATCGACGACCGGCAGTTCATGATGCGAATCCACCATGCCGCGGCCATGGCCCGGCATATGCTTCATGACAGGCAGCATGCCGCCCGCCTTCAGCCCGTCGGCCGCCGCCTGCCCCATCTCGGCCACCATGGTCGGGGTGTATCCATAGGCGCGGTTGCCGATGACATTGCTGGCGCCTTCCACCGGCACGTCGAGCACCGGCAGGCAATCGACGTTGATGCCGAATTTCATGAGGTCGAAGGCGTGCAGGCGCGACATCAGCCAGGCGGCGCGCAGACCCGCCCCCCGGTCGCGCTCATAGATTTCGCCGAGAATGCGGGCGTTCGGATAGGCCTGCAGGATCGGCGGCTTGATACGCTGCACGCGCCCGCCCTCCTGGTCGATCAGAACCGGCGCGTCTGGCCGACCAACGGCGTCACGCATGGCGGCGACGAGATCGGTGATCTGCTGCGGCTCGCCAATATTGCGCCCGAACAGGATGAAGCCCCAGGGCTGCTCATCACGGTAAAGGGCAATCTCGTCGGCAGTCAGCGAAAGCCCGCTGCATCCGAGGATCATCGCTTTGCAATCGGTCATGGTGTCACGCTCTCAGGGAAAATAGGGGTAAGGGTAAGGAGACTGCGCCATCGGGACCGCGAAAATCGTCCGACAACCTTTCCGTCGTCATCCTCGGGCTTGACCCGAGGATCCATCGCTCCAGGTTGTGGATCCTCGGGTTAGGCCCGAGGATGGCGCAGAGTGTGATCGAAGGTCCAAATACTATAAGGGCTGCCTCGTGCGGCAGCCCCAATCTTTCCGCGCCGTATCGGCCGCTATCAGCGCGCCACGAGGCAGCTGCCGCCGGCCGAGCGGAACTTTTCGCACAGCGCCACGGCTTCGTTCTTGTCACCCGCCGGGATGCGGACGCGGTAGAACGTGCCCTTGCCGGCGATTTCGGCGGCCTTGATGTCGACGCCACGTCCACCGATGACCGAGCCGAACTTGGCCGACATGTTCTGGTAGGACTTCTGGGCTTCCGCCTGGCTCGGCAACGAGGCGATCTGGATGTAGTAGCCACCGGCGGAAGGCGTGCTGGTCGCTGCCGGGGTCGCGGCTGCCGTCTGCTGCTGCGCAGCCTGCGGCTGCGCCGGAGCGGTCGCGGGGCGGACATTGCCCTGGTTGGTCACCGTTGCCACCACATTGGCCGGCTGCGAGGACGGACGCGCCGCAGGAACGGGCGCCGCCGACTGTGCAGCCGGTGTCGTTGCGGCAGGCGTGTTGGCCTGCGGCTGAGCCTGCTCCGGAGCGACCGGAACCCGCGAAGCGGCGATGACGGCGGGAGCGCCCTCACCCGGCTTCGCAGTCTGCGGTGCGGCAAGCTCCGCAACCTTGTCGGCCTTCGGCGGCTGGGCTGCCGGCACCTCGACTTCCTGGGCAACCAGCGTGCCGTCAGGCTTGACGATCATGGTGCGGACCTTGCGCGGCGAAACGCCGGTTGCAGCCGAACCTTCGTTCTGCGCGGCCTTTTCTTCCGGCGAAAGCAGGCGCGGATCCTCGGTCTCGCCAACCGGCGTGCCGGCGGCTTCCATATCCGCGTCGTTTTCGCCTTCCAGCGGCAACTGTTCTGGGATCAGCGTGCGCTGAACCACATCCACAGGCTGCTCGTTGCTGGAAATCAGCGCCGGCTGCTTCGGATCGGCAGCGCTGCCGCCGGCCACGCGGTCATAAACCGCCTTGTCCTGGTTCGGCACAACGCGACCGCCCGGATTTTCCGGCGCGACCTTCATCGGATCGTTATCGGCGGAGATGATAACAGGCGCGCCATTGGAACCGGTGCTGGACGAACCGCCTGACACCAGCGCGTAAACGCCGCCGCCGATCAGCACCAGACCGATTGCGGCGGCAACCGGCATGATCCAGCGGCGACCGCCGCGTTCATCCTCGTCACGATAAGCCGCCTGATGGTCGACATAGGTGTTCTCGGCATCGCGGGACGCATTGCCGCGGGAAGCCGCGGCCTCCTGCATCGAGCGGCGGAAATCCTCTTCCAGCGCCCGTTCGAATTCGTCGGCTTCTTCCGGAGCCTGAACCGGACGCGCCTGGGCGGCGCCACGGTTTTCCGCGTGTTTATGACGGTCGAGACCACCGGCAACCGCAGGCGCAAACAGCGTCGCAAGCTCGGTATCGATATCGAGATCTTCCTCGTGACGGCGCGCGGCGGGTTTCGGTTCAAAAACTCCGACCGGCAGTTCCGGCACGTCCATCTCGACGATGGTTTCCGGATGCTCTTCCGTCTCGCCGATCTGCGAAGGGTCGAAAGGCAGGCTTTCCAGCGTTTGCGGTGCAACCGGCTGCGGTCCTGCGACGGCCGGGCGCGGCTGAGCCGGAACGGCGGCCACCGGCGTGGCCGCGGCAACAGGGGCCGGGCGCGGCTGTGGTGCAGGCTGCACCCTCACCGGCTGCGGCGCGGCAGCCGCAACGGCGACCGGTGCGGCCGGCTGCGGGCGCACGGGCTGCGGCGCAGGCACAACCTCCGCTTCGGCAATTTCGGACAGGTCCAGATCAAGGTCGAGATCGTCGAGCGCAAGCTCGAAATCATCATCGTTGAAGCCGGCGAAATCCGTGAAATCAAGCTCCTCTGCGGGTGCCGCGGGCGCGGCAGCGGCAATTGGCTGCGCCTTCACCGATGCGGCGGCAACCACGGGCGGCTCCACCTTCGCAGCCTGCGCAGCGGGAACGTCCTGCACCAGCGGTGTTTCGCCACGACCGGGAATGGAATATTTCGCGACGTCGTAAATCAGCTCGTCCATCGGCGAGAGATGTTTCGCTGCCGGCGTCTCAGCAACCTCAAACGCCAGAGGCTCTGCGGCAGGCGTGAAGGTCTCAGCGACTGGCAGCGCAAAGGAAGGCGCGGTTTCTTCTGCCTGAACGACGGCAGGCGCGGCTTCGACCTGCGGCTCGATGCGGGCTGCGGCAGGTTGCTGCTCGGAACGCGGCCCGACCCGCCTCGGATCGGCAGCCGAAACATCCCGGCGCGCGCCGAAGTTGGCGAGCGGCAGCCGAAGGCTGGAAAATTCCAGCGAAGAACGGCCGCCATGCGACGGCGGACGCACGGAAACCGGTGCGGGCGCTTCCTCGGCGACAGCGATTTCCACCTCATCGGCGAGATCGAAAGCCTGCGGCTCCGCCGCATAGGAATGGCCTTCGGCGTGAATATTGCTCGAAACATCGGCCGGAAGCTCCGGCATGGTGTGCCATTCTGGCTCTACGGGTTCCGCGGCCTGCGGCTCTTCCCACGCCACCTGCTGGGCGGCCTGCTGGTAAACCATAGGCTCGGCAGGACGCGACTGGCGCGAATGCACATCGAAAACTTCCGCCACCGCGCCCGCATCGTCGCGGAAATCCGCGCGAATATCCTGCGTGGTCGTTTCGACATAGTTGTGAATATAGGCCTGATCGACTTCCGGGAGCGGCTCTTCCCTCACCTCTGGTGCAGATGCGGCCACGGGTGCGGGTTCGGCCACCGGCGCAAGCTCCGGCTCACGGCGGGCGAATACCGATTCGACACGCTGCATGAAATCATTGGGGTGGATGCCCGCACGAACATCGTTTGCCGGATCAAGAACGACCGGATCGGCGTGCGGCGCATCGTAAACCTCGAACTCCCGAAGCAGCTCGTCCTCGAGGTTGAATTCGGGTTCGCGGCGGGTTGCCGGTGAGGCAGCGCGTGGCGCAGCTTCGGAACCCGCATGCGAAGGACGATCTTCGAAGCCGACGATACGCGCCAGTTCTGCCAGAGGATCGTTGTCAGCGAAGCCTTCGGACCGGGCGTCCCGGTTATACGCGACATTTTTTTCGACCATTACGTGTTCCACCATCTACGCATTGCAGCTCTTGCCAGCGTATTGTGAGCAAATAATGGTGAGATGTTATCGCATTTCGTCAGGTGCGTCCGCTCCCAAAAGCGTAAGGCCAGACTTCAAAACATTTGCGACAGCATTCACCAGCCCAAGTCTGGCAATGCTCAATTCTCGGTTTTTATCGTTAATAAAACGTAATTCCGGCTGATCCTTACCCTTGTTCCAGTGTCCATGGAAGGAACTGGCGAGATCGTAGAGGTAAAAAGCAAGCCGGTGCGGCTCGTGCGAAAGGGCCGCCGATTCGATCAGGCGCGGATATTCGGCAAGCTTTGCAACCAGCTGCAACTCGTTGATATCGCTGATCAAAGCAACGGATGCCGCCATCTCTTCCGCAGAGGGAGCAAGCCCCGGAAACGCTTCCTGCGCCTGCCGGAAGATCGACTGTGAGCGGGCGTGTGCATATTGCACGTAAAAAACCGGATTATCCTTCGATTGTTCGGTCACTTTCGCAAAATCGAAGTCCAGCGGCTCGGAATTCTTCCGATAAAGCATCATGAATCGCACCGGATCGCGACCCACTTCGTCGACAACATCGCGCAGCGTGACGAAGTCGCCGGAGCGCTTCGACATCTTCACCGGCTCGCCATCGCGGAACAGCTTGACGAGCTGGCACAGAAGCACCGTCAGTTTCGACTTGCCTTCGGAGACGGCGCGCGCGACCGCTTCCAGCCGCTTCACGTAACCGCCATGGTCGGCGCCGAGCACATAGATCATCTCGGAGAAACCACGGTCGAACTTGTTCTTGAAATAAGCAACGTCGGCGGCGAAATAGGTGTAAGAACCGTCCGATTTCATCAGCGCGCGGTCCATATCGTCGCCCACTTCCGTGGAGCGGAACAGCGTCTGTTCGCGGTCTTCCCAGTCCTCAGGCAATTCGCCCTTCGGCGGCGGCAGGGTGCCCTTGTAGACATGGCCCTTGAAGGTGAGGTCGTTGATAGCAGAGAGGATCGGACCGCCATTGCCCTCATGCAGCGTGCGCTCCGAGAAGAACACGTCGTGCCGGACGTTGAGCAGCGCCAGATCCTCGCGGATCATCGCCATCATCGCGTCGATCGCCTTGTCCTTGACGATCGGCATCCACTTTTCCTCGGGCATGGCGCGCAGCTTGATGCCATATTCATCCGCCAGCGCCTGGCCGACGGGAACGAGATAGTCGCCGGGATAAAGACCGGACGGAATGGTGCCGATATCTTCGCCAAGCGCCTCGCGGTAACGCAGGAACACCGAACGGGCCAGCACATCGATCTGCGAGCCGGCATCGTTGATGTAATATTCCTTGGTAACGCCGTAACCGGCAAAAGCCAGCAGGTTCGCCAGCGTATCGCCGACGACGGCGCCACGGCAATGGCCGACATGCATCGGACCGGTCGGATTGGCGGAGACATATTCGACGTTGATCTTCTGGCCCGCACCGATGGTGGAGCGGCCGAAATCGACGCCCTGCCCGATCATGTCGGCGAGAAGACGCTGCCAGTAACCGACCGAGACCTTGAGATTGATGAAGCCAGGACCCGCGACATTGACGCTGTCGACATCGCCATCCGCCTGAAGAGCCGGCACGATGAGTTCGGCAAGCGCGCGCGGATTGGTGCCGAGCGGCTTCGCCAGCACCATGGCGGCATTGGTTGCGACATCGCCATGGCTGAGATCGCGCGGGGATTCGACGGTAATTCGACTGAAATCGACCTTTTCGCGGTTCTCTTTCACGAGATCGAGGGTCTCGAGCGCGTTTTTGATCCTGGTATCGAAATCGGCAAAAATGTTCATCGTTCCAACCTGCGCGAAGGGCTTCTGTTTATATCCGGCCATCATAACCGGGTCGGCTTCGCGATCGCCCGCTGCCTATCGCAAATCGGGGGTGTGGTCAAACAGACGCTGGTGGGCGCGCAGTGCATAACTGTCGGTCATGCCGGCCAGATAGTCGCCCACATGCCGGGCTTTTGCGGCCACGCTCATGCCGGAAATGCTGTCCACCCAATAGTGGCTCTGCATTTCCGCCGGCGTTTCCATATAACGGTGGAAAAGATCGGTGACGATCTTTGTCGCGCCGGCGCGGATGCGCATGATTTCCGGATGCCGGTAGATATGGGCGAACAGCAATTTCTTGATTTGCCGGTCGGTCTCGGCCATCTCGGCCGAGAAGGTCGCGACGGTGAAATCGGCAGCGCGGATATCCGCCGCACTCTTCGGCTTCAGCCGGGCGAGATTCTGCTGCGCAACGCCGATCACATCTTCGACCATATGGGTGATCTGCCGGCGCATGATCTCATTGGCGAAACGCTCCTTGTCGAGCACGGGATATTTCGCCCGCACCTGCGCCATCAGGCCGCCGAGGAAAGGCACCTCCTCCAGCATCTCGAAGGTGAGATAACCGGCGCGCAACCCGTCATCGATGTCGTGGGTATTATAGGCGATGTCATCGGCAATCGCCGCCACCTGCGCCTCGAGGCTGGCATAGCTGCCGATCTCCAGATCCTGCAGCTCGCAATATTCGAGAATGGGCAGCGGAACCGGTCCCTTGATCCCCTCGCCCCTGGCGTCCACCAGCGGCCCATTGTGCTTGACGAGACCTTCGAGCGTCTCCCAGGTCAGGTTGATGCCGTCATATTCGGCATAACGGCGCTCCAGCTTGGTGACGATGCGCAGCGACTGCGCGTTATGATCGAAGCCGCCATAGGGCAGCAGCACCGCATCCAGCGCATCTTCGCCGGTATGGCCGAAAGGCGTATGGCCGAAATCATGCACCAGCGCCACGCCTTCGGCCAGATCCTCATCCAGCTTCAGCGCGCGGGCGAGCGCCCGGGCGATCTGCGCCACCTCGATGGTGTGGGTAAGCCGGGTGCGGTAATGGTCGCCGTCAGGGCTGATGAAGACCTGTGTCTTATGCTTCAGGCGACGAAAGGCTGTCGTGTGAACGATGCGGTCGCGGTCGCGCTGGAATTCGGAACGCGTCAGGCTTCCCTCTTCGGGAAAAAGACGTCCGCGCGTGGTCCATGGATCGGAGGCGAAAACCGCCCTCTCGCCGCTTCCGAAACCCAATGCGCGCTGGTCTATGATCATGCATCCACCTGTTGTCTTCTCCGCCATGACCTCGGCTGTGACTTCCTTTTGGTCTCGGCCATTGACCTTTTCATTCACCCTTCATACCTATCGCAGAGGTCAGCGCAAAGCATCATCGCCGCGCTGACCGTCTTCACACAGGCTATAGACCGGTAATTTGACCGGTTTATAATGGTGACAACGAGATTATTGCTCTCCGGTTCTTGACCCCGGCAGGAGAAACGACATGGAAAACAGCGACATTACCCTTTCTGAAGCTGCGGCGAAGCGAATCGCCCAGATCGTCGCGGCCGAAGCCGGCAAACAGGCGCTGCGCGTCTCGGTGGAAGGCGGCGGCTGCTCGGGCTTCTCCTACAAGTTCGATCTGGCCGAAGACAAAGCCGATGACGACATCGTGATTGCCCGCGGCGACGCCAAGGTGCTGATCGACAGCCTCTCGGTCGTCTATATGGCCGGCTCGGAAATCGACTTCGTGGACAATCTGCTCGGCCAGTCGTTCCAGATCAAGAACCCGAATGCGGTGGCAAGCTGCGGCTGTGGCACGAGCTTTTCTATTTGAGCGAATGGCCCGCGACTCAACCTCGATGCTCTCAGCTTTGAGGTGATCCACATCTCTCTCCTCCCCTCATCCCTGTGCTTGTCACAGGGATCCAGCCAGCCCAAGTCCTTGGGCTGAAAAAAGTCCTCTCGTCGCGCAGACGCGCGTCGGCTGGATTCCTGTGACAAGCACAGGAATGAGGGAAACGAGAACCGCGCCATTCTTGCTTCTTTCCACCGCATCCACAGGGCCGCTTTCCAAAAACGGTGGCAATCGCTTTTGCATCGGGTAAAAGTACCCTCCACAAAAGGGAAACTCCGATGAAGATTGCCACCTGGAACATCAACGGCGTCAAGGCGCGTATCGAAAACCTCTGCCAGTGGCTGAAGGATTCATCGCCCGACATCGTCTGCCTTCAGGAAATAAAATCGGTTGACGAGGGGTTTCCCCGGCTGGAGCTGGAGGCGCTCGGTTATCACGTCGAGACCCATGGCCAGAAGGGCTTCAACGGTGTCGCGCTGCTGTCGAAGGTCAAGCCCGACGAGGTCAATCGCGGCCTGCCGGGCGACGATGCCGACGAACAGGCGCGTTTCATCGAAGGCGTGTTTTCCGTCGATGGCGGTGCGATCCGCGTCTGCTCGCTTTACCTGCCGAACGGCAATCCACCTGATGATCCGGTGAAATATCCCTACAAGCTTGCCTGGATGGAGCGGCTGCGGCGCTTTGCCGAAGATCGCCTTGCGCTGGAAGAACCGCTGATCCTCGCGGGCGACTATAACGTCATCCCTGAACCCTTCGATTGCCACGACCCACGCGTGTGGGAAGGCGATGCGCTGTTCCTGCCGCAGACCCGCGCGGCGTTCCGCAGGCTGGAGAATCTGGGCTTCACCGACGCCGCGCGCGCGACTACGGATGAAGCAGGACTTTATTCCTTCTGGGACTATCAGGCCGGCGCATGGCCGAAAAACAACGGCATCCGCATCGATCACCTGATGTTATCGGCGGAAGCGGCCGACCGGCTGCAATCCGTCAGCATCGAAAAACATGTACGGGCCTGGGAAAAACCGTCCGACCATGTGCCGGTCTGCGGTTATTTCGACTTCAGCCCGGTCGGCTGACCGGCTCTTCACAGGTTGAAAAAATCAAGCGCGCTCGACAGTCTCAATCCGGACCGTCGAGCTGCATGTTCTGCGCCATGGCAATGGCGGCGCGGCGATCATTTTCGCCCGCAAGTGAGAAAGCCTGCTCCTGCAGGTTCTGGATCCAGGTACAGTCAACCGCCGTGCACTTGTCGAGCGCCGCCGTCATGAAGGCCAGCCCCTGCGTCGTCTGGCCTTCCTGGAACAGCAGGTTGCCGAAAATCGACATGGCACCGGCATGGCCGTGCTTGCGGGCCTGATTAAGCCATTTCTTGGCCTGCTGCACATCGGCGCGGCCGCCTTCGCCGGCGAGAATCATCTCCGCCAGACGGAACTGCGCCTCCGCGACGCCAAAGGTGGAAGCCACCTGGAAATAAAGCTGGCGGGCCTGCGAAAGGTCCATTTTGACAGGGCTGCCGGGAATGCCGTGCCGGTAATAATCGGCGAGAGAAAGCAGCGCATTGACAAAGAAGCCGGTATCTTCCGAACCCGGCTCGACGCCCTGATTGGCAATTTCGCTATAGATCTTGAAAGCTTCGAAATCGTTCTTGGCGACGCCGTCACCAAAGGCATACATATTGGCAAGCGCCCAGCGCGAGCCGGTATGGCCCTTTTCAGCCGCGTAGCGATAGGCCTCGACGGCTTCGCCCTTATTGCCGTTCTTGTAGGCCTTGAAGCCGAACTTGAACAGATCGAAGGGGCCGGATTCCTTGGTCACGCCCGCATTGATGTCAAAAGCCGCGGCAGGCATTGCGAGCGACGCAAGCAACATGCCCATGAGGAGCGGCTTTAAAACGTTGGCTTCACATTTCAGCATTTCAGCGAACTTCTCTCACTCTTCCCGGCATATAGCCAATACTTGCGGAATACTGCAAAGCCGAACCCCGCCGGGTCGCGATTTTTCGAACACACTGCGTCTTTCCGGCAGCACTTTCCAGCGCACCACCGGTGGTCTCATGCGGCAATTGCCCTAATTTTCCAGTGAAACAGATATAGGCATAATTTCCGGCAATATAACGGCATTTCGCCGCCCGCCGGCCAGCGTCAAGCAAGAAAGCCGGGCCAAATTCCCGTATTACTTGCTTAAACCCTGAATCCAAACCCGTTTTCACTTTCTGCAACTCCGCAGGCCCACATCAAACGCCTGCATGTTCTTCCATTCCCGCGCCTTTAAACATAAGCCAAGCACCCTGTTTGTGGCGGGAAATGGACAGATATGCTCACATTCCAACGCGACCACACGCTTGCAGAAAAGTGTTGCCAAATCGTCACAAAACTCTCGGGCCAGAAGATTTTATCGAGCAGGAATCATAGCTGCAGATCAAAAAAAGGCCCGGTTGGTAAACCGGACCTTTATTTTAGCATATACGGAAGTAAGGCGTCAGAACTTGACCTTGACGCCCGTGGAGATCGCCGCCACGAGGTCGTTGCCGAAATCGTAGCCTGCCTCGTTGCCGCAGGTGAAGCCCGCGCCGCAAGGTCCGCCGTTGATGGAAGAGCTGCCGGAGGTCAGGAGGCCGAGAGCACCGGCAATCTTGAACTCGATGTTCTTGTTCGGGGAGTAGACGATCTGCGTGCCCAGCGTCCAGGTGTCGGTCTGGGTGCCGATGACGGTCGATGTACCGCGATCCCAGGTCAGGCTCACAGCACCGCTCCACTGCTCGTTGAACTTGTGACCGACGCCGCCGGAAATCGTCCAGCCGTCGCGATAAAACAGGTCGAGCGTGTTCAGCGTGTCAGCGCCGCTCGGAACGCAGGGGGACGTGCCGACCGCGCAGAAAGGAATGACCTGAATCTGGCTCCAGTCAGTCCACTTGACCGAACCGAAAGCGAGCCAGTCCGGCGCAATGCCGGATTGCACCTTGAGTTCGATGCTATCAGGCATCGAAACAGAGCCATAGATCGGCACGAGCTTGCCGCCGTATTTCGCGAGCGTCGGAGAGATGGACGGCGGCGTCTGCGGAACCCCTCTAACGTCGGCGACCCCGGTCAGGTCGTGATCGACGGCGCTGTTATAAACGAGGCTCGCACGGAAGGCGATCTCAGGGATCTCGTAGGCAACGCCGGCGCGCCAGCCCCAGCCGTCACCTTCCATCTCCAGTTTGCCGACGCCACTGAAGCTGGACCAGGCCGGGTTCAGGCCAAGAACGGCCGGGCCAAGAACCTGACGGTATTTATAACCGCTGATCTCCTGGTAGAAGCCGCCGCCGATGATCGAGAAGTCACCCTTGCCAACATCGAATTTCACCCGGCAGGTCGTGGCATAATTGTGCGACTTGACCTTGGTTTCGATGTTGTAGCTCGATCCCTGCCAGATGCCGGGATTGAGATGTGCGCCCCACGGCTGCGAATAATCGAACATGCAGTCGCCGAAATCGCCGATCGACGCCTTGGCGCCAATGCGGGTCGACCAGAAGTTTTCGGAGTCGTCCGCCGTCCTGGACCAGGACGCAGGCAAGGGACCGCTTTTCAGCGGATTGTCACGTGCATTCTCCACCTTGCGCTGCGGCGCGACAAAGGTGGTGGAACTGTCGAGAACGTAATCGGACGGATCGAACAGCAGGTCGATATTGTAACCACCGCGCTCAAGGCCACCCGCCAGTGAAGGCGTTACCGCCGCGATGCTGACTGCGAAACATACCGCGCCGCGAAAAATTGCAGTTTTTGCCATCTCTCTCCCCAATTAAGGCAATGTGATCGTCAAAAGAGTGAAGCGCTTCGCGGCAAATGACAATCTGCCGCACTCTGGCACAGTTCTGCGACACTTCTCCATTTTTTACGTAAGAATTTCATGTCGCTGCCCTTGCATAATCATTTTAGGTTATTTTTCTAATCCAATTGAAGCAATCAGACATAAAATGAAACAAATTCCCACTTAGGACAGGAATTGTCGCCAAATAACCACACTCGCGGGTTTCCCGGGGAAACGCGCTTATCAGGCCGTTTTTGCTTGGTTTTTTGGCCGTCTGGAGGGCTTTCGGCCGGATATGGCGTGAAATAAACGCGCTTTCGCACGGGCATGATTCGCCGTTGCAGCGCAGCAATCAATCGAGACGAATTGTTACACCAAAACAAAAAACGCCCCGTTTGAACCGGGGCGTTTTCTATTCCTGCAAGACCTTAAGCGATATCAGCCTGCTTCGCTGACCCGTGCGAGCGCCGTTCTCAGGCTGGCGAGCTGCACTTCCAGCTCCGCCTTGCGTTCGCGTTCGGCGGCCACGACTTCCGGATCGGCATTGGCCACGAACTTCTCGTTCGAGAGCTTCTTGTCGATACGTTCCATTTCCGCATCCACCTTGCCGATCGCCTTTTCAAGACGCGCTTCCTCGGCCGCCAGATCGATGAGGTTGCCGAGCGGCAGGCAGACCGTCGCCTCACCAACGATGATCTGAGCGGAGCCCTTCGGCGCAACATCGGCGGCGCGGATTTCGTCCGCCCGCGCCAGGCGCCGGATGGCGGCGGCATGGCGGTCGAGCCGCGCTTCGGTGGAGGTATTGGCGCCAACGACGACAAGCGAAGCTGTGGCGCCCGGCGGCACGTTCATCTCGGCGCGCGCGGAGCGGATGCCGGAAACGAGATCGATCAGCCAGTTGATTTCCGCAGCTGCGGCATCGTCGCGGAATTCCGGCACCGGCCAGTCGGTGAGGCAAAGCAGATCATCCCGCTCCTCGCCCTCGCCCGCCGTATGCGCCCACAGCTCTTCGGTCATGAAGGGCATGAAGGGATGCAGCAGCTTGTAGATCTCATCCAGAACATAGGCCGCGCAGGCCTGCGATTCCTTCTTCGCCTTTTCGTCCTCGCCGCCGAAGACGGGCTTCAGCAATTCCAGATACCAGTCGCAGAACTGGTTCCAGACGAAACGATAGAGAATGCCTGACGCATCGTTGAAGCGGAAATTCTCAAGCGCCGCCGTCACGTCGCGCGCCGTATTGGCAAGCTCGGTCAGGATCCAGCGGTTGATGGTCAGCGAAGCGGTTTCTGCAAGGAAATGCGGATCGCGCTTCACGCCGTTCATCTCGGCAAAACGCGTCGCATTCCAGAGCTTGGTGCCGAAGTTGCGATAACCGGCAATACGCGCCGGATCGAGCTTCACGTCGCGACCCTGCGCCGCCATGATGGCGAGCGTGAAACGCAGCGCATCCGCACCATATTCGTCGATCAGTTCCAGCGGATCGATGACGTTGCCCTTGGACTTCGACATCTTCTGGCCGTTCTTGTCCCGAACCAGCGCGTGAATATAGACCGTGCTGAAGGGCTCGACCGGATTGCCCGCATCGTCCTTCATGAAATGCAGGCCCATCTGCATCATCCGCACCACCCAGAACGGGATGATGTCGAAACCGGTCACCAGCACGTTGGTCGGATAATAACGCGCCAGTTCCGGCGTCTGCTCGGGCCAGCCGAGCGTCGAGAAAGGCCAGAGCGCCGACGAGAACCAGGTGTCGAGCACGTCTTCATCGCGCGTCAGGATTTCACCCGGCGCAAAGTTCTCGAGCTTCTCCTCGACCCAGGCCTTCCACGGGCCTTCGTGGGCGATGTAGTGCTGGATGGCCGCCTGCAGCGCCTCTTCTTCGGTCTTCTCAACAAAGACCTGCCCATCCGGGCCATACCATGCGGGAATCTGGTGTCCCCACCACAATTGCCGCGAAATGCACCAGGGCTGGATGTTCTCCATCCACTGGAAGTAGGTGTTTTCCCAGTTCTTCGGCACGAAATTGGTGCGGCCTTCACGAACGGAGGCAATCGCCGGCTGGGCGAGCGTCTTGTTGTCCACCCACCACTGGTCGGTCAGGCGCGGCTCGATCGGCACGCCGCCGCGGTCACCATGCGGCACCACATGCTTGTGCGGCTCGATCTTGTCGAGCAGCCCGGCTTCCTCGAAGATTTCGACGATAACCTTGCGGGCGAAGAAGCGATCCTGTCCTTCCAGACGATCCCATGCGCCATGCAGCGCGGCGGGATGGCTGAGGCCTTCGAGGAAATCCTCGTTCTCCTTGATGGTGATCGTGCCGTCGATATTCATGACGTTGATGGCGCGCAGACCGCAGCGCCTGCCGACTTCGAAATCGTTGAAATCATGCGCCGGCGTGATCTTCACCGCGCCCGTGCCGGCCGTCGGATCGGCATAGTCATCGGCGACGATCGGAATCTTGCGGCCGACAATCGGCAGGATGACGTGCTTGCCGACGATGCCCTTGTACCGTTCATCCTTCGGGTTCACAGCAACGCCGGTATCACCGAGCATGGTTTCGGGCCGCGTCGTGGCGACGACGATATAATCGCGGGTTTCGAACTCGGTGGGCTTGCCCTCCTCGTCGAAAGCGACCGGGTATTGATAGGTGACACCCTTTTCCAGCGGATAACGGAAGTGCCAAAGGTTGCCCTTCACCTCGATCTGTTCGACTTCCATGTCGGAAATCGCAGTCTGCAGTTTCGGGTCCCAGTTGACGAGGCGCTTGTCCTTGTAAATCAGGTTCTGCTTGTAAAGGGTGACGAAGACCTCGAGAACGGCTTCGGACAGGCCCTCATCCATGGTGAAGCGCTCGCGCGACCAGTCACAGGAGGCGCCGAGACGTTTCAGCTGGTTGAAGATCAGGCCGCCGGATTCGGCCTTCCATTCCCAGACCTTCTCCACGAAGGCCTCGCGGCCCATCTCGCGGCGGCCCGGAAGCTGCTGCTCCATCAACTTGCGCTCGACGACCATCTGCGTGGCGATGCCGGCATGGTCCATGCCCGGCTGCCACAGCACGTCCTTGCCGCGCATGCGCTCGAAGCGGACCAGAATATCCTGCAGCGTGTTGTTGAGCGCGTGGCCCATATGCAGGGAGCCGGTCACATTCGGCGGCGGGATGACGATGGTGAAGGTTTCCGCGCCCGGCTTGGCGTTGGCGCCGGCACGAAAAGCGTTAGCCTCGTCCCAGGCTTTGGCGATCTTCGGTTCGACGGATGCGGAATCGTAGGTCTTTTCGAGCATTTCCTGACCTGAATTTTAGAGTTCTTGTGTGGATTTTTTAAATAAGGATGGACGGGAGAGAGTCAACAGAAACCAGCCCGCGAGACCACCATTGAGCGGACCCACGGGTGACTATGACCCCATAACACCTTCATCTTCAACAAAAAAGCCGCCCCGATGCCGGAGCGGCCCCTGTTTCGTCGCATCCGCCGCGATTGCGTGCGCGGCTGCAATGCACGTTAGCGGCGCGAACCGCGCGCCACGCGCTCGATTTCCTCGCGCACCAGACGCTCAACCAAGGTCGGCAGGTTGTCTTCCAGCCAGTCCTGCAGCATCGGGCGCAGCATTTCGGCGGCCATATCCTCGATCGAACGCCGCTCGACGCCGTCGAAAACCTCGGCCAGCTCACTGAACGAACGGGCGATCTGCGCACCGGCAGCGGCGGAGAGGAGATTGAGCGACAGGCCGCCTCCGACATCCGCCTCGTCTTTTGCCGGCGGTTCGGCCAGATCGAATACCGGCTTCTCGACGAGAGGCTCCAGCACGGCAATCTCGAAACGCTCCGCAGGCAGCGGCGTTTCAATCGCACCGCGCAGCGACAGCTGATCGAAGCGGCTTTCAGCCGGAGGCGCGTTTTCGATGGCGGCGGCAGCGGCGCGGTCCTCGACAGCCAACGATGCCGGTTGCTCATCGACGCTTGCGGCGACCGCGGCCATCAACGGGCGAACATCCGTCGGCCGCTGCGGTGCGGCGCGCTCGGAAGACGATACGGAGGAAGGTTGCGATGCATGCAAGGCGGCAACGGCCGGCGGCGCGGCCTCGCCGCGCTGCGCGGCGAATGCCTGCGGCCCCATGGCGGCGTTACGGTCGGCGGCGGCGCGCACACGGGCAGCGACATCGGCAAGCGACATGGTCTTTTCGGCGGGGCTTTCCTGCCGCTCAGCGACAGGCTTTTCAGCAGCCGGCGAAAAATCCTGCGCGGGTCGTGCGCCATAGGCCTGATTGGCGGCCGGGGGAACGCGCGCCGGCGGGCTGATGGGCTCCGCCACGAAGGCCGCTTCGCTTGCAGCCTCGTCCTCATCGTCATAGACCGGCGGCAACTGCCCGGAAAACGCACCGGCAGGCCCGGTCTCGTTGCTCTCGATGATCCGGCGGATAGACGCCAGAATCTCTTCCATGGACGGTTCACGCGCTACGCTTGGCTGAGCCATATCAATCCCCGGTTTCCACTTTTCGAGCGCCCTGCCGCATCCCTCGGACACCGGGCAAAGCGCTCCTTGACCTGTTCAATTTGCACATCGCATTGCCGACAATCGAAATCGACCGTCACACCGATGCTCTGAAACACGGTCGGCCAAAGCGCTTGAGCATTTCGCCGTCCCTGTCGCAGGATCATGCGGGGCAGAAATACGCACACCCCGAATCACCCTTAGTTTAGGTCAGCATAACGAGGAACTAAATCACTGATTCGACAAGTTTCGTGATGATGCACAGCTTTGTGAAAAATGCTTTGGAGCACATGCTCGGCCGGCATGTCAGGCATAAAAAACGCCGGGGCGGAAAATCCACCCCGGCGCCTGAGAAAGAATGATCTTTTACCGATCAGAAAACGAATTCGGCCGCCTTGGCAAAACCCGGCAGCGGCTTGACCGATGCGTTGAAGAAGGTGGCGGCAGATGTGCTGTTGCCGTCGCGGCGGTAGACGGTGGCCTTGGCGGCGCCGCCATATCCGACAACGACGACAAGACGGCCGCCGTCACGCAGCTGGTCGGTCAGCGCCGCCGGCACTTCTTCCACCGAACCGTTGACGAAAACCAGGTCATAGGGGGCTTCGCCCGCGTAACCTTTTTCAAGATCGCCGGTAACGACGGCGACATTGTCATAACCGAGCGAAGCCAGCGTCTCGGTCGCCTCTGCCGCCAGTTCCTCATCGCTTTCGAGCGAAACCACCGAACCGGCAAGCTGCGACAGGATGGCTGCCGCATAACCGGAACCGCCGCCGACTTCCAGCACCACATCTTCCTTCGACACCGCCACGAGCTGCAGCAGCTTCGCCAGCGGCGAGGCCTTCATGACATAACGGGCCGGTCGGCCGTCGCGGGCCGGACAGATCTGCAGATCCTCGTCCACATAGGCAATCTGCCGCACGCCCGCCGGCACGAAGGCCTCGCGCGGCACGCTCAGGAACGCCTTCAGCACGGAATGCGACGTTACGTCGGTCGTGCGCAACTGGCTGTCGACCATATTGGCGCGTGCGGTTTCGAAATCCATCATATCGTATCGCCTCAATTTCACGGATGCCGGTCGGGAAGCCAGGCTCCAAAAGCTCAAAACGGCCGGGGTCCACCCTCGCCTTTGGATAATCTCATAATTGCCAAGGCGCGCGCTTTCAAGCGCGCTAAGCCGGATGTGCGGGAAAAAGCGAAAGGGTGGGGATTTTCAGAACAGCAAATGACCGCGAAGCGGCGTCAAAAACTGAAAAACCATCATGTTTGTGGAATTTTTGGAGGCCTCGCCCGGAAGCGGAGAAAATAGCATTTTCAATGGCATGAGGTTGAGAGCGCCACACCTTGCCTGAAATATTTATCAAGAGATTTCAAAGTCGGCTGCCACACGCTGCCACACCTTGTAGCGAATATCTCCCCTCCGATCCCAAGCAGACATCCTTGACTCTGCCAAAAAATGAGAACATTCATAGAACAAACGAGAGATCAATAGACATGTCGGACGCTGAAAAAATCATTGTCGTGCAGTTCAAAAATGGTCGCGGCGGCGTTGTTCCGGGCGAGATGCGGCAAGCGTCCAATCAAGCCTCTGCCGAGAAAATCGCGAGCGCAATGGCCCCTCGTCATGTGGGCGTTGCCGCGTATGCTGTTACGGTGGATGAGGAAAGCGGCACCATGGCAAACCCGCGTCTGCTGGTTTCGCACGGGCAAATTGCCGACTTGATGCCAGACTGATTTAACGGCGCGGGGGCGCGCGTCTTTCAAAACAGGGAAAGATTTTGACACTCTGAGATAGGAGAATGAGAACGTGCACCCAAAGAGAAGAGAACCGGAAGCCGATCCGGTAGACCACATCATCGCATGGCACGATGGAGACAGCCGCGCTGCGATAGAGACGCTGATGGAGGACATACAGCATTTGCGTATGCAGCTCGCTTTGGCGACCGCCGCGATGGGCACAGGATTTACAAGGGGATGGAAGCCGGAGGCGGAGCGGAAATGACATGCGCCACCGTCCCGGGATCGATCTTACCGGCGGGAGCAACGACAATCTGCCGCCGAAGCCCGCGGGTACACCGCTGCGAGCCTCTTCGAACAAGGCGACGACAGACGGATAGCCAAGAGCCTTCCAGTGGCTGCCCATGACCTGCCCAACGCCGAAGGACGTGCTTCCAGTGCAGCCTGCTTGTCGATCATCATCGCTCGCCCGAGAAGCTGCCAGCGGGCCTTCTGCGAGGCCGGGTTCGTCACCCCGCCAACCGTCGGAGACGCAAGACCAAGCCGCCTCGCCTCCTCCCGCCGAGATGCCGTCACCAGCCGGTCGAAGTAATGGCCCTCGAAGCGGATAACTGGCATTTCCTTGCCGTCGATATCGGCAAAGACAACACCGTTGCTTTCGACCTCGACAACAGCCTTCAGAGCCGCAGGGTCAATACCGTGCACGCTCGCAACGCGCTCTATCGAGCGGGCGACATCAGCCTTCAACATGAGGCTTCTCCTGATTGTGGGTTATGGGTGACGGGTTGGCGAAATCGCCTTGACCGGCCAAGTTGCAATCTACAATATCGCTCCACTTAAATTGGAGCGCTTCAACGCGCTTGAGGGGGAAGACGTTTGACGCTCGAAAACAATAAGAACAAGAGAATCCGCGCTCTCGTTGAGAGTTTCCTGCGGCGCGTCCCATTCACTCGATCCACATATCATCAGCTGGATTTGATGACGGATGAGATCAACAGTCTTAAAAGCGCGGTAGATGATGCCTTCAGGCAAGGCGCGGCCTCAGTGGCGTTACCACCCGTCCCGCCAAGCATGCTTGATGAACAACGCCGCCTAGTGCCAAAGCCATCCATCATCCTCGATGTTGGCGCTCATCACGGGCATTCTACGATCGAATATCTCGATGCTTTCCCATCTGCCCGTGTTTTTGCTTTTGAACCAGACGAAGCAAACAATCGCCAAGCGGTAGAACTATTGCGCCCTTATGGCGATCGTGTCCGCTTGTCACGTTTGGGGCTGGCCGAGCACGTAGGCAAAGCCTCGCTTCACATTAACTCGCATGACGGCACCCATTCTCTATTGCCGATTGGCGACATGTCGTATTGGCATGGTCAAGCGAGTGAAATAGAGCAAGTTGATATCGAAACGACCACTCTGGACAGCCTGGCGGCTAGCGAGGGGTGGGATCGTATCGACATTCTCAAGATGGACATTCAGGGGGCTGAACTTGCCGCCCTGAGAGGTGGGTCAGGCCTGCTGGCTGTCGGGGCTATCGATTTGCTCTGCCTTGAGGTCGAGTTTGAGCACCTCTATGAAGGGCAGCCACTCTTCTGGGACATCGCGGCCTACCTTAACTCGCTAGGATATCGCCTGTACCGCGTCTATGATTGGCAATACGGATTGAAGCGATCGAACGAACTATGTTGGGCTGATGCGATATTTATCAGCCCTCGCTTGCTGAGCGTCCCGAATGGCGTAGGAGGCTGAACTAGCGGACGGAGGGTGCCTGGTTAGCGGGGAAAGCGGGGACGAATGACGAACACCGTTGATCTCGCCCGCAATGTGCCGCGCCTTGGTCTGAACCGAGCCGAGGTCGCGAGCGCCATTGGTGTAAGTGCCAATACAGTGGATTTGATGGTTGAGGAAGGTTTTCTTCCGAAGCCGCGGAAGTGGCACACACGCAAGGTGTGGCTTGTTTCCGACGTGATAGCCGCGATGTCGTCTTGGCCGGAGGATGGTGCGACCAAACAACAGGAAGGCGCGGACGACGACCGGTGGGAGATGTCTGCGTGATAAACGTGGCGAATATCAATCTGCCGTACATCGAAAAAAACAAAAGCCGACATGGGTCAATGCGATATTACCTTCGCATCGACGGGAAACGCTTATGCAGGCTTCCCGACAACATCGATTCGGAAGAGTTCGGCAGCGCCTACTGGAAGGCCCGCGAGGAAGCGAAGCCATTGCTGGAGAAGGCAGTCGAGGCTAAGCCCCTCTCCTCTATCGTCCGGCCAAATAGCTTCCGCTGGCTATGCATGGAATACATGCGCAGCAACGCGTTCATCTCGCTTGATGAGACGACGCGCACCCGTCGCCGGAAGATCATGGAAGGGATATGGGAAGAGCGGCTGAGCGATACGGACGATCGGCTGGTTGCAGACATCCCTCTTCCTAGAGTCACCGTCACTCATATCGAAGCCCTTCGTGACCGGAAAAGAGACGCCCCTTTTGCCGCCGATGAGCGGCTAAAGGTTCTGCGCCAAGTGTTTGACACCAAGAAAGACGGAAAGGCCATTGTGCCGAACATCGCACGGCTCGTGCAGCCATTCAACGCTCACAGCGACGGGCACGCCAGAGGACATCGAGAAATTCATTGCCCACCATGGCACCAGCTCTAAGGCCGTGCTCTACGTGGCAATCCAGATGTATACCGGTCTCCGCGTATCGGATCTGGCTGTCCTTGGCCCTCAGCACCGCCGGAAAGACGCCTTTAAGCTCCGCCTGTTCAAGAACAGGAACCGGACGCCGGTAGACATTGATATAGCCATTCACCCGATTCTTGAGGCCGTGCTGGCCAGCCATAAGGTTGAGAACCTAACCTATCTCGTGACAGAATTCGGAAAGCCGTTCTCGGTGAAGGGTCTCGGCAACCGGATATCGGACTGGTGGAGACAGGCTGGGATGGGACACCTAACCTCTCACTCGGTTCGGAAAGGTCTCGCTACGGACGTCGCCCACAACGAAGCAACAGACAGCATGCTTGAGGCGATGTTTGGCTGGAAGGATGGCAAGACGTCGAAAATCTACACCCGCAACGCTGAGCGTGCGCGTCTGGCTAGGCAGACAGTGGAGAGAATTAATTGGGATGGAATCGGCTCGAAGCTACTGCCGGCCGATGACGTGAAGGCGGGATAAAATAGGCACAGACTGCCACACCTCGTTTAAGTGTGGCGGAACGGTTCAAGCCCTTATTGCCACACCTAGAAAATAATTCAGGAAATTCATATACTTGCTTCCGGTGAAAAAGCTAATTGGAGGCCTCGCCCGGAATTGAACCGGGGTACAAGGATTTGCAGGCTTTCACCCGATACTGTTTTCACAGCGCAATTTCGCTGTTTGTCGCAACCATGTTGCAGTCAGTCGAGCAGAATGTTCGCTGCTTGTGCTAGTTCTGTCCCATCATCCAGCCGCGGGAACAGGTGTCCGTAGGTGTCCATTGTCATCACGATCGAGGAATGGCCCATGCGCTCCTGCACCATTTTAACCGGCAGACCTAAGCCGCCGTCTTCCTTGCGGTTGATAAGCCACGAGGCGTAGAAGTGGCGCAGCGCGTGAAGGCCGGTGTATTTCGCCTCGATGTCATCACCCGTGCCCACGGTCACGCCAGCTCGAATCATCGCCGGCTTGAGGCCCTTGTTGACGATGTTCGCATGCGAACGCGGTTCTCCGTCTGGATTGGCGAATACCAGTTCGAAGCCTGGCGTCTGACGGAGCTTGTGTTCCTTCAACGCTGCGATGACGACGGGCGGCACAGGGATTGTTCTTACGCCGGCCTCTGACTTCGTCGGGCCGATTTCCTTGAACTGGTCGGCGCGTTGATTGACGTGGATCTCGGCCTTCTTGAAATTCACGTCACGCCAGCGAAGCCCCCGGATTTCAGACGACCGCATACCGGTGAAGATGGCTGTCACAAGTAGTGGCCTCCAGTTGCCGTCCAGAGCCGCCACCAGCGCTTTAACCTCGTTTCTCGTGGGAATATCCACCCCGACGACGAGCTTGCCCTTCTGGCGCTTCTCCTGGCGCCGATCACGGCCCTTGCGGCTGGAGCGGATATCCCGCACCGGATTGCGCGTGGCGAGGCCACGCTCGTTCGCATCGGACAGGATTGAGCCGAGCGATGTCAGTACCTTCTTGACCATTGCCGGCGAACGGCCGCTCTGGCGCAAGTTGTCCTCGAAATCTCGCACGGCCGGAACGTTGAGGCGCGATAGCAGCGTCTGGCCGATAAGCGGGTTGATGTGATGCTTTAGATGGCTCCTGCGCTGGCCCATCGACGAACGCTCAAGTCCTGCGCTTTCGCCTGAGGCGATCCACAGGGAGCCCGCTTTCTCCACCGTCACGCTCGCACTGTCAGCGACATGAACGCCTTCTCTGACCTCCACCGAAGCTGTGGCGGCGAACCTGTCCGCGTCCTTCTTCAACTTAAAGGTTTTCAGCCGGCGCTTACCTGCGTTGTCGAAATAATCGACCACCCAAGCGCTTTTCGCTTCGCCCTTCGGAGTTGTCCATTCACGTTTCCGTACAGACATTACAGCCCCTCATCAGGTGGAATTGCTGCAGAGAATTCGTCCGTCAGTATTGCTTTGAGCACCGCCTCGCGCCCTTCAGGCGTTTGGGTAAGATGATCAATGAACGCCCTCACTGTTCTGCCCAGCGCGTCATTCATTCCCTCAAGGTAGGCGACCTTTCCAGAGAGATCCTGACCTTCGAAGCTCAATTCGAGACGAGCCACAATATCCGCGTTCATGCTTCGATTTTGGTTTTCAGCGCTCGCGCGGATTCGCTCCCTCAACCCATCGGGAAGGCGAACAATGAATTTATCCTGCGGTTGTGATATCGGCTTTTTTGTCATGATGGCTATCAGCCATATTTTTATCCTTGACGCAATGATGGCTATTAGCCATGGTTAACCAGTGGCTACCAGCCATCACCTCTGTTCACCGATTTGCGAAGGAACTGACATGCACGACGATGGCGAAAGCAAGAATGACAGCATCGAACTGGTGTGGGGAGGAGAAGAAATCGCACGGGTTATTGGCCGTACTCCGAGAGTGACTTTTCAACTTTTAGAACGCGGCTTGATACCGGCGAGGAAAATCAAAGGTCGCTGGGTTGCTAGCAAGCCGAAGCTTCTCGAGTTTTTTATGGGCGACGTAGCATGAACCAAAAAACAAAAGGCCCGGCAACCGCTCCAACGGTTCCGAGCCACGGTCCACTCAATCCGACACAAGGAAACGATATGAACATGCGTACAAATAGCACGATTAGCGACATCATGCAAAATCTGACGGTGGGGGAACTCGTGGCGTTCACGACCGCAAAGCGGCGGCTAATGGATGCACTGGACGGTATATCGTCCATGCCCCGTTGCGCTGTGAGTGCAGCAGTCTCCGAGCTTCTCGATGCCGAATATGACCGACTGGGCGAGCGCCTCGAGGCCGCGGCCGCCGAACTGGCGCGACGAGAGCCAGCAACCGGCGACGAAATTGAGGAACGCGTTTTTGCCCTCACCTCGCTTGCTGCCGCTCATCGCATGACACTTCCAGAATTCTTGGAACAGTTTCACGAGGCGAGCGAATGAAAAAGGGGAGAAACTCTGAAGCCCGCCATATTCGGTTTTATGAGTGGGAGTTGAAATCCGATGCATATCGGTCGCTCGACGTTTATGCCCGCGCACTCTTGGTCGAGTTCAAGCGCCGGTACAATGGTCAAAACAATGGAGGGATTCCCTTCAGCTTAAACGAGATACAAGCGGCTCTCGGATGCTCGAATAAACCGGCAGCGAAAGCCCTTGAGGCTCTTCAGGACCGTGGATTCGTAAGATTGGCGCAGAAGGGCAGCTTCGACTGGAAGGCACGCGGAGGGGTACATTCGAGAGCCAGCACCTGGATATTGACAGAGCATTCCATCGATTTGCCGGTGCAGGCTCTCACGCCGGGAACGAAGGACTACATGCGATGGAAGGCACCACCGAAAAAATCACGGGAGTACGACGGCACTCCATTGGGGGTATCTCGTACCCCCATCGTGGAGAAGATGGGGGTATCTGGTACCCCCAATCGTGGTACGCCGTCACCCCATAACGCCGGTTTTTCGATGTACGATGGGGGTACGTCGTCACCTACTTATAATATACCATCTCATGGCACCGATACCGGCCCCGCCGAGAGACACAGCGGGAGGGTCGCATGAAGCAGCTCGATCTGTTGGAATGGACCCGGCCCGCTTCCATCATTCCGTTCCCCACTTCAAAGCGCATCGGCAAGATCCGTCAGACGGCTATCGTGGTACGGCAGAAGCGCGGGAGCAAGAAAGCTCTTGAGGCGTACTGGACTCAGACCACTGACAACATCGCGCGCCAGATGCTGCGAAGCGGCATCCCGCCGGATATCGTCTGTGGCGAACTCATCGACTTTGAAAATTCCGTCGCCGCAGAGGTCCGCCGCTTGGATGTCCTCGACGGCTATAGCGCACCTCGCGCTTGAACGTAGGAGCGCGCAATATGCCAAAACCTGTTTTTTCGATCATTGCCGATGGCGTTGACGTTACCACGGCAATTTCCCCTGCATTGATTTCAATGACAATCGTGGACGGTGAAGGGCGGAAGAATGATACGCTCCAACTGGACATCGATGACGTGGACGGCAGTATCGCTGCGCCCCGTACCGGTGTCATTATTCGTGCTCAAGGCGGCTACGAAGGCAACATGAGGGACTTCGGCCTCTTCTCAGTCGATAGCGTCGTCTATAGCGGCTGGCCGCAGAAGATCACCATCGGTGCCCAAGCTGTCGCAGCGAAATCCCTCGCGAGGCACCGCGCGGTGAAGGCATACCCGGAAGAGGACTTCCCCACCTATGGCGATATTTTCGCCGCTGTGGCTGAAGCGGTTCAACTACCGTTGCGGATTTCGGCTTCAGTGGCTGATGTTCCAAACCCATATCATGCTCAAACCGATGAAGATTCGCAGGAGTTTATGCTTCGCATTGGAGAGCAAATTGGTGCGAGCGTCACTGTTAAGGCAGGCCAGATCGTAGTGGTTCCGAAGGGAGCCGGCCAAGCTGTAAGCGGCAGCGCGCTTGACTTGTTGCGGGTGGCGGTAGGTGAAAACCTCATCGATTACACCGTGACGCAGCGAGACGTACCGCAGCATAGCTCCGTTGAGGCCACATGGTATGATCGCAAGAAGAACGAGCGCAAGGTGGTTCAGGTGGAGACGGGCCAGGAAGGGCACCCCCTTCTGCTAAAGCGGCCATATTCCGGTGAGGTGGAGGCAATGAGCGCGGCGGAAGCTGCGGCAAGGAAACTCCAACGCATCCGAGCGGATGCCACGTTCCTGATAGACGGGACGCCTGGTGCAATGGCAGAGGCGTGGGCAACCGTCTCCGGCATCAGAGCCGACGTCGACGGCAAGTGGCGTATCAAGCAGGCAACGCACAGCTTCTCCGCCACAAGGCCGTACACAACCAGTCTGGATTGCGAGGTGCCGAATGATGAATGAGGCTCCCCCGGTTAGGTTCTCCTTGCCCCCAGGGGCAGGCACCGCGGGTCGGCGGCAGCGCACCATTTGAGTGATTTTCGAGCTTTTGATTTTAGACTTCCGCTTCCGGTTTTCCTGAAGCGAAAGCACCGGTTAAAAGGACATTGATATGGAAATGGACGAGGAAGACGAAAAGCCGTTTATTGATAGCAAATGGTTGACGTACGATCGGTTGTGCCGGTTTTTGGTCATCGCTGAAGACGTGGCAGGGACCGATTTTCGGAAGTTTGGAATACTGGGAGCGGCCACACGATTCGCAGTCGAGTTGGGTATGACCGTCGAAGCCGCTCACGCAGATATTTATCGCCGATACCTGTCCTATCGCGATATTTTTGAGCTGGACCAACGTGCGTTCATTGAACGCATTGCTGTACTACGACGCCAATATGGCGATGAGCGCCTACGGGAATTGTATGTGCTGAAATAGTAAGATTTGGGGGCATGGCCCCCACTTCTTTATAAATCGTAATCTTTTATCCCGCCAACCAGGGTATCGCGGGATCGGCTTAGCTTTTGATTGAGCCCTCTCGTAAGGGTCACCACAGCTTCCTGTGCTGCTTCTTTGGCTACGCGCTTGACGTCTGCCGCCGACGACCCGTGGAACGTGAGGCTTATCGGGGCGTGAAGCACTATCCCACCCCCGCCGCCGAGCGCATGGTTCGGCGTGATGAAGCCGTCGGCGCCCGGCGTGAATCTCTCTTCGCCATCTTCGCCAACTCGGTAGGTTTTGCCTGCCTCAACGGGGCCACCTCTCCTTCTCGCGCCGGAAACAGGAGGGGTCGGCCCGGCCGACGGCGCAGAACCCGGGCTAGTGGGTACCGTGCCCCAGCGCGCGAGCGTGTCCTTCAGCAAATTTGCCTTCGCCTGAGCCGCATCGATGCTGCTCGAGTCGATCTGCGGCTTCACCTGCAGCTGGTCGAACGCCCTGATCCGGTTCTCGAGCATGTCGAGATCCTGCTGGAGGGGTTGGATCAAGGTGTTGGCCATCTCCGGTATTCTGGAGTTGGCGCGGATCTCAGCGATTTTCCTTCGCTTCTCATCCGCCTGCGCGCGAAGATCCGCAGCGTCATCCTGATCCTTCGGCATCCAATGTCTGCCGCCGGCAATAGCACCGACGCCCCGCGCAGCCTTGCCGAGCTCGTAGCCTGTATAGGCGGCACCGAGCGGGCCAAGGAGGCGCGCGGCACCACCAAAGGCCATCGACCCGCCACCACCGGCAAAACGCGCGGCGGTGCCAGCAGCGGCCCCACCACCGAGCATGCGGCCCACAAAACTGGTACCCGCTCTCAGCGCCGCAAACCCCATCAATGCCCCGGCGAGCCCCGCTACGCCAGCCACCGCCTGCCGGGTGGCCTGGTCAAGCTGGAGGAACCCGTCGCCGACAGAATTCAGGTGGTTGATGACCGGCCGCGTTACACCTTCGAAGTCCTGGCCGATGCGGGTCACGACTGTCTCGAAAGTGCCGACCATTTTTGTCCAGTCACCGTAGAGCTCGGCGTTTGCCTTCGTGCCGATGTCCTTCGCAACCCCGTTGGGGGTGTTCCGAAAGGTGTTGAGCAGCTCTTGAAACAACGGCCACTGCTGGGCGATCATGTTGGCGCGGCCACCTTGCTTGTCCGTGAAGAAGGCGTTCAGGTTGCCGAGTCCCGGGTTAGAGCTCATGATCGCCTCAAACAGACCGACCGAATTCACACTGTCTATCGAATATTTCTGGTAGTCAGCGAGGGCTTTTGCGAGAGCCTTCGCATCCTGCGCTGACATCTTCCCCTTCTTGTCCTGGAACAAAGGGGCGAGAATGTTGCTCATCTGGGAGACGAACTCACCCGAGTCGGAGATCACCGACCGGTTTTCACCCGTCTCCGGGTCTGTGAACTCGCCGTTGTCGATGAGCTCCTTTACCGAGTCTTTCATCTCCTGTGTGAGGCGCGCACCGAAGTTGTTGCGCATCATGATACCGATGCCATCGGTGTTCATGGCGTCGATGGACGTGAATTTGTTGAAATCGATACCCATGGCAGCGAGGGCGTCACGGCCCTTTTTCGTCGGTGCCACAAGCTTCGACGATGCGGCGCGTGCAAACACGCCGGCCTCATCGCCCCGCACACCCGCGCGCTTGAGCACCATAGCAATGGTGGCGGCATAGTCATCGCTCAAGCCGGCACCGATCGTCGAAGCGCCGCCGTATTTTTGAAACTGCCGGACGTCCTCGTCGTTCATCCCACCGTTCTTTGCCATCCAGACGAGCTGGTCGACGAATTTCCCGATAGCGTTCGCATCGCTGAGTTTAATGCGTTTTGAAAGCGCGGAGCCCCGCACAGTCTCGGCTGCCTCATCAAGCGTAACACCCATCGCGAGGGCATAGTCCGTCACCTTGTCGGTGAGATCCATAATGGTTTTCGCGTCCCTGATGCCACCCTGCAAAATCGTGGTCTGTGCACGGATAACATCCACGTTGTCGAAACGAGTGTCGCCGCCGATCTTTTCGGCCTGGCGGTTGAGAGCTTTCCTATCCTCGCCTTCGAAGCCACCGATAGCAGCCTGAAATGCCGCTGCCTCGTTGAAGTTGACCGCCGACATAAGCGACTTGCCGGCGACGTTTCTCACCCCGTATGCAGCATATGCGCCGCCGGCAGCGACCACGGCTTCGTATGCGCCCGATCCCCCACCAGGCGGACGTGGGCCCGGAGGCTGACGCGAAGGAGGCTGACGTGGCGGTTTCGGCCTGCGGGCCTCTGTGTCGAGGCGGCGCATTTCGCGAATTGTCTTGGCGATCTCGTTGCGGATCGCCTGCTGTGCGCCCGAGATGTTCTTGCGGCCGGCAATGCCGTAAGCCTGAAGCATGCGCTCTGAAACCCGCACCGCTGCGCCTTGCTCGCGGAAAGCGCGCGTCGTTGCCTCAACTTGAAGCTCTGCGGTCTTGAGCTCCGCTTTCATCTTCTCGGTCGGTCTGGCTACGCCTCTCAACGACTGCTCAAGCTTAGATAGGTTCGACCGAGCTGCCCCCATCTGCGTTGCAAGATCTTTGAACCCGCGCCGTTGGGCGGTGAAATCTTCAATGGAGCCCGCCTTCTTCTGAAGGTGCTCCAGTTGCTTGACCATCCGCTTGATTTCTGGAGTGCCACCTTTGCCGAAGCGGGAGAGCGCACCGTCGATGCCCCTAAGCGAATTTGCGGCGTTGTGCGACGGACCACTCACGGCGTCGATGAGTTGCAGGCGGAGTTTGGCAACACGGGTCGTCATGATTTCCTCTAGTAAAACTGATCGGCGTGAATTCTAACGATAAGTTTACCCTATCAGAAACGATGATCCGGTGATATGTTCATGTTGCGTTCTCAAGGGAGAGTTAAATGAATATCCGCCAAGCTGACCTCGCTCGTGAGCTTGCCACCTCTGAAATGACCGTGTCACGGCTTCTGCGTGGCCTCTATCGGGACAGCCAAGAGCTCACCGAGCTCGATTGCATCAGGGTGTTCGCCACCGTGGAATTACAGCGTCACGGGCTTCCTCGATCGGCCGCACTGGAACTGGTCAACGAGTTGACGAGTGAATTTCGTTATGTCGCCCAGAACAGCAAAAACCGCTGCTGGGCCGTAATGATCAAGAATGGAAATCGGAGCTTTCCGATGCCAGCCGTCGCACCGGCCCACCTTGACTCGCTCCTGTCCGTTCGTCCCATGTCCCGGGTTATCGCGCTCCACCACATTGCATCCCAGGCATCCGAACGCCTGGCGTCGTTGACGGCAGTGAAGGAGGCAGCCAATGCCTGAGATGATCGAAAACGTGCAGACCAGAGAGGACCGCAAAGTCTCCTCGTTCAACGATAAAGCTCGCACTGTGGACATCGTGCTCGCCACAGAGAATGAGGTGAAACGGCGGTCATGGGAGGAAGGCCCCTACGTCGAAATCCTCTCCGTCAACAGAGCAGCTATCGACACCACCCGGTTGAATGCGCTTCCCCTCGTTGACCAACACGATGTCTACAATGGCATGTCCGCCCGCTTAGGCTCGGTGGTGCCGGGCAGCCTTCGATTTGAAAACGGGACAGCGATCGTAACTGCCAAGATCTCCCGCAATGAGAAGGGAGCGGAACTGTTCCGAGATCTGGAGGACGGCCACGTGTTCGGCGCCAGTGTCGGCTACCGCATCGACGAATTCAAGAAAACAGACGCGCCATCCGGCGGTCTTCCAACTATCCGCGCAACCCGCTGGACGCCACTCGAGCTGTCCATCGTCAGCATCCCGGCCGATCCGGCAGCGACGACGCGCTCCCTCGAAACTGAAAGGAACCCGCAAATGCCCCAGGCAACCCAGACGCAGACCAACGACGACGACGACGACCACGCCACGCGGCAGATGTCGGTCCGCGAAGCCCGCGGCTTCGCCACCGAGTTCATGCGCGCGACAAACACCAGCGAATTCGGTGATGAAGTTCAGGACCGCATCAAGCGTGGCATGACCCAACAGCAAGTTCGAGACATACTTCTTGAGGTCATTGTCGCCCGCCAGGAGAGCTCCCCAACCTTCCCCCATGTGGAGACCCGTGGTGTGCATGAAAACCGTTATGATGGGCTGACGCGCAACCAGGCGATGGCCGACGCGCTCATGCTGAGACTCAATCCGGACCACAAACTGAAAGGCTCAAGTCGCGACTTCGTAGGCCTTTCGCTGGTGGAAATAGCTCGCCGTACCTTGGAGGCTAATGGCATCAGCACCATCGGCCAAGGAGCGGGCGAGACGATAACGCGTGCGCTACACACGACGAGCGACTTTGGAATTGTCATCTCTGATGTGGGCAAAACTGTCCTGCTTGCATCCTACGCCGCCACTCCGTCGGCATTGAAGGCAGTGGGCAAAAGAGCAATCGTAAAAGACTTCAAGACGAAGAACGCCGTGCGCCTCACCAAAACCGGCGGTTTGCAGAAGGTGAACGAACACGGCGAATTTAAGCGTGGAAGCTTCACCGAAAGCAAAGAGTCCTATCGTGTCGACACATTTGGCGAGATCATCGGCATGAGCCGACAGATGCTCATCAACGATGATCTGGGTGCATTCTCCGACCGCGCACTTCTCCTGGCGCAGCAGGCGACAAGGTTCGAAGCGAAATTCCTTGTCTCCTTGCTGAAGAGCAACCCGATCATGGGTGATGGGAAAGATTTGTTCCATTCCACACATGGAAATCTGGCTGCAACTGCGACTGTTCTGAACCATGCCACCCTCGCGGCGGGCAGAAAGAGCTTCCGCAAGCAAACAGACGACGCCGGAGAGCCGATCGGTCTGGGTCCGAAATTCCTCGTGGTGGGCCCCGAACAGGAAACCATCGCGGAACAGGTGCTCGCCCAGATCCAGCCGGCGCACACTGGTGACGTCAACGTATTTGCTGGAAAACTCCAGTTAATCGTAGAGGACCGGCTCGGTGACTCGCCGGAATGGTATCTTGTTGCAGATCCCAACCTGGTGCCCGGTCTCGAATATGCCTACCTCGAGGGATTCGAAGGTCCGTATTTCGAAGACAACTGGGGCTTCAATGTAGACGGAGTTGAGACAAAGGTTCGTCTGGATTTCGGCGGCGGCTTCATGGACTGGCGCGGCTGGTACAAAAACCCCGGACTCGCGGGGTGATACGAGATTGCCCGGGAGGCCTTGCGGCTACGCGCCCCGGGCATGGCGCTGGTGATCGCCTCGTAGTCACCCAATAACCTGGCTCCCTTCTGGATGGGGAGCGCAGGGAAGATGGGCAAACGTCATCCCGCCTTTACCGGCGCGCCTCCTTGGGAACTCGCAGACCGTCCGCTGCGGAGCGAGGGAGGCTCCTCCTGAAAGGAACAGATCCCCATGGCACTTTTCGACCGACTCGACCGCATGACCTCCAGCCAGGTCGATCGCATGTACGCAGTGCGCGCCACTATCGACGGAATGCAGGCCACGCCCAACGGCCGGCCAAAGCCCGACCCGGAACGGCGTGAGATACATGTGCGCGGCATATTCGATCAGGCGCCGGCATACGCTGAAATCGAGCAGGGCAAAAGGGACAGGACCGGAAACGATCTCCGCGCGCTCGTGAGTGGCGCCGATTTCACATTCAGCATCGACATCAAGCGCTATCCGGCGGCAGCCAGCGCCAAGCAGGGTGACGTGATCACGCTGGACGACGCCCGCAAGTTCCGGATTTCAAGTGTGCGGCCGGATGGCCTATCACGAACGGTCTTTGTGTTGACGACGAAGCTTTGACCGAGCGGCGCGGGCGCGGATCTCGTCCATCTTCGCCTCGAGCTGCTTCATGGGCTCGAGCTCCATCTCGAGACGTTCATAGATGGGCAGTACCTCAACGCCATCGTCGCCGAGAAAAACAATGATTTCGGCCAGCTTATCGAGCGCTCGCTCAATGCGCTCGGCTGTCACGGGTTCATTGGGTTTTACCGGCCGTCCCATCCCCCTCACCAAACCGCTATACTAACACAAACTGAAAACGCCTATGCGGAAGCAAATTCATAATATTAAGGTCTTGATGCAAAGTGTACCGCTGGTTGTCGATCATATAATGGACAGTGATGAGCGGCCTCGGGATCGTACCTCGCAGCGAGCGGATGAGGTCAGTATGGTCTTCATCACCCTGCCTAAATGCGATGCTGAATCTAAGTGAGTTAGGCGCTTTCTGTCTGTCAAGCCATCCACCCACGTTGATATACTGTGACATTGAATATCCCGTGGTCAAGCGCACGACTGTATGACCTTGTGCTTCAGAATGTTGAAAAATGTACGCCCACGGAAAAGGGACCTCCTCTCCGATCTTGCTTATGGAGATATTTTCAACTGTGACCCTGCGTCGATTCCAGTTGACCAACTCGAACTGAGCACGTCTACCAAGGTCAGCGGTAACAGAAATCTCTAAAGTTGGATGACTTTCTCCGAGAGCAAAGGCTGTTTGTCGTCTCTGCTCCCTGAGCTGACCAAATACAAGATACGCACCGACGGCAGCTGCTGCACCGCCCAACAGCCCCGAGGTCGCTGATAACCAATCTTGGGCCGTGCATCTATTCTGCTCGCATAAGTATGCACGCAGAACAGAAAAATCGACTGTATGCCAGTATCGTGCGATTAAGACGATAGCCAACATCACCAAAACTGTGACACTTGGCCAATAGATTCTGTGGATTTTCTTCATAGACTCACCCCTATGGCGAACCTACCCATTGAATGAAAGCTACACAATCAACTCTCAACGCTTCCAGATCGAGCACGGCCTTTTAGCAGAATCTTTCACAATCCGCCTCGCGTAACTCCAGAATGGCGACAGTTTCTATGTTGCAGTCCATGTCGCACGGAATCGCGGCCACGTCCGGTGAGTCGAGGAGAATCAAGGTGATACGCGGTGAAGTTTATGGTGCCAAACCAAAACCAACGAATGCGCCAATCAGCGCCAAGTATCTGATTTTGTGCGGCAATTTTTGGAGGCCTCGCCCGGAATTGAACCGGGGTACAAGGATTTGCAGTCCTCTGCGTCACCACTCCGCCACGAGGCCTCACGCGCTCTTCAATCAAGCGATGGCGGGCATTTAGAACGAATCCATTATGGGCGCAAGAGGGTTCGTTCCGAATGTGGTGTTTTTTCGGATCGGCCGGCACGCCGCAAAGGCCGGCCTCCTAAGCGCTTAAGATTTCGAAGTTTTTTGCATCTGCCTTATATTTTAGAGGAAACAAGGCCCGCATCCGGCGTGTTTGCGCCGTTGCGGGCAATGCGGCATTTCCTGTGCCGGCCGCTCATATCCGCCCAAGCAGAACCAGGATCAGAATGATCACCAGAACCAGTCCCAGGCCACCCGACGGGCCGTAACCGTAATTATGGTAACCCCAGCTGGGCAGAGCGCCGATCAGGAAAAGAATGAGCAGGATGACGAGGATGGTGCCGAGCATGTGTAACCCCCCTCCACTATTGGCATGTGTCCTGCCTGTTTGAATGACGAAGCGCATAAAAGGTTCCCTGGTCACGCGTCTCCGCGACAGGACGCCGAAAAGGCAAGCCGTTCCGTTTCAACGGCTTAAGCCGCAATTTCCAAACGCGCCCTTGCCGCACCGCCTCAGACGGTAATTCTCTGGCTAATTACATCGCGACGACGGGCCCGGGATGCGGATGGCGGGCCCGGCTTTTCGCTGTTCGACCAAGGTAGCGATTTATTCGAGGTGATTTCTCGGCCTATGTCTATCGGCGGTTGTCCGCCATAGTAGCGATAGTCCCCCGTACCCTGAAACTGGCGGGAGACGGAGAGATCTGGCATCACTGGCAGTGCGCCGGATCTCTCCCGCCCCTCCCTAAGCCCCCCAAATTCTCCTTTGCAGGCACACGGATATTTTACCGGCCGTGTACGCCTTTGCCTTGCCCTGCCGGTTTTACTCCGGTTAGACCCGGCATCGGGAGGGAGAAACGAGAATCACATGTCCGGTTTTGCGAACCTCATCCCGCTTTTCATCTTTGGCCTCCTCGTCTACTTTTTCTTTCGCTGGGTCGCGCGCGACATTCAGAATCCGAAGAGCAAATAGTCGGGGGAAAATCGCCTCCGGCCCCTTGTCCGCCGGGAACCGTCGCGCCTCCACATCGTTTTCACGGACGCACTTCGGAGGACAGGATGAAAACGCTCGCATCATCGGCCACTATCGCGCTTGCGCTGGCACTTGCCGGATGCACGACAGGCGGACCGGCCGCTTATGTCGGCCCCGCGCCCTATGTCGAACCCATCCCCGGCAGCATCATCTACAGAGGCCAGCCGCGCACCAAGCTGACAAAATCGCCGATCGGCAGCACCTTCAAGCATGAATTCCGCATCGACGGCAGCACAAGGGCGGTAGAGACCTACCGGATCGCGCCTGACCGTTCGCTGGAACTCATCGACCGGCGCATCATTCGCGAATGGCTGTTTGGCCGCGACGACTGACCGCACCGCAAGCGGGACGAACGGGCCTGTAACGGGATTGCGCATCCTGACCGCTTGGTTTAGAGCCGGGCGCAACAATCATTATGGATAGGCGATGAACACGCGCTGGCAAAAACCCGTCCTGATCGCGTTTGAAACGCCGGGCGACTATACGAGCATCGAAACCACGCAGGCGGCCTCCTGGGCGCTGATCGAGGACTGGCCGACAGAAGATGGCGAGGCGCTGGACAAGGCGCTTTTGATCTGCGCCGCCGTCGATGCCGGCCGGAAAAAGCCGGAAGATGCGCGCAAGGCCTTCATCGCCGCCGCAATCGAGGCGGGGCTCGATATCAAGGCCTGACAGAAATGGGCCATGCAAAAGGACGCCCTGAGACACAAGGTTTTCAGGAACACGGGTTCGATGGATCGCAACAGATGGAAGCTTCCGGAAACATGAAAAAAGCGCTGTTCATTTTTCTCCTCGCCTGCCTGGCGATCGGGCTTCTCGGCCACCTCGTGGTGGCCTTCGTCGTCACCAGCTGAAGGGCCGAAATCGCGTCCGCCGGAGAGCGGAACGGCAAGGCATTAAAAATCTCTAAATTTCATTCTTCTGTTATGGAACCGCGATAACCCTTTTCCGTTCTCTTTTCGATCAACCAGGGAGGATTGAAATGCGTGACGGATTGAACGGTTTTCTGGAAATTTCCATGCTCGGCTTCGTGGTCGCAAGCTGCCTTTTCATGGTCAACCTGCCGATCTGACCTTTTCAAAAAGTCCTTGCCTGACGGCGCCGGCTGCCTGATACGCCGGAACGGAAAATGCGGCCCTTTGGGCCGCATTTCTTTTCGATGAGGCTTCAGGTCAGGCCGAAAGCTTGGCGGCGATCTTCGCCACATGCGCGCCCTGGAAGCGTGCGCCCTCCAGTTCGATTTCGGAAGGCTGGCGCGAGCCGTCGCCATCGGTGATGGTGGAGGCGCCATAGGGCGAGCCGCCCTTGATTTCGTCGACGCCCATCTGGCCCTGGAAGGCATAGGGCAGACCGACGACGGCCATGCCGTGGTGCAGGAAGGTGGGGATGAAGCCGAGGATCGTGGATTCCTGGCCGCCATGCTGGGTTGCCGACGAGGTGAAGGCCGAGCCGACCTTGCCGACCAGCTTGCCACCAAACCACAGGCCGCCGGTCTGGTCCCAGAAATTGCGCATCTGCGACGCGACGGTGCCGAAACGCGTGCCGGCGCCAACGATGATCGCATCATATTCGGCAAGCTCATCCACTGTCGCCACCGGAGCCGGCTGGTCGAGCTTGAAGTGGGAGGACTTGGCGACCTCTTCCGGAACGAGTTCGGGAACACGCTTGACCACGGCTTCCGCGCCGGTGGATTTCACGCCTTCGGCAACCGCATAGGCCATTTTTTCGATATGGCCGTAAGAGGAGTAATAAAGTACCAGAACCTTCGTCATTCTCTTGGTTTCCTTTGCTGGAACTGTTTCCGGCGTACCGGCCAGAAGTTTTTTCAAAAACTCGATGATCATCGGCGTTGACCCGTCAAATGTGTGTGAAGAAAACCTAGCCGACGGGCCCTTGTCCCGCCAGCCGGAGATTGGCATACGCACTGTTCACGATGAGTGAACGGAAAACCCGAACGTCAACCATTTACAAAAAGACATTTTTTCAAAAGCGCTTTGCATTCCCCGGGCGCAGGGCTAACGTCTGATAAAACAGATGACGAGTGCACCCATGTCCAGCCCCTCCTCCACCTCCTCCGTTGTCACCGCCGCCATGCTCGCCATCGGCGACGAGCTGCTCTCCGGCCGCACCAAGGACAAGAATATCGGCCACCTCGCGGATGTCCTCACCATGTCGGGCATTGACCTCAAGGAAGTGCGCATCGTCGCCGACGAGGAGGAGGCCATCGTGGAAGCGCTGAACGCGCTGCGCAGCCGTTATGATTATGTCTTCACATCCGGCGGCATCGGCCCCACCCATGACGATATTACCGCGGATGCGGTCTCGGCGGCGTTCGGCCTGCCCTGCGAACACGATGCCGAGGCGCTGCGCCTGCTTGGCGACATGTACCGTGTGCGGGAGATGGAATTCACCGAGGCGCGCAAGCGCATGGCGCGCATGCCGAGGGGTGCGACCCACATCGCCAATCCCGTTTCCGTCGCCCCCGGCTTCGTCATCGGCAATGTCCATGTCATGGCCGGCGTGCCGCAGGTGTTTCAGGCCATGCTCGACAATGTCATGCCGACCCTGCGCACCGGTGCGAAGGTCATGTCGCAGGCGGTGCGTTCTCCCTATGGCGAAGGCGATATCGGCACGCCGCTGACGGCCATCCAGAAAGCCCATCCCGAAACCAGCATCGGCTCCTATCCCAAATATGACGGGCAGCGCTTTTCGACCGAGATCGTCGTGCGCGCCCGGGACGCCGGCGTGCTGAAGGCGGCGACCGACGCGGTTGCCGCCATGATCGAGACCATTGGCCAGGAAAAAAGACTGGCGGCCGGCAAGGGCGATGCAACCGCCTGAGTGAGAAAAGGCTTTAGACGAAAAGGTTTGACCAAAATCAAGGTGGCCATCGGCAAAGACGGCCACTCTCCCCCTAGAAACGACATGTCACCGAGGAGAGAGAAATGGGTTACAAGACGATACTGGCAGTGGTCGACAATGTTTCGAACACGCAGAAGCTCGGCGAATTCGTGGTGAGCCTTGCCGATCAGTTTTCCTCGCATGTGATCGGCCTGCACATGGAAACGCTGGCCGCGGTTCCCCTCGTCGCGCCGATGGAAATTCCCGACCCCGCCACCGTGCAGGCGCTGCAGGACGTGGCGCATAAGGAAACGACCGATGTCGGCACCCTTTTCGAGCGCACATTGTCCGCCAATGGCATCTCGCATGAATGGCGCAGCTTCGTCACCTCGGTGGGTTACGCTTCCGCATCGGCGATCGACAGCGCCCGCTGCGCCGATCTCATCGTCGCCCGCCAGAGCAGCGCCTCGGCACTGTCTGACAGCCGCTCGGACATCGATGGTTTCCTTTATGAAAGCGGCCGCCCCGTTCTCCTCGTGCCGCATGTGCTGACGGTGGCCAAGCCGATCAAGCGCGTCCTGATCGCCTGGAACGGCTCGCGCGAGGCGACCCGCGCCACCTTCGACGCCCTGCCCTTCCTCAAGGCAGCCGACAGCGTCGAGATATTCTCCGTCGATCAGGCCGAGAGCGAAACGCAGTCTTCGGGCCTCGCGGGCACGGAACTGGCCGCGACGCTCGCCCGCCACGGTGTGAATGTCACCGTCACATCGCAGGAAAAGATCGCCGGTATCTCGCCGCAGGCCGCTATCGAGAACCGCCTGTCCGATAACAGCATCGACCTTCTGGTCATGGGCGCTTACGGCCATTCCCGCTGGTGGGAGCTGCTGTTCGGCGGCGTCACCCGCACGCTGCTCGATTCCATGACCGCGATGACGCTGCTGTCGCGTTAAATGTGAATGCGGCGCAAACAGCGCGCCGCAAACCCCGCCATCTCGGTTAAAATGAGCGTCTGCCCCTTGTTTCTTCTCCCCGCCGGGGAGAAGTCCGCGGCAGCGGGATGAGGGGGCGAGCGCCGCGATATACGGAGGGGTTGCCCCCTCATCCGACCCTTCGGGCCACCTTCTCCCCGGCGGGGAGAAGAAACAGGCCGCAGACTCGCGTTTCCTGCGGATTGGCCTCACGGACTCTGAGCGCAAAGCTTGCCTTTTTGCCGGTCTTGCGGCTATTAGCCAAAGCCATCGACAATTTTGACCAGATGGTAGACGACATGTCCCTTCCCGATAAAGCCTTTCCCGTTTCCTGGGACCAGTTTCACCGCGACGCCCGTGCGCTTGCCTGGCGTCTTGCCGGTCTCGACAAAGAGTTCCGGGCAATCGTCTGTATCACCCGCGGCGGCCTCGTGCCGGCGGCGATTATTTCGCGTGAACTGAACATCCGCATGATCGACACGGTCTGCATCGCCACCCGCCATGACTATGTCAATCAGGGCGACACGGTTCTGCTGAAGGGCGTGGCCCCGGAGCTTACGGCGGATGCCGGCGAAGGCGTGCTTGTCGTCGACGACCTGACCGATACCGGCAAGACGGCGCTGGAAGTGCGCGAAATGCTGCCGAAGGCGCATTTTGCCTGTGTCTACGCCAAGCCGAAGGGCGTGCCGACCATTGACACTTTTGTCACCGAAGTGAGCCAGGATACCTGGATCTATTTCCCCTGGGATATGGGCTTCACCTATCAGGAGCCGATCGCCAAGGGATCACGCGGCTGATCGCCCGGCCGCGATTAAAAATCGGATATGCAAAACCGCCCCGCCGAGGGCGGTTTTTTATGGAGAAAAGTCCTTTTTGAAGGCGGCGGAAAAACACGGAAAAACCGCAGTGTCGCCATTATGCCTCACCCCGGAAATGCGGGCTTTTGTCTTTCCGTTGCGGAAACCAGCCTCGCGCAAGCTTCAAATTTTCCCGCCAAGTCACTGATTTTTCTAATCGCTTTTCCTATCCCCGTTTTCCACAGGCACTCCACACAATATCTTGTGGTTAAAAATGCGTTTCAATCTATGGCTTGACGAATCTGTGCTGCGAGAGGAAAGTGACATTTATGTTGCGGCGGCAACGGACCGGAAAGTAACGAGGCCGGTTCTTCCCCATCTTCAGCGCGCAAGTCCAAAGCGGCGTCCCGACCATGAGGGGGCGGTTCGCCGGAAGGTTTTGCGCGCCTTGCGGAAACCGCCAAAAACATGATGCGGGGACTGGCGGCAGGAAGCTGTTGATACTATATTTAGTATTCCATGACATGCTTGCAGCCGAATAAGCCACGATATACAGGGATCACATCCAAGGATGAACATCCCTTTCAGATCGGCAACAACCGGCTGCGCGAAGGTATCGCACGGCTGGACCGGATTTTTGCGCCCTTCACCGGGCGCCCAATGGACGAGGACAGGAAACCATGCGCATTGAACGCCGCTTCACGAAGCCCGGCCAATCGCCTTATGCGGAAATAGACTTCCGCAAGGCCGTCAGTGAAATCAAGAACCCGGATGGATCGATCGTGTTCCGTCTGGCGGATATCGACGTTCCCGCGCAGTTCAGCCAGGTTGCCACCGACGTTCTGGCGCAGAAATATTTCCGCAAGGCCGGCGTGCCGAAGTTCCTGAAGAAGGTTGAGGAAAACGACGTTCCTTCCTTCCTGTGGCGCTCTGTTCCCGACGAAAAGGCGCTGAAGGATGTGCCGGAAGCCGAGCGTTTCGGCTCCGAGACCGATGCGCGCCAGGTTTTCGACCGTCTGGCCGGCACCTGGGCCTATTGGGGCTGGAAGGGCAAATATTTCTCGTCCGAAGAAGATGCGCTCGCCTTCCGCGACGAGCTTGCCTATATGCTTGCCACCCAGCGCGTTGCGCCAAATTCCCCGCAATGGTTCAACACCGGCCTGCACTGGGCCTATGGCATTGATGGTCCCGGCCAGGGCCATTTCTATGTCGATCCCTTCACCGGCAAGCTGACCAAGTCCAAGTCCGCTTACGAACATCCGCAGCCGCATGCCTGCTTCATCCAGTCCGTCGAGGACGACCTCGTTAATGAAGGCGGCATCATGGATCTGTGGGTGCGTGAAGCGCGCCTGTTCAAATACGGCTCCGGCACCGGCTCCAACTTCTCTTATCTGCGCGGCGAAGGCGAAAAGCTTTCCGGCGGCGGCCGTTCCTCCGGCCTGATGAGCTTCCTCAAGATCGGCGACCGCGCAGCCGGCGCCATCAAATCAGGCGGCACGACCCGTCGTGCAGCGAAGATGGTCGTTGTCGATGCCGACCATCCTGACATCGAAGCCTATATCGACTGGAAGGTGAACGAGGAGCAGAAGGTTGCCGCTCTCGTGACCGGCTCCAAGATCGTCGCCAAGCACCTGAAGGCGATCATGAAAGCCTGCGTCAATTGCGAGGCCGACAATGGCGATTGCTTCGACCCGGCCAAGAACCCTGCCCTGAAGCGCGAAATTCGCGCCGCCAAGAAGGACATGGTGCCGGAAAACTACGTCAAGCGCGTCATCCAGTTCGCTGAACAGGGTTACAAGGACATTCAGTTCAAGACCTATGACACGGATTGGGATTCGGAAGCCTATCTGACGGTTTCGGGCCAGAACTCCAACAACTCCGTCTCGCTGAAGGATGACTTCCTGCGCGCTGTCGAAAATGACGGCGACTGGAACCTCACCGCCCGCAAGGACGGCAAGGTCATGAAGACGCTGAAGGCCCGCGACCTCTGGGAAAAGATTTCCCACGCCGCCTGGGCGTCGGCAGACCCCGGCCTGCACTTCAACACCACCATGAACGACTGGCACACTTCGCCGGCCGCCGGCCCCATCCGCGCCTCCAACCCGTGCTCGGAATATATGTTCCTCGATGACACGGCCTGCAACCTCGCCTCGCTGAACCTTCTGCAGTTCAAGGATCAGGCAACGAAGCGCATCGATATCGCCGATTACGAACATGCCGTTCGCCTGTGGACCGTCGTGCTCGAAGTCTCGGTGATGATGGCGCAGTTCCCGTCGCGCCAGATTGCCGAACTCTCCTATGAATACCGCACGCTCGGCCTCGGTTACGCCAATATCGGCGGCCTGCTGATGTCCTCGGGCATCCCCTATGACAGCGCCGAAGGCCGCGCCATTGCCGGTGCGCTCACCGCCATCATGACCGGTGTATCCTATGCCACCTCGGCCGAAATGGCCGGCGAGCTTGGCCCCTTCCCGGGCTTTGCGCCGAACCGCGACAACATGCTGCGCGTCATCCGCAACCACCGCCGCGCCGCTCACGGCCAGTCGGAAGGTTATGAAGGCCTGTCGGTCAACCCGGTCGCGCTCATCCATGGCGATTGCCCGGATCAGGACCTGATCGCCCATGCCGTCGCCGCCTGGGACAAGGCGCTGACGCTCGGTGAACAGCACGGCTACCGCAACGCCCAGACGACGGTTATCGCGCCGACCGGCACGATCGGCCTCGTGATGGATTGCGACACGACCGGCATCGAGCCCGACTTCGCGCTGGTGAAGTTCAAGAAGCTCGCCGGCGGCGGTTACTTCAAGATCATCAACCGCGCCGTTCCGGATGCGCTGCGTTCGCTTAGGTATTCCGAAAGCCAGATCGCCGAGATCGAAGCCTATGCCGTCGGCCATGGCAATCTCAACCAGGCGCCCGGCATCAACCCTTCCACGCTGAAGGCCAAGGGCTTCACCGATGAGAAGATCGAAGCCGTCAATGGCGCGCTGAAGAGCGCCTTCGACATCAAGTTCGTCTTCAACCAGTGGACGCTCGGCGCCGACTTCCTCAAGGAAACGCTGAAAGTTTCCGATGAGCAGCTCTCCGACATGAGCTTCAACCTGCTCGAGCACCTCGGCTTCGGCAAGAAGGACATCGAAGCGGCAAACGTTCACGTCTGCGGCGCGATGACGCTGGAAGGCGCACCGTTCCTGAAGGCCGAGCATCTGCCGGTCTTCGATTGCGCCAACCCCTGCGGCAAGATCGGCAAGCGTTACCTCTCGGTCGAATCCCATATCCGCATGATGGCGGCAGCACAGCCCTTCATCTCGGGTGCGATCTCCAAGACGATCAACATGCCGAACGATGCGACGGTTGAGGATTGCGGCGCAGCCTACATGCTCTCCTGGAAGCTGGCGCTGAAGGCCAACGCCCTTTACCGCGATGGCTCCAAGCTTTCCCAGCCGCTCAACGCCTCGCTGGTGGAAGACGAGGACGAAGAAGATTTCGTCGAGGAACTGATCCAGCAGCCGCTCGCCCAGCAGGCCGTGACGATCACCGAAAAGATCGTCGAACGCGTCATCGAGCGCGTCTCGCGCGAGCGTGAAAAGCTGCCGAACCGCCGTCAGGGCTACACCCAGAAGGCAACGGTCGGCGGTCACAAGGTCTATCTGCGCACCGGTGAATTCGGTGACGGCCGCATCGGCGAAATCTTCATCGACATGCACAAGGAAGGTGCGGCCTTCCGTGCGATGATGAACAACTTCGCCATCGCCATTTCGCTCGGCCTGCAATATGGCGTGCCGCTGGAAGAATATGTGGAGGCCTTCACCTTCACCAAGTTCGAACCGGCCGGCATGGTGCAGGGCAACGACGCGATCAAGAACGCCACGTCGATCCTCGACTACGTGTTCCGCGAACTCGCCGTCTCCTATCTCGGCCGCCACGATCTCGCCCATGTCGATACGTCGGACTTCTCCAACACGGCGCTCGGCAAGGGTATCCAGGAAGGCAAGACCAACCTCGTTTCCACCGGCTGGACCCGCGGTTACAAGCCGACCATCGTTTCCCGCAACGACGGCGAGCGCGCCGCTTCCGAACCCAAGGGTTCGGCAACGGCAGCCCCTGCCCGCGCTTCGGCCAACGTGACGGCTTTCGCCGGCTCCGCCGCCCGCAAGCTGGAACCGACCGTCGCCATCGCAACCTCCGAAATCGTCTCCTTCAAGCGGGACTATGAAGAGCGCGCCAGGGAACTGGCCGAAGAAATCGCCGAGGAAGTCATCGACGACGTCGCCCAGGAATCCCAGCAGACGGCAACCGCCCTCTTCTCCGACAAGGCCGCCGCCGACGCTGCATCGGCCAAGACGGAAGCCAAGAAGGTGGAAAACGAACGCCGCATGCGTTCGATTGCACAAGGGTATACCGGCAACATGTGCTCGGAGTGCCAGAACTTCACGATGGTGCGGAACGGCACTTGCGAGAAGTGCGATACTTGCGGTGCGACGAGTGGGTGCAGCTGAGCGTTAGCTCAGGCACCAAAAAATAATTAATCTTGAGGGCTCTTTCAGATATGAAAGAGCCCTTATTGTTTCGATGTTTTATTTATTGAAACTACTAGAAACCCGTAGTTGGTGGAGTTGGGAAACGGATTGGTTCTGACCGGAATCTATACCGAATGAAGCGAAACGATCCGCATCATTGGCGACACGCGCAGAGCGCAAGGAATATGACGACAATGGCTGGTAAAACCGATCAAACCGACTGGGTCCGTCTTCACGCCATGGCCGACGAAGAAGCGCAGGCCAATGCGCTGGCCGACCCTGATAATCTACCGCTTTCCGCCGAACAGCTCGCCGCAGCTCCCAGAATGCCGCATATCAAGATCATCCGCCGGGCCCTGAAGCTGACGCAGGAAGAGTTTTCCGTGCGTTATCATATTCCGCTCGGCACCCTGCGAGATTGGGAACAGGGCCGCAGCGAGCCGGATCAACCGGCCCGCGCTTATCTAAAGGTCATCGCTGTCGATCCGGAGGGAACGGCCGCCGCGCTCCGTAAGGGCGCGGCCTGACCCACCTCACCCCATAAAATCCACCAGCAACTTCACATTCAGCGCCGCAATCACCACCGCAATCAGCCACGCAAAGGCCGAAAGCCAGAGCGGCGCGCGAAGTGCACCCATCTTGGCCTTGTCAGCAGTGAACATCACGAGCGGGAAGACGGCGAAGGAGAGTTGCAGGCTCAGCACCACCTGCGTCAGGATCAGCAGTTCCGCCGTGCCGCTATCGCCATAGAAGATGGTGACGCCGGCGGCGGGGACGATGGCGATGGCGCGGGTGATGAGGCGGCGCAGCCAGGGGGCGAGCCGCATCTTGAGGAAACCCTCCATCACGATCTGGCCGGCAAGCGTTGCCGTGACGGTGGAATTGATGCCGCAGCACAAAAGCGCCACACCGAACAGCGTCGGCGCAATGGCAAGGCCAAGCAGCGGCGCGAGCAGATTATGCGCTTCGCCGAGTTCGGCGACATTGGTCTGCCCGGTCTTGTTGAAGGTCGCCGCCGCGAGAATGAGGATCGAGGCGTTGATGGTGAGGGCGAACATCAGCGCGATGGTGGAATCGAGCGTCGCGAATTTCAGGGCCTCGCGCTTTTCGGCAAGGGTTTCGCCGATTTCGCGGGTCTGCACAATGCCCGAATGCAGATAGAGATTATGCGGCATGACGGTGGCGCCGAGAATGCCGAGCGCCAGATAGAGCATGTCCGGATTGGTGACGATCTCCGTCGTCGGCGCAAAACCGAGGATCACCTGCCCCCAGTCGGGGTCGGCAAGCGCCACCTGAATGGCGAAACACACGGCGATGACGCCAAGCAGGGTGATGACCAGCGCCTCCACCCAGCGAAAGCCGAGCTTCTGCAGATAAAGGATCAGGAATACATCGAGCGCGGTGATGAGAACGCCAAGCTCAAGCGGAATGCCGAAGATGAGGTTGAGGCCGATGGCGGTGCCGATCACCTCGGCGATATCGGTGGCGATGATGGCGATTTCGGCCAGCAGCCAGAGCACCATGGCCACCGGCTTCGGATAGGCGTCACGGCAGGCCTGGGCGAGATCGCGGCCGGATGCGATGGCAAGACGGGCGCAGAGCGATTGCAGCACGATCGCCATGATGTTCGAGACCAGCGCAACGGTCAGCAGCGTATAACCGAACCTGGAGCCGCCGGCGAGCGACGTCGCCCAGTTGCCGGGATCCATGTAACCGACCGCAACGAGATAACCGGGGCCGAAAAAGGCCATCGCCCGGCGAAACGTGCCGGCATTCGGCTTGACCCTGATCGAGCTGTGAACGTCGGACAATGAGAGATCGTCGCCGTTCCGCCGCCATCCAAAGACTGGCTTGTCCATTTTATGCGCTTTCAAATGGAAGGTTGAATTTATGCAATTGCAAATCATTCGCATAAGCAACAGCGGCTGGCAAGCGGAGTTTTGCGGCCAGGCGGACGACGGCGGGGAAACCCGTCCGGTTTGAACGCAAACCGTTACGCTCTCGCCGGCTGCCGCTCCCGCCTTTCCGGCCTGGAACAAGCATCCAACGGGCAAAGCACTGCGGCTGAAACGCCTCGTCTCGCGGCGCAGGCGCGGATCCGCCGGATTTTGGCTCCGGGTCGAAATTCCGCAGGTCGGAAGAGAAGGACGGCAGCAGATACATAGGCTGCTGCAAAGGCAGGCGCAGGTGACGGAACCGCGATCAGTCGGGCGCGCTTCACGGCCTTGTCATCGCCCCTGCCCGCGCGCGCCGGAACAGCCGGGCGCCCGCCTGCGTTGACCTTCGGAAAACACGCAAATACCGGGGAAGTTCATGCGACGTGGTCAGAAATTCAGCCTGGTGAACCATCCGAGCCGCTGGCCTAAATATATCATGGCGCAGCGAAGGCCGCGCGACTGGCTGATGACGATCAGCGGCATCGTGCTGCTCTTCATCGTCGCCGCCGCGGTCGCCATGGGCTATCTCGTCACCAGCCATCCCGGCAAGCCGGAGCCGAACGCCGGAATCGCAGAGGAACAGGCAGCGGAAAACGGCGGATGAGCGGCGGCGCGGCGGCTTAACTCAGGCCCGCAAGATGCCCGCTGAACTGCGCCTCGTGCAGGCGGCTGTAATGGCCCTTGGCAGCCAGAAGTTCGGCATGGGCGCCGGTTTCGGCAATGCCGGTCTGGTCCACCACCACGATGCGCGAGGCATCGCGGATCGTCGCCAGCCGGTGGGCGATGACAAGCGTGGTGCGGCCCCTGGCAAGTTCCGTCAGCGATTGCTGGATGGCCCGTTCGGTTTCCGTGTCCAGCGCCGAGGTCGCCTCATCGAGAATGAGGATCGGCGGGTTCTTGAGGAACATGCGGGCAATGGCGAGACGCTGCTTCTGGCCGCCGGACAATTTGACGCCGCGTTCGCCGATGATGGTGTCGAGCCCGAGCGGCATGGCCTCGATGACGCTATCCAGCCGGGCGCGCCGCGCCGCCTCCATGATGTCCGCATCCGAAGCGCCGAGCCGGCCATATTCGATATTCTCACGGATCGTACCGCCGAACAGGAAAACATCCTGCTGCACGATGCCGATCTGGTTGCGCAGCGATGCAAGCTTCATCCCGCGGATATCGACGCCGTCAATAGTGATCGCACCGCTGGTGACGTCGTAAAAGCGCGGCAGAAGCGAGCAGAGCGTCGTCTTGCCCGCCCCCGAAGGGCCGACAAAGGCCACCGTCTCGCCGGCGCTGATCTTCAGGTCGATATTGGCGAGAACCTGCTTGCCCTCGGCATAACCGAAACCGACATGGCGATATTCAATATCGCCGCGCAGCAGCGGCGCTTCCACCGCATCCGGCGCATCGACAATATCGGGCGCGGTATCCAGCAGTTCGGTGAAGCGGCGGAAACCGGCAATGCCCTTCGGATAGGTCTCGATGACCGAGTTGATCTTTTCCACCGGGCGGAAAAATACGCCCACCAGCAGCAGGAAGCCGACAAAGCCGCCTTCCGTGAGATCGCCCGTCAGCACGAACCATGCGCCGCAGATCATCACGATCATCTGCGTCAGCCGCATGCTCATGTAGCTGAGCGACGTGCTGGCCGCCATGATCTTGTAGGCGTCAAGCTTGGTGCGGCGGTATTTCTGGTTGTCCTTCTCGAACAGCGCCCGCTCGTGATCCTCGTTGGCGAAAGCCTGCACGACCCGCATGCCGCCGACATTTTCCTCGATACGGGCGTTAAAATCCCCGACCCGGCCATAAAGTGCGCGAAAATTCTGCGTCATGCGGCCGCCGTAACGGCTGGTCACCCAGGCGGTAACGGGCACGACGGCGGCGGTGATCAGCGCCAGCGGCACATTGACCGACAGCATCAGCAGGAAAGCGCCGATGAAGGTCATGATGGCGATGAACAGGTCTTCCGGGCCGTGATGGGCCACCTCGCCGATCTCTTCCAGATCCTTGGTCAGCCGCCCGACCAGATGACCGGTCTTCTGGTTGTCGAAATAACGGAAGGAGAGCTTTTGCAGATGATCGAAGGCCAGACGCCGCATGTCGGTCTCGATGTTGATGCCGAGCATGTGTCCCCAGTAGGTGACGGTCGCCATCAGCCCGGTATTCAGCACATAGATGAGCAGCAGCCCCACGGAAGCGGCAAGGATGATGGCCCATTCACCACCCGGCAGCAGCACATCCACAAAGGCCTTTACCGCCATGGGAAAACCAAGTTCGAGCACACCCGACAAAACCGCGCAGGAAAAATCGAGAATGAACAGACCGCGATAGGGACGGTAATAAGCGAAGAAACGGCGGAGCATGGCATGACCTGAAGATCGGGCGCGGCAACCTTACGCCGCAATAAAAACGGAGTTCAATTGTCATATTTCAATGCGCGCGCCAAGACCGATGTTCTATTTTTACCAAAATCGTTCAATAGGTTCAGCAATAAACACACAACGGTAATGTGATCCGATTATATTGCACTTATATGTATCGGTGTGACAGAGTGAATGCACCCCTTAAGGGGGGAGAATGCGAGAAAGAGCCTGCCGTGAGTAACAATGACAGCCGTAAGCAGAGTGGCGAACCGAGATGGCTTGGTCCTGCCAGCCCGACGCGGATCGCCCTGATCCCGCCCATTTCGGCCGCGCGCTGGCTGCTTGTTCTCGTGGCGCTGGCCGGCATCTATTTCTTCCACGGCTTCCTTGTTCCCGTCCTTGCCGCCCTCGTCATCGGTTTCGCCAGCTGGCCGGTTTATACGCGGCTTCTGCGGCAGGTGGGCGGCAACACCACGCTCGGCGCCACCATCGCCATCATCCTCATCCTCGCTTTCCTCGTGGTGCCGATCTTCATCGCCGCCTCCTATACGGCGAGTGAAATCCGCGAATGGTTCGGCTGGGCGGTGCATGCCAACAAGACCGGCGCGCCGGTGCCGGACTGGATCGCCGCGCTGCCCGCCATCGGCCCCTGGCTCGGCGAACAATGGGTGAAATATATCGGCACGCCGGGCGCCATCGGCGAACTCATCCAGCTCGTCAGCGGCGCCAATATCGGCAATATCTACAGGGCGATCCTCGCCGCCGGCAACGGCGCGTTCCACCTGGTGCTGACGCTGCTCTTCATGCTCATCGCGCTGTTCTTCGTCTACCGCAACGGCGCCGGCTTCACCCGGCAGGTGGATCTGGTGGGTGAGCGCATCCTGCCGACGCGCTGGGAACGCATTTCCCGCGTCGTGCCCGCCACCATCAGCTCCACCGTCACAGGCATGACGCTGATCGCCATCGGCGAAGGCATCATCCTCGGCATCGCTTACTGGATCGCCGGCGTGCCCTCGCCCGTCACGCTCGGCGTGCTGACCGGCGTCATGGCGCTCATTCCCGGCGGCGCGCCGCTCTCCTTTACGCTGGTATCGATCTATCTGGTCGCCAGCGGCTCGCCCGCCCACGGGCTGGCGCTATTCGTCTGGGGCTCGGTCGAACTCTTCATCGTCGACAAGACCATCCGCCCGAAACTCGTCGGCGGCCCGATCAAACTGCCCTTCCTGCCCACATTTTTCGGCCTCGTCGGCGGCGTCAAGACCATGGGTTTCCTCGGCCTGTTCATCGGCCCGGTGCTGATGGCGCTCTTGGTGGCGATCTGGCGCGAATGGGTGCGTGAGGTGGAAATCTCCGCCGCCGCCAGCGCCGACGTGCCGCCTCCGCCACCAACGCAGGATGACGCCGTTGATGAGGTCGCCGCGCTCGAAGACGATGGTGAGGAAACGACGGCGTTTCGCAAAGCGGCTTTTTGATCGGTTGACGCCTGCGGGCAGACGCCTCGGCCCTCGTACCTGCAGACAGTCCTCAAACCGCGCATTCGTCATGCTCGGGCCTGTCCCGAGCATCTGCCAGCGATTGATACAACGATACGTGATCAGATCCTCGGCACAGGGCCGTGGATGACGTGAAGGATAGGCAAGGTCGCGGCAAACTCGTGCCGCTGGCCTAAATCACCTTCTCCATGAACAGGCTCAGCGGGTCAGGCCTGTAGGGCGCAAAGGCCTCGATTTCCACAAATCCCGCCTTGCGGTAAAGACCGATAGCCTCCGGCTGGCTGATTCCGGTTTCGAGACGGATGGCGGAAAGGCCAAGCTCGACGCCGCGCGCAACAAGCGTATCCATGATCAGCTTGCCGATCCGCAATCCCCTTGCATCAGGATCGACGAACATGCGCTTCACCTCCGCCGTGCCGTCGCCCGCCTCCACCAGCGCGCCGCAACCAACGACGCGGCCTTCATGCCGCACCACGAAGAAGGAGACATTGTCCTTTTCCAGCTGGCTTATATCGACCAGATGATTGCTCTCTGCGGGGTAAAGCGAGGCCATATAGGCGTTGGAAAGATCGATGAGGCGCAGAACCGCGTCCTGCCTCGGTGTCTCAAGCTTGATTTCGGTGGCCAATGCGATGCCTGCTTTCTCTCAAAAAATGCGTATTTCGTCGTAATGTCACTGCAATCGGGATAGATGAGTTTCTAGAGCATTATTCCCGACAGAGGCAACACACCCCATGAAAACAGCCCTCGTTCTCATGACCTTCCTTGGCTGCGACGACAGCGCCACCGATTGCCATTATCTCGCCACCTCGCAGCAGCGCTGGACGAGCATCGAACTGTGCGACGCCGTGTCGGAAAAGGAACTGGAGCGTTACGCCAATGCGCCCTACCCGGTCGTGGTGGCCGTGTGCCAGACGCCGGGTGAGCAGGCCCCGCAGACGGCCGGCGCGCAACCTCCCGCCACGGCACCGGTCACTGCACCGCAGCCAACGGCAGCGGTTACGCCGAAGGAAGAGGAGAGCCTCACCAAACAGGCAATCAGCCGCGTCAGCCGTATCCTGCCTTCCACCGAAGGCATAAAGCATCTTTTGGGGACACCGGTGAGGATGGTTGAAAACAGCTATTCGTGGATCGCCAAGCGGTTCGATAAGTGAGGCAATTGGGAAAAAGCGGCGGCGGCTTTCTTTGCCGATGCTAGGTAGAGATTTCCTCTGACAGCAAAGCACCCCACTTTCCTCATTCCTGTGCTTGTCACAGGAATGAGGAAAGTGGGGTGATGCGCCCTGTCCTGAAACAGCGCAGCGTCCATAGGTTTCCAGCCTCGCCCGAAATACCCAGACCTCAGGCCGCCTCGACCGTCAGCGCTTCCGCATAATACCGCGCCTTCTGCCGCTCTTCCGCAATGGCCAGCTTGCGCACGGCATGCAGCAGTTCGAACAGCGTTTCGGAACCGCTGGCGTCGCGGAAATGCGCCAGCAGTTCAGCCGAGACGGAGGCTGCCGCTTCAGAAAGCTGCGAGCGGGCGGCACGGCGCCACATCAGTGTCGCCTCAATGAAGACGTCGACAACATCGCCAAATAGCCCGACGGACTGAAACAGTGCCTTCAGCGCATGTGGCCGCCCCGTCGCCAGAATGGCGCGCACCTTGCGGTCATCGAGACCGGAGAGATTGACCATCGCCGCGGTAAAGAATTCCAGCCGGCCAGAACAGACGGCATGGATGAGCAGCGCCGGCGTCAGTTCCAGCCGCTGGCGCAGATGCTCCACCAGCGCCGGCAGCTCCGGCGAGGAAACGTTTGATGCGATGAGGATGGTGGCGGAATCTTCCGCCTCGCGAAAAATGCTGTCGGCGCGGTTGCGCGCGATCATCGCGTGAACCAGCGCGGAACCGGCAAGCGCCTCGCTGATGCGGCCCATCAGCAGGTGCCGTGCATCGGCCGGCAGCGCCTCGCGGCGCAAAAGGAGGTCGCGAACATCGGCGTCGCAGCCATGGCGCTCGGCAATACGCCTGAGCGAGAATGGCGTGATGAAGGCATCGTCGTTTTCGAGCAGGATGATGGTTTCGGGCAGATCGCCGACTTCGGCAAGGGCGGCGCAGACCCCGCGTGGCAGGCCGGGCCGTGCGGCGATGAGGGAGCGCGTCAGGCTTTCGCCGCGACCGGCAAGATCGACCAGATCGGCTTCGCCCAAAACCGGCGAGCGGGCAATCACCGTGCAGGCGATTTCCGGCTGGTCTTCGGCAAGCGAAACCAGAATGGCGCGCGGTGCATCGTGGGCATCCGCCAGCGCCTCGGCAAGCGCCAGCCGCACACGCGGCGAAGGATCGTCGAGCAGATAGGTCATCGCCATATAGGCGGCATCGCGGTTCTCGCGCGCCATGTCGGACTGAAGATAGGCGCGACCGAGAGCATTGGCGGCTTTCGCCCGCTCGGTCGATCCAGCCTTTTCAGACCAGCGAAGAAATGCCTGTACGATCACCTGAGCCTCGAAACACATTCATACAATGGATGGCGGCATCATCGCCGCCACCATGTATAAAACTCTAGGCGCAAATGGTTTACGTTTGGTTCACCATAAAATTTAACCCTTGCCGGCGAAGGATTATATTGACGGCGTAGTAGAGGGGCGCTGCAGCTGGAATACATCGCTGCCGCCATCGCAATAATCCATATAGCCCATGCGCGCCACCGGGCGCGACAGCCCCATGTCGATGCGGCCATCGCGAATGATCGTCTCGTCGATATGGATCGCCATGACCTGACCGATCACCATCCACGAATCCGTCGGCCTGCCGTCGACATCCCCGAGCTGCTGTATCTGGGTCACCCGGCATTCGAGGACAGCCAGCGCTTCGCCGACGAAAGGCGCATCCACCACCCGCCCGTCGACGGCGGTGAGCCCGGCAAGGGCGAACTCATCGACATCGTAGGCAACCGGCGCGGAAGAGGTGTTCATCCGGTCCACCAGATGGCGACTGACGAGATTGGCGGTGAAGACGCCGGTTTCCTCGACATTGCGCAGGCTGTCCTTCCGGCCGCTGGAGGAAAACATGACAAGTTTCGGCCGGTCCGAGATCGCGTTGAAGAAGGAATAGGGCGACAGGTTCAAGACGCCCTCCCTGCCCTTCGAGCCGATCCAGCCGATCGGCCGCGGCGCGACGATGGCCTTGAACGGATCATGCGGCAGGCCATGCCGGTTGGTGTCTGTGGTGTAGAACATCAGATGTCCCCAACCCAGGTGACGACATCGGCAAGCTCCGGTCGTGGCCGCTCCACCGGCGGGAATGTCGTTGAGCCGATATGGATATAGCCCGCGACCTTTTCTTCCGCCGTAACACCGGTTTCCGCAAGGAAGATCGGGTCGAAGGCAAACCATTCCGTCAGCCAGTTCGCCGCAAAACCGCTGGCATTGGCCGCGAAAATGAGGTTGAGGCACACCGCACCGGCGGACATGACCTGCTCCCATTCGGGGATCTTGAAATGCGGCTTGGCGGTGCTGATGACGGCGATGACAACAGGCGCGCGGGTGAAACGCGTACGCTCGGCTTCCTGCTGCTGCAGGTCCAGTTCCGGGTTCTTTTCGAGCGCGATCCTCAGCGCCGTTTCGCCGAGACGCACACGGTCCTCGCCGCGATAGACGACGAAACGCCACGGCGCGAGCTTGCCATGGTCAGGGACGCGCACAGCAAGGCGCAGGATTTCCTCGATTTCCCCTTTCGAAGGTCCCGGTTCACTGAGTTGCAGGGCGGGCGTGGAGCGGCGAACCTTGAGATAATCGAGGAGCTTGATATCGCTGGTCATGATCAAAAATCTTCCATTCTGCTGTCATCGCGAAACATGGGCCTTGAAATAGCCATGGCATTGGTTTTGAAGTGATGCGGGAAAATCAAGAAGTCAATCGGTATCGAAAATGTCGGCAATCAAAATCGCGGCACGTCTGGCCATTGCATGTGCTGCGCTTGACCTTTTATCACAGGCCGCTTTTTCGCAGGATGCCTTTAAAGACTTCAAGCAGCTCGGCGGCACGCCGAAAATGCCGAAACTCAATGCTTTCACCGCCCCGACAGCGCCCAATGCCCCCGAAAGCACCGCCCGCGATATCGCCATGGAAGCCAAGCTGACCAGCGAAGGCGAAGCGGTGAAGGAGGGCCTGTCCTGGCGCGTCTTCAGCCCCATTCCCGGCGCCGATGGCAAGCTACCGATGCTGGCAAGCTCCGAGGGCGGCTCGGCGGAATTCCATCTGGTGCCGGGCGAATATTTCGTCAACGTCGCCTTCGGCCGCGCGGGCGTCACCAAGAAGCTCAATGTCCCGACGTCAGGCAACGTCCAGAAACAGGTGCTGATTCTCGATGCCGGCGGTTTCGTGCTGAATGCGGTTGCGGGTTCCGACAAGCAGATTTCCGGCAACCAGCTCAAATTTTCCGTCTATTCGTCAGACGCCCGCCCCGATGGCGAGCGCGGCCTCGTCATGTCCGATATCAAGCCCAACACCATCGTGCGGCTGAATGCCGGCACCTACCACGTTGTTTCCGAATATGGCAACGTCAACACGGTGGTGCGCGCCGACATCCAGGTGGAAGCCGGCAAGCTGACGGAAGCGACGCTGCAGCATCAGGCGGCGCAGATCACCCTCAAGCTCGTCTCCGAAGAGGGCGGTGAGGCGATTGCCGATACGGCCTGGTCGGTGCTGAACGGCGGCGGCGACGTGGTGAACGAAAGCGTCAGCGCCTTTTCGACCATGGTGCTGGCGGAAGGCGAATATACCGCCATCGCCCGTAACAAGGACAAAGTTTTCCAGCGCAATTTCAAGGTGACCTCGGGCCGGGATTCGGATGTCGAAGTGCTGATGAAGGATCAGGCGCCGGAAGACATGACCGGGGATTTCGAGTAGGTTTCGCTGCCTGCTCAAAGGCGGAGCGCCTTGAAGGCCCTACACACTCCACGTCATCCTCGGGCTTGACCCGAGGATGACGTGCAGAGAGCTTTTAGCGCCCCTCACCCACAAACAAAACGGCCCCCGAAGGGGCCGTTGTCATTTCTCACGCAACCTGCTTCTTCGCCGCAAGCTTGCGCTTCACATCCGGCGGCGTCGCCTCGTCCACAAGGCTCGTAATCGCGTCTTCCAGCGACATCGACGTCTGGTTCTGCGAGCCGAGACGGCGGATATTGACGGTGCGCTCTTCCGCTTCCTTGCGGCCGCAGACGATGATGACCGGAACCTTGGTCACCGAATGCTCGCGGACCTTGTAGTTGATCTTCTCGTTGCGGAAGTCGGTCTCGACCGCCATGCCCGCCTCGCGCAGCGCTTCGGCCACTTCGCGACCGTAATCATCGGCATCCGAGGTAATCGTCGCGACCACGACCTGAAGCGGCGCGAACCACAGCGGCATGTGACCGGCGAAGTTCTCGATGAGAATGCCGAGGAAACGCTCCATGGAGCCGCAGATGGCGCGGTGGATCATCACCGGCTGCGTCTTTTCGGAGTTCTGGTCGATATAGAAGGCGCCGAAACGTTCCGGCAGGTTGAAGTCCACCTGCGTCGTGCCGCACTGCCATTCACGGCCGATGGCGTCCTTCAGCGTATATTCGAACTTCGGCCCGTAGAACGCGCCCTCGCCCGGCAGGATGCCGGTCTTGATGCGGCCTTCGGACTGTTCCTCGATGGTCTTCAGAACATCCATCATCACGCTTTCGGCGCGATCCCAGAGATCGTCGGAACCGACGCGCTTTTCCGGGCGCGTGGAGAGCTTGACGACGACTTCGCTGAAACCGAAATCCTCATAGACGGAGAGGATGAGGTCGTTGATGCGCAGGCACTCCGCCGCCATCTGCTCTTCCGTGCAGAAGACATGCGCATCGTCCTGCGTGAAGCCGCGAACACGCATCAGGCCATGCAGCGCCCCCGAAGCCTCATAACGATGCACGGTGCCGAATTCCGCAAGGCGGACGGGCATTTCGCGGTAAGACTTCAAGCCATGCTTGAAGATCTGCACGTGACCCGGGCAGTTCATCGGCTTCAGGGCGAAAACGCGTTGATCGGCTTCCTCGTCATCGGGATGGGTGAAGGCATGGGCGGATTTTACCGCGAACATGTTCTCCTGATACCAGCCCCAGTGACCGGAGGTTTCCCACAGCGACTTGTCCAGCACCTGCGGCGCATTGACTTCCTGATAGGTATTGGCGAGCCGGCGGCGCATATAGGCCGTCAGCGTCTGGAACATGCGCCAGCCCTTGCCGTGCCAGAACACGACGCCCGGGCCTTCTTCCTGGAAATGGAACAGGTCCATTTCGCGGCCGAGACGGCGGTGGTCGCGCTTTTCGGCTTCGGCCAGCACATGCAGATAATTGTCCAGCTCTTCCTGCGTCGCCCAGGCGGTGCCGTAGATGCGCGACAGCATCGCATTGTTGCTGTCACCGCGCCAATAGGCCCCGGCCACCTTCATCAGCTTGAAGGCCGTGCCGATCTGCCCCGTAGAGGCCATATGCGGCCCACGGCAAAGATCGAACCAGTCGCCCTGATAATAGATCTTCAGGTCCTGACCTTCCGGAATGGCGTCGACGAGCTCGACCTTGTAGTTCTCGCCCTTGGCGGCGAAAACTTCCTTGGCCTTCTCGCGCGACCAGACCTCGCGGGTAAACGGCTTGTTGCGCAGAATGATTTCCTTCATACGCTTTTCGATCTTCGGCAGATCTTCCGGCGTGAAGGGTTCGTTCTTGGCGAAGTCGTAATAAAAGCCGTTCTCGATGACAGGGCCGATCGTCACCTGCGTACCGGGCCACAGTTCCTGCACGGCTTCGGCCATGACGTGGGCGGCATCGTGGCGGATGAGTTCCAGCGCACGCCCGTCTTCACGCGTGACGATCTCGATTTTGCCATCGGTGATGGTCTCGGACAAATCGCGCACGGTCCCGTCAAGCGCAATGGCGACAGCCTTCTTGGCAAGCGATTTGGAGATGGATTCGGCGACCTCGCGGCCGGTCGTACCGGCGGGGTAGCTACGCACGGATCCATCGGGAAATGTAAGGGAAACAGCTTCAGACATCGTCTAATCTCCTGTCCAGTCCCGCCAACGAATGCGGGTGGTGTTGGAATAATGATTTGCCCGCGACAAGCGGACAGGCAGGCTGATAAAGGCTTTTGCCATTGCAGTCAAAGGCGAAGGATAGCTCAGCGAAGCATTTGCGCGAGACCATTGACCGTATTGGCGTTGCGGGTCGTGCCGATACCGAGCCTTTTGGTGGTCAGCACGGACAGCAGCCTGCTCTCGCTCGGCTTGCCGCAAAAATCGATCCACAAGTCGCCGCCGACCACGGCAATTTTTTCCTGCTGGCGATACTTATCGAGCAATCCGAGAACCTTGCCGTCAAGCGGCTCCCGCATGACCCGAACGCAGACGTCAGGCGGATTGCCGTGCGGAAACGGGTTATCCGCCGCCAGTTTCAGCCAGTTGCCGCCCGAACGAACCAGAATATCGACATGTTTGCCGAAGCGGTCTTCGAAGGCGCGCTCCAGCCTGTCCTCAATCTTACGAACAGGTGCCGCCCCGGCGCGAAAAACCAGATTTCCAGTCGCGACCAGCGTTCTGCATTCGGCAAATCCCAGCTCTTCCGCCATTGCCCGCAGATCGGCCATGACGAGCCGCTTGCCGGCACCCAGCACGATGCTGTGCAGCAGGGCCACATGGTCATTCATCGATGCGGGCTCCAGTAACGCCACGGCATCCACCAGCGCCTGCTGCGATCGATTGCTTCCGGCACCGGGTCCAGCCCGCTGGTGCCGCCCGGGCCGCAGCGCGCGACGCGAAACAGCGTCATCCACCCGCCGGCCCAGAGCCCATGGCGGGCAATGGCTTCATAGCCATATTCGGAGCAGGTGGGGATATGACGGCAGGAATTTCCGATGAAGCCGGATAGCGTCAGCTGATAAAGCCGGATGAAACCGACGCCCAGAAGCCGCCCCGGCGTTTTGGCAAAAGTGCCGCCCCAGTTGCGGGATCGCCCGGCCCTTACCGCCTTCTCGGAATGCCGGCAGCCCGGTTCGCCGCACATAGCCTAACCCGCGACGTTCAGAACCGGCCGGCCTTCGATCTGGTCGAGCGCATCGACCACCGCTTCGAAGGTCAGCATGGTGGAAGCGTGGCGGGCCTTGAAATCGCGGACAGGCTGAAGCACCCGCATATCCTCGAATCGGCCCGTCGGCCCCTCGCCGTCCTGTTTCAGCATGGCGAGCATGTCTTCCCGCGCCTGCCGGATTTCGCCGCTGGAAGCCCCGATGATGTGATGCGCCATGATGGAGGCGGAGGCCTGGCCGAGCGCGCAGGCGCGAACCTCATGCGAAAACGCCGTCACGATGCCGCCTTCGACCTTCAGATAGACCTTGAGCTTCGAACCGCAAAGACGGGAGTGTTTTTCGGCGCTGGCGTCGGCATCTTCAAGAACACCTGTCAGCGGAATATTCCCGGCAAAGTCCAGAATGCGATTATTGTAGATATCGTCCATCGTTGGTGCCCGGCGCGCTCAAAAATGCCCAAAAACGGGACAGGTCAATTTTTTCAAACACAGCGTTTGTCGCAGTGAAGCTTTCCTGCCCTTCGTTCTCATTATATGCTAACGAGCTTTCTGGACATCAAGCCGTGATCAAATTAACGGCTCCGATACCGAAATAACAGCATCGGCCTTGCCAAAATGCTGTAAAACAACCAGATAGCAGCAACTGCGAACATGAGTTCGCGATGAAAAACGAATTCAGGTGCGGCCTTTACCCGCATCGGGAGAGACGGAATGGATGCGATCGTGAAGAATTTCCCCGGCGCTGGCGCAAAACCCGACGTGGCAGAAGCTCGCCCAAGCCAGGCCGAAGCGGAGGAAGCAGTGCGCGTTCTTCTGCGCTGGGCAGGAGAAAATCCGGCCCGCGAAGGACTTCTGGATACGCCGAAGCGCGTCGCCAAGGCCTATCGCGAGCTTTTTGCCGGTTATGAACTCAACGTTCAGGACGTGCTCGGCACGACCTTCGAGGAAGTCGGCGGTTATGACGATGTTGTGCTGGTGCGTGACATCCCCTTCTTCTCCCATTGCGAACACCATATGGTGCCGATCGTCGGCAAGGCGCATGTCGCCTATCTTCCGGCCGGTCGCGTGCTCGGCCTGTCGAAGATCGCCCGCGTCGTCGAAATCTTCGGCCGCCGCCTGCAGACGCAGGAAAACATGACGGCGCAGATCGCCAGATCGATCGAGGAAACCCTGAAACCGCGCGGCGTGGCCGTCATGATCGACGCCGAACATATGTGCATGTCCATGCGCGGCGTAAACAAGCAGGGGTCGACGACGCTGACCACCAGCTTTACCGGTGTGTTCAAGAACGATCCGGCCGAACAGGTGCGCTTCATGACCATGGTGCGGAACCGCTAAGCGCCGAACCGAAGGCCGTAACGCGGTTTTCGGAAAATCCGATGCGCAAGAAAATCCAGAGTGGCGGAAGCAGATCCGTTTATCCGCCGCTCCCATCGTTCCGCCAGTTGATTTTCCGGGGTAACCATGTCCATTCCCTTTCCATCCGCCCCTGCGGATAAGGAAGTGCTCGAAAACGCAGGTCTTTTTTCGCCGAAATTCGATGCTCACGGCCTCGTCACCGCCGTGGTCACCGATGCGCGTGACGGCGAGTTGCTGATGGTCGCCCATATGAATGCGGAAGCCCTGTCGCTGACGCTGGAGACCGGCATCGCCCACTATTACAGCCGTTCGCGCGACAAGATATGGAAGAAAGGCGAAACGTCGGGCAATCTGCAGACGGTGAAGGAATTCCGCACCGATTGCGATCAGGACGCCGTGTGGCTGAAGGTCTCCGTCGCCGGCCATGACGCGACCTGCCACACCGGTCGCCGCTCCTGTTTTTATCGCACGGTCGAACTCTCCGACGGCCAGGCGGTGACGAAGATCACCGACGATACCCGCCATTTCGATCCGGCGACCACCTATTCCGCAAGTTGAACGGCCACCTTCCATCGGCCGCACCAATTTGCTACCAATATAGCGGGTTCCGGGGATAGGACGGAGCCTGAAGGAACTGGCAGGGAGTGCGGTCATGTTGGGATGGGGAAATCGTCACAATCATCTTGCGGCTGGCAATCCCGAAGCCCTAGGCAATGAACCGCCGGTCAACCAGATCGTCGATACGCGCAGGATTGCGCTCGCCCTTGGCGGCGGGGCGGCGCGCGGCTGGGCTCATATCGGCGTCCTGCGGGCGCTGGATGAGGCCGGGGTGAAGATCGGCATGATCGCCGGCACCTCTATCGGGGCGCTGGTCGGCGGTTGTTATCTGGCCGGCAAGCTCGATGAGCTGGAAGAATTCGCCCGCTCGCTGACGATGCGCCGCATTGCCGGCCTGCTCGATCTCACCATCGGCGGCGGCGGGCTCTTCGGCGGCATGCGGCTGACCAAGCGCATGCAGGAACATCTGGAAGGCCTGCGCGTCGAAAACCTCGACCATCCCTTCATCGCCGTCGCGACGGAACTGCGCACCGGCCACGAGGTCTGGATTCACCAGGGCGATCTCGTCACCGCGCTGCGCTCTTCCTACGCGCTGCCGGGCATTTTCGAACCCGTGCAGTGCAACGGCCGCACCCTGATCGACGGCGCGCTCGTCAACCCCGTGCCGGTTTCGGTCTGCCGGGCCTATGAGCAGGCGCTGGTCGTCGCGGTCAATCTGAATTACGACCTCTTCGGCCGCTCCGCCGTGGTCAAGCACGCCGCCTCGCCGTCGCATGGCGGCGTCGCACCGGCGGTGGAAAGCCCGCCGCGTCCCGGCCTGCCGGGCGTCATGGTGCAGGCCTTCAACATCATTCAGGACAGGATTTCACGCTCGCGCCTGGCGGGCGACCCGCCCGACCTGATGCTTCACCCCCGCATCAACGATATCGGCCTCTCGGAATTCCATCGCGCCAGCGAAGCCATCGACCGGGGATATGAGGAAACGCGCTCCCGCATTCCGGAGCTTGAGCGCATGCAGCAGGCATTCCGGCGCTAGCGCCCTGCTTTAAGCACGAAACGAATAGATGAAACGCCCAGCCGTGGTGAGACCATGTATTGGTATATCTCAGTCCTGCCCCCGACCGACAAAAGCACACTGTGCGACACGAATCGATTGATCGGGTTTCTGGAAGAGCAACCTGAACTCAAACGGACAAACGATGTCAGCTTTGCGTCGGCGGAGGGTCAGCCCTGGATTGACATCACCATTGTGAAAGGAACGGCCGATGGCAACTGGTCAAGCAGCGGCAAATTCATTTCACAGTTCAATCGGGTTGAAATTGTCTGCGCCGATTGTCCACAGCGAGACTTCTACGTGGACATATCCACCAAAATAGCCGACTTTCTTCAATGGCGATACGTGACGGAAGGTGACGTATGAGTCCCGGCCCGAGACTGAAGCTTTTCCAGCTGTCTGAAGCCGGGACGCAAGATCACCCGGCAATATAGGCCTTGATGTGCTCCGCTTCGGCTTCGATCTCGCCAATCCGCGCCTTCACCACGTCACCGATGGAAATGATGCCGGCAAGGCGGCCGTTCTCTTCAACCGGCACATGCCTGAAGCGCCCGCCCGTCATGATTTCCATCAGCTCATCGGTGGTGGAATTGTGATGACAGCGAATGACATTCTTGGTCATGGCCACCGACACGGATTGCTGGAGGGAAGCGGCACCCTGGCCCGCCACGGCCTTTACCAGATCGCGCTCCGTGAAGATGCCGAGAACGACGCCATCGGCGTCGGTCACGACGACGGAACCGATCTTATGCGCATGCAGCGTTCCCGCCGCTTCGCCAATGCTGACCTCCGGACCGACAGTCACGACGTCCCGGCCCTTGCGGTCGAGAAGATCCTTTACGAATGTTGGCATGCCTTCCTCCTCTTTTCAGCGATACGCAGCGCCGCAGTCTCCCCCGGCGGTTGCAAATCATGGGATATGGTGCGCTGAGGTCCGCATGAATGCAATCCCGGATGGGACGCGCGAAAGCAAATTTGCGCCACGGCCGACAAGGAGCGTGATCGGCTCAGACCAAGCGTCGATCGAAAAGCCCGAAGAACAGGAAGCCGAGCAGAAAGCCGAAGACATGCGCATCCCAGGCGATTTCACCGCCGACATCGCCGAACAGCGGTACGCCGACCGCAATCAGCACATTGCCGAACAGCCACATCAGCGTGAAGATCAGCACGGTGCGGTTGGAAAGCGCCCCGAGAATGCTCTGCCGCGGCATCAGATGGCCGAAGGAGGCGCTATATCCGCCACGTGCGGGGAAAGCGAAGCGGCAGGCCGCCCCCATCAGCGCCGAAACGACACCGGAGGCTCCGATCAGCACCGTCACATCCCCCCAGTTCAGCGCCGCATGACCGAAGGCGGAAACGGCTGCGGAAATGCACCATAACAGCACGAAGCGCACTGTTCCGATCCGGCGCAGAACCGGCGCGCCGAAGGCCATCAGCCACAATCCGTTAAAGAGAATGTGCTCGATGCCGCCATGCAGGAAAGAATAGGTCACCGGCGTCCAGAACCATTCCAGCCCCTGCTGGGAAAACGGCACCGCATAACGCAGCGGAATGAAGCCGAAGGTGAAAATGAACCAGCCATTGCCTTCCTCGGAGAGAAGATAGGCGGGAACGACATAAGCGACGATAAGCGCCGCCAGAATGCCGACCAGCAGCGACGGCAGGTTGAAGACGGGATTGCTCGTGTCGTCTTTCGGCTCCGGCGTTTCCGAAACCGGCGGCTGTTCGCCGTCCCCGTAGGACATGATCCCATCCCTGTCTGGTCGAAATTTGCGTTCTCCGAGCAATATAGGAAGCCCGGACGAAAAAAAAGCCGTCCCGCCTTCGAAGCGCGCGACGCCAAACCGCAACCGGTTCGAGCTTCGGGCCAGGGGCGGTCCGGCTTGCCGGCGCACCCTGAAAAACACGGGCAGCGCCATCAATTGTGCTGAAGGGAGTGTCCCCCGACATGGCGGCAGCGATGCCACGGCCATGGTCGCCGCGCAATATCAACCATTTGTTAACCTTAACAAATCCGGTTGGCATGAAAATCGCTACACCTCGGAATACAGACGTTCGGATGGACATGATGTCCCAAAAACGCACATGGAGAAATGCTATGAAAAGCATGGCCGGACTGGACATATATGCCTATTGGGATGAACTGCGCGGCAAAAGGCCCGTGCCGCGCCGCGAGGATATCGACCCCGCAAAGCTCAAGACCCATCTCGGCGACCTCTTCATCCTGACCGACAAGGGAGAAAACACCCCGTTTTTCCGCCTTGCCGGCACGCGCCTTTGCGACCTGTTCGGCCGGGAATTGCGCGACCGTCCGTTTTCGGAGCTGTGGCAACCGGCAAATGCCACCTTCCCCTGCCGGGTGGCGCGCGGCATCCTGCAGCATCAGTTGCCCGTCGTTTTCGATGTCGAAGCGGAGGACGACTTTGGCGCCGCACCGATGGCCTTCGAAATGCTGCTCTTGCCGCTGCATACCGATCCCGACGCCGCACCGAGACTGCTTGGCGCCCTGCTTCCGGAACGGCCGCGCCATGAATTCGCCAGCCCCATCCACTCTCTGTCGATGAAAAGCAGCCGCCTGCTGCGTATGGACATCATGTCGGCAGGAAATTCCGCCGGCATGGAAGCGGCCGCCACCCCCTTTGCCGGACGTTATTGAGTGGCACATCCGCTTCACATGCACGGGCTGAAAAGCAACGACCGAAGCGGAAACGCGATAAAATAAGTCAGAGCTGTAACGATTTTGTCGATCAGAAAAATTGTAGAGGTTAAACAATACAGTCTGTTAACTCGCACAGAGTAGAAACTTATCGTCATCATTCATTACAATTGCGCTGCTCATGTTTTCGTCTCGCTCGGTCAACACCGCCCAAATCCTGCATCCGGTTGAGGAAGCTCACCTGGACGACGCCGTTCGCGTGTCTTTCACCGGCCGCCTGATGTTGCCCGACCATGAAGAATATGATTGCACCGCAACCGAAATGACCGCCGAAAGAGCGCAGTTCACCTGTTCGGGCCTCGCCCGCCACGGTGACCGCGTCATCGCCTATCTTCAGCATATCGGCCGGATCGAAGGCACGGTGACATCGCTGACCGCTTCCGGTTTCCTCATCGCCATCAACGCGCCGGAGCGCAAGCGGGAAAAACTCGCCGCCCAGCTCGCATGGATCGCCAAGCGCCAGCTGCTCGGCCTGCCGGAAGACCGTCGCCACGACCGCCTGACACCACGCAATGCCAGGGCGCAGCTTGTGCTGGAAGACGGTGTGCTCGTCGCTTGCCGGCTGATCGACCTTTCCCTTTCCGGCGCGGCAATCGAGATAGAAAACCGGCCGCCGCTCGGAAGCCGGGTGCAGCTCGGCAAGAACATGAGCGGCAAGATCGTGCGCCACTTCATGGAAGGCGTCGCAGTCGAATTCGACCGGGTCCAGTCGCCCGACGCGCTGATTGAATTTCTCTAGAACGCTCCAATAAACCCGGCAGGTTTTTCGCCCATAAAAGACGTGCGGCTTTCCAGCCCGCGTTGCGCTCTCGCCATGGCCTTGCAATTGAGAGATTCGCGGATCGTGTGCGGCTATCCATGTTTTGCCCCTGCCCGTCAGCCTCGGGCACCGCTCGTGGCGTCAAGCGCTTCATTCTCCACTTCCCACTGCCGAACGTTCATTTTACGCCGTGACCGTATAGGCCATCCCGCGATGCACGGCGTGTCGACCGGAAAGCGCCACTGCAAGGGACAGCCGTGCATCTGACAGGCCAAGATCCCCCTCATCGATAAAAATGATCAGCGTATCGGAATATGCCGCGTCCTCAATCAGCCCAGTTACGGTGCGAACTGACGCGAAAAGCACCCGGCAAAACATTTCTTCCAGAAAAAATGCAGTTTTTTGAATTTTTTTTGACGCCTGTTTTCGGCCTGTCCCAGCCTGAAACAGCCATCCCAAAACGGGAAATCCGCCTCTTCGCCGAGCGCCGCGGGCCGACCGCACACGGCGACGGAAACCACAGCATGTGGAAAATCGCTTTCAATACAGCACTCTAGATGGCTACCAAAAGCCTAAGGTCAGGATGCGTAAAATTGTAATAAAATTTGCTTCAAACACGCATAAAAACTAGTTCGAATACAGTTCAAAACAGCGGCTAATTTGCTGAAATTTAAGCTCAAATTGCGCCTCGCAAATTTCCGCCGGGTCAAAATATACCTGCGAATGTCTCCTCACCACGGGGAGACAAGCAATGAACAAGAACAACCGTTTCGTTTTCACTCTGATCGCATTCATCGTCAGCGCCTTCGCGCATCAGGCAAGCGCCTCACCGGCCGCCGTCATGCGCGTCATCGGCAAGGCCAACCCGCCGATCGGCCATTATGAATTCTGCCAGACCTATCAGAGCGAATGCCAGCCGACCTCGCTGGACAACGGCCCGATGAAGCTGACCGAAGAGCGCTGGAAGACGATGCTCGACGTCAACTACACCGCCAACACCACCATCACGCCGATGACCGACATGGAAATCTATGGCGTCGAAGAGCGCTGGGCCTATCCCACCACGGTCGGCGATTGCGAAGACTTCGTGCTTCTGAAGCGCAAGATGCTGATGAACAAGGGCTTCTCCGCCTCCAACCTGCTCATCACCGTAGTCCTGCAGCCGAATGGCGAAGGCCATGCCGTTCTGACCGTCCGCACGGACCGTGGCGATTTCGTCCTCGACAACATGCGCAACAAGGTCATGATCTGGTCGGAAACCGAATATACCTATCTGAAGCGCCAGGACACCGCCAATCCGGGCCGCTGGGTGAAAATTCAGGATGGCCGCGCCATCAATGCGGTTGGCGGCATCAACTGACCGCACGACCGGCCCATCTCCCCAAATAAAAAAGCCTGCTCCGCAAGGGGCCGGCTTTTTCATTTTCAAATCCAAGGACCGTCAGAGCAACCCAAGCTCGGCCAGTTCCCGCCTGAGATCGGAAGGCATGTCCTCGCCGCCCGTACCGCCGCCGAGATCGCGCGGCGCCTCGTCGTCCTTCAGGTAACGCCAGCCTTGAAACGGCCGCTTCGGCGCCGGTGAGGTTTCGATCACCTCGGGACCAAGAATGAGATCGCAGCGGGAAATACCGTCCTCGCCCTTGAAAGAGCGGATATCGAGAAGTTTCTGCCGCGCCTGCACCTGGCCCTTGATGACCCAGTAGAGCGAACCGCCCTCGAGCAGTTCCTCGACACGTTTCGGGATCATGCGGGTGGTGTGGACGCTGTGCGGCTCAAGGCCTGCGGCAATGGCGATCAAGGCGCGATGCGCGACCCAGTCTCTCAAGTCCTGGATTGAATCCGCGCCGACGCAAAGTTTGATGAGATGTAGAGGCATGGTTCTATCAATGCCTTTTTGCGGCGGGCGTCAAGCATGGCAGCCGTGCCTGACGCCCTGCCCGCTCAGCACTCCACAACGTTCACGGCGAGGCCGCCGGTGGAGGTTTCCTTGTATTTCTCGCTCATGTCGTTGCCGGTCTGGCGCATGGTCTCGATACAGGCGTCGAGCGGCACGAAATGCTGACCGTCACCCTTCAGCGCCAGCGACGCCGCCGTCACCGCCTTCACCGCACCGAGCGCATTCCGCTCAATGCAGGGCACCTGCACGAGACCGGCAATCGGATCGCAGGTCATGCCGAGATGATGTTCGAGCGCGATTTCCGCGGCATTCTCCACCTGCTCGGGCGATCCGCCCATGACTGCGGCAAGGCCTGCCGCCGCCATCGCGGCTGCGGATCCAACTTCGCCCTGACAGCCGACTTCGGCGCCCGAAATCGAAGCATTGTGCTTGATGATGCCGCCGATGGCCGCCGCCGTCAGCAGGAAGTCACGCACGTCGTTGACCGTCGCATCCTCATGGAAATGGCGGAAATATCTGACGGTCGCCGGGACAACGCCTGCCGCACCATTGGTCGGCGCGGTGACCACGCGGCCGCCGGCGGCGTTTTCCTCGTTCACGGCCATGGCGTAAACGCTCAGCCAGTCATTGGCCATGACCGGGTTCAACCGATTGCTGCGCCATTCCGCATTCAGCTTCTCGTAAATGGAGCGGGCGCGGCGGCGCACCTTCAGGCCGCCAGGCATGATGCCGTCCACTTTCAGACCGCGCTCAATACAGCCGTTCATGGCTTCCCAGATCTGGTCGAGTCGCTCGTTCAGTTCCTCGCGGGAAACCACCGTTTCCTCGTTCGCCCGCTTCATCTGGGCGATGGTGCGGCCGGAACGCGCCGCCATATCCAGCATTTCCCGCGCGGTCGCGAAGGGATAGGGCACGCGCGGACCGTTATCGATGGTCTTGCCGCGCTGCTTGATCGCCTCCAGCTCCGTATCGGTCACGATGAAACCGCCGCCAACCGAATAATAGATGCGCTTGACGAGCAGCCTGCCCTGATTGTCGAAGGCGGAGAAGGTCATGCCATTGGCATGGCCGGGAAGCGGGTTCTTCCTGTCGAAGATCAGGTCCTCGGCCGGGCGGAACGCATAGGACGGATGACCGGGCGGCGTCACCGTGCCGGCCTTTTCCACCGTTTCGATAATCGCGTCCATGGCGTCGGGATCGACAAGGTCCGGCCGTTCACCGGTGAGACCCAGAATGACGGCGCGCCCCGTGCCATGGCCGATGCCGGTAAAGGCGAGAGAGCCATGCAGGCTGACCTTCAGCTGCGCGACGGACGCGCCCGCCGGCCGCGGCCATTCATCGCTGAGGATCAGCGCCAGAAAGCGGTTGGCCGCCGTCATCGGCCCCATCGTATGGGAGCTCGAAGGACCGATACCGATCTTGAAGACGTCGAAGACCGAAAGAAACATGAAGTTCGTCCTGAATAAAAATGGATTCCACCCCCATCATATCCAAAGCCGAAACGGATCGCCACAAAAGAGCGTCAGCGGTTTGCGCAGCTGCGACATCAGCGCCTTCAAACGAAAACAGCACGGTTTCCAGAGGAAAACCGCGCCGTTTCAAAACCCGTCATTCAGGAGAGATGCTTATGGGCTGCCAAAAATGTACGTCAATGCGAGAAAAGCGGCAAAGCCTGCAAGTGCGCGCAAGGTAACGCCCCAGCAGGATTTCTGAGCGGTTTCTTCCATGATTACTCCAGCTATTCACTCTCCGGGGGATCTTCAAGACCCATCCCGTTGAGGCAAGCATTTATTAAAATCCGGCGGGGAAGGCAAATGCAAAAAGCGGCTAAATGAAGGCGTTTTTGACGGGCTGCCATTCGCCCCGTGCATAGGTATGTGAAAAAACAAGGTGTTAGCAGCAGGCTGCAAAGCGCGCCATTTTTGGCTTCGCCTCAATTTAGGCTAAAGTGTAACCGTTATTTAAAGCCTTTGTACAAACTCCTGTTGAAAACCTCCTGTTACCGGCACGTTACGGTCGAATTTCTGCCGCTGAAGCACCGCGCCTTGAAAGGCCGCCAGTGCTGCTTTATCGACGATGGCAACGGCAACGATGCGAGTCTTTCCATGCAGCAGGCATCCTCTTTTCCCGACCGTGAAACGGTCGCGTCGAAACTGACTTCGCTGACAAGCGAGGACAAGGCCTGGGTTTTGCTGCTGATGGAAAATGCCCTGCAGGACGAAAACCTGCTGGCCGGTCTCAATCTTTATCTCGACCAGCAGACCAATGCCCGCTTCCTGAACAGCCTGAAGCTGGAAGCGGTCGGTGAATGGCTCGGCGGCAATGCCCCTGCCCGCCTGCAGATCCGCACGGCGGAAATTGCCAAGGCCAGCCAGCATCCCGCTTATCTCGCCTTCCGCAAGGGGCTGACGGCGTCGGCTGGCCTCGAAAAAGCCTATCCCAAAGCGCCGATCTGATCTTTCCGGCTAGTCCGGCACCCTGTCGACCACAGCGATGATCGGCCCTATCGGAAACAGCGAGTCCCGCCTCTTCATCGCGGGGATATCGACGCTGGATATGGTGCCGTCGAGATAGAGCGCATTCGGCGCATCCAGCACATCCCTGAACAGCGTGGCGAAATCGTAAAAGCGAACGGTATTTTCCGAAATGGCGAAATGAACCGTGCCGTCGCGGGAGACGCCGACGCCGTTGCGTCGCTTCAGGCTGTCGCTATCGGGCAGAAAGCGCGGATGCAGCTTGCCATCGATGACGAGCATCGGCCCTGACTGCGTGGCGAAGTCCGGCTTCGGATCCGTTGCCAGATAGGCCTGCGTTTCCAGCACGCCGGCCGCGGCGCCCTTCAGATAAAACACGCCGTTGGGCAGAAGGTGGAAATTGCCCCAGCCGCCGCCGGTGCTGATGGGTGTGCGTTCGACGCCATTTTCGACAAACAGGCCCACGGGTGAATAATCGGAATGGTACATGCCGCCGTTCATGGCAAAAACGCTGAACATATGCTGCCGCCACAAAGCCGAAGAAAGATCGGCGAAGGAACGATATCCCTGACCGGAGACATGGTCGCGATCGTAAATCCTGATCGTGTTTTTCGCCGGATCGAAACTGCAGACGGTGTAACGACCACCCGCATGGTCCATGATCCGGCAGAAGTCGGCCTGCCCGCCGGCCTGGGCCGAAAACGGCAGCAGCAATGGCAACAGCAGCTTCGCCAGTCTTTTCATCGATCCGTTCATGCCCACCCCTTTGATTCTCGCCGGGGGAACATTCGCAAAAATTCGGTCAAAGAAAAGGCGTCACCCGTGTTTCAGGGTGACGCCGGATTTTCAAGGGGAGATGCCGTCAGCGACGGGCGGCGCGGTCCACATTGCGGCCGGCGTCCTGCGTTGCGTCGACGGCGTTCGCCGTGTCCCGTCCGATGCCGCGAATGGTGTTACCGCAGGAACTCAGGGTCACGACGGTCAGCAAGGCCACGAAAACGGTCGAAAGAATGCGTGTGATCATTGAAACAACTCCCCTATGACTTGCCGTCCAAAGGCAAGCACCGATGTGATATGCGTCACAATAACGTGAGTCCCAAAAAACGGTTCCAGCGGCATTTCAAAAAATCCTGCCGATGAAAATTAACAGGGTTTTGAACTTCCCGGGTGAAACTCGGCGTCTGGATCATGACTTGGGAAAATCCGGTGGGGAGATATGACTGAAACCAACAATCGGCTTCTGGTGATGACGGCGGGCGGCATGAACCCCAATGTCATGATCAATGCGCTGGCGGACAGATTTCCCGACATCCATGTCTTCATGGAGCGGCCGGAAGAAAAGTCGGTCATTCTCAGGCGACGCGCGCGACGGCTCGGCTGGATTGTCGCCGCGGGCCAGATGGCGACGATGATCGCCTCACGGCTCGGCAAACGTTTTGCTGTCAGAAGAAGCAATGAGATCATCGCCGAACACGGCCTTTCTCCCGATCTCCATCACAGCCTTCCTGTCACACAATTCGCCTCGCTCAACGATGAAGACTGCCGCGAGGCCGCCAATCTGCTGAAACCGGCGGTGATCTTCACGATTTCCTGCCGCCTGCTGACGCCGACCACGCTTCAGGCCCTGCAATGCCCGGTCATCAATTTCCATGCCGGCATCAACCCCGCTTATCGCGGACAGATGGGCGGTTACTGGGCGCTGGTGGAAAAGGACCGCGGCAATTTCGGCGCGACCGTGCATCTGGTCGACAAGGGTGTGGATACCGGCGCCACGCTCTACGAGAAGCGGCTGAAACCATCCCCCTCCGACACGATCGCCACCTATCCGCTGCTTTTGACCGCCGCTTCGGTGGATATCGCCGTCAGCGCCATCGAGGACGCCCTTTCCGGCAGCCTGGCGCCGCAACCGCCCTCACCCGGCAAATCGGTACTGCGTTTCCCGCCGACCATCTGGACCTGGCTGTGGAACGGTGTGACGAAACGTATCTGGTGAAACCGCATGTCAGGGAATTGCGACCGAGCTTCGTCGCAGATGCAAGCCTGTCTTGCCGCAACAGGCACAGACTTCGCCGCGAAATCGGTGCATGATAATGAAAAGGATCACGCACAAATTGCCCGATATTTCCGCCGCTTCCATCATTCCCGCCTCCATCGAAGCCTCGCCCGCGCAGGTGCTCGGCGCGACGGACCTTGCCGGCCTCTTTCCGCAGGGCGTTCGCGTTTACCTGACCGACACCGGAGCGGCTTCGCAGGAAAAGCTCGTCGAAGCCGCTGCACATTTGCGCGGCCTCGGTTACCAGCCGGTACCGCATCTTGCAGCACGGCGCATCCCCTCCCGCGCAGGGTTTGAGGAACAGGTGCGACGGCTTGCAGGAGAAGCAGGTGTTACGGATGTTCTGGTCGTCGGCGGCGGTGTCGACCGCCCGGCCGGTCCCTTCGCCTCCAGCATGGACATGCTGTCGTCAGGCATTTTCGACCGCTGCGGCATAAGACACATCGCCATCGCCGGCCACCCCGAAGGCAGCCCCGATTTCAGCGACGATACGGCGATGGCCGCACTCAGGCTGAAACGGGATTTTGCCGAAAGAAGCGATGCCACTATGCGCATCGTCACCCAGTTCGGCTTCGATCCGGCGCGTTTCATCGCCTGGGCGGAGGGGCTTGTCGCGTCAGGCATCGATCTGCCGGTGCATATCGGCGTTTCCGGCCCGGCCAAGATCACGACGCTGTTGAAATATGCCGCGCTCTGTGGCGTCGGCAACTCGATTGCCTATCTCAAGAAGAATGCGCTTTCCCTGACGACGCTGGCCAAGGGCCATTCACCGGAAAGCATCGTCGGACCGATAGAACGGCACTGGCAGGCCAATCCGCAGGGGCCGATACGGCAGATTCATGTCTTCCCCTTCGGCGGATTGCAGAATTCGGCCGACTGGCTGGTCAAACGCGGAAGCTGGCAGACCGGCGGTGCGAACCGTTCGGCATCGCCGGATTCGATGGCTGGCTGAAGCCGGCCCTGACGGCGCGACGGCTCGCCGCCGCCGCACACTCCCCGACGACCTTAGGCCGCCTTGGCTACCTCGACAAAAGCGTTGCGAATGCTCTCGGCCACGGCAAGAACGGGGCGCGACGCCTTGTCGCCCATGATCAGACGGATATCGAAACAGCCAAGTTCCGGCAGTCCCTCCTTGTCGCCCAGAATGACCATGTCATTCAGCACGTAGGATCGCGGCAGCGGCGCAATGGCGAGATCGGCGGCAATCGCCGCGCGCTGCGCCATGGTATGGCCGCTGAGATAGGCCACGCGGAAATTGCGCCCGCGCCGTTCCAGCGAGTTTATCGCTTCCGAACGCCAGATGCAGCCCTCTTCCCAGATGGAAATCGGCAGCGGATCGCGCAGATAGGCCGTGCCGCATTTTGCGCCGGCCCATACCAGACGCTCGCGCATCAGCACCTCGCCGGTGTCGCGCAGGGGATGGGAGGCACAGTTGACGAGGGCGAGGTCGAGCCGCTGCTCGTCCATGCGCTTGTAGAGATTGGAACTGGAATCGATGGTGACGTCGATCATGATGCCGGGGAAAGCCTCGGCAAACCGCTTGAGAATGCCCGGCAGCAGGCCACGTTCGCCAATATCCTCAGGCGCACCGAGCCGGACGACACCGGAAAGCTCCGGCATGACGAACCGCGACACGGCCTCGTTGGAGAGCGCAATCATCCGCCGCGCATAGGTCAGCAACGTCTCCCCGTGCGCCGTCAAGGTCACCGAGCGGGCATCGCGCAGGAACAGTGTCGTCTTCAACTGCTCCTCGAGTTTCTTGATCTGCATGGAAACGGCGGAAGGCGTTCTGAACACCACTTCTGCGGCGGTGGAGAAATTTCCCGTTTCCGCAATGGCGACGAAGGTTCTCAATATGTCGTTATCCAGCAACGGCAGCGGTTGGCGGAAAGTCACGGTCATGGCACGCACCTTCAAATATTTTGATTTATAGATGGATATCATTTCGTTTGATTGAATGTCAACAAGCGCGCACCATCCGGGACATCGATTGATGGGGCGGATTTAGCCTCGTTGGAGTGAAGCGCTGACGATCATGCGGATTGGAATCTTTTCCGCAGGTTTACCGCCAATTCATTCCAAAATCTGATGAATGACATAAGATTCATTCTCTTGTTTGATGAAACAGGCAAGCGCATACCGAAGTCGCAAACAGGATCGTGGTTCAGGAAAGGATCAAGACATGACCATGATACATTATCTCCCGGTGACGAACCGTTCGTCGCATCGCCCGTCCCCCACCGGCTGGCTGCGTCGCCTGTCCGACAATGTTTTCGCCCGTTACGCAGAATGGCGCCGCGCCAGGATGCTTCGCGCACTGGAGGCGTTGCCGCCTGAAACATTGAAGGATATCGGATGGCCAACCGTCGAAACCACCCGCATACACATCATCCGCAAATGATGTGCAACCGATGGCTCGCAACCGTTGCGCGTTTTGCGAGCCATCCCTGCCCCCGCCCGAAAGGCGAGACAGGGGCGCAAAACAGCCTGCCTGTTTTGCATGCGACACAGCGCCTTTTTTAAAGGCTTGTCGCAAAATTTGCATATTTCAAAAGCTATTTTTTGACAGCCCCGAATCCACGGCGTATTTTTCGCTAAAGATGTCGTAAACAGGACATCCAGAAGACCAATTCCAAGGGAGGAATTGCGTATTCGCAACGGAGCACGGGCAAATGAGCAGGAACTCCCAGAAGAAACGCTCAATCGTCTTTTTTCTCATTCCGCAATTTACCATGCTGCCCTTCGCCGCAGCGGTTGAAACGCTTCGCATCGCCAACCGAATGTTGGGCTATCAGGCCTATGAATGGCGCCTCGCCTCGCTCGATGGCCAGAAGGTCATGTCATCAAGCGGCATCTGTCTTGAGGCCGATACCTGTCTTGCCGACGAAAGGCGATACGTCAGCGGCGAGAACCGCCCGGAAATGGCGATCATCTGTTCGGGCATCGATGTGGACCAGCACATCAACAAGTCGGTCAATGCCTGGCTGCGCGAAGCTTATAATCGCGGCATCGCCATCGGCAGCCTCTGTACCGCCGCCCATATCCTCGCGCAGGCCGGCCTTTTGAACGGCAAGCGTTGCGCGATCCACTGGGAGAACCTGCCGGGTTTTTCCGAGGCCTTCCCGCAGGTGGAAGTCTATGCCGATCTCTTCGAAGTCGACAGCAACATCTATACCTGCGCCGGCGGCACGGCCTCGCTGGACATGATGCTGAGCCTGATCGGCCAAGATTTCGGCGAAAACCTCGTCAACCGCGTCTGCGAACAGCAATTGACTGACCGGGTGCGCAGTCCCAACGACCGCCAGCGCCTGCCGCTGCGCGCCCGCCTCGGCGTGCAGAACAGCAAGGTGCTCTCGATCATCGAATTGATGGAAGGCAATCTCGCCGAGCCGCTGTCGCTGCTCGACATTGCCGATGCCGCCGATCTGTCGCGCCGGCAGGTGGAGCGCCTCTTCCGCCAGGAAATGGGCCGTTCACCCGCCCGCTATTATCTCGAGATCCGCCTCGACCGCGCCCGCCACCTGCTGGTGCAATCGGCCATGCCGGTGGTCGAAGTCGCCGTCGCCTGCGGTTTCGTCTCCGCCTCGCATTTCTCCAAGTGTTATCGCGAAATCTACAATCGCACGCCGCAGCAGGAGCGCGCCGAACGCAAGCTGCTTATCAGCGCCTCGCGAATGGCGATGGCGAGCCAGGCAGGCAAGGCCGCGCATTGAAGACGCGGCTTTAATATATATTCAGGTGCAGCAGTGCGTATCTGAGGAATGCAAACCTCTCCTTCGTCATGCCGGAGTTGATCCGGCATCCAGCCAAGGCGCGTCTGCGCCGTGAGAAGTGTCTCTTGCGATCAAGGACTTGATCGCGCTGGACCCCGGATCAAGTCCGGGGTGAGTGCGGATGATGGAACTGTGGTAAAATCGTAGGTTCGCGAGCGGCCAGCAAAGACCCGGTTCGCAAGACTGCCCCAACACAATCAGACCAAGTCACCCAAACGGCCGAACCGCATGGGCAAGGTCTTCCGCCGTCATGCCATCGCCTGCCCTATGGCCGGCCTCGCCATGCAGCCAGACCCCGGCCGCGGCTGCTTCAAAGGCGGGAGCTCCCTGCGCCAGCAGCGCGCCGATGATACCGGCCAGCACATCGCCTGACCCAGCCGTCGCAAGGCTCGCGGGAGCATTGGTGTTAACCAGCGCCCGGCGGCCATCCGGCGCGGCAATCACCGTATCCGCGCCCTTATAGACCAGAACAGCGCCACTGCGCGCCGATGCGACCTGCGCCCTTTCGATCTTGCTCAATCCGGCATCCTCAACAAGATCGGGAAACAGCCGTGCAAACTCGCCCTCATGCGGCGTCAGTACAAATTTGCCCGCGCCTGAGGTGATGCACTCGAACAAGACCTCCCTGTGATCCCTGAAAGCCGTGATTGCATCGGCATCCAGCACCACAGCCCTGTCTCCAAGCAGGGACACGAAGTGCCGCGCCTTTTCGAGATCGCCGAAACCCGGGCCGAGAACGAAGGCCCCATGACGCCGGTCGTCCAGCCATGACTGCAAATCGTCGGCATCGTCCACCGGCGCACTCATCACCGCCGTCAGCGTCACGGACAGCACATCGAGCGCTTGCCTCGGCGCGGCGATGGTGACGATCCCCGCCCCCGCCTTCAGCGCCGAAAGCGCCGCCATACGGCTTGCACCCGTCGCATGGGCCGGGCCGGAAAAGACGGTCAGATGCCCGCGACGGAATTTATGGGTTTCCATATCGGCATGAGGCAAGGAATCCCGCCAGACCAGCGGATCATTTTCCGCCACCGATCCCGCATGGGCATCAAGAATGCGGAAGGGAATGCCGATATCGAACACCTCGAGCGTTCCACAAAGCTCCCGCCCCGGCATCAGCAGATGACCGGGCTTGCGCGCCATGAAGGTCACCGTCCGCTCGGCCCTGAACGATGCGCCGAGAGGCACGCCCCGCCTGCCGCAGAGGCCCGAGGGCAGATCGACGGCGAGAACCGGCACCCTCGCCCGCGTGACCGCCTCGATCACCCGGATGAGCTCCTGCGGAACATCGCGGGACAATCCGGCCCCGAAAACCGCATCGACCACCACGTCGCCGGCAAGCGGCGTATAGTGACCCAGCGGTTGCGGCGTCACGCCGCTGCGCTCGAACGCCGTCCGCGCATCGCCCCTGAGCGCACCGACATCGCCGAGATGATGAACCGCAACGACCGCCCCGCTCTGCAAAAGCGCCCGCGCCGCCACGTAACCATCGCCGCCATTGTTGCCGCCGCCGCAGAGCACGACGAAACGTCGCGCCTGCGGATAGTAACGCAACGCCGAGGCGGCGACCGCCTGCCCCGCCCGCTCCATCAGCTCATAAAGTGGAATGCCGGATTGCCCGGCCGCCACATCGATGCGGGCCATGACAACAGGATCGATCAGGAAGAGGTGCCGGAGGGATTTCATGGCCCGATCATCCTTTCAAAACGCCGGAAAGGCAATCGATACAAAAATGAGCAGATCGCCGTGTCCAAATAATAGACAATTGCATAAAATATAAACAAACAGCCATTTCCTTGTGCGCGCCTTTCCAAATATTCAAAAAATCTAAAATAATACAAATTCACGGAAATGCTGATGGATTTTTCGGCTTTCTGCGAGAAATTGGCTGGAAAATCCCAAAAAGCGAATGCATTTTGTGCCGGAAGGCCGGGGGATCGAAGTTTTTTCTTCACGCCCGCTTCCGATCTGGCACAATACGTGCATTCTTGTGGCAGAGCGGGAGTTACCTGCTTTAACGGGAGAAGCGGAGAGATATTTTCTCATGAAAAAGATCGAAGCGATCATTAAGCCTTTCAAGCTCGATGAAGTGAAGGAAGCCCTTCAGGAAGTCGGACTTCAGGGAATCACGGTCACGGAAGCAAAAGGCTTTGGTCGTCAGAAGGGCCACACGGAACTCTACCGCGGTGCAGAGTACGTCGTGGACTTTTTGCCGAAAGTGAAAGTCGAAGTCGTATTGGCGGATGAGAATGCGGAAGCCGTCATCGAGGCGATCCGCAATGCGGCGCAGACAGGACGTATCGGCGACGGAAAGATTTTCGTTTCCAATGTCGAGGAAGTCATCCGCATCCGTACCGGTGAAACAGGCGTGGACGCCATATAATCAAGAACGTCCCGAGCCGGGGAGGCTTGGGTTTTCACCTCGTCATCATCACACTCAAGGAAAACGTTTAAATGACGACCGCAAACGATATCTTGAAGCAGATCAAGGATAACGACATCAAGTTCGTGGACCTGCGCTTTACCGACCCCAAGGGCAAGCTGCAGCATGTCACCATGGATGTTGTCTGTGTGGACGAAGACATGTTCGCCGATGGCGTCATGTTTGACGGCTCCTCGATCGCCGGCTGGAAGGCCATCAACGAGTCCGACATGGTGCTGATGCCCGATCCGGCCACCGCCCATATCGACCCGTTCTTCGCCCAGTCCACCCTGGTCGTCCTTTGCGACATTCTCGATCCGGTTTCCGGCGAAGCCTATAACCGCGACCCGCGCGGCACCGCCAAGAAGGCCGAAGCCTACCTCAAGGCCTCCGGCATCGGCGACACCGTCTTCGTTGGCCCCGAGCCGGAATTCTTCGTCTTCGACGACGTGAAGTACAAGGCAGACCCCTACAACACCGGTTTCAAGCTCGACAGTTCCGAACTGCCGTCCAACGACGACACCGACTACGAGACCGGCAACCTCGGCCACCGTCCGCGCGTCAAGGGCGGTTACTTCCCGGTTCCACCGATCGACAGCCTCCAGGACATGCGCTCCGAAATGCTGACGGTTCTGGCCGAAATGGGCGTGGTCGTCGAAAAGCACCACCACGAAGTGGCTGCCGCACAGCACGAGCTGGGCGTGAAATTCGACACGCTGGTCTCCAGCGCCGACAAGATGCAGATCTACAAGTACGTCGTGCACCAGGTCGCCAATGCCTATGGCAAGACGGCAACCTTCATGCCGAAGCCGATCTTCGGCGACAACGGCTCGGGCATGCACGTGCACCAGTCGATCTGGAAGGGCGGCAAGCCGACCTTTGCGGGCGACGAATATGCCGGCCTTTCCGAGACCTGCCTCTATTACATCGGCGGCATCATCAAGCACGCCAAAGCCATCAACGCCTTCACCAACCCCACCACCAACTCCTACAAGCGTCTGGTGCCGGGTTATGAAGCGCCGGTTCTGCTCGCCTACTCCGCGCGCAACCGTTCCGCATCGTGCCGTATTCCCTTCGGCTCCAACCCGAAGGCAAAGCGCGTCGAAGTCCGCTTCCCGGACCCGACCCAGAACCCCTATCTCGGTTTTGCGGCCATGCTGATGGCCGGCCTTGACGGCATCAAGAACAAGATCCACCCCGGCAAGCCGATGGACAAGGACCTCTACGATCTTCCTGCCAAGGAACTGAAGAAGATCCCGACCGTCTGCGGCTCGCTGCGCGAAGCGCTGGAAAGCCTCGACAAGGATCGCAAGTTCCTGACCGCCGGCGGCGTGTTCGACGACGACCAGATCGACTCGTTCATCGAGCTGAAGATGCAGGAAGTCATGCGTTTCGAAATGACCCCGCATCCGGTCGAATTCGACATGTACTACTCGGCCTGATCGGCATTCGGGACGCTCTAGAGTTTGTCAGGGAAAAGTGGGACCCGGTTTTCCCGAAAAGACAAACGAAAGCTCTAAGGAGCGTCCCTTTCCATTCCGGCGGTTTTCCCTGGAAAGCCGCCGTTTTCTTTTGAAGCCCAGCCATCATTGCGAAGAATGTCGAACAAGCCAGCCTCTCAGCAAACGCGCCTCACGGACTGGCTCATCTTTCTGGCGGTGCCGTTCTTTTTCTCCAGCAATGTCATTTTCGGCCGCGGCGTCGTCGGCGAAGTCTCGCCTTTCATCGCCGCCTTCATCCGCTGGATTGGATCGACCCTCATCATCGCCCCCTTCATGATCGCCGACTGGCGCAACTGCCTTACCTTCGTGCGGCGGAAGACGCTGCTCTGGCTTGTCCTCGGCATTCTCGGCATGGGCATCTGCGGCGGCGTGGTCTATTGGGGGCTGACCATGACGACGGCCGCCAACGGCACGCTGATCTACACCACGTCCTCGCTGTTCATCATCCTTTTCCAGCGCGTCTTTCAGGGCCGCCCGATCCGGAAGCTGGAAGTGGCGGGCATGGTCATCGCCTTTGCCGGGGTGGCGGCCATCGTGCTCAAGGGCGATATGTCCGCTCTCTGGCACCTGAATTTCAACATTGGCGATTTCGCGATCCTGACTGCGGCCATCGCCTTTGCGGTCTATTCGCTGCTGCTGCGCGATCCCGCCGCACGGCAGATGGCCTCTTTCAGCCTTTTCGGCCTGATCGCCTTTTCCGGCGCGCTCGTGCTTCTGCCGCCGGCGGCGCTGGAACTGGCGCAGGGCGGCATGCTGCCCGCCACGCCAATGGCCTGGGCCAAGATCGCCGGCATCATCCTTTTCGCCTCACTATTGGCCTTTTATTGTTTCACCCATACGGTGCGCGTCTTCGGTCCCGCCACCGCCGGCCTCACGCTTTACATGATGCCGCCAGTCTCGATCCTCATGGCCACGCTGCTCCTGGGAGAGACCTTCGAGACCTATCACGCCGTCGGCATCGTGCTGGTCACCGGCGGCGTCATCATCGCCACCGCGCCCATCGGCAAAAAGCGCTGAGCCTGGACCTCAGACCGGCAGCAAAACCGCTAGGTCTTGATATTTCGCATTCCGACACCAACTAGTATTGGGAAAGGAAGTACATGCCATGAAACAAAGAAACGCAAAATTCACGCTTGGCGAAATCGTTCGCCACAAGGTGTTTCCGTTCCGCGGTGTGGTGATCGACGTGGACCCGGAATATGCCAATACCGAGGAATGGTGGAACGCCATTCCCGCCGATATCAGGCCGGATCGCGACCAGCCCTTTTATCATCTTCTGGCCGAAAACGAGGAGACGGAATATGTCGCCTATGTTTCCGAACAGAACCTCGTCCACGACGAAAACGAGGCGCCGCTGAGAAATCCCAATATCGGCCGCATCTTCGACAAGGCGCCGAACGGCGAATGGCGTCCGAAAATGTCGACGGCGCACTGACGCCTGACAACGATCTCCCCCGCCCTCCCAGGGACATAAAAAAACCGGTCTGTCACCAGACCGGTTTTCCTGTTTTTTAAAGCTTACGCTACGATCAGGGCTTCGGCGCGCCCTTGGCGGCGTCCTGTGCGGCTTCCAGCTTCTTGCGGGCCTCTTCAGCCTTCTTCTGCATGCCTTCCTGCAGGCTGCGCTGGCTTTCGGCAAGCTGCGACTGGGTGATCGCCGGGCCGTCAAACGCACCGGTAAAGCCGGAGAGCGCGATCTTGATGGGGTTCGGCGCGCGGCGGAAGTTGATGGAGGTGAAGACCACCTCGCTACCCTTCTTCAGCGAAGCGATCATGGCGTCCGTCAGCGGAACTTCGGCCGTGCACTTGTCGGGAAGGCAAACGGCGTAATCGAGCTTCTGGCCCTTGCCGCCGTCGATCTGCATCATCACGCCCGGAGGAACGAGACGCGCGGTCGGAACGGAGACCTGCAGCAGCTTGCGGTTGACCTTGCCTTCAACGGTGATGAGGCCGACGGCGGTAATCATCTGACCGTTCTGGGCAAGAACCACGTTCTGCACGACGCAGACATCGTTGTCTTCCTGCTTGGAGCAGGTCTTGAACCAGCCGAGCGGCGGAGCGCCAGCGCCCTGAGCGGCGGGAGCAGCATCCTGCGCCTGCGAGATGGCCGGAGCGGACATTGCGCCGAGAGAGAGGACCAGAGCGGACAGACCCGTCCGGGTGAATGTGTTTGCCTTGTGCATCATAAGAGTTCCGTCTCCTGAATGTCTGCCAGAACCGAACCGCGAGGTCCTGTTCGCCGATGGCGGTATCCTTCTGCCCGTTCAACTGTCGTTTAAATGAGGCAAATGCGTGACCCGTCTCTTCCGGTCCCCCTGTTACATGCCGATCGCGGCGATATCCAGCACTTCTTTAACTTTTTCTTGAGCTGACCCAAGATTTCCCGCCCTTGCATGGGTCATGCAATGTCCGTGTGCTACATATCTGCCAGAATCATGACGATAAACCGGTCGGGTCCACATATCGGACTGACCGTTGAGACAGGATAGTGACATGCGCAGCCCTGCGGCCCTCATCCCCGCATTGTTCCTTCTGGGATCATCCCTGCTTCCCGCCGGGACCGCCCTGGCGCAGCCGCTCCACGGCATTTCCATGCATGGCACACCCGCCCTGCCGGCAGATTTCCGCCACTTCCCCTACGTCAATCCAAAGGTGAAGAAAGGCGGCCGCATCTCCTATGGCGTCGTCGGCACCTTCGACAGCCTCAACCCCTTCGTTCTCAAGGGAATGCGTACCACCGCACGCGGTGTCTGGGACCCGGAATTCGGCAACCTGCTCTATGAACCGCTGATGCTGCGCTCCAGCGACGAGCCTTTCAGCCTTTACGGCCTGCTGGCCGAAACGGCCGAGTGGGATGAGGAGCGCAGCTTCGTCCAGTTCAACATCAATCCCAGGGCAAAATGGTCCGATGGCGAGCCGGTAACGGCCGATGACGTCATTTTCACCTTCAACCTCCTGAAGGAAAAAGGCCGCCCGCCCTTCAACAGCCGCCTCGACGGCGTCGCGAAGCTGGAAAAGATCAGTGATCGCAGCGTGCGTTTCACCTTCAATGACAAGGCGAACCGCGAAACGCCGCTCATTCTCGCCTCCTCCACGCCGATCCTGCCGAAACATGCGATCGATCCGGAAAAATTCGAGCAGGCGGGCCTCGGCCCGGTCGTCGGCTCGGGTCCATACCGAATCAAAACCCTGCGGCCGGGCGAACGAATCATCTGGGAGCGGAACCCGGATTATTGGGGCAAGGATATTCCCGGCAAGGTCGGCTTCGACAATTACGACGAGATCAGCGTGACCTATTTCCTTCAGGTCACCACCATGTTCGAGGCCTTCAAGAAGGGCGATATCGACATCTACCCTGAAGGCGACGCCATCAACGGCACCTCCGATACCTCCCACTGGGGACAGGCTTACAATTTCCCGGCCGTCCATCGCGGCGATATCGTCAAGGACGTCTTCCAGCCGCGCCTGCCGACGGGCATGTTCGGCCTCGTCTTCAACACCCGCCGCGCCGTGTTTTCCGACGAGAAGGTGCGCGAAGGCCTGACCTATGCGTTCGATTTCGAATGGATGAACAGAAACATCCTTGGTGGTTCCTTCAAGCGCACCCAGAGCTACTGGCAGAATTCGCCGCTCGGCGCCTATGGCAACGCTGCCGACGAGCGCGAACTAAGGCTGCTCGGCGATGCGGCAAAGACCATGTCTCCGCAACTGCTGGCCGGCACCTACGCCCTGCCCACCACCGACGGCACGGGTGCTGACCGCAAGGTTCTCAAAATGGCCGTCGACAAGCTGAAAGAGGCTGGCTACAGCATCAAGAACGGCAGAATGTCCGACGCCAACGGCCGTCAGCTTGCTTTCGAGATCATGACGCAGAACCCGGCGCAGGAGCGCATCGCGCTTGCCTATCAGCGTTCGCTCAATCTGATCGGCGTCGCCATGGGTATCCGCTCGGTCGATGACGGCCAATATCAGTCCCGTTCCAACAGCTTCGATTACGACATGATCATCCGCTCCCTGCCGTCGTCGCTTTCGCCCGGTATGGAGCAGCTCAACCGCTGGAGTTCGCTTTCGCGCGATGCGCAGGGCAGCTTCAACTATGCGGGCGCTGCAAATCCCGATATAGACCGGATGATCGAGGCCCTGCTGCAGGCGCGTTCGACGGAAGATTTTCAGGCGGCGGTGCGCGCCTATGACCGCCTTCTGGTGGCCGGCCACTACATCATTCCGCTCTATTATATCGGCGCGCAATGGGTGGCGCGCTGGAAATATATCGACCGCCCGGATATGACCCCGATATCCGGCAATCAGAAACAGACCTGGTGGGATGCAAGGGTGCAATAACCCGCCACCCGGTCCAGACAAGGGAAGATGAAACCATGGAACGCATCGTTATCGACGTCGTATCGGATATGGTCTGCCCGTGGTGTTATCTCGGCAAGGCAAGGCTCGATCTCGCCATTGCCCTGGTGCAGGATGAAATCAGCGTCGACGTGAACTGGCGTCCTTATCGCCTCAACCCCGATTACCCGCCCGAGGGCGTCGACCAGAAAGCCGCTCTCGAAGAAAAGCTCGGCAAGGAGCGCCTGGAGCAGGCGCATAAAACATTGGTCGAACTCGGCAGGCAGGTCGGCATCCACTACGATTTCGATGCGATCAAGATCGGCCCGAACACGCTCGACGCCCATCGCCTGTCACTCTGGGCGCATTCGGAGGGCCGCGACGTTCAGGAGAAGGTCGTCACCGCCCTGTTCAGGGCCAATTTCGAGGAAGGCCGCAATATCGGCGATCACGCGGTGCTGACCGATGTGGCCGAAAAATCCGGCATGGACGCCAAGGTCGTGGCCCGGCTCCTGGCGTCGGACGCGGACAAGGACACCGTCATCGCCGAAATTGATGCGGCGCAGCAAATGGGCGTCGCCGGCGTGCCCTTCTTCATCATCGACCAGAAATACGCCATAAGCGGTGCACAAACGCCGGATGTATTGATTGCTGCACTGCGGGACATTGCAAAAATCAAGGCGGACGAGCATAGATCGATGAACTGACGGTCAAACCGCCGGCGGTTTTCATCAACTCGATTTTTCGCCGGTGTTTCCGTGTCCGACCAGACCCTGAAAGGCATCCTGCTCGCCTTTGCCGCCTTCGCTGCCTACGCCTGGAGCGATGCGAGCGTTAAACTCATAGAAGGCCAGATTTCACCGATCGAATCGGCCTTCTTCGGCGCCGTGTTCGGCCTTGCCGCCCTGCCCTTCATCCGCAAGCGCAACGACCGCTGGGCGGATGTCGTCAGGACGACGAACCGTCCTCTCTGGCTCATCCGCTTCTTCGCCTCCGGCATCGGCGCAGTCGGCAGCGTCACCGCCTTCACGCACCTCTCCATGGCCGAAGCCTTCGCGCTGATCTTCCTGCTTCCCTCCTTCGTCACCATCATGTCGGTGGTGTTCCTGAAGGAACAGGTCGGCATCAAGCGCTGGTCTGCGGTCATCATCGGCTTCGTCGGCGTGCTGATCATTCTCAGACCGGGTTTCCGCGAGCTGGGCATCGGCCACCTCGGCGCCATCCTCGGCGGTTTGAGCGGCGCGCTGTCCATCGTCATCTTCCGCGCCATGGGGCCGTCCGAAAAAAACGTGTCGCTTTATGGCGCCGGCGTGCTGGGCTGTCTGGCGATCAGCGGCCTCGCCATGATCCCCACCTTCGTGCCGCCGAACGGAGAGCAATGGCTGCTTCTGGCGGGTTACGGCCTGTTTGCTGCCGTCGGCAACGTGCTGGTCATGTATGCCGCCCGTTATGCGCCTGCCGCCATGATCGGCCCGACGCAATATAGCCAGATGCTCTGGGCCATCTTCTTCGGTTACCTGATCTTCGGCGACCATATCGATGGCTGGATGCTCATCGGCATAGCGCTCATCGTCGGTTCCGGCCTCCTGACGCTCATTCGCGAAAAACAGCGACAGGTGCCGATGCCGGCCTCCATAGCCGCCACCGACCAGAATGTCGCTGTCGGAATCACGCCGGAAGACGCGCCGCGATCCAGTTAAGACCAGAGCGCATTCTTCCGTCGCTATCCTTGGTTTTTCCGCGAAGGGTCAGTCGCAGACACGCGCGCGATACATATCGCCCCAGCCATTTTGCCGCCAGACGACGTGGCAGCGTGGATATGCCGGCTGATAGATCACCGGCGGGCCGTAAACCGGCGGACCGTAAAAGGGCTCGCCGTAATAGGCGCCGCCATAGGGATGCCGCGCTCCGGCGATGATGGCGCCGCCGATAATCGCTCCGGCGATACCTGCGGCAATGCCACCGCCACCATGTCCGTGTCCAAAGTGGCTGCGTGCTTCCGCCTGGCTGGTGGTGGCAATTGTGGTGCCCGCAATTGTCAAAGCAACCAGACCTGCGGAGACGAACCTATTCATCTTGGTCCACATCGTCTTGCTCCTTCGTCTTCCCACCCGCGCGTCATATTGGGCGCAGTGCAGGAGATGAGAGCAAGACTACGCCCGTCGAGGCTACCGGCGCATGTCCGTTTCATTACATACCGGTAATGTTTGCAGAGCCTTGGGGTGTTGGCTTTGGGAGGTGTCCATTGACAGCGGACCGACGCGCGTGGGGCTTTACCCCCCTCTGCCCTGCCGGGCATCTCCCCCTCAAGGGGGGAGATCGATCTGCGGCAAGGTCTCGCCCACCTTAAATCTTGCGCGTGAAGCGATGGTAGCGCCTCTTGCCGATCTCCCCCCTTGAGGGGGAGATGTCCGGCAGGACAGAGGGGGGTAAGCCCCACGCGCATCGGTCCGCTATGGATCGACAACCTCTCGAAAGCTTCAGGACCGCGCCAGCTCCGCCAGCTGCGTCATGATCATCGCCGCACCCGTCAGCCGTTTTTCCGGCGTCGGCAGGTCGCGGGTCAGGAACAGGCTGTGATCGGGGCGGATCTTCGCCATCGTGCCCTGCTTGCCGATATAGGCGACAAGCGCTGCCGGATTGGGGAATTCCTTGTTGCGGAACTGCACGACCACGCCCTTCGGCCCGGCATCCACCTTCTCGACATTGGCGGTGCGGCAGAGCGACTTGATGTAGACGATCTTGAGAAGATGTTGCACTTCTTTTGGCAATGGGCCGAAACGGTCGATCATTTCCGCACCGAAACCATCGATCTCGCTTATATCTGCAAGCTCGCCGAGACGGCGGTAAAGCCCCATGCGCAGATGCAGATCCGGAACATAATCCTCCGGGATCATGACAGAGGTGCCGACCGAGATTTGCGGCGACCAGCCGCTATCCTGCACCTGCTCGTCGCCCTTCACTTCGGCCACCGCCTCTTCCAGCATCTGCTGGTAAAGCTCGAAACCGACTTCCTTGATATGGCCGGACTGTTCCTCGCCAAGTAGATTGCCTGCACCGCGAATATCGAGATCGTGGCTCGCCAGCTGGAAGCCGGCGCCCAGCGTATCGAGCGATTGCAGCACCTTCAGCCGCCGCTCGGCCATGGTCGTCAACACCTTGTTGACCGGCAGGGTGAAGAGCGCGAAGGCGCGCACCTTGGAACGGCCGACACGGCCGCGCAGCTGGTAAAGCTGGGCCAGACCGAACATGTCGGCCCGGTGCACGATCAGCGTATTGGCGGTCGGCACATCGAGGCCGGATTCGACGATGGTGGTCGACAGCAGCACATCATATTTGCCGTCGTAAAAGGCGTTCATGATGTCTTCCAGTTCGCCCGCCGGCATCTGCCCATGCGCCACCGCCACCTTCAGTTCCGGCACATCCGATTGCAGGAAAGCGTGAATATCGGCGAGATCGGCAAGGCGCGGGCAGACATAGAAACTCTGGCCGCCGCGATAATGTTCGCGCATCAGCGTTTCGCGGATCACCAGCGGATCGAAGGGCGAGATGAAGGTGCGCACCGCCATGCGGTCCACCGGCGGCGTGGTGATGAGCGACAATTCGCGCACGCCCGTCATGGCAAGCTGTAAGGTGCGCGGAATAGGCGTCGCGGAGAGCGTCAGCACATGCACGTCGCTCTTCAGCTCCTTCAGCCGCTCCTTGTGCTTCACCCCGAAATGCTGCTCTTCATCGATGATCAGCAGGCCGAGATTGGCGAAGCTGATGCCCGCGCCGAGCAGCGCATGGGTGCCGACGACGATATCCGTCTTGCCATCAGCCACTTCCTTTTTCGTAAGCGTCAGTTCCTTGGAGCCGACAAGGCGCGACGCCTGCTGCACCCGGATCGGCAACCCACGGAAACGTTCCGAGAAGGTGCGGAAATGCTGGCGGGAGAGCAGCGTAGTCGGCACCACCACCGCCACCTGCACGCCATTCATCGCGGCAAGGAAGGCGGCGCGCAGCGCCACTTCGGTCTTGCCGAAACCAACGTCACCGCAGATGAGGCGATCCATCGGCCGGCCGGCACCGAGATCCTCGCGCACCGCCTCGATGGCGTTCAGCTGGTCCTCGGTCTCGTCATAGGGGAAACGGGCGGCAAATTCGTCGTAAAGCCCGTCCGGCGCAACCAAGGCCGGCGCGTGACGCACCAGACGCGCGGCCGCGATACGGATGAGCTCATCGGCCATGTCCAGCAGGCGCTTCTTGAGCTTTGCCTTGCGCATCTGCCATGCGCCGCCGCCAAGCTTGTCCAGCTGCGCTTCCGCCGCATCCGAGCCGTAGCGGGATAGAAGATCGATGTTTTCAACCGGCAGGAACAGCTTGGCGTCATCGGCATAATGCAGTTCCAGACATGCCCGCGGTGCGCCGGCCGCCTCGATGGTTCGCAGGCCGACGAAGCGGCCGATGCCATGTTCGGCATGGACGACCAGCGAGCCCTCATCCAGCCCCGCCACTTCCGAGATGAAATCCGCGCCGCGCTTGCGGCGCTTGGAGCGGCGCACCATGCGGTCGCCGAGAATATCCTGCTCGCCGATAACCGCCAGCGTCCCGGTTTCGAAACCCGCCTCAAGGCTCAGAACCGCCGAGGCCGCCTCGCCCTTGCCGAGCTTCTCCACCTCTTTCAGCGAGGTGACCGGCTTGATCTTCTCAAGCCCGTGCTCGTTCAGCACCTGCAACAGCCGGTCGAGCGAACCTTCCGACCAGCCTGTTATCAGCACCTTCCAGCCCTTGGCGCGGCGTTCGGCAATGTGCTTCACCGCCAGATCGAAAACATTGACCCGCTCTTCGCTCTCGCCCTCGGTTGGCGGGCGCGCCCAGCGCGGCCCGACATGGGCATCGAGCGTTGCGACCGGGCGGCCTTCGCTGTCCTGCTCGTTGAAGGGTGTCAGGCGCACGGCGTTAACGGCGGCGAGCGCCGCATCGAAGCTCTTGCCGTCGAGATAAAGCTGGCCAGGCGAAACAGGCTTATAGGGCGCACCCTGCGTCGAGCCCTTGGTTTCGCCGGAACTGCGGCGCGCATCGTAATAATCGAGCACCAGCTTGGAGCGTTCTTTCGCCGCCTCCCGCGCCGTATGGTCGGTAACGATGCGGAAATCCTTCAGATAATCGAAGGCGGTCTCCAGCTGCTCGTAAAACAGCGGCAGCCAGTGCTCCATGCCGGCATAACGGCGGCCTTCGGAGACGGCCTGATAAAGCGCGTCGTCTCGCGTTGCCGCACCGAACAGCGACAGGTAATTCTTGCGGAAACGGCTGATCGTATCCGGCGTCAGCGTCACTTCGCTCATCGGGTTCAAATCGAGCGAGCGCGCCTGACCGATGGTGCGCTGGCTGGCCGGATCGAAGGTGCGGATGCTTTCCAGCGTATCGCCGAAGAAATCGAGCCGCACCGGCTCTTCCGTACCAGGCACGAAGACATCGAGAATACCGCCGCGCACGGCGAATTCACCCACTTCGCGCACCGTCGCCACCCGGTCGAAACCGTTGCGTTCCAGCCGCGCGGCAATGTCCTCCATGCGGATATGGTTGCCGGGCCTGGCCGAAAAGCCGAGGCTCTCGATAATGTCGCGCGGCGCCATCTTCTGCAGCATGGCGTTGACGGTGACCAGCACGATGGCCGGATGTGGCTTCTTGGCGTGGCTGATGAGACCGGAGAGCGCCGCCAGCCGGCGCGCCGAGGTGTCGGCGCTCGGTGACACGCGGTCATAGGGCAGGCAGTCCCAGGCCGGCAGCGTCATCACCGGAATGTCAGGTGCGACGAAACCGAGGATCTGTTCGAGATCGGCGACCCGCTGGCCATCCGACATCACATAGGCGACCGACGTGCCGGCCCGCGCCATATCGGCAAGCAAAAGGGCTTCCATGCCGGAAGGCACGTTTCCGATGGTCAGCGGCGTATCGGCCGACGACACCAGCTTTGCATCGAATCCGGCTATCATATTCTCAGGCTTTCAGGGTGTCAGTGGTGACGAGATCGAAATCGGGGCGGTAAGAGGCGATCTTCTCGAACAGCGGGGTCTGGAATTTTTCCGGTATGGCAAGCGCGCCCGTCACCATCTTGACGAGGTCGTTATCCTCTTCCGCCATGATGATCTCAAGCTCATCCAGCTGGTCATCGGAAAGCCCGGCAATATTGTCTTCCGCAAATTGCCCGAGCACCAGATCCATCTCGCGAATGCCCCGGTGCCAGCAGCGGTAAAGAATCCGCCGGCGTCTCGGATCGAGGTCGGCACTCGTGCGCACCAGTCCAGTCATCGCATTCACCTTTCGGTTGGCTATTCAACAGGATGTTGACTGCGACTTCCTATAGAACAGGAGGCGAACGCTTGGGAACCGGTTTTTATCGAAATAATGCCACGGCGGTGAAAATCTGCCGGTGATAACCCGCCTTTGTGGCCAGCGAAGTCTTGCATAAGCCGCCCCCTTCCCTGATTTTGCTGACCCATGCGCCCGGCCATTCTCGATCCGCTGTTTGCCTCCGTCTCCACCCTTGCCGGTGTGGGGCCGAAACTTGCCGATCTTCTGGCCAAGCTTTTGAGCCGGGAAAACGCCGACGACACCCGCGTGATCGATCTCCTGTTCCACGCGCCATCCAACGTCATTAACCGCCGCAACCGCCCCGGCATTGCGCTGGCCAGCCCCGGCGCCATTGTCACCATTCAGGGACGCGTCGACCGCCACCAGCCGCCACCGCCGGGAAACCGCAACGCGCCCTATCGCGTCTTCCTGCATGACGAGACCGGCGAATTGGCGCTGACCTTCTTCCGCGCCAAGGGCGACTGGCTGTCCAAGGCCCTGCCCGTCGATGAAGAGGTCCTCGTCAGCGGCAAGGTGGACTGGTTCAACGGCCGCGCCTCCATGGTGCATCCGGATTTCATGGTGAAGCTATCAGAGGCGGAAAACCTGCCTTTGGTGGAAGCCGTTTATCCCATGACCGCCGGGCTGTCTGCCAAGGTGCTGCGCAAGGCGATCGAAGGCGGGCTTTCAAAGCTGCCGGTCTTTCCCGAATGGATCGACGAGACACTGAAGACGAGGCAGGGCTTCGGCGATGTCGCCTCAAGCTTCCGCGAATTGCACGACCCGCGCGACAGCGCCGATATCGATCCGCAAGCCCCGTCGCGCAGGCGGCTTGCCTATGACGAATTCCTCGCCGGGCAGCTCTCACTGGCGCTGGTGCGCCAGCGGCTGCGCAAGGTGGCAGGCCAGCCGATCCGCGCCAAGGGTGATGTCGCCGCGAAAATCCTGTCGCAACTGCCCTTCTCGCTGACGGCAAGCCAGAGCGCCGCCGTGAAAGATATCCTGACCGACATGGCCGGCGAAGACCGCATGTTGCGGCTGCTGCAGGGCGATGTCGGTGCGGGCAAGACGCTGGTGGCGCTGATGGCCATGGCGACGGCGGTGGAGGCTGGCGGACAGGCGGTGCTGATGGCCCCGACCGAAATTCTTGCCCGGCAGCACTACGCCACCATATCCAAACTCGCTCAGGCAGCGGGCATCACCGTCGAAGTGCTGACCGGCCGCACCAAGGGCAAGGAGCGTCGGGAGATCGAGGAGCGCGTCGCTTCCGGCGAAGCGCAGATCGTCATCGGCACCCATGCGCTGTTTCAGGACAGCGTGAGTTACAGAAACCTCGTGCTGGCAGTGGTCGACGAACAGCACCGTTTCGGCGTGCACCAGCGCCTGCGCCTCACCGCCAAGGGCATCACGCCGCATATGCTGGTCATGACCGCCACGCCCATTCCGCGCACACTGGTTCTGGCCGCTTTCGGGGACATGGATGTCTCCAAGCTCACCGAAAAACCGGCCGGCCGCAAACCCATTCAGACCGTGACAATCCCCACCGAACGGATCGGCGATATTGTCGAGCGGCTGCGTGCGGCGCTGAAGGAAGGCAAGAAGGCCTACTGGATTTGCCCCTTGGTCGAGGAAACGGAAGAATCCGACCTGATGTCGGCGGAGGAGCGACATGCGGTTCTCTCGCAGATGCTCGGCGCCAATATCGGCCTCATCCATGGACGCATGAGCGGCCCGGAGAAGGACGCCGCCATGCTGGCCTTCAAGAACGGCGAAACCCGGCTGCTGGTGGCGACGACCGTGGTGGAAGTCGGCGTCGATGTGCCGGATGCGACGATCATGGTCATCGAACATGCCGAACGTTTCGGCCTCGCCCAGCTTCACCAGCTGCGCGGCCGTGTGGGCCGCGGCGACGAGGCCTCCACCTGCATCCTGCTCTATAAAGGCCCGCTTAGCGAAAACGGCCGCGCCCGGCTTTCCATCCTGCGCGACAGCGAGGATGGCTTCCTGATCGCCGAGGAGGATTTGAAGCTGCGCGGTGAAGGCGAGCTGCTCGGCACCCGGCAATCAGGCACGCCGGGCTTTCGCATCGCCAGCCTCGAAGCCCATGCCGACCTTCTGGAAATCGCCCGCAAGGATGCAGCTTACGTCATCGAGCGCGACCCCGAACTGACAGGCCCGCGCGGCAATGCGTTGCGCACCCTGCTCTACCTGCACCGCCGCGACGAAGCGATCCGCTTCCTGCATGCCGGCTGAAAGTTTTGACGACCATGAACATGATCGACCCTCGCCGCCCGCCGCCCGCCTTTCGCAAGGGTTACGCGCTCTGTTCGCCGCAGAATATCCTGCAGCCCGAAACCTTTGCGAAAAGCGAGAAGAAGGCGATCGGCAAGGCCTTCAAGAAGCCAGGACGCAAGAAGGCCTGGAGCGAGGCGCTGGAAGAAGGCTGGAGCGTGCGGCTGGTCTATATGCGGCTTTTCGTTCCCGTATTCCACGCCACGACCACCGGCACGGAAGTGGACGATCTGGACGACGAGGATTGATATGGTCCATTGAATGGACTAATCTAATGCTAACTTTAACACTTGAGGTTAGCGATGCAGATATCCGTGACGGATGCAAAAAGTCAGCTTACCGAACTGGTGCGCCGCGCCGAAGCCGGTGATGAGGTCATTCTCACCCGTCATGGCCACGCAGCCGTGCGGCTGGTTCCGGTCACCGCCGTGGCGGATAAAACATACCGCAGAGCCGCGCTCGCAAAAGTGCGCGCGAGTGTCGCCAACAAAGCCGATGATGGCCCGGATGCCGCGCATAGTCAGGATTTTCTCTATGACGAGCACGGCCTTCCGAAATGATTGTTATCGATACGTCGGCTCTGATGGCAATCCTGCTTGATGAGCCCAAAGCGGATGCCTGCGCCGCAGCTCTCGAAACGGATGAGCCTCTACTCATTTCCGCCGGTACGCTTGCGGAAACCATGATCGTGGCGCAGCGGCGTGACCGCAGCCGGGAACTAGAGATGCTGATCGAAGGTCTGAGCGCCGAAATCAGACCCGTCACCCCCAAATCGGCGCATGGCGTTTCCGAAGCTTACCGCATCTGGGGCAAAGGCATTCATCCCGCCGGACTGAATTTCGGTGACTGTTTTGCCTACGAGTTGGCGAAAACCGAGGGTTGCCCCTTGCTTTATGTCGGTAACGACTTTTCGCAGACGGACATCCTCGGCGTTATCTAGCTCAAACCGGCGCAATCATTTTCGGCGGCGTAAAATCCGGGGCCACCAGACCGCCGGATATCAAGAGCTTTGCCGCATCTTCCGGCGTCATGTCCAGCATCACGATCTTGTCTTTCGGCACGAACAGCAGGAAGCCGGCTGTCGGCACCGGTGTCGGCGGCAGGAAGACGGCGACCATTTCCTGGCCCATTTCGTTGAAACGATGGGCAAGTTCGCCCTTGGCTTCGGAGGCGACAAAGACCATGGCCCAGGTGCCGGACGATGGAAACTCGATCAGGCCGACCTTCTTGAAGGAGTTCGCATGCTCCTTCAGAACGGATTCGAACAGCTGCTTGATGCTCTTGTAGATCGGCCGCACCAGCGGCATGCGGTTGAGAATGGATTCACCAACGCCGACGATCCATTTGCCGATGAGATTATTGCCGAGAAAACCGATGAGGGTGATACCAACGACGGCAATCAGCAGCCCAAAGCCGGGGATCGCCACATCGAAATATTGCTCGGGATCGTAGCGGGCGGGAATATAGGGCTTAACCCAGCTATCCGCCCATTGCAGGAAGCTCCACACCAGCCACATGGTGATGGTGACGGGTGCGAGGATCAGAACGCCCGTGAGGAAACTATTGCGCAGGCGGGCTGCGAATGAAATTTTGACTGGAATATCGGTCATTTACCGTTCGGAATTAAGCGTTGTCGCCATCGAAACCCGGATGAAAACCGACAATGCCGGATGGAGTTCCACCATGCAAGCGAAGAACTGTGAAATATTCGTCAGGAATCCCTGCGGCGCTCACCCCTTCGACATGGCGAAAACCGAAGCGGCCATAATAGTCCGGATCGCCCGCGACAACCACGCCCGAAGCATTCAGACGCTCCAGAACGGCGAGCCCGTCCCGCACCAGTCCTGAACCGACGCCCTGCCCCTGTCGCTCCGGTGTCACCGAAAGCGGCGCGAGGCAGAACCAGCCGGTCTCGCCGCTGGTGAGCCTCACCGGTGAAAAGCCGACATGGCCGATGATGCCGTCGCTGTCCTCCGCAACCAGTGAAACGGTGAGCGCACCCGCCCTGCGCAATCGCTCGACGATCAGATGTTCCGTCTTGTCGCTGTAATCGACGTTACGGAAGGCATCTTCCGTAACGCGGGCAATCGCCTCTTCGTCGCCCTGCCGCTCCGGCCGGATGATCATTCCACCGTCACCGATTTCGCCAGATTGCGCGGCTGGTCCACATCCGTGCCCATGAAGACAGCGGTATGATAGGCAAGCAGCTGGATCGGCAGCGAAAAGACCATCGGCGCGATCAATTCATCGACATTTGGCAGGGTGATCGTCGCCATGGTGTCGAGCTTGGAGGCGGCAGCGCCCTTCTCGTCGGTGATGAAGATGATGCGGCCGCCGCGCGCGGCGACTTCCTGCATGTTCGAGACGGTCTTTTCGAAGAAGCGGTCATGCGGTGCAATGACGATGACGGGCATGTTCTCGTCGATCAGCGCGATAGGCCCATGCTTCAGCTCGCCGGCGGCATAACCTTCGGCGTGGATATAGGAGATTTCCTTGAGCTTCAGCGCGCCTTCCAGCGCCAGCGGGAAGCTGGTGCCGCGGCCGAGATAAAGCACGTCCTTGAAACGGGAGAGATCGCGCGACAGCGCCTCGATCTGCGGTTGGATGCTGTTGAGAACCTTGCTCATGATGCGCGGCATCTCGATCAGGTGGCGAACCAGTTCGGTTTCCTGCTGAGGCGTGATTGTGCCGCGTGCTTTTCCGGCCGCGACGGCAAGTGAGGCGAGCACGGCAAGCTGGCAGGTGAAAGCCTTGGTGGAGGCCACCCCGATTTCCGGACCGGCCAAGATCGGGAAGATCGCATCCGATTCACGCGCCATGGTCGATTCACGCGTATTGACCACCGCGCCGATCTTCAGCCCCTCCTGCTGGCAATAACGCAGGGCCGCCAGCGTATCGGCGGTTTCACCCGATTGCGAAATGAACAATGCGGCCTGCGTGGGAACAAGCGGGATCTCGCGGTAACGGAACTCCGAGGCGACGTCGATTTCCACCGGCAGGCGGGCATAACGCTCGAACCAGTATTTGCCGATCAGGCCGGAGAGATAGGCCGTGCCGCAGGCGGAAATGGCAAGCCCGGAAAGCTTGGCGAAATCGATGGCCTTATCAGCCTGCTTCACGGTCCTGGAAGCGAAATCCACATAATGGCTGAGCGCATGGGAAATGACTTCCGGCTGCTCATAGATTTCCTTTTCCATGAAGTGGCGGTGGTTGCCCTTGTCGACCACATAGGCCGTCGCCTGCGAGATCTGCCGCTCGCGCTTCACCGGCTTGCCGGAAAAATCGATGATCTCGGCGCCCTGCCGGGTCACGATGGCGCAGTCGCCATCCACCAGATAGGTGATCTCGTTGGTGAAGGGCGACAGCGCGATGGCATCCGAACCGAGAAACATTTCGCCGCGTCCATAACCGACGGCGAGCGGCGGACCGGAGCGCGCCGAAAGCAGCGTGCCGGGGTCGTCCTGGAACATGACGACCAGCGCATAGGCGCCCGTGACGCGGTTCAGCATCTTCAGCATCGCCTCGCGATGGCCAAGACCTTCGCGGGTATATTTCGCCAGAAGCTGCGCCACCACTTCAGTATCCGTCTGGGTGGTGAAGGTGGCGCCCTCGGCGGTCAATTCGTCGCGCAATTCGGCAAAGTTCTCGATGATGCCGTTATGGACGACAGCCACGCCCTCAACGAAATGCGGGTGGGCATTCGTCTCATTCGGCACGCCATGGGTCGCCCAGCGCGTATGCGCAATGCCGACGACGCCCGGCAGCGGCTTTTCCGAAACCAGCTTTTCCAAATTGAACAGCTTGCCTTCCGCCCGGCGGCGATCCATCGCGCCATTGTCGATGGTGGCGACACCAGCCGAATCGTAACCGCGATATTCGAGACGCTTCAGTGCATCGACAAGCCGTTCAGCAACGGGTTGGGTTCCGACAATTCCGACAATTCCGCACATATATTTCTCCAGACGGCGATCTCTTCGCCGAAACCATCAGAGTATTTCCGCCTTTGCCTGAAATGCGAAAATACCCTAGCTTTTTGTTCTGACGCATTTCCGGATGTAAAACCGCTACGCAGTTTTACTGGAAATGCTTTAACCGTTTATCTGAAATCGGCAATTGTGCCGCCGGTCACTTTCAGTATCGCTTGGTAACGTCCGTCAGGACGATTTTTTCTTGGCTTCTTTCAGCGCCTTGGCCCGCTCGCGCACCACGGCTGCCCGGCCCGGCTTCACCTCCTGGCGCGCACGCCCAAAGGCCAGCGCATCGGCGGGCACATCGTCGGTAATCACACTGCCGGAAGCAATATAGGCCCCGTCTCCAATCGTCACGGGCGCGACCAGCGACGAGTTGGAGCCGACGAAGCTGTTCGCGCCGATCCGCGTTTCGAACTTATTGTAGCCGTCATAATTGCAGGTAATGGTGCCCGCGCCGATATTGCTGCCGGCGCCAACGACAGCATCGCCGATATAGGTCAGATGATTGACCTTGGCGCCCTCGCCGATCTCGGCCTTCTTGACCTCGCAGAAATTGCCGACCTTGGCATTGGCATGCAGGTTCGCACCCGGCCGCAGCCGCGCATAGGGACCGACAGTCGCACCTTCGGCGACATGCGCGCCTTCCAGATGCGAGAAGGCATGGATCACCGCGCCAGGCGCGATGGTCACACCGGGACCGAAGACGACATTGGGTTCGATCAGCGCATCCTGCCCGATCTTCGTATCGAAGGAGAGGAAGACGGTTTCGGGCGCAATCATCGAGACGCCATCCACCATCAATTCATGACGGCGGCGTTCCTGCCAGAGCTTTTCGATAAAGGCCAGTTCGGCGCGGTTGTTGCAGCCGACCAGCTCGTTTTCCGGCGCGTCGATGGCAACGGCGCGGCGGCCGAGCGAACGGGCGATTTCGACCACGTCGGTCAGATAATATTCGCCCTTTACATTGGCGTTGCCAATCCGGCCGAGCAGGTCCAGCGCGTTGCGGCCATTGATCGCCATCAGGCCGCTATTGCACCAGGTCACCTTGCGCTCTTCGTCGGTGGCGTCCTTTTCCTCGCGGATCGCCACCAGCTCGCCATTTTCGACCAGCAACCGGCCATATCCCGTGGGTCGATCGGTATGGAAACCGATCACGGCAACGTCGGCGCCGGAAGCAATCGCCTCCCGCGCCCGGTCGAGCGTCGCCGAGGTGATGAGCGGCACGTCGCCATAAGCAACGATCAGGTCGTCGAAACCGCGCTCGATGGCGGCACGGGCAGCAAGCACGGCATGGCCGGTGCCCCTGCGTTCCGTCTGAAGAAAGGCTTCGACCTCGAGGCCCGGCAGGCTGGCGGCCGCAGTAACATTGTCGGCATCGCGCCCGACGACGAGCGCCACCGTGCCGACACCCGATCCAGCCACCGCCTCCACCACATGTGCGATCATCGGACGCCCGGCAACCGGATGCAGCACCTTGGATTTCGACGACTTCATCCGCGTGCTGTCGCCCGCTGCGAGAATAACGGCTAGAGAGCTGCGCTCCATAAGACCTCCGACACCCTGCCAGCCGCCGCGGGGGCGGATGGGACAATGGCATATGTTTGACTTCACGCCACCCGGCGAAGCGGAAAGGCGCATCGGTAACTCTGTTCCGGCATTGCTATAACGGCGGCCCGCTTAAGAAACCATGCAAAACCGCACCAAATTTCCGCACCGATTTTCATCTAACGTGATCGGCGGGAGGATGGTGTGACCTATTTGCGGGGATTGCGGGCAGTGAATTGCAATATCTGCTGGCGGCCGTTTTCAATCAGCCTTTCCATCTCGCGGCGGGCACCGGCCTCGTCGTGCAGGCGGAACGCCTCGACCAGCCGCAGATGCGAGGCGGAGACGTCGGAAATCTCATTGGGATCGGCTTCCGGATTACTCATCCGGAAAATGCCCGCCAGCGCCGCCTTTATCAGCGCACCGACGGTGCGCATGAACGGGTTGCCGGACATTTCGGTGATGAGGACATGGAAATTCATGTCCGCCAGCGCCCGCTTTTCCTTGGAATAGGCGGTATTGCCCATCTCATTGGCGTAAGCCGCAAGCCTTGCGATATCGGTATCCTTTGCCCTGATGGCGGCAAGCCCCGCGCCATAGGGCTCGAAAGCCTGACGGATGTCGTAAAGATGCAGCAGGAATTCATCGCTGACACCCGCCTCGAAATGCCAGAGCAGCACCTCGCTGTCGAACATGTTCCAGCTTTCGCGCTCCGTCACCCGGGTGCCGATACGCGCCTTGGGGGAAATCATGCCCTTGGCCGTCAGCGTCTTCATCGCTTCGCGCAGCACGGTGCGGGATACTTTCAGACGCTCCATCAGCTCGGCATCACCGGGCAGGATGTCACCCGTCCTGAAAGTGCCGGAGACGATATCGAGACCGAGCTTGTGAACGACCTGTGCATGATTTGTCCGCAGCTTTCGAAAACCGATCGCCGCATCGAGCATTCCGCGCTGCAAGTGCCATGTCCTTCCGTTCGGTTGGCGACTTCGGAAAAAATCGCGCCAGACGTGTGTATCTCACGTCACATTATAGTGAAAAACATCAAGTTGCGTGAAAAGCAAAGGCAAACTTCATCCATGCAGTAAAACGCATGAAAATAAGCAAGGCCGCACATGACACATGTGCGGCCTTGCTTCAGTAACGGTAAATAATCCGCATTATTGCGGCAGCTTATCGTCCACGCCGGCAACATAGAAGTTGAGGCCGAGCAGAACCTTGTCTTCCGCCTTCTCGCCAGCCTTCAGCCATTCCGAACCGTCCTGCTTCTTCACCGGGCCGGTGAAGGGGTGCAGCTCGCCCGACTTGATCTTGGCTTCGGTGTCCTCGGCCATCTTCTTCACGTCGTCAGGCATGTTGGTGTAGGGCGCCATGGTCAGGATGCCGTCCTTCAGGCCGTCCCAGACGGATTCGGACTTCCAGGTGCCATCGAGAAGAGCCTGTGTGCGCTTGATGTAATAGGCGCCCCAGGTGTCCTTGATGGCGGTCAGCTGCGTCTGCGGGCCGGCGGCGATCATGTCGGAGGCCTGACCGAAGGCCTTGATGCCGCGCTCAGCTGCAACCTGCATCGGCGCGGTGGTGTCGGTGTGCTGCGTCAGGATATCGACGCCCTGGTCGATCAGCGCCTTGGCGGCATCGGCTTCCTTGCCGGGGTCGAACCAGGTATTGGCCCAGACGACCTTGACCTTGAAGTCCGGATTGACCGACTGCGCGCCGAGAACGAAGGCGTCGATGCCCATCACCACTTCCGGGATCGGGAAGGAAGCGATGTAACCGGCAAGACCCTTCTGCGACATCTTCGCGGCAATCTGGCCCTGAATATAACGGCCTTCATAGAAGCGCGAATTATAGGTCGCGACGTTTTCAGCGGTCTTGAAGCCGGTGGCGTGCTCGAACTTCACCTTGGGGAACTTCTGGGCGACCTTCACGGTCGCATCCATGAAGCCGAAGGAGGTGGTGAACACCAGCTCACAGCCCGAGCGAGCCATGCGCTCGATGGCGCGTTCGGCATCCGGGCCTTCCGGCACGCTTTCGAGGAACGGCGTTTCGATCTTGTCGCCGAAATGCGCCTGCAGTTCCTGGCGGCCGATATCATGCGCCTGCGTCCAGCCGCCGTCGGTCTTTGAACCGACATAGATGAAGCAGACCTTCTTGGCGTCGGCGGCTTCCGCCGAGGAAACGACGCCGCCGAGCGCCGCGACGGAGGCGGCAAGTGCGATGACCAGTTTTTTCATTTTTACCCCTGTTGGTTTGGAGACTTGAGACTTCTTCACCTGTCCGGCACGAAGGATTTGCCCAGCGATGCCGGTGTATTGATCAAGGTCGTGCGGCGATTATGCGAGATGATGACCAGCACGACAATAGTTGCAAGGTAAGGTAGCGCCGAAAGCAGCTGCGACGGCACGCCGATACCGAATGCCTGCGCATGCAACTGCCCGATGGTGACGGCGCCGAACAGATAACCGCCGGCCAAAAGCCGCCATGGACGCCATGAGGCGAAGACGACGAGCGCCAGCGCAATCCAGCCGCGCCCGGCCGACATGTTCTCCACCCATTGCGGCGTATAGACTAGCGACAGTTGCGCACCCGCAAGACCGGCGCAGGCGCCGCCGAACATGACCGCCAGATACCGCGTGCGAATGACATTGATGCCAAGCGCATGGGCTGAGGCGTGATTATCGCCGATGGCGCGGATTTTCAGGCCCGTGCGGCTTTTGAACAAGAACCAGCTGATGCCGAAGACCAGCGCGATGGACATGTAGAAGATCAGGTCCTGCCGGAACAGCAGCGGCCCGATGAAGGGGATGTCCGACAGCAGCGGAAAGACGATGGGTTGCAGCTTGATGCCCGGCAGGCCGACGAAACTTTCCCCCAGCATGCCGGAGACGCCGAGGCCGAGAATGGTAAGCGCAAGACCCGTCGCCACCTGGTTGGTGACGAGCGTCAGCGTCAGGAAACCGAACAGCAGCGAAAATACTGCGCCGGAAGCAATGCCGGCCAGAATGCCGAGATAGGGAGAACCCGTCATATGCGCGGCGGCGAAGGCGCAGACCGCGCCCATGATCATCATGCCCTCGACGCCGAGATTGAGGACGCCCGAACGCTCCGCCACAAGCTCGCCAGAAGCGGCGATCACAAGCGGCGTGGCGGCGGTGATGACGGTGAGGAGGATGGCCTGAAGCATATCCATCATGCCGCTCCCTGCTTGTTATGCGCCTTGCCGGTGAAGACGACCCTGATGCGGTAAAAGATCAGCGTATCGCAGGACAATACGAAGAACAGCATCAACCCCTGAAACACGCGTGTCACCTTGTCCGACACACCAATCGAAAGCTGCGCCGCCTCGCCACCGAGATAGGTCAGCGCCAGCACCAGCCCTGACAGAATGATGCCGAGCGGATTGAGACGGCCGAGAAAAGCGACGATGATGGCGGTAAAGCCGTAACCCGGCGAAATGCTGGGCTGGAGATGGCCGATGGAACCGGAAGCCTCCGAAATGCCCGCAAGCCCGGCCAGCGCGCCGGAAAGCAACAGTGAAAACCACACCATGCGGCTGGAGGAGAAACCGGCGAAGCGCCCTGCCCGCGCCGATTGGCCGAGCACGGTGACCTCGAAGCCCTTGAGCATGTAGCGCATCATGAACCACAGCGCGATGGCCGCGACGATGGCGAACACGAAACCCCAATGCGCCCGGCCGGACGCCAGCATTTCCGGCAGCACGGCGCTATCGTTGAAAGGCTTGGTCTGCGGGAAGTTGTAACCGCCCGGATCGCGCCAGATGCCGCGCGTCAACCAGTCGAGGAAAAGCTGCGCGACATAAACCAGCATCAGGCTGACGAGGATTTCATTGGTGTTGAACTTCGTCTTCAACAGCGCCGGAATACCGGCATAAAGCGCGCCGCCGACAGCGCCCATCACCATCATCAGCGGCAGGATGAGCGGCGAATGCCAGTCGGGATAAAGAACCGGCAGGATGGAACCGGTGATCGCGCCGATGGTGAATTGCCCTTCCGCGCCGATATTCCAGTTATTGGAGCGATAACAGATGGAAAGGCCAACGCCGATCAGGATCAGCGGTGCGGCCTTGATCGCCAGTTCATGCAGCGACCAGACCTCCAGCAGCGGCTCGACAAAAAAGGCGTAAAGCGCATGGGCCGGGTTCTTGCCGAGCATGGCGAACATGACGGCGCCGACCAGCAGCGTCAGCACCAGCGCCAGAAGCGGCGACAGCAGGGTGAAAAGCTTCGAGACCCCTGCGCGTTTTTCAAGCTCAATGCGCATGCTGGGCGGCTCCCGAATGTGACGTGTGAATGCCGCCCATCAAAAGGCCGATCTTTTCCAGCGTCATCTCCTCCACCGGATGGGCCTCGGAAAGCTTACCATCGGAAATGACAGCGATATTGGTGGCGACCTCGAAGATTTCATCGAGATCCTGGCTGATGACGATAACGGCCGAGCCAGCCTTGGCAAGATCGACAAGCGCCTGGCGGATGCGGCTTGCCGCACCGGCATCCACGCCCCAGGTCGGCTGGTTGACAACAAGCACGGCCGGCTGGCGGTCGAGCTCGCGCCCGACGATAAATTTCTGCAGGTTGCCGCCGGACAGCGATCCCGCAAGCGGATCGGCACCGCTCTTACGGACATCCATGGTTTCCGAAATGCGCCGCGCCGCCGCCCTGATGGCCGACCCCCTGACGATGCGCAGGAAACCGCCGGTCAGAAACGCCTTGCGGTCGGAACGCGCCCGCGCCAGGAGCAGATTGTCGGAAAGGCTCATGCCGGGAACGGCAGCGTGGCCGTGGCGCTCCTCGGGAACGAAACCTGCACCCATCAGCCGCCGGCCATTGATGCCGATACGGCCGACCGGCTTGCCGCGCAGATGGATGGCGTCGTTATTATAAACGGGATATTCGCCTGAGAGCGCATCGAACAGCTCGCCCTGCCCGTTGCCGGCCACACCGGCAATCGCCAGTACCTCGCCGGCGCGCACGTTCATCGAAATCGATTTCAGCGCTACCGCAAATGGCGTGCGCGGCGCAACCGAAAGCCCCATGACCTCAATCTGCGGCGCGCCGAGCACTTCGCCCGTTGCCCGCGAAACGCTTGCGACATCGCTGCCGACCATCATGCGCGCCAGAGATGCGGGCGTTTCCTTGCGCGGATCGCAGGCGCCCGTCACCTTGCCGTGGCGCAGGACGGTGGCGCGATCGCAGATGCGCTGCACCTCTTCAAGACGATGGCTGATATAAAGCACGGAACGGCCTTCGGCCTTCAGCTTTTCCAGCGTCTCGAACAGCTTGTCGGCCTCCTGCGGCGTCAAAACCGAGGTCGGCTCGTCGAGAATGATGAGACGCGGGTTCTGCAGCAGGGCGCGGACAATCTCGATCCGCTGGCGCTCGCCAACAGAAAGATCGGCCACATGCGCATAAGGATCGAGCGGCAGGCCATAGGCGCGCGACAGCGTTTCCGCCTCCCTGGCGATTTCCTTCAGCGAAATTTTCGGATCGAGCGAGAGGGCTATGTTTTCGGCGACCGTCAGCGCCTCGAACAGGGAAAAATGCTGGAAGACCATGCCGATGCCGAGGCTTCGGGCCTCGCTTGGCGAACCGACGGAAACCGGCCGGCCCTGCCAGACGATATCACCCTCGGTCGGAGAAAGGACACCGAACAGCATCTTGACGAGCGTGGATTTGCCCGCGCCGTTTTCCCCCAGAAGCGCATGGATTTCGCCCGGCGCAATATCGAGATCGATGCCGTTGCAGGCGGCGAAATTGCCGAACAGCTTGGTCAGCTTGCGAACCGACAGGAGAGGCGTGGCCTCCGGCGCCAAAGTTCCAGTCACGAGTTCCCTCTCTCACCGGCCATCCGTACCTTCTGCGAGGCGTTTCAACAGCCGTGGTAATTGTTCCCAATCGCGCCGCAAGTCGTATGCAATGCTGCGCCATCATGATGTATTGATAACTGTTTTGCTGCTGCGCACAACTGAAAAAGACGCTGCTTAAATGCAATTTGCACAAACAATAAACAGCTTTATCTTTTCATCATTTCGCGCCGAGTGACGGGAAAAACTGCAGAATTCCGCCAATGCAATAGAGGTAGATGCCACTCGCCAAGAAGCCGATTACCGCCCATGTCGGCGTCTGGAAATGCATCAGCAGCGCGTAGCCGCCAAGCGTACACCAGATGAACACCACAAAGAGATTGAGCGGCCGCAGCCGCTTCACCCGCACCGGATGCAGGAAATTGATCGGCAGAAATGTCAGGAACACCGAAACCGTCACCACGATCATGGCCGTGGTCGCGCTTGCATCCATCACGAACAGGGTAAAGATCACCATGTTCCACACGACGGGAAAACCCGAGAAGAAATATTCATCCGTCTTCATGCCCATATCGGCATAATAGATGGCGCTGGACACCACGATCATGCCGGCGGCGACGAAGGACCATGGTTCACCGATCATGCCGCTCTGGTACAGTGCAAAGGCGGGCAGGAGCACGTAGGTCACGTAGTCGATGATGTTGTCGAGCGTATCGCCGGACCAGTTGGGCAGAACTTCCTTCACCCGGACCTTGCGGGCGATGGGACCGTCTATGCCATCCACCAGAAGCGCAAGTCCCAGCCACCAGAACATGTCGACAAAGCGGTGTTCGGAAGCGGCGACGACCCCGAGAAAAGCCAGGAACGACCCCGACGCCGTCAGAATATGAACGGAAAAGGCGCGGATTTCCGCGTAGGGAACACGCTTGTAGTTGAAAATTTTCATGGTCAGCGTCTGCGCCCCGTTTTTTCATCCGCCCTGTTCATTCCGGTATGCGGCCATTCACCACGCTTTGCAACCGGCCCAATCCGCTTATCCTAGGACTAATATGGCAGGGCAACCAACGAATCTTCACAACCGGATGTTCCGCAGCCGAAGTGGATTTACCCGCGCAAAGCCTTTATGATGTCTTGCAGATAAGAACGGATCAGGACCATGAGACACTTCGATATCGCCATAACAGGTGCGGGACTTGCGGGCCAGATCGCGGCCATCGCGCTGGCGCGGGCGGGCCGCCACGTGGCGCTCGTCGCACCTTCCAGCGACAGGAAGGACCAGCGCACCACGGCGCTGATGGACCAGTCCATCCGTTTCATGGATCGTCTCGGCCTGTGGTCGCGCATCGCGCCTTCGGCCGCACGCCTTTCCACCATGCAGATCATCGACGGCACCGACCGCCTGCTGCGTGCGCCCACCGTGCAGTTCCGTTCCTCCGAAATCGGGCTCGACGCCTTTGGCTGGAACATCCCCAACGAGGCTTTGCTCGGCGTTCTGAGCGAAGCGGTCGGGCAGGAACACAATATTACTCGCCTCGACACCTCCGCCGAGACGATCGACATCGGCAACGACCGCGTGACGGTGACGCTTGCGGACGGCGAGACGCTCTCCGCCGATTTCCTCATCGGTGCGGATGGCCGCAAATCGATGGTGCGGGATGCCGCCGGCATCGGCGTCAAATCCTGGTCCTATCCGCAGACGGCCATTGTCCTGAACTTCGGCCATAGCCGGTCGCATGGCAATGTCTCGACGGAATTCCACACCCCCACCGGCCCTTTCACGCAGGTTCCCCTGCCCGGAAACCGCTCCAGCCTCGTCTGGGTCGTCACCCCGCAACAGGCGGAGGAATTGACGGCGCTGCCGCTTGCGGCGCTCGGCCTCCGGATCGAGGAGCGCATGCAATCCATGCTCGGAGCCGTCACCGTCGAAGACAGCGTGCAGGCATGGCCGCTCTCTTCCATGACGGCGCATCGTTTCGGCAAGGGCCGCGTGGCCCTGATCGGCGAGGCTGCACATGGTTTTCCGCCCATCGGCGCGCAGGGGCTGAACCTCAGCCTGCGCGACATCATCGCCCTGACGGAATTGCTGAGCGCCGTCTCCGACCGGCCGATTGCCGCCGATGCCGGCAGCAGCTTCGACCGCAGGCGGCGGGCGGATGTCTACAGCCGCACGCTGAGCGTCGATCTCCTGAACCGCTCTCTGCTTTCCGACCTCCTGCCGGTGCAGATGGCGCGCGCGGCGGGCCTGCACGTACTTTCCGGCATCGGCACGCTCAGAAGCATGGTCATGCGCGAAGGCATCGAGCCCGGTCGTGGGCTGAAGGCCCTGCCCTCGCTGCTGTTCGGCAGCTTCAAAAAGGCTGGATGAAATACACCACGCCGGTCAACGTGAGGACCGACAGCACGGTCGAGATGAGAATCGTCGCCGACGCCCGCTCCTGCCAGACATGATATTGCTGGCCGATGACGAAGACATTCGTCGCGGTCGGCAGCGCGGCCAAAAGCACGGCCGAATAGATCCACACCGGCTCGAACCGCCCGAGCGAAGAGAGCACGAGATAAGCGGCGAGCGGATGCAGGATCAACTTTGCCGGCACGATGTAACTGATTTCCACCGGCACCCGCTTCATCGGCCGAAGCGCCAGCGTCACGCCCATGGCGAAGAGAGCGCAGGGCGCCGCCGATTGCGCCAGATAATCCACCAGCCGCTGCACCGCCTCCGGCGGCTGCCATGACAGCGAGGCTGCCAGAAAGCCGGCGATCACCGACACGATGAAGGGATGGGTGATGACCTTGCGCGCCACATCCAGCGCAAGCTTCGCCGGGGAGCGTTTGTCACCGCCTGCAACCGCCATCATCGCCGGGGCGACAATGAAATGCGCGGCATTTTCCAGACAGACGATCAGCGCTACCGGCACCGCCGCCTTCTCGCCAAGCGCCAGAAGCGCAAGGCCCGGCCCCATATAGCCGATATTGCCGTAGCTCGCCGCGAAGCTCTGGATGGTCGTTTCGGCGAGGCTGTTTTTCCGCACGAACCGGCCGATCAGGAACACAAGGAGGAAAATGCCATAGGTGCAGGCAAGGCTGGCGGCGACGAAATCCATCCGCGCCAGTTCTTCCACCGGCGTTTTCGAGACAAGCTTGAAAAACAGCGCCGGCAGCGCGGCATAGATGATGAAAGTGTTCAGCCAGCCCATCGCCTCGACGGGCTGCTTCGTGATCCGCGCCGCACCGTAACCGATGAGGATCAGGCCGAAAAACGGCAACAGCAATCCGACGATATCGGCCACGATCATTCCCCTGCCAGTAATCTCCGCGGCAGGCTTAGCCGATTTTCATCAGGATCGGAAAGGTCTCCTGGAACCAGATCGCCACATTGGTGATAAAACCGGACATGAAGGCGAGACCGGTCAGCACCAGCAACACGCCCAGCAGCTTTTCCACGAGGCCGAGATGGCGGCGGAAACGGACGAGGAAACGCATGAAGGAACCGGAGAAGGCGGCCGCAATCCAGAACGGCACCGCAAGGCCGAGCGAATAGACCGCAAGCAGCGCCGCACCGTCGCCCACCGTATCGCGTGCGGCGGCGACGCCAAGGATCGCCCCCAGAACCGGACCGATGCAGGGCGTCCAGCCGAAGGCGAAGGCAAGGCCCATGACATAGGCCCCGGACAGGGTGGCAGGTTTGCCCGCCCCCTGAAACCGCGCCTCGCGCGAAAACAGGCCGATGCGGAACACGCCGAGGAAATTCAGGCCCATGAGGATGATGATGAAACCGCCGATCTTGGCGAGAATGTCGAGATTCTGGCGCAGAAGCGTGCCGATCGTCGAGGCGCCGGCCCCCAGCGCCACGAAAACAGTGGCGAAACCGAGCGTGAAGAAGAAGGCCGAAAACAGCACGGCCCTGCGAATCTCCGGCCGCGGCGCGGTATCTTCCGTCCTGAACTGCTCGACCGAAACACCCGCCATATAACAGAGATAAGGCGGCACCAGCGGCAGAACGCAGGGCGACAGAAACGAGAGAGCGCCGGCCAGAAGCGCGCTGAACAGGGAAATATCGGCAATCGACAAGAAAGAACTCCGCATCCCGCAAAGCCGCCGCGATTCTCCGGATTCGCCGCCGCTTCACGCTTCATTTTCGTGCATGTCATTGCCGCAAAAGGATTTCACCCCTCTGGCCGACACGCCTGAAGCCGGTTTTATCCCCAGCCGCCTTCTCTCTCCAATCACCTTTTCGGGGGTGCGACAAAAAAAACCGGATTGATTGTCGAAACAGCTTTTTTTGGGTTGACCGAACGGATCGCTCTACCTATGTTCCGCGCACTTCCGAAGGGCAGCCAAGCCCCGACATGGGAGAGCGTAGCTCAGCCGGTAGAGCAACTGACTTTTAATCAGTAGGTCCAGGGTTCGAATCCCTGCGCTCTCACCACAAAAATCAATCATTTAACAATAAAGCCGGCCTGATTTCAGGCAAATCATCCCTGCACCTGTCTTCCATGGTCTGAGAGGTGAGATGATCTCCCATCTGCCGAAGGCTGGTATCCGGAGCTGCGGCCGTGCGGGCAAAGGAAGGCATCCTCCGCGCAGACCTCGAAATCCTTCTTGTCACACATTGGACCTGAGCGAAAAAAATCCGGCCTCCATGTTTACGGCGGCCGAACCTCGCCTCAGCGCGCCGCCACGGCCTCTTGCCGGCGCTGCCTGCTCCCCTCCTTGCGTCTGAAAAGCTTGATCAACGGCCTTTCGAACAGGAAATGCGCAAGGACCGACACGGTCAATGCAACGATGACGATGACAATCCCGGAAAGAAATCCGGGCGCCAGAAGCTTATGGACGATCGAAATCACCAGGCCGTGCAGAAGATAAAGCGCATAGGAGGAATCCCCGACAATCTCGACGGGCTTCAACAAGCGTCTGGGCCAGAACCCGGCATTCTCAAGCCACACGCATCCCGCCACAAGGAAAAAGGCAGGCACGCCCCACGTCATCAGGCGTAACATTCCGGATTGCTCGCTTATCAGAGCCGCAGCAACGAAACCCGTCAATGCCACGACAAGTGCTGCGATACCCGCCTGCATTCCCTGAAACATAAAGCGCGACAGCAGCAGACCACCAAGGAACTCCAGCAAAAGCGGCGATGTCCAGGTCTGCATGAAGGGGGATTGCCAGTCGAAAACCTGCCCCAGAATCGCCATGACGGACAGGATGCCGACCGTTACGGCCAGCGGCGCGCGCAGAGCAAGCCCGAGCGCAAAGACAATATAGAAGAACATTTCCATATTGAGCGTCCAGCCCACGACCAGCAGGGGAACCACCTCACCGTTGTCTCCGGCATATGGAACAAAAAGCAGCGATTTCCATAGATGTTCGAGGGTGAAGGTGAAGGTGGAAAAAACGCCCGCCATTGCACCGGCGCACATTACCAGGGTCACAGCCCAGTATAGGGGCACGATACGGACCAGCCGGTGATATAAAAACGCTCCCGGCCCCACCGTCGTTGCGAAGGATCCCATGATAAGGCCGGAGATGACAAAAAAGACATCCACGCCCGCCGCTCCAATCGTAAATGGTTCGCCGATTATATGAAACAGCAGGACCGAAAACGCCGCGAGCGCCCGCAGAAACTGGATGGAATAAACCTTTTGCATTGCCGCTCCTGAAGTCCTCAGCCGTTCACGTCCTTCGCCTCGAATACAGACGGAGGCGGCGGGTCACACCATATCGAAAAAGTCACGGAATTACCCTAATTACGATGCTTGCAAGGATTGATGATGTATATGTTCAAAAAATACTTAAAATCTGACGAACCCGCCGGCCATAGATATTCGCCCTGGAAACAACCATCGCATATGCCATTGCGTAACCATCCTGTTCACGGACATTTATATGCCGCGACATCGTCGATTTTGATAGTGTCGGCATAGTCTTCAGGATCTGGTATCCCGGCCGGACCCCTCCCGCCGACGGGTTCAGAACGAAGTAGAACGGAACATTGAATGACCCTGCTCCAGCGTAAAATCCCGATATTCCCGACAACGGATCACTATCATTCCGTGCATTACATATAACTAAAAAATAGCATTTCTGCAGGATATTCATGTAATCGGGATAAGTTCGGACACCGTCTGCGCAGCCATGGAAACAGGAAGAGAACAACCCCTTATGGATGCAGTGCACGAAGAACAGGGGCGTGGCTACTGGCGGGACATATTGTTTTATGTGACGTTCTTCTACTTCACGGTCGGCTTCTTGCCCTATGTCTCGCTCTCGTCGACCTATCAGGGGTCGGCCATGGCGGCCGGCTCCAACCTGGTCAATCAGCTAACCGCAATCACCCTGCTTTTCTGTTTCGTGACTTTCATGGCGAAGGAACGCTCGTTCTCGCTCGTCTTCACACCACGTCTGCTGATGACGGCGATCTTCGGCTGGTATGCCTTCACCTCGATAGTCGGGCAAGCACCGACGTTTTCATTGCGGCGGCTCGCCATGTGCGCCATCATCTCCGTCCTTGCCAGCTGCTTTCTGCAATTGCCGCGCACGGAAAGGCATTTCACCACGATGCTGGCCGCCTGCGTGTGGCTTATCCTGTTCCTGTGTTATTTCGGTATCGTCGCTTTACCCGCACGGTCAATTCACCAGGCCAGCGACGCGCTGGAGCCGTTTCTCGCAGGCAACTGGCGCGGCGTCTTCAATCACAAGAATGAAGCCGCCTCGATCATGTCGGTGCTGATCATCATCGGAATCTACCTTTGCAAACGCTGGTCCTTTTTCGGAGGGCTGATGGTTCTCATCCTGTCGCTGATCTTTCTGGTCAAGTCGGGCGGCAAGACGGCGCTTGGGCTGATGCCTATCATCATTGGCACGGGCTGGTTCATCGTGCGCTGGCCCCGATGGCGCTACACGGTCGTGACGCTGCTGATGGTGGTTTTCGCCGTCGTGGTCGTCGGCACCACAGTCGATCCGGTGTTTTCGCAGATGCTGACCCGCATGGGGATCGACGCCAGCTTCACGGGCAGAACCGATATCTGGACCATCGCCATAGATTATATGCGTGAGAGACCGATCCTCGGATACGGTTATCAGGCCTTCTGGCGCAGTGATGCCCTGATGTCGAGTTTCATTGAAAGCAACAGTTGGGCGGCGACCGCTCCGGCTGCGCATAATGGCTATTTCGACCTTGTGCTTGCGGGCGGCGTGCCCGGCCTGGTGCTGGTGCTGGTGTGGATTTATCTTCTGCCGCTTCATTATCTTGGCAAAATGGATGAGACGACGCGCAAGAGCCCGCTGACACGGCTTTATGTCGGCGTCTGGCTTTACGTGCTCTTTTACGCATTTCTGGAAACGATCGTCCTGCTGAGCGCCGGTTTTATCTGGTTTTTCTTTATCGTTGCCGTGATCGGCCTGCATCTGCAGGCGAATGCCGGCCTCGTCGAGGACGAAGAGCGCCCCAAGGGGAAACCGGAACCGGCCTGAACCCCTGGTGTGATGCGGACAGGCGATACCGCACCCGCTACGATCCGCTGCCCTGCGGGTTAACCTGCCAATCGCCCGGCCAATAGGCTGGCCGCCCTGCTCCATCCGCCGCCGGGCCGCCTCTTCCACGAGGCTGAATGCATTTTGAGACGGCAGCGAAAATTAAGCGGGCAGCGCCGGGTCTAATATTCCGGCAAGCCCGACCGGGAGATCATTTGCGCGGAGCGGTACGGCGGCAGCGCCAGTTCCAGTCTCTTGGCTCACCCGTGTCCATATGGACCGATTCGGTGTGGCAATAGGTGCCGACGCCACCGCGTTCCGGCAGGGAACGCAGATAGGTGGCGAGTTCCCATTTGGAGACGCCCTTGATCTGGATATCGGCGGCATCGCAGGTATAGTGCTTGGAGCCCTGCCTTATGCCCTTCGGCGGACGATAGCCCGAGGTGACGATCGCAGGGCTGTTATAGTGGCGCTCCACATCCTTGATCATCCGCACCAGTTCCGGCTTGAAGCAGCCAACTTCGACGCGGTCCGTCTGCAGGAAAAGCCCGTTCGGAGAGACGCGGGTGAGGCCCGAGAGCGAAGCGAGCTTCATCAGGCCGGTCGGCTGGTCATCCTCTTCATCGAGATGGGCGTCATCGAATTCGTCGGACATCATCGAGCGGCCGGAAAGCGCAATGCCCATCGTCCCGTCCGCGGCTCCGGGCAAGGCGGCGACCTGCGTTTTGCCCGCAGTGCCGCTTTCAATCATCTTCGGCAGCCGCTTCTTGGCCGCGCCGGCGAAAAACGCCGCGAGCGTCACACCTTTGCCTTCACTCTCCTGCCCCTCGCCCGTCGCCCCGGCGTTGATTGCAGGCTGCGCAGCAGCGACCTGCTCCGGCTGCGGCACAGGAACGGCGGCAGGCTGACGATTTTCACTGCGCTGTTCCACCGGCGCCTGAGCGGTCGCCGGAGCCTGGACAGGCGCGGAGATTGGCTGAGGCTGAGGTTGCGCCGCCTGCACCGGCGCCGAATAGACGCTGCTGACGGCGGGAATGATTTTCTGGGAAGGAGCACCCGTGGCGGCGGCCGTGCCTGGCGCCCCCGCCGCACCGGCGGGCACGGCTGCGGATGCGGTGGAATAGATGCTGGTTGTCCCGGCGGAAATCGCTGTCGGCTGCGTCGTCAAGCCACCGATATCGGGGGCGGCGCCATAGGCCTGCGCCGGGCCGCCCGACGCCTGCGGCTGGGCGGGCGTCGCCGCTCCGGCCGCAGATGCCACGGCCGGATCCACATATTGCCCCGGCTGCGCACCGGCCGCGGGAGTGGCCGCGGCCGAAGCGGCGGTTTGCGGCGTCTGTTGTGCGGCAATTTCCGGCTTCTTGGTACTGGCGGCCATCTCATCGTCGGTCACCGCCGAAACGCATCCGGAAAGCCCGAGCAGCGAAACCGCGACGACAAGACGCTGACGGACAAGACGTCCCTTCGCGCTCTCGACAGTTTTCATGAGTGGCCTCCGTATCTTGCATTTCCAACGGCAGCACGGGAACGGAATCGTGTGCTTCCCCAAAACGGAACCAGCCGTTTTGATTCGCGGACTATGCCTCATCCCATCCGGACAAGGCAAGAGCGCCCGAAAACGCCGCTACCCACCGGAAAATTGCTACCAGGAACCGGTATTCTGCATAGATATCCACGGTTCGGCTGGTGCGAGGCTTTCGCCCTTCTGCAGAATTTCGAAGGAAATGCCATCCGGAGAGCGCACGAAGGCCATGTGCCCATCGCGCGGCGGCCGGTTGATGACGACGCCGTTCTGCTGAAGACGGGCGCAGAACTCATAGATATTGTCGACCTCATAGGCCAGATGGCCGAAGTTGCGTCCGCCGGTATAGTCCTCAGTGTCCCAGTTATAGGTGAGCTCGAGGCTTGGCGCCTTTTTTTCCCTGGCCGCAGCAATGTCGTCACGCGCGGCAAGAAACACCAGAGTGAAACGGCCTTTTTCGTTCTCGATTCGGCGTATTTCCGTGAGACCCAACAGGTCGACATAGAATTTAAGTGATTCGCCAAGGTCTTTGACGCGAACCATCGTGTGCAGATACCGCATTTTATTCCTCTCCATTACACGGGTCCGAAGCCGTTAAACGCATGATGGCAAGCCCCGGACAAGGACGGCGACATAAAAGCAGCTGCGCAAATCAAAAACTAGGGCTTGCGTGGAACCGTTACCAAGATGTTAATCTGGCGCACAGGAATCAGTTGACCGGTGTATGGCGCGTAATCGAGGGGTTGGCAGGATATGGCTGATAGGATGTCATCGAAAACGATAGTCGATGTCGAGGACCTTTCGGGCGATGCCGTGGACCTGACCGAAATTACCGGCGTCGTGAAGTGGTTCGATGTCGCCAAGGGTTTCGGCTTCATCGTGCCTGACAACGGCACCCAGGATGTGCTGCTGCACGTCTCCTGCCTGCGCCGTGACGGTTACCAGACAATCCTTGAAGGAACGCGCATCGTCGCCCTCATCCAGCGGCGCGACCGCGGTTTCCAGGCTTTCCGCATCCTGTCCATGGACCAGTCGACCGCCGTTCATCCCTCGCAGCTGCCGCCGGTGCGCACCCATGTGCAGGTAACGCCTTCGAGCGGGCTTGAGCGCGCCATCGTCAAGTGGTTCAACCGCACCAAGGGTTTCGGCTTCCTGACGCGCGGCGAAGGAACGGAAGATATTTTCGTGCATATGGAAACGCTGCGCCGTTTCGGCCTGACGGAGCTTCGTCCCGGCCAGGTGGTGCTGGTGCGTTACGGCGATGGCGACAAGGGCTTGATGGCGGCGGAAATCCATCCCGACAACCCGGTTTCCGTCGGGATGTCGCATTGATGTCCGCCCTGCGTCATATGGTGAAAAGCGCCATTATGGCGCTTGTTTTTTTAACGCTCGCCGGCGCCGCCCAGGCACAGGAACGCCAGACCTTCACGTCAGAGCCGCTCACTATTGAAACAGCTTCCGGCCAGACCCACGACTTCACCGCCGAACTGGCGCTTAACGATGCCCAGCGCGCGCAGGGCCTGATGTTCCGCAAGTCCATGGCGCCGGAAAACGGCATGCTGTTCGATTTCGGTGAAGCGCGCGATGTCGCCATGTGGATGCGCAACACGCTCATCCCGCTCGATATGCTGTTCATCGCCCGTGACGGGCGCATCACCCATATTCATGAAAACGCGGTCCCGCATTCGGAAGCGATCATCAGCTCCCGCGGTCCGGTGAAATTTGTGCTTGAACTGAATGGCGGCGCCGCGAAACGTTATGGCATCAAGCCGGGCGATATGGTCCGCAGTGCGCAGATCGGCAACCGGAAATGACCCTGCAGCGTTATTGTATCTGAACGAGCCGGACGAGGTTTCGCCCGGCTGACGTAATGTTCAGTAGACCGGCTCGATATGGCTCAAAATCCGGCAATTGGAAATGGAAGCGGCAAGGTTGATGGCGATGTCGATCGCCTCGACCGAATCGGCTGTGCCTTCCAGATAGATCACATCATTTTCGACAGTCGCCGAAATACGCGACTTCTCAAGACCCGATTCGAAGGCGAGAGCCGAGGTGATCGCCTGGCAAACGCCAGCCATGCGGTCTCCGAAGAAGCTTTCCTGAATGCCTGACAAATTGAACATATGCGTTCTCCTTCTTATGGACACAACAACGCCCTGAGGGCGGTTTTGTTCATCTCCGGTTCATCTATTTGTTCATCTTCCATTCATCTTGGAAAATTGGAACCCCCTGATCGATCACATTTTAGGTGATCGGGAACCATTTCGTGAGGCGGGCATTTCGCGCATGGGAGAGTGAAAGGCCCTCAAGGCAGGTAAAACAGGGAGGAAATTGACATGCTGATTCACAGGACCGAGCCGTGTCACCACGCCTCGTGGATGAAGCCGGTGGCGATCCACCTGCCGCTGTGCGTCGCTGTGGAGATCTACAGCCCGCTGGTGGCGCTTGATATGCTGATGTACCGCTGGCCCGAGGAACACGGGCCGGAATATGAGGAGGCGCGCAGGAACTGCCTCGATGCCATCGCCGGCAGATGCGACATCGAAAAAGCACGGGAATCGTTTCTCATTGCAAGCAGCCATGCCCATATCCTGAACGTCCACTAAAATTCAATCGACCGTCATGACGATTGAGCCCTTCCCCGCGGAGGGCTTTTCTTTACGTGGGGCCTGCGCAGCGCCTTCATGCACAAGGCAGCCCATCTGCCAGCCGATAATGACATGTAACTGTCACGCAAACGTTATAATCCGCATGAACGAATTCCATGGAATCGATTGGCGGGCAGTCCGCCGAAAGCTTGGGAGTGGAACTGGCCAGCATGGAAACTGTCTTTGCCCTTTGCGCAATTCTGCTCCTCGGCTTCAATCTTCTCGGCATCGTTCTCGCCGGCTGGCGCCTGACGAGGCGGGACGCCGAAAACGATCTCGTCCGGCAAAAACCGCCGGTCTCGCTTGTTGTACCGTTGCGTGGCGTTGAAAACTTCACGCCCCTAACGCTGTCACGCGCTTTCCAGCTCAACTGGCCCGATTACGAGCTGCTGTTCTGCGTCGCCGATGAGTTCGATCCCGTAATCGCCGAAGTCCGCAAGGCCGAGGCTGCCTTTCCCTCTGTTCCAATGCAATTGCTCATCGGCGATGACCGCATCAGCGCCAATCCGAAACTGAACAATTGCGTCAAGGGCTGGCGGACCGCCCGACATGAGTGGGTGATTCTCGCCGATTCGAACGTGCTGATGCCGAAATCCTATATTGCGACCATGATGTCGGCCTGGCGGCAGGATAGCGGGCTTGTCTGCTCACCGCCGCTCGGCTCCCGGCCGGTGGGTTTCTGGGCGCATGTGGAATGCGCCTTCCTCAACGGCTCGCAGGGCCGCTGGCAATATGCGGCGGAAGCGATCGGCATGGGTTTCGCGCAGGGCAAGTCGATGTTGTGGAACAAGCCGTTCCTGGAGGATAATGGCGGCATTCGCGCACTCGCCGCTGAAATTGCCGAAGACGCCGCCTCGACGAAGCTGGTGCGAAATGCCGGCCGCAAGGTGCATCTGGTTTCCGCCCCCTTCGAACAGCCGCTCGGCCAGCGCCATGCCGGCGAGATCTGGTCGCGCCAGACGCGCTGGGCGCGGCTGAGACGCGTGACCTTCCCGCAATATTTCGCCCCCGAAATCCTCACCGGTGCGCTTCCCCCACTTCTCTTCGCGCTCGCCGCAGCCGCCATGATGGATGTGAACCTCGCCGCAACCGCCCTTGCCGTCCTCGCGCTCATGTACATACCGGAACTGGCGCTCGCCGCCCTTAACGGCTGGCCGGTATCTCTCCATACGCTGCCGGCCATGATCGCCCGGGACATGATCATGCCCGCCGTCTGGACCCGAAGCTGGATCGGCAGCGCGGTGGCGTGGCGCGGCAACGTCATGACGATAGGCACTGCGGAGAGCACTCTGGCCGGTCCGTCAGCGGAATAAATAGCGGATTTTGAAAGACGTTACGCCGAAAAGCTGATGTACTGCTTCAAAATGGTCGGAGTGGAGAGATTCGAACTCCCGACCCTCTGGTCCCAAACCAGATGCGCTACCAGACTGCGCTACACTCCGCCGAGGCGATGGCTGGGGAAATACACGGTTCACCCGCAGTCCGCAACAGGGAAATTCATCTTTGTTCAACCACGGCCCCGACGGGCCGAATGCAACCCCGAAATGGCAGCGCGCGAACGGACAGCAGGGGGATAATCGTCTTGACTCTCACCTGAAGTCAGTCCATTTCAAATTCAACGTCCCTGACACGATTTGGTTATTCTATTCAGGTACGTGATGAATGATCCGGGGTGTTTCGCCCCACTGTCCAACCGGAGCAGTTTCGACATGTCTGCGAAGATTTACCGCCCTGCAAAAACCGCCATGCAATCCGGCAAGGCGAAGACCAATGTCTGGGTTCTGGAATTCGACGCCGAGGTTCCGCGCAAGATCGATCCGATCATGGGCTACACCTCCAGTTCCGACATGAAGCAGCAGCTCAAGCTGACATTCGAGACGCAGGAACAGGCCGAAGCCTATGCCCAGCGCAAGGGCATCGAATACCGCGTCATCCAGCCGAAGGAAGCAACCCGCAAGGTGGTTTCCTACACCGACAATTTCCGTTTCAACCGCACCCAGCCCTGGACGCACTGAAACACGACGATCAAGGTTTTTGCCGGAGTATCGATTGCCCGGCATGACGGCCCCTTAGCTCAACTGGATAGAGCAACTGCCTTCTAAGCAGTAGGTCGCAGGTTCGAGTCCTGCAGGGGTCGCCACCGCTTCTCACATTATCCATGAATGACTGGTTTGGGTCTGTGGCTGTGCGCCAACAGCAGTTATAGGCCCAGATCGTTCAGCTTCACCGTCGATCCATTGCCGACATTTGCGCTGCTGCATATTTGATGTTTTGTTTAGGCTCGAACGGCTGGCCTGACCAAGAGAGGAACTTCAATGCAAAAGAAAGCAGTGCTCCTCGATCGCGCCCAATGGGCCGAAAAAGAGAGCGTATGGCAAGGTGAGTTCCAAGGGCGTGCATTTGGCACAAATGTTTCGGTCATGTTTTATACCACGGACGAAATTGGCCGCGGCCCCAGGCTACACAAGCATCTCTATGATGAAGTCTTTATAGTGCGGCAAGGTCGAGCGCTTTTTACCGTTGGAGAACAGCAGTTTGAAGCTAGGGAGGGCCAAATCGTGTTTGGACCAGCCAACTTACCGCACAAGTACATTAACATGGGTCCGGGTCGCCTTGAGATGACGGACATTCATGTCACTGATGAATTTGCTCAAGAAGACTTGGAGTAGTCATCGGCTAATTCCCACACTCTTTGCGGTTTTCTCACTCGGGCGCAATGTACGATAGCTTAGGCCAATAGCCGTCATCAGAATCAGCCGCAGCGCCCCACCCGCGTTAGCCAACTTGCGCCTTCCATCCTCCTCCCCAGCAAGAGCGCCAGCCCTTTACCTTACCCCTGCCCCATCAGCGTAAAATACCCCCACACCGCCACGAAAAACGCGATAACAGCCACAATCGTCAGCGCCTTCTTCGCTTTCGGCCCGAGCGGTTCGCGCGGTTTTTTCGGCGGCACCGGTTTGCGGAACTTCACCACATTGTCGTTCATTTCATCATCGTCCTGGCTGTCGCTGCTGAAACCTCAGCCATATCCGTGGCATCGGCCTTTTCAATGCTTATATCTACCAGACCAGAACTATCATAAATATTACCAAGTTTTCACTTCACCCTCAGGGCAAGCTATGTCACTTCCCACAATCAGAGGAATACTACGGCGACAGATGGACGGACAAACCGGAGAGCGGCGGCAACCCTCTGTGGTATTTTGAACTTTGCGGGTGACGAGAATGAATGACGCCAATACGAGTGGCAGCAATACCGAAAACAGCCAGCCCGATCTGCGCGAGATTCTGGGAACGAACAGAAACGGCCGCAAGAAAAAGTCGCGCCGGTATCTCTATGCCGCAGCAGCCCTTGTGCTGATTGGCGGCGGCCTTGGTTATTATTATCAATCACGTGCGGCGGGTGTCGCCTATAGCTACACCACCGAAGCGGCGCGCCAGGGCGATCTCTCGGTCATCGTCACCTCCACCGGCTCGGTTCAGCCGACGGATCAGGTCGATATATCGAGCGAACTGTCCGGCACGGTGCGCAAGGTCAACGTCACCTATAACAGCCCGGTCAAGGCCGGGGAAGTGTTGGCGGAGCTGGATACCAACAAGCTCGAAGCCGACGTGCAGAGCGCCCGCGCCAAGCTCGCCTCCGCCAAGGCCAATGTGCTGAAGGCGCGCGCCGATCTCGGTTCGGCCAAAACCTCCATGGAACGCCTGAAATCGCTCGTGCAGAACCGCGTTTCCAGCCAGCAGGATCTGGATGCGGCGCAGTTCACCCACGATGCAGCCGCCGCAACGCTTGAAGTCAATGAGGCGACCGTGCTTTCGGCGGAAGCGGATCTGAGGCTTGCCGAGGTCAATCTCGGCAAGGCCAAGATTGTCTCGCCCATCGATGGCGTCATCCTCACCCGCAGCGTCGATCCCGGCGCCACCGTCGCCTCCTCGCTCAACGCCCCTGTTCTCTTCACCATCGCCGGCGATCTGCGCCACATGGAATTGCAGGTCTCGGTGGATGAGGCGGATGTCGGCAAGGTCGAAACCGGCCAGAAGGCCAATTTTAACGTCGATGCCTATCCCGACCGCAGCTTTCCGGCCGAGATCGAAACCGTGCGCTTCGCCTCGGAAACCGTATCCAACGTGGTGACCTACAAGGGCATATTGACGGTCGACAATGAGGAATTGCTGCTGCGCCCCGGCATGACGGCGACCGCCAACATCATCGTCGAGGAAATCAAGGATGCGCTGCTGGTGCCGAATTCCGCGCTTCGTTATACACCGCCGCGCGAATCCGCCTCCCGTGGCGGCGGGCTGATGAGCCTGTTTCGCCCGCCGCGCATGGGCCGCTCGCAGAACCGCGATGCCGGCCAGGCGGCAACGGCCAAAAGAACGGTCTGGGTGCTGCGCAACAACAATCCGGTCTCCGTCGCCATCGAAACCGGTTCCACCGACGGCCAGCATACCGTGGTGAAATCGGGCGAGTTGAAAGCCGATGATCAGGTGATTACCGACGCAACGGCCCGCAACGCCGGCTGACGGAGGACAAGCCCATGCAACAGCCGCCGCTCATCGAATTCCGCAATGTCGTCAAGCAATATGGCCGCGGCGAAGCAACCATCCGCGCGCTCGATGGCGTCAGCCTGTCAATCCGCGAAAAGGAATTCGTCGCCATCATGGGACCGTCAGGCTCCGGCAAATCCACGTCGATGAACATTATCGGCTGTCTGGATGTGCCGACAGCTGGCGAATATCTGTTTCAGGGCGTGCCGACCAGCGGCTTCGACAATGAACATCTGACGCTGCTGCGCCGGCATATGCTCGGCTTCGTGTTTCAGGGCTTCAATCTGCTGTCGCGCACCTCGGCGGTGGAAAATGTCGAGCTGCCGCTGGTCTATCGCGGCATGAAGGCCTCGGAGCGGCGCGCCCGCGCCATGGAGGCGCTGGCGCAGGTGGGTCTGAAAGGCCGCGAGGATCACACCACGCAGGAGCTTTCCGGCGGCCAGCAGCAGCGTGTGGCCATTGCGCGCGCCATCGTCACCCGCCCTGCCCTGCTTCTCGCCGACGAGCCGACCGGCAATCTCGATACGAAAACCAGCGCCGAGATCATGGATCTTATCACCTCCCTCAACCGCGACAGGGGCATCACGGTCGTCATGGTCACCCATGAAGAGGATATCGCCGCCCATGCCGGGCGTCTCCTGCGTTTCGTCGATGGCCATCTTGCCTCCGACAGCGCGACGGACAAAAAGGAGACCGCCGATGTTCTTTGAAACGTCGCGTCTTGCGCTGCGCGCCATCAGCCGAAACCTGCTGCGCTCCTTCCTGACCGTGCTCGGCGTCGTCATCGGTGTGGCCGCCGTCATCGCCATGGTCACCATCGGCAATGGCACGACCGAACAGGTGAAATCGGAACTGTCGCGGCTCGGCACCAACATGCTGTTCGTGCGCCCAGGCCAGTTCGGGCCCGGCCGTGCCAGCACCGAAGCCAAGCGCTTCGATGATCGCGATGTCGAGGCCATCCGCAACCAGATCAGCGGCGTGCGTGCCGTGGCGCCGCAGAACCGCAGCTCCGCCGCCACCGTCATTTTCGGCGGCAAGAACCACCAGACAAGCGTCATCGGCACCACCAATGATTATCTGATCGCGCAGGACTGGACCATCGCGCTCGGGCGCGATTTCCAGCCGGCCGAAGATCGCGGCGGCCAGATCGGCTGCATCATCGGCGAAACGGTGCGGCAGGAACTCTTCGGTGCAGAGAACCCGGTGGGGCAGACGATCCGCGTCAGCAACATCTCCTGCCCCGTCATCGGTGTGCTGGGCAGGAAAGGCCAGTCCGGCCTCGGCGACGATCAGGACGACACGGTCATCATGCCGCTTAAGATCCACCAGCGGCGCATCGGCGGCACCACCACCATTTCCTCGATCATGGTTTCGGCGCAGGATGGCGTTTCGACTGCCAAGGTGCAGAGTGACCTGCAGAACCTGCTGCGCGAACGCCGCCGCATCGGCATCGGCCGCGAGGATGATTTTACCGTCAACGACATGACACAGATCGCCTCGGCCATGACCGGAACGACGACGCTGCTGACCGGGCTTTTGGGCGCAGTCGCAGCCGTCAGCCTGCTGGTTGGCGGCATCGGCATCATGAACATCATGCTGGTCTCGGTGACGGAACGCACCCGCGAGATCGGCATTCGCCTCGCCATCGGCGCGCTGGAGAAGCAGGTCCTGACGCAGTTTCTGGTGGAAGCCGTGATGCTCTCCGCCTTCGGCGGCATCGTCGGCATCCTGACCGGCCTCGGTCTGGCTTACGGCGTGGTCAGTTTCCTCAACGTGCCCTTCGTCACCAGCCCATCCATCATCTTCCTCGCCTTCGCCTTCTCGGCCGCCATCGGGGTGATTTTCGGCTATTTCCCGGCGCGACGGGCGGCAAGCCTGAGCCCGATCGAGGCTTTGCGGCACGAGTGAGACAAGCCGTCGAGGCTGCAACGGCCTCAACGGAACAAGGTTGACAATTTACGGAGGGCTTCGATGTTCAAATCGGTATCGGACAGCGCCGCCGCCGCGGACGGTGGTTCGCTCGCGCTCTTCGTGGAACGAATTGACGGACAGACGGAGGTGTTTGTGATCAATCGCTCCCTCGCATCACGCGGAACACCCGACTACAACAAGGTCAGCTCGAGCCTGCGGTCACTTACCGAGGAGGATTGCGGGATGATCGCCGCGGCTCTCGAGCCTCTATTGACGACGACGCCATCGGTTCATCCACTGGCGGATTTTATCGATACGCTGAAACAGCAATCATGATCCTTCGAAAGCTGATTTGCGCGGGGCGCAGTTTGCGGAAAAAGAAGCTAAAACCTCTCATCCGTCATCCTCTGGCTTGACCCGAGGATCTACAAAGGGCTCAAGGGATTTGACGGGGATGGATCCTCGGGTCAAGCCCGAGGATGACGTCGTGTTTGTGGGAGCGCTGTGTGCATAAGAAAGGTCTGTCTCTCCATCACAGAGATAACGTAACCAATCAAACGCTGGCTTCAGCCTCACGCTGCTTCGCCAGCGCTGCCAGATCGGCCGGCTTCAGCTCGACCGATTCACCGCAGCCGCAGGCGGATGTCTGGTTCGGATTGTTGAAGGTGAAACCGGAGCGCATCTTGGTCACTTCGAAATCCATCTGCGTGCCGAGCAGATAAAGCACGGCGGAAGGCTGAACCCAGACCTTTGCGCCTTCGAATTCGACCAGATCATCCTTCGCATCCGGTTCGGTCACGAGGTCGATGGTATATTCCATGCCCGCGCAGCCGCCCTTCTTGATGCCGACGCGCACGCCCCTGGCATCCGGTCCGGAATTTTCGACGATTGCTTTAACGCGCGAGGCGGCAGCCCCGGTCATGGTCATGATCGCAAAGCCCATGGGCTCAATTCTCCTTCGACAATCGAGTTCAAGGCTCGATGCTTATGGATTTCAATTTAGTAGCGCCTGAGAGTGTCATCAAGGGATGACATCAGTCAAATCACGTCAGTACCAGCCGACAGCGACCTGTGCTTCTTCCGACATGCGGTCCGGCGTCCATGGCGGATCGAAGGTCATTTCGACCACGACACCGGAAACACCCTCGACGGCGCCCACGGCATTTTCCACCCAGCCTGGCATTTCACCTGCTACCGGGCAGCCGGGGGCCGTCAGCGTCATGACAATCTTGACCATCCGGTCGTCTTCGATGTCGATCTTGTAGACGAGGCCGAGTTCGAAGATATCGGCCGGAATTTCCGGGTCGTAGACGGTCTTCAGCGCCGCGATCACGTCATCGCTGAGGCGCGCCAGTTCGTCAGGCGGGATAGACGACGGCTTTGCCGCGTCTTCGGTCGTATCCTGGGTCTTTGCAGTGGCTTCGGCAGTCATGGTCTTAAACCTCAATCCTGATCTCTTATTCCGATATCAGGCGAAAAATTTGCGCGCATATTCCAGCGCCTCAACAAGAGAGTCTACTTCGGCGCGGGTATTGTAAAGGCCGAACGATGCCCGGCATGTGGAGGTGACGCCAAAGCGTTTCAAGAGCGGCATGGCGCAATGGGTGCCCGCACGTACCGCAACGCCGCGCCTGTCGATCACCATCGAGACATCATGGGCGTGAATGCCCTCAAGCTCGAAGGAGAAGATGCCGCCCTTGTCCGGCGCATTGCCGATGATGCGCAGCGAATTGATCTCGCGCAGACACTCGGCAGCGTAAGCGGCAAGATCAGCCTCATGCGCGGCAATCGCGGCGCGGCCGAGATTGTCCATGTAATCCAGCGCGTAACCGAGGCCGATCGCCTGCACGATGGGCGGCGTGCCGGCTTCGAAACGGTGTGGCGGCTCATTATAGGTCACATTGTCTTCGGTAACGTCGAGGATCATCTCGCCGCCGCCCTGGAACGGCCGCATCTCGCGCAGGCGGTCAGCCTTGCCATAGAGCACACCGATGCCCGAGGGACCGTAAAGCTTGTGGCCGGTCATCACATACCAGTCGCAATCGATATCGCGCACATCGACCGGCATGTGAACCGCGCCCTGCGAACCATCGATCAACACCGGAATGCCGCGCTCATGGGCGATGCGGCAGATTTCCTTGACCGGCACGATGGTGCCGAGCGCATTCGACATATGGGTGATGGCGACAAGCTTGGTGCGCTCCGTCAGGCTCTTTTCGAAAGCCTCGATATGAAACGCGCCGTCATCGTCCACAGGCACCCAGACGAGCTTCGCACCCTGCCGTTCGCGGATGAAGTGCCACGGCACGATGTTGGAGTGATGCTCCATGATCGAGATGACGATCTCGTCACCCTCGCCGATCTTCGGCATGCCATAACCGTAAGCGACCGTATTGATCGCTTCCGTTGAGGATTTGGTGAAGACGATTTCGTCCACCGAACCGGCATTCAGGAAACGGCGCACCTTTTCGCGCGCCGCCTCATAGGCGTCGGTTGCGGCATTGGAGAGAAAATGCAGGCCGCGATGCACATTCGCATACTCATTGGCATAGGCATGCGAAACGGCGTCGATCACCACCTGCGGTTTTTGAGCGGACGCGCCGTTGTCAAGATAGACCAGCGGCTTGCCATAGACCTCGCGCGACAGGATCGGAAAATCCTTCCGCACGGCTTCAATGTCATAAGGGGCCGCCAATGCGGCGCGTTCGCTCTCAGGCATGATGTTCCAGCCAGCCGGAGATGATCGTCTCCAGCGCCTCTACCAGATTTTCTTCCTCCAGTTCCTCGACGATCTCGGCGACGAAGGCGTTGACGAGCATCGCCCGTGCCTTCGCCCGCGGCACGCCGCGCGCCATCAGGTAATAGAGATGATTGTCGCTGATATCGGCAACCGTCGCACCATGGCCGCACTGAACGTCGTCAGCGAAGATTTCCAGTTCCGGCTTTGCCGAGAACTCGCCATCGTCGGACATCAGCAGCGTATTGCACGCCATCTTCGCATCGGTCTTCTGGGCATCGGGCGCCACCCGGATCATGCCCTGGAAAATACCCTTTGCACGGTCGAACACCACGTTGCGGAACACTTCCGTGGAGGTCGTGTTCGGCACGTTGTGGCCGAGAACCATCGTCACGTCGGTATGGGTTTCGCCACCCAGAAGGTTGACGCCGCGAACGATGAGATCAGTGCCCTCACCTTCCACATCGATGCGCAGTTCCTGACGGACCAGCTTGCCGCCGGCATTGACAATGAACAGGCGAATCTTGGCGTCCGCACCGATTTTCATGCGCAGCTGGCCAAGATGGATATCGGCCGCACCCTGTTGCTGCAGGATGATCCAGGTCACTTCCGCGCCATCCTCGACCACGATGTCGCTGACGGAGGAAACAAAGGCCGCATCCGAAGTCACCGAAAGGTGACGCTCGATGACGGTTGCCTTGGAACCTTTGCCGAAACGGACCGGGAAGCGGCTGTGAACCTGGCCTGCGCCATGGACCGCCTGCAATTCGATCGGCTTCTCGATCTCGGCATCATCAGGGATCTCGAGCACCAGACCATCGCGCACGAAGCTGCCATTGATGCGGCCAATCGCGTCATCCTTGCTGGCTTCGGCAAGACCGGCAGCAGCAGAGCCATCGAGCAGGCTTTCGGCAAAGCGCGACACGCGGACGTCTTCAATCTTGCCGATATCAGCCGTGCCATGCTGCACATAGGCGACCAGCGAGCCGGAAACCGTTGGTGTCTGCTTTTCAATAACAGGCGCGGGCCGGTCTTCCGGAACGGCGCGCAGCAGGCTTTTCAGATCGGTATAGTGCCACGCCTCGATGCGGCGGGTCGGAAGACCGCCGGTCTTCAGATCGTCGAACAGCACGTCACGCGCGGCAACAACAGCGCCGTCGCCCGGCAATTCGCTGAACTTGGCGGTGTAAGCGTCGACCAGCGCGGTTTCCGCTGGCGTCAGCCGGTTGGTAGCTTGAATGTTCATGGACATCACCTCCTGGCCTCTGGCTTAGGCCGCTTCACCGATGATGTCGGCGTAACCATTGTTTTCCAGTTCCAGCGCCAGCGCCTTGTCACCCGAGCGGATGATCTTGCCCTTGTAGAGAACGTGAACGCTGTCAGGCACGATGTAATCAAGCAGGCGCTGATAGTGGGTGATGACGACGGTGGCGCGATCCGGCGACTTCAGCGCGTTGACGCCGTCAGCCACGATCTTCAGGGCGTCGATGTCGAGACCGCTATCGGTTTCATCGAGAACGCAGAGCTTCGGCTCCAGAAGCGCCATCTGCAGGATTTCAGCGCGCTTCTTCTCACCACCGGAAAAGCCGACGTTGAGCGGACGTTTCAGCATCTCCATGTCGATCTTCAGATCGCCAGCGGCTTCCTTGACGCGGCGGATGAAGTCCGGCGTCGTCAGCTCAGACTCGCCGCGCGCCTTGCGCTGCTCGTTCATCGCAACCTTCAGGAACTGCATGGTGGCGACACCGGGAATTTCGACCGGATACTGGAAGGCAAGGAAGATGCCCTTGGCCGCGCGCTCGGCGGCGTCCAGCTCCAGAATGCTTTCGCCATTGTAAAGAATGTCACCGGAGGTGACTTCATAATCTTCGCGGCCCGACAGGATGTAGGACAGCGTCGACTTGCCGGAACCGTTCGGGCCCATGATGGCCGCAACTTCACCAGCGGCAACCTTCAGGTTGAGGCCCTTGATGATCTCGGTTTCGGTATCGGCGATCTTTGCGTGCAGGTCGATGATTTCAAGCATGGTTTTGTTCCTGTTCATGGTGCGGTTTCAAGGACCGCCTCGTGCGCCCTATCAGGGCTTGTCTCAAATCTCTCATCCGTCATCCTCGGGCTTGACCCGAGGATCCAGGAAGTGGGTTGTCTCTGCTCAGGCCTAGGGCCGTGGATCCTCGGGTCAAGCCCGAGGATGACGCCGAGTGTGAGTTAACCCACGCTTCCTTCCAGCGAAATGCCGATCAGCTTCTGCGCTTCCACGGCAAATTCCATCGGCAGCTCCTGAATGACTTCCTTCACGAAACCGTTGACGATCAGTGCGATCGCCGCTTCTTCGGGAATGCCGCGCTGCAGGCAATAGAACAGCTGGTCTTCGGAAATCTTCGACGTCGTCGCCTCGTGCTCGAAATGCGCGGAGGAATTCTTCGCCTCGATATAGGGCACGGTATGCGCGCCGCACTTGTCGCCGATCAGCAGCGAGTCGCACTGCGTGAAGTTGCGCGTGTTGGTCGCCTTGCGGTGGGCCGAAACCTGGCCGCGATAGACGTTTTCCGAAAAGCCGGCGGCAATGCCCTTGGCGATGATGCGGCTCGACGTGTTCTTGCCGAGATGGATCATCTTGGTGCCGCTGTCGATCTGCTGATGGCCATTGGAGACCGCGATCGAATAGAACTCGCCACGGCTGTCATCGCCGCGCAGGATGCAGGACGGGTATTTCCAGGTGATGGCCGAGCCGGTTTCCACCTGCGTCCACGAAATCTTCGAACGGTCGCCGCGGCAATCGCCACGCTTGGTCACGAAGTTGTAGATACCGCCCTTGCCTTCCTTGTCGCCCGGATACCAGTTCTGGACGGTGGAATATTTGATTTCGGCATCGTCGAGCGCCACAAGCTCGACCACGGCGGCGTGAAGCTGGTTCTCGTCGCGCTGCGGCGCCGTGCAGCCTTCCAGATAGGAGACGTAAGCACCCTCTTCGGCGATGATCAGCGTGCGCTCGAACTGGCCGGTGTTCTTTTCGTTGATGCGGAAATAGGTGGAAAGCTCCATCGGGCACCGCACGCCCTTCGGCACGAAGACGAAGGAGCCGTCGGTGAAGACAGCCGAGTTCAGCGTCGCGTAGAAATTGTCCGTCGTCGGAACGACAGAGCCCAGATATTTCTTCACCAGCTCCGGATGCTCGCGCACGGCTTCCGAAATCGACATGAAGATGACGCCGGCTTTCGCCAGTTCCGCCTTGAAGGTGGTGACGACGGAGACGCTGTCGAACACGGCGTCCACCGCAACCGGGCGCTTTTCGACGCCGGCGAGGATTTCCTGTTCCTTCAGCGGAATGCCGAGCTTCTCATAGACCTTCAAAAGCTCCGGGTCGACCTCATCGAGCGACTTCGGGCCGGGCGCGGTCTTCGGCGCGGCGTAATAATAGAGATCGTTGAAATCGATCTTGGGGTAGCTGACGCGCGCCCAGGTCGGCTCTTCCATCGTCAGCCAGCGCTTGTAAGCCTCAAGACGCCATTCCAGCATCCATTCCGGCTCCTGCTTCTTGGCCGAGATGAAACGGATCACCTCTTCCGAAAGGCCCTTGGGAGCCTTGTCGACTTCGATATTGGTTTCGAAGCCGTATTTATACTGGTCCACATCGATCTGGCGGACCTGATCGATCGTTTCCTGAACCGCTGCCATGTCGTTCTCCAATCTCGCCGGAGCCAAGGTCCGGTGGCTTGTCAACGTATCAAGGCGGAAAGCCGCCTTATCCATCTTCGGGCAATGTCACCGCGCCGTTAAGCGGGGCGGTGCTTATACCCATGTAAGTGCGGGATGGCGCTTTTCACACATCCCGGCAAGCGGAAAATTGCTATTCCGCAATTCTTTGCCGCATTTTAAGCGGCTTGACCGGAAAGCCTGCGCCGCCCGGCAATTTTCGCAAACGCCGCAAGCGTCCGTTCTATATCGGCCTCATCAGTCGCATGGCCAAGGGAAATCCTGAGTGCGCCGAGCTTGGGATCACGCCCCATAGCCGTCAGCACATGGCTTTCCCCCACCTTGCCGGATGAGCAGGCCGAACCGGCAGAGAGCGCAATGCCTTCAATATCGAAAGCGATCTGCCCCGTTTCCGCCTTCAGGCCCGGCAGGGTGAAAAACGTGGTATTGCCAACGCGGGCAACATCCTCGCCGTGGATGATCACGTCAGGCGCACTCACCCGCATACCGTCTTCCAGCCGCGCCCGCAGAGCGGCAAGACGCGCCGCTTCAATCTCGAGATTCTTGGCAGCAACAGCGGCAGCGGCACCAAACCCAATGACCGACAGGGTATTTTCCGTGCCGGAACGATGCCCCTTTTCCTGTCCGCCGCCATGGATAAGCGGCTTCGGCATCATCACCTCGCCGCGCGAGACCAGCGCACCAGCCCCCTTGGGGCCACCGAGCTTGTGGGACGAGACAACAAGGAAATCGGCATCGAACGCATTGATATCGAGCGGAACCCGGCCTGCCGCCTGAACGGCATCAACCACCATCAATCCACCCGCCGCATGCACCAGCCGCGCCGCTTCCGCCACCGGCTGGAGGATGCCGGTTTCGTTATTCACCAGCATGCAGGCAACCATCGGCAGGCCGGTGGAAGCATCATGCGAAGACAGCAGCGTCTGAAGTGCCGCAAGATCGATGACACCCGCTGACGTAACGGGAATTTCCGTAACGTCAGCCTTGCCGAATCGGCCGCCTTCGCGAAAGGCGGGGTGCTCGATAGCGGAGACGTAAAGACGGCCATAGCGCACGGGAGCGCGCCCCATCTTGAATTCAGGCGTCAGCACCAGATTGGCGGCTTCCGTCGCGCCGCTGGTGAAGGTGACATGGGCGGCCTGCGCACCGGCAAGCGCTGCAACCTCGCGGCGGGCGGCCTCGACGGCAGCGCGCGCCGCACGCCCTTCCCGGTGAACGGAAGACGGGTTGCCGGAAAGATCGAGCGCCGACACAAGGACATCACGCACGGCGGGCAGAAGCGGCGCCGTGGCGTTCCAGTCCATATATGTGCGCGTCAAACCCGTCATGACGATGAGGCTTTATCCAATCTTCAATGCGCAAAAACGCATTTTTCTTGAAATTACAGTTGCGCTTGTCTTATGACACGACCCGAGTGCTTAAGCACACGCAAAGTTTCGAATTATTCTAAACTGCGTTCTAGAAAAGATGACACAGTTCGTCAAGTCTTCTCATCGGAAGAATGCGGTTGGAGAATGAAAAAACACGACCGGAGTACCAATGCCCGAAGTCATCTTTAACGGCCCTGCGGGTCGCCTCGAAGGCCGTTATCAACCCTCCAAGGAAAAGAGCGCGCCGATCGCGATCATCCTTCATCCGCACCCGCAGTTTGGCGGCACGATGAACAACCAGATCGTCTATCAGCTCTTCTATCTTTTCCAGAAGCGCGGCTTCACGACGCTCCGGTTCAATTTCCGCTCCATCGGCCGCAGCCAGGGCGAATTCGACCATGGCGCCGGCGAGCTTTCCGACGCCGCCTCCGCGCTCGACTGGGTGCAGAGCCTGCATCCCGATTCGAAAAGCTGCTGGGTCGCGGGTTACTCCTTTGGCGCCTGGATCGGCATGCAGCTTCTGATGCGCCGCCCGGAAATCGAAGGTTTCATGTCGATTGCGCCGCAGCCGAATACCTACGACTTCTCCTTCCTCGCCCCCTGCCCGTCGTCGGGCCTCATCATCAACGGCGATAGCGACAAGGTCGCGCCTGAGAAGGATGTCAACGGCCTGGTGGAGAAGCTGAAGACCCAGAAGGGCATCCTCATCACCCACCGCACGCTTCCCGGCGCCAACCACTTCTTCAACGGCAAGGTGGATGAGCTGATGGGCGAATGCGAGGACTATCTCGACCGCCGCCTCAATGGCGAACTGGTGCCGGAACCGGCGGCGAAGCGCATTCGGTGATTGGCCGAGCCTCTTCTACCCATGATCCCCGGCGGGCTTGGCTCACCCCCCTCTGCCCTGCCGGGCATCTCCCCCACAGGTGGGGAGATCGAATCGTGGCGGCCTTCCAGCCACCTTCAACGTAGAAGCTTGGGCGAGGAGCGGGCGTCTGGCTGATCTCCCCCCCTTGTGGGGGAGATGCCCGGCAGGGCAGAGGGGGGTAAACCACACCCGCCACCTTTCTTATCACCCCCGCACCAAAACCCCACCCGTCACCGGCTCCTTCACCCCCGTCGTCCCCGGATAGGTCAGCGGCAAACCCTTCAGCGAGCGCACGGCCAGATAAGCCCAGGCCTCCGCCTCCATCGCCCCGCCATCGAAACCCGCCTCTTCCGCCGCGATCACCCGTGCGCCGACCTTTGCGGCAAGGCCCGCAAACTCCGCCATGATCACCGGATTGAGCCGCCCGCCGCCACAGACCACATAGGTCTTCGCCGCTTCTGGCAGATAGCTCGCGGACTTCAGAATGGCGGCACCCGTCAGATGCGCCAGCGTTCGCGCCCCATCCGCCAGCGGGACTTCCCCTTTTTTCGGCGGCACGAAATCGCCGCGGTCCAGCGACCGGCGGATATTGGCTGAAAAAAACGGGCTTTCCATATAACGCGCCACCAGCGAGGCTACGACGCTGCCGCCTGCCGCCGTCCTGCCGCCCTTGTCGAAGGCTTTGCCCGTATGCGCCTCGATCCACTGGTCGATCAGCATATTGCCCGGTCCGCTATCGAAAGCCGCGAGCCGTCCGCCATCACCGATATAGGTGAGATTGGAAATGCCGCCGATATTGACGAAAACGGCCGGCGTTTCGAACCCATCGGGCAGATTGGCGGAAAGCGCCATGTGATAGGCCGGGATCAGCGGCGCCCCCTGCCCGCCATGCACCATGTCGTTGGCCCGCATGTCGTAGACCACATCGATGCCGGTTTCGGAGGCCAGAAGCGCGCCGTCGCCGATCTGCACGGTCAGCGCCTCGTCCGGCCGGTGCAGCACCGTCTGGCCATGAAAGCCGATCACGTCGATATCGCCGGGCTGGAGCCGGTGACGGTGGAGGAAGGATTTGACCGCCGCCGCATGGGCAAGCGTCAGCTTGCGCTCGGCCTCACCCAGATCGTCGGGACGTTCGCGCCGTTCACGAATGGCCTTGGCCGTAACCAATGCCTTCTGCCAGATGGCGCGCAGGCCCGGATCATAGGGGAAATACCCACTCGGCCCATGCCGCACCACGCTTTCGCCATCCGTGCGCAAAAGGGCGATATCGATGCCGTCCATCGATGTGCCGCTCATCAGCCCGATTGCCGTTTTGACCTCGCCCACCTGCCGCTCCCCTGCAATCACGAATCATCATGGAGTGAATCCCGACATTCATGGCCGAAACGGGTGCACATTTCAAAAAACAATGATAAAGCCGCGACGGTCATTGGTTTTCGATGGCCGCAAAGATCAAACCAGAAAGAAAAAGGTTATGTCCAGGTTCAAGTCCGATTTCCTCCGCACGCTCGATGAGCGCGGCTTCATTCACCAGATCTCCGATGAGGCAGGTCTCGACGAACTGTTCGCCAAGGAAACCGTGACCGCCTATATCGGCTATGACCCGACGGCTTCGAGTTTGCATGTCGGCCACCTCACCCAGATCATGATGCTGCACTGGATGCAGAAGACCGGCCACCAGCCGATCTCGCTGATGGGCGGCGGCACCGGCATGGTGGGCGATCCCTCCTTCAAGGAAGAAGCCCGCAAGCTGATGACGATCGACATGATCGAGGACAACATCACCTCGCTCAAGCATGTCTTCGCCAATTACCTCGACTACGACCGCGCCAGCAATCCGGCACTGATGATCAACAATGCCGACTGGCTGCGCGGCCTCAACTACCTCGAATTCCTGCGCGATGTCGGCCGCCATTTCTCGGTCAACCGCATGCTGTCCTTCGACAGCGTGAAGACCCGCCTCGACCGCGAGCAGTCGCTGTCCTTCCTCGAATTCAACTACATGATCCTGCAGGCCTACGACTTCGTGGAGCTGAACCAGCGCACCGGCTGCCGCCTGCAGATGGGCGGCTCGGACCAGTGGGGCAACATCATCAACGGCATCGACCTCGGTCACCGCATGGGGACGCCGCAGCTTTACGCGCTGACCTCGCCGCTGCTCACCACCTCTTCCGGTGCGAAAATGGGCAAGTCGGCTTCCGGCGCAGTATGGCTGAACAGGGACCTGCTGCCGGTCTATGATTTCTGGCAATACTGGCGCAACACGGAAGATGCGGACGTGGTTCGCTTCGCCAAGCTCTTCACCACCCTGCCGATGGATGAGATCGCCCGTATCGCCGCCCTTGGCGGATCGGAGATCAACGAGGCGAAGAAAATCCTCGCGACCGAAGTGACCGCCATCCTGCACGGCCGCGCTGCGGCGGAAGAAGCTGCCGAGACGGCGCGCAAGACTTTCGAGGAAGGTGCACTCGCTGAAAACCTGCCCTCCATCGAGGTTCCGACATCCGAACTCGAAGCCGGCCTCGGCGTCCTGTCGCTCATCGTCCGTGCCGGCCTCGCCGGCTCGAACGGCGAGGCCCGTCGCCACGTTCAGGGCGGTGCGGTGAAGATCAACGACATCGGCGTTTCGGATGAGCGCCAGACGGTTGGTTCCGGTGAAGTGACCGGCGACGGCGTCATCAAGTTGTCGGTCGGCAAGAAGAAGCACGTTCTGGTTCGCCCGGCGTAAGGGCAACGGAAAGATGTTCTTCCGGGGGAACGAAAGCATCCCCCGGGACAACTCCACCCTCCCCATCATCCTCGGGCTTGACCCGAGGATCCACAGCCCGGCGCAACGATGGATCCTCGGGTCAAGCCCGAGGATGACGTCGAGTGTGTGGCCACCTTGTGATGCGGGCCCTCTTACTGAAATTCGAAAATCTGGCGGAAGACACCAGGCGCAATCAGCGACAGCGGATTGATCGTCAGCTTCGGCTGGTCCGTCTGGCCTGATAGTTTGAAGGTAATGCCGAGCAGCCCCCGGTCGCGGCCATTGCCGAGGAAGATGCCAATGAAGGGCAGCTCGCCGAACAGCCGGTTCAACCCATAAGCGGGCATGAAGGTGCCGGTCATGTCCATACGGCCGCTCTGATCCTTCAAGAGCCCCTGGAAGGTCGCGCCGATCTGTTCGCCGCGCACGACGCCGTTTTCCACCGCCACCGAACCATTGACGTAAACCAGCCGGGCAAAACCGCGCTGGAACTTCTCCGAGCTGACGTCGATATTGCGGCGCACCGCATTGTTGAGGCTCCTGCCGTCCTCGCCCGTCGGCGTGGCGACGATGTCCTGAAGCTTGGCTTCGTTGACGACGGCAAAATTGCGCAGGTCGAGCGATCCGCTCCAGTCGCTGCCATTGGAGGTCGTCAGCGCAAGGTTGAGAAGACCGCCACGAATGCGGCTGTAGATATTGGCAAACCGGGCCAGAGACCCCGCGTCGCTGCTGGTCAGCGTCACGGTTCCCGTCGCCCCGCGATTGGTGGTTTGCGCCACGACCGCCTGGCCGTTGCCGGTTACACCCCGCACATCGACCGAGCGCACCTTGCCGTCCCGCACGCTGACATCGGCGCTGACATTGGCGAGGATTTCATCGTTGAAACCATAGACCCTGTCGAATTGCGCCTTGACCGCAAGCGTGGGCTGCGCGCGGGATACGCCGTCGCCGCTGCTGGAGGAGCTGCGCAGCTTCGAGATGAAGGGCCTGAGATCGGCGGATTTTCCTGATGCATTGATGATGTAGCCGTTCTTCGAAGCGGCGACCGAAACGGCGTAGTTATCGGAGGGTGACAGCTGCACGCGGCTGAGATCGGCTGAGATCAGCCCGCTCTTGTTGAAGGCGATATCGCCGGCAGCCCCGAAACCGTCGCCGTCTAGGGAGAAGTCGCTGATTGTCGTGCGCCCGTCCACCGTTTCCGTGGTGAATTTGGCGCTGGCGGGAATGCCGATGCCCTTGCTCCAGCCGAGCCCGGGAAGGATGATCGACGCCTTGGTGAGATCGAGCCGGATGTCCTGGCGTTTCGGGTCTGCGCCGTCGACTTCGACCATCGTCGTGCCGCCCAGCACCGAGGAGAGTTCCGGCGCAAGCTTGGCGACCTGCGTCTCGTTCAAGGTGGCTTTCAGGGACAGGGTGGGCACGACATCGCTGTTCTTTCGCACCGGCTCCGTCATCACGATATCCATCGGCACGTCGTCCACGCGGCCCTTGCCCTGCAGTTTGAGCTGGTGGTCGTTCAATGACATGAAACCGTCAAGCGCGGTCACCTTGTGGCCGGCGAAGGGCTTCATCAGCGCAAGGTTCTTCAGGTCAAGATCGGCCGTCCATACGGGCGGAGGCGGGTTCTGGCTGGAGAGCAGGCCGACGGTCAGCCTCGCATTGGCTTTCACATCGCCGGTGAAATCCTCGGGCTTGAACTGCGTATCCTTGAGCGCATTGATCGGTTTCAGCGTCGCAAGCTCCGCCACGGCATCGGCCGCACCCGAGACATTCAGTTCCAGATTTCCAAGCAGCGGCTTGTCGTAAACGGCGGAAATGAGGAACCGGCTGTTCTCCAGCGCCAGGGACCGGTTGGACGGGAAATAGGACGTCGCCCGCTTGATGTCGACCGCCATCTTGCCGCCGACAAGGTCGAAATGCGCATCGACATCGCGCAGCGGCGGAATGTCGCCGGTGGTGTTGAGCCGCGTATCGTCAATGTCGAAACGGATCTGCATTTCGCTTTCGCCGAGCACCAGCGGGCAGCCGGGGCCGCACATGCGTCCCTGCGGGATGAAGATCGCGATCGAACCATTGGTGACGGTGCCGCCATAAAGATTGGACACCACCCAGTCACGTGGCTTGTGCGCCATCCAGAACGGCCAGAGCTGCTTGACCTTGGTGGCCTCCATCTTCGGAATCTGTCCAGCGAAGCTGATTTCCGGCGAACCCTGGCCGAACCGGATTTTCAGCGATCCCGCCATGTCGCCAAGCGGACCGCTGACATAAAGCGAGGGAACCTCAAGCTGCTTGGTGGCCGCCGTGAACCGCCCGTCCGCCTTGAGGCTGAAAGGAACCGGGGCCTCGCCGGAGGCTTCGGACGAGGCAAGCCCGTTGTCGATCCGCAGCGAAAGGCCGAAACCATCGTCCGTATCGCTGATCTCACCGGCAACCGGAATGACCGTCCGTCCGAGGTCCAGCCGGGAATTGTCGATGACCAGGGTGCTTTTGGCAAAATCATAACGCGCTCGGACAGTGCCCGCCGTAAAGGTCTGGGACTCGCCGCCAATCATCAGCGTTCCATTGCCGAGGCCGAGCGAGATCTCCAGCCGCGGCTCCTGCTCTTCCATCGCGCGCCGGGCGACAATATTGATACCCGTCTTGACGTTCAGGCCCTCATGGAGATTTCCGTCGGGATCGTATTTCTCCAGAAACGGGCCGATATCGAAACCGTCGATGCGGGCTTCAAAACCGTCTATCCGGCCGCCCGATCCCGAAGTCTGCAGCGACACGCTGGCAATTTCACCGTTGAACAGCGTCTCGCCATCCAGCGAATATCCGCCCTGCTGATCGGGCGTCAGCGACAGTTCACGCACTTCGACGGTGCGCGGCTTGCCCAACTCTCCGGGCGGCAGGTGAACCGAAACGCTGGAAATATCGATTTCCTCGGTTCCGCTGCTCAGAAAAGCCTGAGCGAGCTTGTCGAGCTGCCCGAAGGCCTCCTGCAATTGCTGCGGCACGGCGTCGAGCTTGACACTGGCGAGATCGAACCCGTTACCCTTGGGCAGAAGCGCCGTATCGAGCTCCATCCCGTCAGCCTCCAGGCTCTCAACCGATACACGGCCACCCAGAAGCGCGATGGGATCGAGCGCCATGCCGATTGCCCGCGCCCGGCTCAGATGCTGGCCGGATTCTTTCTCGATGATATCCACGTCCTCGGCCACCAGCGCCAGCCGCAGCCCGGTGGAAAACCGGATCGCCGAGGAGCCGATCCGCGCGCTGTAGTGGGGCCCGAGCGCCCTTTCCAGCGCCTGTTGCGCCTGGCTGGAAAGCGTCGCATCGATCGATCCGGTCTCGACGGAAAGAATGATGCCGCCGATGGAGAGGAAGGCCAGCACGAAAAGCGCCGCGAAAATCTTGACGAAGGCGCGCAGCATGGAGCGCGGCGCCGGGCAATGCACGATGATGGGATCTTCGGCCTGCGCCGATGGAAGATCATGCAGCGCAACGATATCGCGCCTGCTGAACGTAACCTTTTCACCCCTGACTTCAGCCATACGCCCGTGTTTGCCCCTGAATAGCTTTTGTTTCGCCGCAACACCGGAGCGGGATGGCGAAAAGTGTAAGCGGTTTTCGTCTGAAAACCCGCCCTAATTCTTTAGTCCGGATCGCGATTCGGATTTCAGATCGATTCAGCCTGAAATCGCAATCGTGATCTGGACGACGCGCGGTTTCGCTATATATCGAATGTGGCGACTTTCCCTCAACATCCCGGCGAAAGAAAGGTAGATTATGACAGACTTGACGATTGGCGGCCCGGCTCCCGATTTTACTTTGCCCCGCAACGGTGAAGGGACGGTGACATTGTCCAAACTTCAAGGCAAGGCCGTCATCCTCTATTTCTATCCGAAGGACGACACATCCGGCTGCACCGCAGAGGCCATCGACTTCAGCGCGCTGGGCGGCGAATTCGAGGCCGCCAACGCCGTCGTTATCGGCATTTCGCCCGACAGCGTCAAAAGCCACGACAAGTTTGCGGCGAAACATTCCCTCTCCGTCATGCTCGCTTCAGACGAGGAGCGGAAGGTTCTGGAAGCCTACGGCGTCTGGAAGGAAAAAAGCATGTATGGGAAAAAATACATGGGCGTCGAACGCACGACCGTTCTCGTCGCGCCTGACGGCAAGATCGCGGAAATCTGGAATAAGGTGAAGGTCGCCGGTCACGCTCAGGCCGTTCTTGAGGCAGCAAGGAAGCTCTGAGGAGCGTGTCGCCGTGACGCCACCGTTCCAGATCATGTCCCTGCGCGGCGGCGCCACAGAGGCGATCGCAAGCGCAGATCTCGACCGAAAGACCGCACTCGCGCAGGAAACCGCGACGCGGTGGTTCGAGCGCCGCCTGTCGCTGCGTTCCCCGCTCGACCCGCCGCTGCCCGAACGACCGGGCAGGCCCGAGAAGCCGGAACTCGTGCCGCCGACCGCCGTGGAGCGCCGTTCGCTTCACAGCGTCAAGGGCCGCATCGCGCTGCTGCACGCCATCGCCCATATCGAACTCAACGCCGTCGATCTCGCGCTCGATATCGTCGCGCGTTATGCCAGCGAGCCGGTGCCGCATTCCTTTTTCGACGGCTGGATGCAGGTCGCCTTCGAGGAAGCGAAACATTTCCGGCTGGTGCGGGACAGGCTGAGAAGCCTCGGCGCCGACTATGGCGATCTGCCGGCCCATGACGGGCTCTGGCAGGCCGCCCACTCCACCCGCAACGATCTCACCGCCCGGCTTGCGGTCGTGCCGCTCATCCTCGAAGCGCGCGGGCTGGACGTCACCCCCGCCCTGCAGGCCAGGATGCGCGAGACCGGCGACCTCGAAAGCGCCGCCGTTCTCGACGTCATCTATAATGACGAAAAGGGCCATGTCGCCATCGGCGCGAAATGGTTCCGCTTCCTCTGCGCGCGTGAGAAGAAGGACCCGGCCGCAACCTTCAGGCAGCTGGTGCGCGCCAATTTCCGCGGGCCGCTGAAACCGCCCTTCAATGACCTTGCACGGGCCGAGGCCGGCCTGACGCCTTCCTTTTACCGCTCGCTCACATCCGTCAGCCAATAGCCGACAACGCCGAAACGCCTCTCCGGCAAAACTTCGTTAACCTTAACGAATTATGATTTCCCCTTAAGAAATCGGCCAGTCCGGAGAGAGATTGTGACTGATACGGCGGAAAACCGGGTATTCGGCAAAAAGCGTGAGCCCCACGTGCTCATTCTCGCGCGCGGCGACAGGGTGCGGCATGTGACCATCCGGCCGTGGATGGCGGCGCTTGCCGGCTGCACGATCGGCCTTTTCTCGCTCGGTTATCTCGGCGCCACAGGCTACCTCATTTTGCGTGACGACCTGATCGGTGCGACCATGGCCCGCCAGACCCGCATGCAGAACGACTATGAAGACCGCATCGCAGCGCTGAGAGCCCAGGTCGACCGTGTCACCTCCCGGCAGTTGCTCGATCAGCAGGTCGTTGAAAAGAAAGTGGAAAAACTGCTGGAACAGCAGGCGGCGCTGACCTCGCGGCACGGCCGCATGAGTGAATTGCTGGAACGCGCCGAAAATTCCGGCATCGCCGCTTCCCCGGCCGCGCCCTCGTCTCTTTCGAACGCCATGGCGCCGGAAAAACGCGCCGATCTTTCCGGCGGCCTGTCCGCAATCGAAAAGCTGATGGCGCCGCGCAAGCCGCAGGCGGAAAAGCCCGCCGCAGCCGACAGGCGCGCCGCTTACGTGCCCGAAGCCGGCGAAACACCTTCCGACCGCGCCGACCGGGTGTTTTCCAAGGTGACCCTGTCGCTGAAGGATATCGAACGCCAGCAGATATCGCGCATCGCCAGGCTGACCAGCGACGCCGAAGACAAGGCGAATGCGATGCAGGACATCATCCGGCAGGCGGGCCTGAAAATCGAGGAAAACGGCACGAACGACATAGGCGGCCCCTATGCCGAACCTCAGCGCAGTGAAACCGACCCTTTCAACCTGTCGCTTACCAATCTCGACAATGCGCTGAACAGGCTCGACATCGTCAAGGAAACAGCGACCAACCTGCCCTTCGGCAACCCGGCGCCCGGCCGGGCGATCACCAGCCGATTCGGCAACCGCATGGATCCGTTTCTCGGCCGCCCGGCCCTACATACCGGCATCGATTTTCGCGCCGAAACCGGTGCTGACGTCAAGTCCACCGGCGCGGGACGGGTAACGGTGGCGGAAAATTCCGGGGGCTACGGCAATATGGTCGAGATCGATCATGGCCAGGGCGTCTCGACGCGATTCGGCCACCTCTCCGCCATTCTGGTCAAGGCGGGCGACAAGGTCGAAGCCGGGGACGTCATCGGCCGGGCCGGCAGCACCGGCCGCTCCACCGGTCCGCATGTGCATTACGAAGTGCGCCGCAACGATACGCCCGTCGATCCGATGCGGTTCCTGATCGCCGGAACGGAGCTTAAGACCTACTTAAAATAGCAGCCCGATTTTAATGCTTTTTTTGCGCTTTTTACGATAAATCGCTGAAATCTGCACCAAAGGCCCAGATGCCCCGCCCGAACCCCGCTGTTTCGCGCGCTTTTCCCGTTGTTTCCTTGACTTTCCGGCAATTTGGGCATATCCCCGCGCCAAGTCTTTGCAAGTGCTGTCGCGGCACGCAGGTGTTCTTACCGAACCAGAACGGAAAAAGTTCTTCCTTTGACAACATTCTCTGATCTTGGCCTGAGCCAAAAAGTTCTTTCCGCTATTGCAGATGCCGGCTACACGACGCCGACACCCATTCAGGCTGGCGCCATTCCGCCGGCTCTGGAAAAGCGTGATATCTGCGGTATCGCACAGACCGGCACGGGCAAAACCGCGTCCTTCGTTCTGCCGATGCTCACCCTGCTCGAGAAGGGTCGTGCGCGCGCCAGAATGCCGCGCACGCTGATCCTCGAGCCGACCCGTGAGCTTGCAGCGCAGGTGGCGGAGAACTTCGAGAAATACGGCAAGAATCACAAGCTGAACGTCGCCCTTCTCATCGGCGGCGTTTCCTTCGAAGACCAGGACCGCAAGCTCGAGCGCGGCGCCGATGTGCTCATCTGCACCCCCGGCCGCCTTCTCGACCATTGCGAGCGCGGCAAGCTTTTGATGACCGGCGTGGAAATCCTCGTCATCGACGAAGCCGACCGCATGCTGGATATGGGCTTCATTCCCGATATCGAGCGCATCGCCAAGATGATCCCGTTTACCCGGCAGACGCTGTTCTTCTCGGCCACCATGCCGCCGGAAATCCAGAAGCTGGCCGACCGGTTCCTTCAGAACCCCGTCCGTGTCGAGGTCGCCAAGCCCTCCTCCACGGCAAAGACCGTCGCCCAGCGCATCGTCGCCGCGCACAACAAGGACTATGAAAAGCGCGCCGTGCTGCGCGATCTCGTCCGCGCCGAAGAAGCCGAACTGAAGAACGCCATCATCTTCTGCAACCGCAAGAAGGATGTGGCCGACCTGTTCCGCTCGCTCGACCGTCACGGTTTTTCCGTCGGCGCGCTGCATGGCGACATGGACCAGCGTTCGCGCACCACGATGCTGCAGAACTTCAAGGACGGCAATCTGAAGCTGCTGGTCGCCTCCGACGTTGCCGCACGCGGCCTTGATATTCCCGATGTCAGCCACGTCTTCAACTTCGACATTCCCATTCATTCGGAAGACTATGTCCACCGCATCGGCCGTACCGGTCGTGCCGGCCGCTCGGGCAAGGCCTTCACCATCGTCACCAAGAGCGACACCAAATATCTCGACGCGATCGAAAAGCTGATCGGCGAAAAGATCGAGTGGCAGAACGGTGACCTCTCCACCCTTCCCGCGCCGATGGAAAGCTTCGAAAGCAATTCCGGCCGCCGGGGCAAGGAACGGGGCGGCAGGGGCCGCGACCGCAACCGTCGCGACGCAGCGCCGGTCGAAAACATCAATCAGGGTGCACAATCCGCTGCGGACACGGATATCGCGGCTCATGGAGACGACAAGGTGAAAGCAGAACGCAAACCGGAAAAGACACCGCGCAATTCCGACCGCAACAGCCGCAACCCGCTGCACGCCAATGACGACAACCGCGACCGTCGCCGTCACTATCGCGACCATGACGATGGCCCGACACCGGTCGGTTTCGGTGACGACATTCCCGCCTTCATGTTGATCGTGGCCAACGCCAAGGCCTGATCACCACAATGGACAAGATGACATCGACCACCAGGCCGGGCCTCGATTTTCCGGGCGTCGGCGTGGGCCTTGTCATCATGCGCGATGGCCGCGTGCTTTTATGCCGCCGCATGAAGGCGCCGGAAGCCGGATACTGGAGTATTCCAGGCGGCAAGGTCGATCACCTCGAAACCTCCCTCGCCGCAGCGCGGCGGGAGGCCGAGGAAGAAACCGGGCTTGAAATCGGCGAAGTCGAATTTCTCTGCCACAGCGAATTTATCGATCCGGAAGGGCGCCACCACTGGATCTCGCTGATCTTCGTCACCCGCGACACGCAGGGTGAGCCGGCCCTGACCGAACCGGACAAACTGTCCGCCATCGGCTGGTTCGATCCGGAAAAACTTCCCGCACCCCTCTCCGCCTTCGCACAAGACGCCCTGGCCGCCCTCAAATAAAGCTGCGCAGGAATTGACCGGAATCCGCTTGCGATGAACGACGACGGTCGACAGGCATTTCCAAATAGCGTGTGGATTTATACCGGAACGAGGCTCGCCTCTCCGCGCCATATCTTTTCCATAAAAACGAAAATGAAAGAACGGCTTTGCGCGAGGCTTTGCAAATTCAATTTTAAATTGCTTAAATTAGCTCCACATAAAAAACCGCTCCAGTTTCCCGAAGCGGTTTGTACGTAATGAAAATAATAGAATATGAATGGAATATAGTCTGGCAGTGCTTATAACCGGAACACTTTCCGAGGCTTGTTACAGCCAATTTCAGTCGTCCCCTGAAACAGTTACATCTAAGCTAATCATTTACTTTCCGTCAAGCAAATCTTCTCGCAAATGCGAAAAAAACGCGGCGAAAAAGAGGTAAACGATCCGGAAGACTATATATTTCCGTTAAATATCAATAGATTATATAAATGGAAATAAAATGTGCATCTTTTTGTGCTGCACTCAAAAAAGCAAAAGCATGAGCTTGCCCGTTTTAAACTGTGCTTATACGCGCCACGTGTAATAGATTTATGAAGTAACGCACGCCGTAACAGGGTGCGGGAAATACTTCTTCGCTCATCTATCGCAAGCGCGAATTGCCCATCGGCAAAACAGACCTTCGTGAAAACAATTCTGCACAGTTTTATGGAATGGCAACAACCACAAGCTGCCATGATGCGCCGCGCGCCCGAATCGGACAACTTCAGATCAAAACTGCCACCGCATGGATGGCGATATGCGATTATGATCGGACGTCGGCGATTTTTCCTTTGGAAAACCAGCTGTTGCCGATAAACATCAAGCCGGAACAACAGGATTTCGATCACGTCATGCTTTCACTTCGCCTGCTAACGATCATCGCCGGTTTTGCCTTTGCGGGCTCAGCAAGCGCGGCATCGATTGGCATTGTTGCCCCGCAGAACGGTCCCTATGAACTTCTGGGGCAGCAGGTGCGGCAGGGTGCGAAAGCGGCGGCGGCAAAGCTCGGGCTCGATGTCGTCGAAATCCATGAAAGCTGCGAAGACGGCAGCGGCGGCGCGATTGCCGACGGTCTGGTGGCCGCCAAGGTCAGCGCTGCGATCGGCTTCTTGTGCACGGAAACGCTTCAGGGCGTTCTGCCGCCATTGAAGGCGGCCGCCATTCCGGCGATCACGCTCTCCAGCCGCGCGCCGATCCTGATGGAAGACGCCCTGAAATATGGCTGGCCGCTTTTCCGCCTTGCCCCGTCCGACAGGGCCGAATCGGACAGGATCGCCGAAATCATCCTGCGTGACTGGAAGGGACATTCCATCGGGCTTGTCGATGACGGCACGATCTACAGCCGCGAACTTGTCGACCGCATCCGTTCGACGCTGGAGGAAAACGGCCTGAAGCCCACTTTTGCCGATACGATGCGGCCCAACCAGGAGCAGCAGGTGGCGCTCGTGCGCCGGCTGGCGCGCACCGGCATCTCCCACGTCTTCGTGGGCGCAGAACGCAATGACGTCGCCATCATCGCCAGGGACGCCGGATCGGAAAACATTCCCCTGACAGTCATGGGCGGCGACGCCATGAATGCGGCCAATAATCCAGTTCCCCTGGCCGCCAATGTGCTGGCGGTCACCCGCCCGGCCTATGATGCTCTACCATCCGCTCAGGCCGCCGCCGGCGAGCTGCGCGCCGCCGGCATCGAGCCGGAAGGTTACGTGCTGCCGGCCTATGCGGCTGCGGAACTCACCGCAGCCCTTGCAGAGGCGGCACAGGCCCAGTCGAAACCCGCTCCGGAGACACTGGCGGCCGGCACCCTCTTCAAAACCGTCATCGGCGATCTCGGCTTCACCCCGTCGCACGACCTTTCGGACAATCCCTATCGTCTGCAGCGCTGGAACGGCCAGCGCTTCGAGACGGTGGACAAGGCCGAAAAACAATAGGCGGCACCGGCGCGGACGGAAATTCCGGGGAAGCATGGCTGGAAACCGCCGGCAACCGCGCCGCCAGCCGTTTCAAACCCCGATACTTGATGCTAAAGGCAGCTTACGCAACGCGTCGAGAGGAGTTTGCCCCATGTCCCTGCCCATCCGCATAGCCCCGTCCATCCTGGCTGCCGATTTCGCCAAGCTGGGACAGGAAGTCGCCGATGTCACGGAAGCGGGCGCGGACTGGATTCACCTTGATGTCATGGATGGTCATTTCGTGCCCAACATCTCCTTCGGGCCTGACGTCATCAAGGCGCTGCGCCCACACAGCATGGCCTTCTTCGACTGCCACCTGATGATCGCACCCGTCGACCCCTATCTCGAAGCCTTCGCCAAGGCGGGCTGCGACAGCATCACCGTGCATGCGGAGGCCGGGCCTCACCTGCACCGCTCGCTGCAGACGATCCGCGGCCTCGGCAGAAAGGCCGGCGTGACGCTCAACCCCGCAACACCGCTTTCGGTCATCGAGAACGTGCTTGACGATGTCGACCTCGTCCTGATCATGAGCGTCAATCCCGGTTTCGGCGGGCAGAAGTTCATTCCGGCCATGCTGGACAAGATCCGGGCGGCAAAGGCCCTGATTGGCGACCGGCCAATCGAACTCGAAGTGGATGGCGGCGTGACGGCGGAAACCGCAGGCGCGATCGTTGCCGCCGGCGCCAATGCGCTGGTGGCCGGCTCGGCCATCTTCAAGGGCGACGGCGTCGCCGACTACCGCAAGACGGTCGCGCAACTGCGTCAGGCAGCGGAAGCCGCGCGGGCGTAACCCGCCGCCGCAGACGACGGACAGGCCGGAGGCGGCACGGCAGGATGCTGGGGGATCTGCATGGAAAGCGACAGGCGGAGTTTCCGTGACACGGCTTCTGCAGCGCTGTTTCCGCTGTTTGGCGCGCTGATCTGGGCCGTCTGTTCGAGCGCCGCCGCCGCCATCGGCCTCTATGTCAGGAACCGGATGGAAACCGACCATGCCGCCGGCATCATCATGCTTTTCTTCGCGGGCGGCCTTTTCGGCTGGCTGCTGGCCACGGCAGCGCTGCACGTCCTCCCTGCTTCCACCGCCCTGCCGCTGCGTTTTGCGGCGGCCTGTCTCGCCATCGCTTTTTTCACGCTGGCTGTCGCGGCGGCGTTTTTCGCTTTCGAGTACCGTATTTTCTATGCGCAATGGCACGCGCCGGCATTCTCCCGCATCTGGTTTTTCCAGCAGCTCTTCACATCGCTCGGCGCGATTTACCAGTTCTGCATTCTCGGCCTCGGACTGTATTTTCCCTTTGCCCTCGTTCCGCTCGCGCCTGCGGGCGCAATCCTCTGTCGCCGTGCGCACCGAGCAATATAGGCATGTAGCTTGATAGATTGAGATTAGCGGAACACTTTGCTAAACGGGCAGCAAATTCCTCCACAAAGAAAGTCATTGCCATGATCCCTCGTTACTCCCGGCCGGAAATGGTCGCCATCTGGTCGCCGGAAACAAAGTTCCGCATCTGGTTCGAGATCGAGGCCTATGCCTGTGACGCACTTGCCGAACTTGGCGTCATCCCCAAATCGGCCGCAGAAACCATCTGGGAAAAGGGCGGCAGCGCCACCTTCGATGTCGCCCGCATCGACGAGATCGAGGCCGTCACCAAGCATGACGTTATCGCCTTCCTCACCCACCTCGCCGAATTTGTCGGCCCCGACAGCCGTTTCGTGCATCAGGGCATGACCTCGTCCGACGTGCTCGATACCACGCTCAACATCCAGCTCGTGCGCGCCGCCGATCTGCTGCTCGCCGATATGGACCGGGTGCTGACAGCGCTCAAGACCCGCGCCTTCGAACACAAGAACACGGTGCGCATCGGCCGCAGCCACGGCATCCATGCCGAGCCGACCACCATGGGCCTGACCTTCGCCCGCTTCTATGCCGAGATGCACCGCAACCGCGAACGCCTCGTCAACGCCCGTGCGGAAATCGCCACGGGCGCGATCTCCGGCGCCGTCGGCACTTTCGCCAATATCGACCCGCGCGTCGAGGAACATGTCTGCGCCAAGCTCGGCCTCATCCCCGAGCCGGTCTCCACGCAGGTCATCCCGCGTGACCGCCACGCCATGTTCTTCGCCACGCTCGGCGTCATCGCCTCGTCGATCGAAAACGTCGCCATCGAAATCCGCCACATGCAGCGCACCGAGGTTCTGGAAGCGGAAGAGTTCTTCTCTCCCGGCCAGAAGGGTTCGTCAGCCATGCCGCACAAGCGCAACCCGGTTCTGACCGAAAACCTGACCGGGCTTGCCCGTCTGGTGCGCATGTCGGTCGTCCCGGCCATGGAAAATGTGGCGCTGTGGCACGAGCGTGATATCAGCCACTCCTCCGTGGAGCGCGCCATCGGCCCCGACACCACCGTCACTCTCGATTTTGCGCTGAACCGTCTGGCCGGCGTCATCGAGAAGCTGGTGATCTACCCGGACAACATGTTGAAGAACATGAACAAGTTCCGTGGCCTCGTGCATTCGCAGCGGGTTCTTCTGGCGCTGACGCAGGCCGGCGTCTCCCGCGAGGACGCCTACCGTCTGGTACAGCGCAACGCCATGAAGGTCTGGGAACAGGGCGCCGACTTCCTTGAGGAACTGCTGGGTGACGAGGAAGTGCGCGCCGCACTTCCCGAAGAGGTCATCCGCGAAAAATTCGACCTCGGTTACCACACCAAGCATGTCGACACGATCTTCACCCGTGTCTTCGGCAACGCCTGAGACCTGAGCTGAGTAAGAGACCTTGAAGTTAATGCCGCCGCGGCCTTGATCGCGGCGGCATCACAACACAGATATGGGCGCATGAAAGTTTCAGAAGCAGATATCCTGATCGTCCCCGGTTATACCAATTCCGGCCCCGACCACTGGCAGAGCCGCTGGGAGCGCAAGCTTTCCACCGCCCGCCGTGTCGAGCAGGCGGAATGGTCGAAGCCGGTGAAGGAAGATTGGGTCGCGCGCCTGGTGGAAGAGGTCAACGCCTCCACCAAGCCCATCGTCCTCGTCGCCCATTCGCTCGGCGTGCCGACCGTCATCCATGCCCTGCCGGAAATCGGCAAGAAGGTTTCGGGCGCGCTGTTCGTCGCCCCGCCCGATGTCGCCAATCCCGATATCCGGCCGAAGCACCTGATGACCTTCGGGCCTTATCCGCGCGATCCGCTGCCGTTTCCAACGATCACCATCGCCAGCAGAAACGATCCCTTCGGCTCCTATGAACATGCCGATGACATTGCCGCCGCCTGGGGTTCGCTGCTGATCGACGCCGGCATGTCCGGACATATCAACACCGAATCCGGTCATGGTCCGTGGCCGGAAGGCGGCATGGTGTTCGCCCAGTTCCTGAGCCGCCTGAAGGGGATAGATAGCTGACGATTGGGACGGGCCCGACCCGGCCCGCCCGCGACCGGCCACGGGGGCCGGTTTGGCGATACGCGGCTTTCCGGGCCTGATACAAGAATTGAAGGGAAATATGCGAGCCGCATTGTAGAATGCACTCTTTTCCTTTATGGGACCGCTTCAAAGACCAAACGCAACGCCACCAGAATCGGCGTCAACCAAGAGACCTGCAATCATGAACCGTCGCCGCCGTATTTACGAAGGCAAGGCCAAGATCCTCTACGAAGGTCCGGAGCCAGGCACGCTTATCCAGTTCTTCAAGGACGATGCGACCGCCTTCAACAAGAAGAAGCATGAAGTCATTGACGGCAAGGGCGTGCTGAACAACCGTATCTGCGAATACGTCTTCACGCATCTGAACAAGATCGGCATTCCCACCCACTTCATCCGCCGCCTCAACATGCGCGAGCAGCTGATCAAGGAAGTGGAGATGATCCCGCTCGAAGTCGTCGTGCGCAATGTCGCCGCCGGCTCGCTCTCCAAGCGCCTCGGCATCGAGGAAGGCGTGGTGCTGCCGCGCTCCATCATCGAATTTTATTACAAGTCGGACGAGCTGGAAGACCCGATGGTCTCCGAAGAGCACATCACGGCTTTCGGCTGGGCCAACCCCGCCGAGCTCGATGACATCATGGCGCTCGCCATCCGCGTCAACGACTTCCTGTCCGGCCTGTTCCTCGGCGTCGGCATCCAGCTGGTCGATTTCAAGATCGAATGCGGCCGCCTGTTCGAAGGCGACATGATGCGCATCATCCTCGCCGACGAGATTTCGCCCGACAGCTGCCGCCTGTGGGACATCGAGACCCAGAAAAAGATGGACAAGGACCTGTTCCGCCGCGACATGGGCGGGCTTCTGGAAGCCTATTCCGAAGTGGCGCGCCGCCTCGGCATCATCAATGAAAACGAACCGATCCGCGGCACCGGCCCTGTTCTGGTAAAGTAATATCGGCCTCGTAAAGTAATATTGGCCTCGTAGGGTAAATCAGGAGAAGATCAGGTGATCAAGGCACGGGTGACTGTTACGCTGAAGAACGGCGTTCTCGATCCGCAGGGCAAGGCAATCGAAGGCGCGCTCGGCAGCCTCGGTTTCGGCGGCGTCGGCCATGTCCGTCAGGGCAAGGTCTTCGACCTGGAGCTGGAAGGCGCCGACAAGGCCAAGGCCGAGACCGACCTGAAGGCGATGTGCGAAAAGCTTCTGGCCAACACGGTCATCGAAAACTACGCTATCGCCATCCTCTGAAGCCGCAGGAGCCGCCGTCCATGAAATCCGCTGTCGTCCAACTTCCCGGCCTCAACCGTGACCGCGACATGATCGCGGCGCTGACGAAAATCTCCGGAAGCGCGCCCGTCACCATCTGGCAGACGGAAACGGACATTCCCGATGTCGACCTGATCGTCATTCCGGGCGGCTTCTCCTACGGTGACTATCTGCGTTGCGGCGCCATCGCCGCGCGCATGCCGGTCATGCAGGCAATTCGCGAAAAGGCTGAAAAGGGCGTCAAGGTTCTCGGCGTCTGCAACGGCTTCCAGATATTGGTCGAGGCGGGCATGCTGCCGGGCGCCCTGATGCGCAACGCCTCGCTGAAATTCGTCTGCCGTGAAGTGAAGCTCGAAGTCGCCAATAACGACACGGATTTCACCCGCGCTTACGACAGGGGCCAGATCCTGCGCTGCCCCGTCGCCCATCACGACGGCAACTATTTCGTTGAAGCCGACGAGCTGAAGGCGCTGGAAGGCAACGGCCAGGTGGTCTTCCGTTATGCCGACGGCAGCAACCCCAACGGCTCGTTGAACGACATTGCCGGCGTCATCAACGCCAGGGGCAATGTTCTCGGTATGATGCCGCATCCGGAAAATCTCATCGAAGCCGCCCATGGCGGCAATGACGGCCGCGGCCTCTTTGCTTCGGCGCTCGGCGTCATCGCAGCCTGACAGACCGGGCGGGCTTCAAGCCCGCCTTTTTAATGCCCGCTCGCGGCTGCCGTTTCGGCCTCTCTTCTGGATGACCTGATGTCTCTTGCTTTTCGACTGAATGCCTACAAAGCCACCGGACTGATCCTCGTTGCCGCCGCACTTGCCGCCTGCCAGCCCAAACCGCAGCCCTCCTCCACCGTCTCCCGCGCGGCCCTGCCGACCATGGAACGGATCGCGCTTGGCGCGAATGCCTGCTGGTTCAAATCGGGCGACGCGGCCTTCAAGGCCTATCGTCTGGCGCCGGAACTCAACTCCTTCTCCGGCCGCCCGCGCATCCTGCTCGTGCCGCGCAACAGCCCGGAATCACGCCCCATGCTGGTGGTGCAGGCCGAAGGCAATCCGGCGAAACTCGATGCTTTCGGCCCCGTGATGAATGAAGCCATTTCCGGCCGCATCGCCACAGACGTCAAACGCTGGGCGAATGGCGGCAAGGGCTGCTGATTTTTAGCATACGTCTACATCAAAGACGTCATCCTCGGGACAAGCCTGAGGATGACGGGCTATTGTTTTGCCGTTTGCCGGAAACCCCGCATAAAAAAACCCGCCAACGCCGGTTGGGAGTGGCGTGGCGGGCTGCCGAATGGCTGCTTGGTGCCGGGGAAAGAAGGCACCGCTCTCCGACAAAAAATCACAGGGACCGGGACGGCCAGGAGAAAAACCGCGATTTCGCGGCCTCCTTCAGGGCTTCATCCCGCGTAACGCCGATATCCTCCAGAAGGTCGTCGGACAATTCCCGCAAGGCGAGCCGTCCCCGCCGTTTCTGGTGCCAAAGGCCCATGCCCGCAATCAGGCGACCAATAAGCGTGCGGGCGATCTGGGCCGGAAGGGGCGCCGGGGCGACCATGTCGCCGGCATCGCGGAACACGCGTTCCCGTTCGTAGCCGTCAGGATAAAGTGTATCCGCTGTCGAAAGGTATTGATCCATCTTGCGCATATTGCACCTATTGTCTCCGTGCGTTCAGCCTCATTCAATGCAGACAATAAATACAATTGACTTAGGGATAGATACAATGCATAAATTGTCACCATGACAAATTGGCTTCCCGACATTACCGAGGGCGACGGCCCGATTTACCTGCGTCTCGCCGACAGTATCGAAGGCGCGATTTCCGACGGTATCCTGCAGGCCGGCTCGAAACTGCCGCCGCAGCGCAATCTCGCCTATGATCTGGGTGTGACAATCGGTACAATCAGCCGAGCCTACGCGCTCATTCACGAACGCGGCCTTGTCAGCGGCGAAGTCGGGCGCGGCACCTATGTCAATGAGCGCAAGACCCCTGCCCCGTCATTGCCCATGGAACCGGCAGCGGCAGCCTTCGGCAGTACGCGCCACGCCATCGATACCAGCGCCGAATTCCGGCTGAACACGACGGCCGCGCCGGATGTTGGCCAGAGCGCGCTGATTGCCAGCCACATCGAGGCGGTGACCAGAGAGCATCCCCAGGACATTACCAATTATGCCCGCTCTTTTCCCGACAACTGGTGTATGGCGGGCGTTCGCTGGCTTTCCCAGAACGGCTGGTCGCCGAAGCCGGAAAACATCGTTTCGACGCTTGGCGCCCATGCGGCGGTGATGAGCGTGATGTCCGCGATGACTGCGCCGGGCGACCGCATCGTCTTCGAACCCGTCACCTATTCCCACATCAGCCGCAGCGCCGCCCTTGCCGGCCGGCGGGTGACGCTGGTGGAGGCGGATGAGAACGGCATTGTCCCTGACGATTTCGAACGCGTCTGTGCCCAGCAGCATCCGAAAATGATCTTCCTGATGTCGGCCGGCCAGAACCCGACCTGCGCCACCCTGCCGGAAGAGCGCCGCCGCGCGATTGCCGATATCGCCCGCCGCTACGGCGTGTGGATCGTCGAGGACAATCTTTATGGCGCGATGACGCGCGATGCGATCCCGCTGATCGCCGAATTCGCGCCCGACATTACCTTCGTCGTGGGCGGCCTGTCGAAATCCGTCGCCGCTGGCGTGCGAGGCGGCTGGGTCGCCTGTCCGGCGCAATATTCCTCACGCATCCGGATTTCCCACTCGATGATAACCGGCGGCCTGCCCTTCATGCTGGCCGAGTTGAATGCGCGCCTCGTCAATAGCGGTGACGCCCACGATATCCGCAAGGATTGCATCGCCGAACTGAATGAGCGCGAGGCGATTGCCCGGCGCGTCTTTACCGGGCTGGACTTCAATTCGCTGCCCGATATCGCCTTCCTGTGGCTGAGACTGCCCGAACCCTGGCTTTCCGGCACCTTCCGCAATGCGGCGATGAAGGAAGGCGTGCTGATCGATGACGAGGACGAGTTCAAGGCCGGACGGACCGACAAGGTTTTCCACCGCGTCCGCATCAGCTTTTCCGGGCCCTCCAGCCGCGAAGAGCTGGCGCATGCCTTTGGCATCCTGCGTCACCTGCTCGACAACGGCTCAGCCGGCTATGAAAGCGTGGCGTGATCGCACCCTGGCCTCGCAAGCACCATGCGCAAGCCGCCAATAAAGGTTAAAACCGCCAATTAGCGGGCAAAGCGGCGCATTTTCCTGTCGCGCCATTGAGCCTCTTGCGCTAAAGAACCGGAAACTTTCCTCGGCTCGAACCGCGTGAGACCTATGTCGATTCCAAACTCCATCAAGATCACCCCGGAACTCGTTGCATCCCACGGGCTGAAGCCCGACGAATACCAGCGTATCCTCGACCTGATCGGACGGGAGCCGAGCTTTACCGAGCTTGGCATCTTCTCGGCCATGTGGAACGAGCACTGCTCCTACAAGTCCTCCAAGAAGTGGCTGAAGACCCTGCCGACCAAGGGTCCGCGCGTCATTCAGGGGCCCGGCGAGAACGCCGGCGTGGTCGATATCGACGATGGCGACTGCGTCGTCTTCAAGATGGAAAGCCACAATCACCCGTCCTATATCGAGCCTTATCAGGGGGCGGCAACCGGCGTTGGCGGCATCCTGCGTGACGTCTTCACCATGGGCGCACGCCCCATCGCGGCCATGAACGCCCTGCGCTTCGGCGCGCCTGACCACCCGAAGACCCGCCACCTCGTGGCCGGCGTCGTCGCCGGTGTCGGCGGCTACGGCAATTCCTTCGGCGTTCCGACTGTCGGCGGCGAAGTGGAATTCGATCCGCGCTATAACGGCAACATCCTCGTCAACGCCTTTGCCGCCGGCCTTGCCAAATCCAACGCGATCTTCCTCTCGGAAGCCAAGGGCGTCGGCCTGCCGGTCGTTTATCTCGGTGCGAAGACCGGCCGCGACGGCGTCGGCGGCGCGACCATGGCGTCCGCCGAATTCGACGAATCCATCGAAGAAAAGCGCCCGACCGTTCAGGTCGGCGACCCCTTCACCGAAAAGTGCCTGCTGGAAGCCTGCCTTGAGCTGATGAAGACCGGCGCGGTCATCGCCATTCAGGACATGGGTGCGGCCGGCCTCACCTGCTCGGCAGTTGAAATGGGCGCCAAGGGCGATCTCGGCATCGAGCTTGACTTGAACGCCGTACCGGTGCGCGAAGAGCGCATGACGGCTTACGAAATGATGCTGTCGGAAAGCCAGGAGCGCATGCTCATGGTTCTCGAACCCTCCAAGGAAGAAGTCGCCAAGGCGATCTTCGTCAAGTGGGGTCTGGACTTCGCCATCGTCGGCAAGACCACCGATGATCTGCGTTTCCGCGTGCTGCACAATGGCGAAGAAGTCGCCAACCTGCCGATCAAGGATCTCGGTGATCAGGCTCCGGAATATGACCGCCCGTGGACGCCCGCCAAGGTGCCCGCACCGCTGGCGGAAAACGACGTGCCCGCCGCCGATATCGCCGATGCGCTGGTATCGCTGGTCGGTTCGGCCAACAATTCCTCGCGCCGCTGGGTCTACGAACAATATGACACGCTGATCCAGGGCAATTCGCTGCAGCTTCCCGGCGGCGATGCCGGCGTGGTTCGCGTCGAAGGCCATGACAAGAAGGCGCTCGCCTTTTCCTCCGACGTCACACCGCGTTATGTCGAGGCCGATCCCTTCGAAGGCGGCAAGCAGGCCGTGGCCGAATGCTGGCGCAACATCACCGCGACAGGCGCTTTGCCGCTGGCGGCCACCGACAACCTCAATTTCGGCAACCCGGAAAAGCCCGAGATCATGAGCCAGCTGGTCCATGCCATCAAGGGCATCGGCGAAGCCTGCCGCGTGCTGGAATTCCCGATCGTTTCCGGCAACGTCTCGCTCTATAACGAAACCAACGGTCAGGCGATCCTGCCCACCCCCACCATCGGCGGCGTCGGCCTCCTGAAGGATTGGGGCCGCATGGCGCGCATCCGTTTCGCCGCCGAGGGCGAAGTGGTGCTGCTCGTCGGCGCGCCTGCCGGCCTCGGCACCCACATCGCCCAGTCGGTTTACATGCGTGACATTCATGGCCGCACCGATGGCCCCGCACCGCATGTCGATCTGGCCGCCGAAAAGAACAATGGCGATTTCGTCCGCAGCCTCATCACCGATGGTCTTGCCACCGCCGTTCACGATTGCTCCTCGGGCGGTCTGGCGCTTGCGGTTGCCGAAATGGCGATTTCGTCGGGCATCGGCGCAACCATCGACGCGGTCGAAGGCCACAACCCGGTCCTCACCTTCTACGGCGAAGATCAGGGCCGTTACGTTCTGACGGTCAAAAAGGCCGATCTCGACGAGGTGCAGACAGCGGCGAAGGCAGCGGGCGTTTCCTGCCCGGTTATCGGCGTTACCGGCGGTTCCACCGTAAAGCTGGGCACGGCGCGGGCTGTCGAGATTAAAGAATTGCACTTGGCCTATGAATCGTGGTTCCCTCAATTCATGGACGGCGAAACTTTGCTCGCCGCAGAATGAATTAAGGAGAAACACCATGCCCATGAAACCCGGCGACATTGAAGACATGATTAAGGCGGGAATTCCCGGGGCAAAGGTCACGATCCGCGATCTGGCCGGTGATGGCGATCATTACGCGGCGGAAGTCGTTGCGGAAGCGTTCAAGGGCAAGACCCGCGTGCAGCAGCACCAGATGGTCTATGACGCGCTGAAGGGCAACATGGGCGGCGTTCTGCATGCCCTTGCCCTGCAGACCTCGGCTCCCGAATGATTGCGCCCGTGAAAGCGGTTGCGGCAACAGACCGTCTCTGTCCCGCCTGCGGCAGAGCGTGAAACCTGCGGAATAATCAAAGGCCCGCGTGATACTCTCACGCGGGCCTTTTCATGTCCGGCCGAACGGGTCAGCGCCGCTTACAAGGCGGGCGGCGTCTGCGAATCCAGATCGGCGAAGGATGCTGCCGGCAAAGGCCCCGCTGTCAGCAGGGTAAAATCGTAACCGGATCTGCGATCCGGCCCCAGCACATATTGCCGGTGCATGCGCAGGAAGTTGCGCTTGTTCTTCTTATAACGGTCCGGCGAGAGCGAATGCTTGAAACGGATCGGCACGATCTTCGGCTGCGGCGCATCCCTGTGACCGGTCAGGCCCACGGTATTGCACCGGTAGAGATGAATCGGATCGGTCAGGCACTGGATATCGAACCATGTCACCTCCGGGTGACGCGCAATCGAACCGACGCTTTGGCGAAGCCTGTCCGCGCTCGTCAGGAACGCACATTGCAGCGCCGCACCGCCCAAGGTCGCAAAGGACAGTTTCCGGCCATCCAGCGCATCCGGCTTTTGTTCCAGCACGCGGCCGATCACGGCGAGCGCAAGGCTGGCGCCCATGCTGTGGGAAACCACCAGAACCTCATCTGCGGGCTGCTCCAGCGCCGTCAGAACGAGTGCTGCCCTCTCCTCGATCCAATCGCGGGCAATCGGCTCATCGCGGCCGACCGCGAGCGCGAACCGCCAGTCCGCATAAAGATGCAGGGTGTGAAACCTCTCCGCAAACGGCAGGAAAGCCTTCGCGAAAAACAGCGCAGCGACGGGAAAACTGATCGCCAAGAGCCAGAGAGGTAAGGTGAAAATTGAGGGCGACAGGGCAATAGCCGCCGCAAGCGCACCGCCGACAAGCATCAGCAGGAACGGAAAGATGAAGAACAGGCCAAAACGCCAGGCGTGGCGGAAGTAACGCGCCGCACCGCCCTCGGCGATGATGCCGGCTCCGGCCTTGAAACCGAGCCAGATCTGCCGCCAGACGGGCGCATCCCGCAATTGCGATATCACCGCATTATGGTCGTAAACGAAAATGTCGGAGCGCGTCCGCCAGTCGCCCGCCGAGGCCTCAACCGTGAATGTTTCGCCCCCGGGCGCATTCTCCAGCGGCCCCACGGCATAATCGACATCCCATGTCTTGCCGGCCAGCGCCGCCGCCCGCTGGTAGCGCAGATGATGGGCCGCCGCATCGAGCGGATCGAAACCGGGGAAATAAAGAACAAGTCGTGACTTGACGGCTGGCATGCATGAACCTTCGGCCGGAGCATTTCCAGTAAAAGCGCAATCGCTTTTACGTTAAGACAATGCGTAAAAACAAAGAGATAGTGCGCTTTTGCATTTCGGAGGAAAGCAAATGCGCGCTAGAGACACCCGAAAGGATCGCTTGATACAGCGGGCGATGCACGTATAGTAAAAATCGCGACGGAAATGTGATTTATTTATCGGTGAGGGAAATTTGTCTGGCATCGTCGATCAGGTACTCAACGGCGTCGTCAAGGGCGCGCTGTCTGAAATCCTCACCAAGACCGGCATCCGCAAGACGCGCCGCGCGCGCCGGACGAAAAGCACCGGCTCGCTTGCCGGCGGCATCGTCGGCTCCGTTCTGGAAGCCGCGATCAACGCCGCCGTCAAACCCAAGCCAGCCAAGAAGCAGGTGAGCAAAAGACGCACTGCCGCCGCCCGCAGCCGGCAGAGATATCGCTGAACCGTCACAGGCCGATATTTGGCATGTCGCGCACCGCATCAGGGACGGATTTTTTACGCTTCCCGGGTGGAAATCGCGCCGCGACATGTTATCTAGGAACAAACAGAAAGCAGCGGCCTTGAACCGCATGTGAAAGGAATAGGCCTATGAGCGGCATTCACGACATGATCGACAGCGAAGTGAAGAGCAACGACATCGTTCTTTTCATGAAGGGCACCCCGCAATTTCCGCAGTGCGGTTTTTCCGGCCAGGTGGTACAGATCCTCGATTATCTCGGCGTCGACTACAAGGGCATCAACGTGCTTGCCGATGCAGATATCCGCCAGGGCATCAAGGACTACTCCAACTGGCCGACCATCCCGCAGCTCTACGTCAAGGGTGAATTCGTCGGCGGCTGTGACATCGTAAGAGAGATGTTCCAGTCCGGCGAACTGCAGAACCACTTCCAAGAACAGGGTATCAGCGTCCGCGGCGCGGCCTGATTTCGGCCGGTTCATCCGGCCCACCCTGATTGTCAGAAATTTATGCCAGGCGTTGCTTCATGCAACGCCTTTGCCGTTCTTTTTGGGGCAATCCTGTGACAAATCTTTCACAATCCACCGCTTCGCGCGCAGGCTCGATGGGGCGCACGGAATTCATCGCGCTGGCCGCAATGCTGATGGCGCTGAACGCGCTCGCCATCGACATCATGCTGCCCGGTCTTCAGGAAATCGGCGCATCGTTGGGCGTCGAGAACGAAAACCACCGCCAATATGTGATTTCCTCCTATCTTCTCGGCTTCGGCATCGCCCAGCTTCTGTACGGACCGATTTCGGACCGTTTCGGACGCCGCAAGCCGATGTTCGTCGGGCTTGCCATCTACATCGTTTCAGCCATCGCCGTGGTCTTCGTACCGTCCTTTTCCGGTCTGCTGGCGCTGCGCTTCATTCAGGGCATCGGTTCGGCGGCGACGCGTGTCATCACGGTCTCCATCGTGCGTGACATCTATGGCGGACGGCAGATGGCGGAAGTCATGTCGCTGATCATGATGGTCTTCATGGTCGTGCCGGTCATTGCGCCCGGCACCGGCCAGATCGTGCTGTTTTTCGGTGACTGGCACCTGATCTTCGCTTTCATGGCGGTTATTGCCGCTGTGGTGACGGCCTGGATGTATTTCCGCCTGCCGGAAACCCTGCATCCGGACGATATCCGCCCCCTGACCGCAAGCTCCATCCTCGGCGGTTTCAAGATCGTGCTCACCAACCGTATCGCGCTCTGCTATACGCTTTCCAGCACCTTCATCTTCGGGGCGCTGTTCGGCTTCATCAACTCGGTCGAACAGGTCTATAAGGGCATTTACGGGCTGGGTGCGTGGTTTGCGGCGGCCTTCGCGGGCGTGGCGCTGTTCATGGCCTTCTCGTCCTTCATCAATGCAAGGCTGGTCGGCAGGTTCGGCATGCGCAAGCTGTCGCACGGGTCGCTGCTGGGCTTCATCGCCATCACCTTCGTCTGGCTGCTGGTGCAGGTGCTGGGGCCGGAACCGATGCCCTTCGCCGTCTTCATCGTGTTCTTCGCGCTGGCCATGTTCCAGTTCGGCTGGATCGGCTCGAACTTCAACTCGCTGGCGATGGAACCGCTCGGCCACGTCGCCGGCACCGCCTCCTCCGTCATGGGCTTCATGGGAACCGTCGGCGGCTCGCTGATCGGCGCGGCCATAGGCCAGGCTTTCGACGGCACGGCGCTGCCCATGGTGGCGGGCTTCTTCGTCGTCTCCATCATCGGCCTTGTCTTCGTGCTGATCGGTGAAAAGGGCGTGCTGTTTCAGGCGCACAACAAGCCGACACGGTAAGCGGAGGCAGGCAAATAGAAAGGGCGCGGAATTCTGTTCCGCGCCCTTTTTGTTTGATCACCGCTTGGCCCCTGGCTCTCAGGTCGGCCGGCTTCAGCATCCATTCTCTGCTCCTGACGTCATCCTCGGGCTTGACCCGAGGATCCATCGCTTCGGCCGCCTGTGGATCCTCGCCTCAAGGGCGAGGATGACGGATGTGAGTTCAGAACACTCCATCATGCCGCAAGATTGTCACGGCGCTTCAAACCGTAAAAATCTTCTCCCGCAGCAGTTCCCAGGTCTGCTGATCCGGCGCGAGCAGCAGCCCGCCATCCACATGGCTCGGCAGATAGGGCGAGCCGTCGAGACGCGCCGCATAGGCCCCCGCCTCCTGCGACAACAGCGTGCCGGCCAGATGGTCCCAGGGCATCAGCTTGTTATACATCAGGAAATGCATATGGCCGCCGCAGAACAGGCGATATTCGTGCGCCGCGCAGCGATAGCTGGTGAAGAGCCGCACATCGGCGAGGTTCGTCAGGATCTTGCGCCTTGTCTCCACGTCGAAATAGCCGGTATTGGCGATGCCGACCATCTGCGACAATTCCGGCGCCGGCACGACCGACATCTGCGTCTGCGAACCATCGGCGCTGCAAAGCCATGCGCCGGATCCCTTTTCAGCAATCGCCCAGTCATTGCCCATCGGATCGAAGATCAGGCCGGCAACGGTCTCGCCCTTGGAGATAACGCTCATCATCACGCCGAAGAGCGGCAGGCCGGAGGCGAAGTTGTAGGTGCCGTCGATGGGATCGACGACAACGGCAAGATCGGCATCGGCAAGCTTGCCGAGCAGCGAGGCATCCGCCGCCATCGCCTCTTCGCCGATGAACAGCGCATCGGGCATGATCTCCTGCACCCGGGCGCGGATCAGCCGCTCGGCGGCCTCGTCGGCCTCCGTCACGAGGTCGATCGCCTCGGTCTTCATCCGCACATCGCCCTCACCCAGATTGCGGAACCGCGGCAGGATTTCCACCGCCGCCGCCTCCTGAAGCGTATTGGCAAGAGAGGCGATGTCGAGTTCGAGGGCCATGGGCGATATCCTTCTTTCTGAGCGTAACGACTATAAAGCGACGATTTCCCGCCGCAGCATCTTCCAGCTTTCCTTGTCGGGAGCAGACAGGATGCCGCCCGTCATTTGTCCCGGCCGATAGGGCGTATTGTCGAAACGGGCCGTATAGCCGCCCGCTTCCTGATGAATGAGCACGCCGGCGAGATGATCCCACGGCATCAGCATTTCATGGCCGATGAAATGCAGCTTGCCGGCCGAGGCGAGCCAATATTCATGCGCCGAGCAGTTGAGCGAAAACGCCATCTTGATCTTGGCCATATTGGCGGCAATCACCGGCCGGCGATCCTGATGGCTGTGGCCCCAGGAAAAGATGCCGACCATTTCCGACAACGGTGCGGGATCGGCGACCCTGAGCCTGGCCTGCGAACCGTTCCTGCGGTTGAGAAACGCGCCCTCGCCTTTCAAGGCAACGATGGTGTCACCCATGACGGGATCATGGATGAAGCCCGCCACCGTCTCACCCTTGACGGTGACCGCAAGCAGCGTGCCGAAAGCGGGAAAACCGGAAGCATAATTGAAAGTGCCGTCGATGGGATCGATCACAAAGGCAAGCGGCGCATCGGCAAGTGCGGGAATGACGGATTGGTCCGCCTCGTAAGTCTCTTCGTCGACGATATGGGCATTCGGAAACCGCTGCAGCAGAGCGGCCGTTATCACTTTCTCCGCAAGAATATCGGCCTCGGTGACGAGATCGACGGCCGAGCTCTTTTCCGAGATAGCGCCGGCGTCCAGGTTTCGGAAGCGGGGGAGAATTTCATTCGCACCGGCAGCGGCAACGGTGGAAATGAGGAAGTCGATATCTTTGTCGGAAAGGGTCATCGGGCGGGGCGCTTCTTCATAAGGGAGAGTGGGCCTCCCTACGCTCTTCAGGTGACGCCCCGGTGACAGAAAGCGCCGAGAAATCGAAAAGCTTGGGATCGAGCAGATGCGACGGATTGACATGGGCAAGCGCCCGCAGCATCACGTCCTTGCGGCCCGGCATACGCCGTTCGATATCGGCCAGCATCTCCTTCATGGCATTGCGCTGAAGCCCGTCCTGCGAGCCGCAGAGGTCGCAGGGAATGATCGGGAATTCCATCGCCGCCGCGAATTTCGCCATGTCCTCCTCGGCGCAATAGGCAAGCGGGCGCATGACCATCAGGTCGCCCTCGTCATTCAAAAGCTTCGCCGGCATGCCGGCCAACCGGCCGCCGTGGAAGAAATTCATGAAGAAGGTCTCGAGGATATCCTCGCGGTGATGGCCGAGCAGCAATGCGTCGCAGCCCTCCTCCCGCGCGATGCGGTAGAGATTGCCGCGCCGGAGCCGCGAACAGAGCGAACAGTAAGTGCCGCCGGAGGGCACCTTTTCCTTCACCACGGAATAGGTGTCGCGATATTCGATGCGATGGGGCACACCGATCTTCGCCAGATATTCCGGCAACACGTGCTTGGGAAAATTCGGCTGGCCCTGATCCAGATTGCAGGCAACAAGTTCGACCGGCAAAAGGCCGCGCCACTTCAGATCGAGCAGCAGCGCCAGAAGACCGTAACTGTCCTTGCCGCCGGAAAGGCCGACAAGCCAGCGCTTCTGGCCGTTCAGCATGCCGAAATCTTCAAAGGCCTGGCGCACATTGCGCAGCAGCCGCTTGCGCAGCTTGTTAAAGGAAACCGACCGCGGCGCGTTGTCGAACAGCGGATGCGAGCTGCCGTTCTCTTCGGACGCGTCCTTATCCGCCCCGATCTGGTCGGCCCCGGCCCGATCTACGAAGTCATCGATCTTGGTGAGAATGTTCATCATCAGCTCGCTCCGGCACGACTGCCGTTCTTCATGCAGGCAATGCCCCCATCCGCCGGCAATATCAAGCCCCGAATACCGACCAGCCTGTTTTCGTCGCCAGCATTTCCAGCGCCTGTGACCCGAGCGCCGAGTTGCCGACCTTGTTGAGACCCGGCGACCAGACCGCAATCGACGCGTTGCCGGGCGCCACCGCCATGATGCCGCCGCCGACGCCGCTCTTGCCCGGCAGGCCGACATGATAGGCGAAATCGCCCGATCCATCATAATGGCCGCAGGTCAGCATCAGCGCATTGATGCGCCGCGCCCGTCGGTCCGACACGACCGTATGCCCCGTCAGCGGATTGCGGCCGCGATTGGCAAGGAAGAGGCCAGCGCGCGAAAGCTGGGCGCAGGTCATGGAAAGCGCGCACTGATGGAAATAGACGCCGAGCGTATATTCAACGGGGTGGTGCAGATTGCCGAAGGACCGCATGAAATTGGCAAGCGCGAAATTGCGGAACCCCGTCGCCTGCTCGGATTTCGCCACCGTATCGTCGATGCTGATCGTGTCATCGTCCGCGAGATAACGAACGAAGCGCAAAAGCTCGCCGATAGCCTCACGCGGCTGGTGGCCGGAAAGAACGATATCGGTGACCACGATGGCGCCGGCATTGACGAAGGGATTGCGCGGGATTCCGTGCTCATGCTCCAGCTGGACGATGGAGTTGAAGGACGAGCCTGAAGGCTCGCGCCCTACCCGGTTCCATACCGTTTCGCCAGCCTTACCGAGCGCCAGCGTCAGCATGAAGACCTTGGAGATGCTCTGGATCGAAAACGGCGTGAGCGCATTGCCGGCCGTATAGGTGGTTCCATCGACGGTGGTGATGGCGATGCCGAACTGGTTGGGATCGACCTTGGCGAGTTCGGGAATGTAATCCGCGACCTTCCCCTCACCGAGCCTCGGCACCATGCTGTCATAGATGGAATCGACGATCGCCTGAATATCTTGCATGCAAAGCCTTCCCCGCAAACAAAAAAGCCGCCCCGAAGGGCGGCTTCCTGAATACTGAAACGCGTCGATTAACGCGAGTAGAATTCGACGACCAGATGCGGTTCCATGACGACCGGGTACGGAACGTCGGAGAGAGCCGGAACGCGGGCGTAGGTCGCAACCATCTTGTTGTGGTCAACTTCGATATAGTCAGGAACGTCACGCTCAGCGAGCTGAACAGCTTCCAGAACGGTTACGAGCTGCTTGGACTTCTGGCGAACTTCGATGACGTCGCCCGGCTTGCAGCGGTAGGAACCGATGTTGACGCGAACGCCGTTAACCGTGACGTGGCCATGGTTGATGAACTGGCGCGAAGCGAAAACGGTCGGAACGAACTTGGCGCGGTAGACGATGGCGTCCAGACGCGACTCGAGCAGGCCGATGAGGTTTTCGGAGGTGTCACCCTTGCGACGGTTTGCTTCGTCGAAAGTGGCGCGGAACTGCTTTTCGCGCAGTTCGCCGTAGTAGCCCTTGAGCTTCTGCTTGGCGCGCAGCTGCGTGCCGAAGTCGCTCATCTTGCCCTTGCGGCGCTGGCCGTGCTGGCCCGGACCGTATTCGCGGCGGTTAACCGGGGACTTCGGACGGCCCCAGATGTTTTCGCCCATGCGGCGGTCAATTTTATACTTAGCCGATTCGCGCTTGCTCATCGTATTTCCTTCTCAAAAGGTTATGCCGGTCTGTTGCCAAACCGGTTCAAGGAAACACACCCTCCTCTGAAGCCCGTTTCAGGGCCTCTGACAGGCTTCTCACATGCAAATGGAGAAACCACGGGACATGTCGGTGATATTGACCGCCGAACGCCAGTTATTAAACTGCAGGGCAGTCAACAAAACACACCGGACATTGCTGCCCGGCGTTGGGGCGGCTTCTACAGAGCTTTCACAGTTTTGTCAAACAAGCCCCGGCTAATTTTTTTAGCACCTGCCTCTTGAACCTTTTCGAGCTTTCACTATTTACGCTCCGTGATCAGAACTCGGGCCCCTCTGGCGTGTTACCGGACAACACGTGATGTCGAGTTTCTTTAGGTTGGGGCCCACGTATATTCTTGACACACGTTCCCCATCCGCAAAGCCAACCTCGTCCGGCTAAAGGTTGACTGATGGAGTTCCTCCTCAACGATTTTCTCGGCACCCCCACATGGATGTGGGCGGTCTTCATTTCTCTCGTCCTTGGCCTACTGGCGCTCGATCTCGGCGTGCTGCACAAGAATTCCAAGGAAATCGGCATTCGTGAAAGCCTGCTGATGTCGGGCTTTTATATCGCCATCGGCTTGGCCTTTGGCGGCTGGATCTGGCACCAGTCCGGCCAGCAGTCGGCGATGGAATATGTCACCGGCTTCGTGGTTGAAAAAAGCCTGGCGATGGACAATATCTTCATCATCGCCATGATCTTCTCCTATTTCGCCATTCCCCGCCAATATCAGCACCGCGTGCTGCTCTGGGGTATCCTCGGCGTCATCATCCTGCGCGGCATCATGATCGCGGGTGGCGCGGCGATCGTCGAAAACTTCCACTGGGTGCTTTATCTCTTTGCGGCCTTCCTCGTCTTCACGGGCCTCAAGATGCTGTTCTCGTCCGACCATGACGAGGCCGATATCGGCAACAACCGCATCCTGAAGTTCCTGCGCAGCCGCCTGCCGGTGACGGACAAGCTGCATGGCGAAAAATTCTTCGTCAAGGAAACGGATGCCGCCACCGGCAAGCTCAAGACCTTCGTGACGCCGCTCTTCCTGGCGCTCATCATGGTCGAAATCGCCGACCTGATCTTCGCGGTCGATTCAATCCCGGCGATCTTCGCGATCACCACCGATCCGTTTATCGTCTACACCTCGAATATCTTCGCGATCCTCGGCCTGCGCGCCCTCTATTTTGCGCTCGCCGCCCTGATCCACCGCTTCGCTTATCTGAAATATGCGCTGGCTGCGGTTCTGGTCTTCGTCGGTTCGAAGATTTTCGTCGCCGATATGCTCGGCATCGCCAAGATCCCGCCGGCCGTCTCGCTCGGCGTCACCGTCGCCATCCTCGCAACCGGCATCATCGGTTCGCTGATCGCGACGCGCAAGGAAGCCAAGGCCATCGAATAAGGCCTTCATCGAGGAGGCGGAAACGCCTCCTCAGCCTCTGACCAAGCTCGACATTTCCCCTTCCGTCGTCCTCGGGCTTGACCCGAGGACCCACCTTTTCAACGGCAGTGGATGGCCGGGTCAGGCCCGACCATGACGGAGTTTAGGTTTGCACTCGGCTTCGCACAGCGACGCGTCACTCCGCCGCCAGTCTCGCATCATCCTCAGCCGCATCCGCATCTCCGGGTGCGGTTTTTGCATCGAGGTCAGGGAAAGCCACGATGCGCTTGCCGGAGAAATCGGCATGCACCACCACAAGCTCCTTCTCTTCGAAGTAACCGAGCAGCCGTCGCGCGCGGCGGGCGGAATGGGTGCCATAGGCCCGGGCAATGCGAGCGTCGGAGGGGCAAGGCTCCTCGCCAAGCGCCGCCTTGACCAGCAGCAGGAAAACGCCCTGCAGGTCATCGGAAATCGACATCGACAATTCCAGCGCCTTCCCCCAGCCTTCGCTGGCCGCCATCGCCGCATCCACGCCGGAGCGGGCAATCGCCACCTGCCGGCGGAATTCCGCAAGTGTCATCGGTGTGCCGGGAATGCGGCGCATACGGGCGCGCACCAGAAAATCCTGATAAAGCACGGCATCCGTGCGATAGGCCGATTGCGGATCGTCGAGAATTTCAACGAGAACCGCACCGATCTTTTCCTCGCGCTCCTCTGGCGTCATGTCGGGCTGGCCGCTGCGCGGCGATTGTTCCGGTGAAGGGCCAACGGCGGCAGGGGTCGAACGGGAGAGTTCGGCGAGAATATCGGTGGTCGGACGGGGTGCTGGCGGCGTACGGCGTACCACGGCGCGCGTGAACTCTTCCGGATCCGGCGTGAAGATCAGGTCTTCCACATCCTGAGGCGCGTCGGGCAGCGGCATCAGCTTCGGCGAAGACGAACGCGCCGAAGTTTCCACCGGCCCAATGACGATGGGCAGCGGACGGCGCGACAATGCCGGCCCGAGCGCCACGAAATTGCCGCGCTGCAGATCGCGAAACATTTCCGCCTGCCGCCGGTCCATGCCGAGCAGGTCGGCCGCGCGCGCCATATCGATATCGAGGAAGGTACGGCCCATCAGAAAATTCGAGGCTTCCGCCGCGACGTTCTTGGCGAGCTTCGCCAGACGCTGCGTGGCGATGACGCCGGCAAGCCCGCGTTTACGCCCACGGCACATCAGATTGGTCATGGCCCCGAGCGACGCCTTGCGCGCATCTTCCGTCACCTCGCCGCCGACGGAGGGCGCAAACATCTGCGCCTCATCCACCACGACAAGGACCGGATACCAATATTCACGATCCGCATCGAACATGCCGTTGAGGAAGGCGGCAGCGGCCCGCATCTGCTGCTCGATATCGAGACCTTCAAGCGTCAGCACGCAGGAAACGCGGTGCTGGCGAATGCGGTTGGCAATACCTGCAAGTTCCGCTTCGGTACGCTCGCCATCCACCACCACATGACCGAACTTGTCGGAAAGCGTGACGAAATCGCCTTCGGGATCGATGATGACCTGCTGCACCCATTGCGCCGATTGCTCAAGCAGCCGGCGCAGCAGATGCGACTTGCCGGAACCGGAATTGCCCTGCACCAGCAAACGTGTCGCAAGCAATTCCTCGATATCGAGCTTGGCCTGCTGCCCGCCCGATAGGGTTCCCATGTCGATGCCGACCTGCAATGTTCCGTTCCTCGTGCTGCATGTCATCGGCCGATTCCCTTGGCGGCGGCCGAACATGCTCTTTACCAAAAAATCACCGGTTGCGTCTGCTCCGTGCCGGTAATGCACAGGCAATTGCACCGCCTCTAGGCAGCGCCGGAGGAGACCTGCAAAAATGAAAGCCGTCTGCCGAACACGTTCAGCATCAGCCCGATGATGACCAATGCGGCGCCGACCACTTCAAAGACCGTGATATGCTCCGCAAAGGCGAGATAGGCGCTGACGAAACCGACAATCGGCACCAGCAGCGAAAACGGCGCCACCGTTCCGGCCGGATAACGCAGAAGCAGGTAACTCCAGATGCCCGCGCCGACAATGGTCGCACCATAAGCCATGTAGATCACCACGAGAGCCATCGTCGGCGTCGCATTGAGCAGGCCTTCCGCGATAGCATCGGGCCCTTCCACCACCAGCGAAAGCAGGATCAACGGCAGAACGGGCACAAGGCTCGTCCATGCGATAAAGGAGACCGCGTTCACCTGGCCGATACGGCGGTTGACGATGTTGCCGCAGGCCCAGGCAATTGCCGAGCCGACCCCCATCAGGAGTGGGATCAGCGCTGCCGCCGTCATGCGCTCCAGACCGATGACCGCCAGCCCGCCAAAAGCGATGACTGCGCCGAGTATCTGTGAAGGCAAAGGCCGCTCACCGAGAAACACCACGGCAAGCGCCAGCGTGAAGAAGGCCTGCGACTGCATGACGAGCGACGCAAGCCCCGCCGGCAGCCCAAGCTTGATGGCCGGGTAAAGCAGGCCGAACTGCACGAAACCCATCGCCATGCCGTAAACGATCATGTGCCGCCACGGCACATTGGGTTTCGGCAGGAAGAACACCAGCGGCACGGCCGCAAACAGATAACGCACCCCCGTCAGAAACAGAGGCGGCATGTCGGCAACGCCGATCTTGATGGCAACAAAATTGAAGCCCCACAAAAACACGGTGATCAGGGCAAGAAGAATATGCGGCAATGCCATTTTATTATGTCCGAATTCCAGGCGATCGACGGGGCGTTACACCGCCGCCCTCTTCCAGCCGAAGGCGACAAGACCGGCGCCGATCAGGAGACCGCCGCCCGTGCGGTTGACGATACGCTGCACCTTGGGTTTGCGGATCGTGTTGCGGGCGGCACTTGCCAGAAGTCCATAAAGCGCCGCATTGACAGTGGCAAGCACCAGGAATGTGACTTCAAAAATCAGCACCTGCGGCCAGAAAGGCAGTGTCGGCACCAGAAACTGCGGCAGGAAGGCCACGAAAAACACGATGCTCTTCGGGTTCAGCGCAGTGACGATATAGGCATGCAGGAAGATTTTGAACGGCCTTTCGCGGCCCGTCACGCCCGTCCCTTCCGCGCCCTCGCCGCTGACCGGTGAACGCCACAGCTTGATGCCGAGATAGATGAGATAAGCCGCACCGATCCATTTAAGCCCGGTGAAAAGCGCCGCCGACGTGGCAAGCAGCGCGCCAAGACCGAGCATCGAGGCCGTCATCGCGGTGAAGTCACCAAGCGCCACGCCCGTCACCGTCGCGGTGCTGGCCTTGCGGCCATGGCCGAGCGCATAAGAAATCACCAGCAGGATCGTCGGTCCCGGAATGGCGAGCATGATGGCGGATGCGGCCACGAAGGCCAGCCAGTTCTCCAGCGGCATGATGAGTCTCCTCTGTCCGATTTCGGGAGCAAGCCACCAAAATCAAACGGTATCAAGCCAAATTTTCGGAGATCATGCCGCTTTGTCATCAAGCGGCCGAACGAGTGGCTGCTCCCGTTTAATCGCCTGCGCTAGATCGTAATTCGACTGCATGCCAAGCCATGCCCGCGCCGTGCTGACCCCTGCCCGCTCCAGCCGCAGGGCAAGGTCGGGGCTAACTCCTGCCCGCCCGTTCAACACCCTCGAAAGCGCCACACGCGACATGCCGAGCCTTTCTGCAGCTTCAGTTACGGAAAGCTGAAGTGCGGCAATGACCTCTTCCCGCAACAGTTCACCCGGGTGAACAGGAGATTTCATCATCGGAACCACTCCCTTCAGTGATAATCCTGATAGTCGACAAGTTCGACATCGCTATCCAGAAATCGAAATGTCACACGCCAGTTTCCATTCACCCATATCGACCAGTGACCCTTCATATCGCCCTTTAGAGGATGAAGTTTGAAACCAGGAAGATTGAGATCGGCAGCGCCCACGGCGACTTCAAGCAAGGTAAGTATTCGGCCAAGCTGGCGGCATGAGCCGACTGAATACCTTTGGTCGTCCCTGAGCGGTAAAAAGCTTCGAGTCCTTTGTGACGGAAACTGACGATCATGGGAAAACCGTATCCTGTATCGCATCGAGATACAATAACATCAAACGGCACAGATGCGGCCTCCCCGACATTTCTTTTCGTTGTCGGGGAGGCCGCCGCCATCAAAACCGCGGCGCCCAGTAAGGGGCCGCCCAGTCCCGCCGCCGCTTCCGATCGGACGGCTCGATACCGATATCGTCCAGCAGGTGTTCCGGCAGATCGGTAATGTCTGCCGGCGGCGCGCGCGGCACAAGCGCGGCAATGAGAACCGCTTTCAGGGTTTTCCAGACGCCGAATGTGACGAACAGACGGTCCACCGCATCCGGCAGCGAAAATGCTACCAATGGTTGATTTTTCTGCATGGGAAATCCATCCCGGCACGGCGAAGCGGCCAGGTCCTTTGTCGATGGATAAACGACATGCCGGAACCGCGGACACAGCCTGTCGGCCACGCGGACGCGCAACTCACATGTCGGACGAAGTGAAAATGCCAAACGGCAAGGAAATCAGGCTATAAGCCTTATCGGAGGGAGATGCCTCGGGTCGCATAACCGCAGAACATCATGCCGGAAGGGCCTGACATGCCGTTAAGGCGCATATTCATGTCATTAGTCATTCCACGCCTCCATTCATAGCGGTTACAGACGAGAAACATCTTACACAAGAAATCGGATGCGACAAGAGGCCGCAATCTCGAATTGCAAAAGACTGGCAAAATAGATGCAAAAATACAACATTGCCCTGGGCCGTGAAGCTCAGGTCGCCGAGACGCTGAGGCCGAACCCCTGCATCAGCCGCCGCGTGGCGAAATCCGGCTTGCCCGATGTGAAGACGGCGAAGTCGAAACCATCAGGATGTTCCGCATCCTGCGGCAGCGGCACCAGATGGCGCGCGCGCCGGGCAATCGCCTCCGCCGGATCGAGCCAGTCCACCGGCCATGGCGCCAGCCTTCGGAAGAGATTGGCCATGAAGGGATAATGGGTACAGGCGAGCACGACGATATCGGTGCGCTTGCCATCGCTCTCGATGAAGCAGGGTTCGATTTCGACCAGCACCGCCTCATCCGAGACCGGTTCGCCCCTGATCCAGCTTTCCGCCATGCGGGCCAGATTTTCCGAGCCGACAAGACGGACATGACATTGGGTGGCGAAGGACTGGATGAGATCGCGCGTATAGGCGCGCTTGACGGTGCCCGGCGTCGCCAGCACGGAAACGAGGCCCGAACGGGTGCGCTCCGCCGCCGGCTTGATGGCCGGAACGGTCCCGACAAAGGTCATGTCCGGAAACCGTGCGCGAAGATCGGCGCCCGCGAGCGTGAAGGCGGTGTTGCAGGCGATGACGCATACTTCCGGGCTATAATCTTGCAGCAGCTTTTCGAAAAGCGAAAGAATCCGCGTCTTGAGCGCTTCCTCCTCCCAGCCGCCATAGGGAAAACCGGCATCGTCAGCCACATAGATGAAACCGCGCTCGGGCATCAGCACGCGCGCCTCACGCAGCACGGTCAGCCCACCAATGCCGGAATCGAACACCAGCACCGGTTTCAACACGTCAGCGGCGGCTTCACTCGTCTTCAGCATTCTCCCCTGCTCCCCCGGCCTCTGGGCCCGTTGCCCGGCCCGCCTGTTTCGGCCATTGCCGGGGAAAGCGATCGAGCGAATTGATCACGCCACGGAAAACACTGATTTCCTGCTCGGAAAAACCGCGTCTCGACAGCACGGCGCGCAGATTGTCGACCATTTTGGGCTTTTTTTCAGCCGGATGAAAATAACCGCGGGCATCCAGCGCCTCCTCGATGTGTTCGAACAGGCCGAAAACCTGCTCCTTGGTCGAGGGCCGCTGTTCGACGGACTGGAAAAGCGTCTCTTCCAGATCGTCCATACCTGACTTCATCCATTCATAGGACATCAGAAGTACGGCCTGGGCGATGTTGAGCGAGGCAAAGGCGGGATTGACCGGAAATGTGACGATCTCGTCGGCCAGCGCCACTTCCTCATTGGTCAGCCCCCAGCGCTCGCGTCCAAACAGGATGCCGGTCTTTTCGCCAGCCTTGAACTTCATCCGCAGCGTATCGGCGGCGGTCACGGGCGAACGCACCGGCTTGAAACCGTAGCGCTCGCGCGCGGTCGTGGCATAAACGAAGTTCAGATCGCTGATCGCCTCGTCCAGCGTCTCGAACACCTTCGTCCCATCGATGACATGATCGGCCTTGGAAGCGGCCGCACGCGCCTTTTCGCTCGGCCAGCCATCACGCGGATTGACCAGGCGCAATTCGGACAGGCCGAAATTGGCCATCGCCCGCGCCACCATGCCGATATTCTCGCCGAGCTGCGGTTCGACCAGAATGATCGCCGGGCCTTCCGCCACAAGTTCAAGCTCGCTGTTTGTGCCTGCCATCTCTTTTGTCCGTTTTTTAAAGGCGCCGCATCGACTTTGAGGCCAATACTGTAAAGCGCAGAAGCGCGCCTCACTGGCACAGATCGGCGCTAAAATCAAAGCAGGAGGGAGCGCGCACTCCGTTCAAGCTTGCTGAAGATGAGAGCAAACCGCCACCCCGTCATCCCTCGGGCTTGACCCGAGGATCCACAACCCATTGAAATCAATGGATCCTCGGGTCAAACCCGAGGATGACGCCGCGATAGGAAAACGTCACCATCACTCCGGAGCGGCCAATACCCTGCCCTTACTCCCCCTTGATGATCGTCGCCATCTCTTCGCGCAGCGAATCCCTGCCCTCATCGCCGACACGGTGAATGTCGCTGATGACCGGCCGGCCATCCTCTTCGATGACATCGAAATGCACCTCGTCCACGGTCGCCTTCATCTCCGCCTCGTCCATGCAGGCCCAGAGTTTGAATTTCGCCGTCACGTCAGTCGCGCCGTCCTTCACCTCCCCCGCCGTCACAGATACATCCTCCAGCGGGCAGCCATCCTGCGAATTGGTGACCACGTCGTAACCGAAGGGATCGCCCTTCTCGCCGCTTTCCGCCTCATAGGCCGGTTTCTTCGAGGCTTCGCGATATTGCGCGACGAACTCCTTGCTGAACAGGCTGGTCAGCATGTCTTCATCGAAGATGTATTTCCAGTTTTCCGCATCGCCGGACCAGTTCTTTACGGTGATATCCATCACCTTCTGGACGGGATCGGCAGGCCCGGCGGCGAGCGCGCTGTGGGAAAAGAGGACGGCGGCAGTCAGAAGCAGAATATTCCGCATGATGTGATCCCGGGATAGGCCCGACGGCGGGCGAAGCGATTCGCCTGACTGTATTCCGGCATTATGGTTTGGCAATGCGCAAAGCGTTATTGCGCTGCGCCAAAAAAGCGCCCCCCATGGCTTTGCCTCAGCCGCGCGCGATGCTATAGCCGCACCGGATATTTTTCCGGATACCGGCGCCATCCGGCGCCACAGCTTCGAAGGTGAGGAATTCATGGCAAAGATCAAGGTAGCCAATCCGGTCGTCGATCTCGACGGCGACGAAATGACCCGTATCATCTGGCAGCTCATCAAGGATAAGCTGATCCTGCCATACCTCGATCTCGACATCGAATATTACGACCTTTCGGTTGAAAACCGCGACGCCACCAACGACCAGGTCACCGTCGATGCGGCGCACGCCATCAAGAAGCACGGCGTCGGCATCAAGTGCGCGACCATCACCCCGGATGAAGCCCGCGTCGAGGAGTTCGGCCTGAAGCAGATGTGGAAGAGCCCGAACGGCACGATCCGCAACATTCTGGGCGGCGTCATCTTCCGCGAGCCGATCATCTGCAAGAACGTTCCGCGCCTCGTTCCCGGCTGGACCAAGCCGATCGTTGTCGGCCGTCACGCTTTCGGCGACCAGTACAAGGCAACCGATTTCAAGTTCCCCGGCAAGGGCAAGCTGACCATCAAGTTCGTCGGTGAAGACGGCCAGGTCATCGAAAAGGACGTCTTCGACGCCCCGAGCGCCGGCGTGGCGCTTGCCATGTACAACCTTGACGAATCCATCCGCGAATTCGCCCGTGCCTCCATGAACTATGGCCTTATGCGCAAGTGGCCGGTTTACCTCTCCACGAAGAACACCATCCTCAAGGCCTATGACGGCCGCTTCAAGGATATCTTCGAAGAAGTCTACCAGAACGAGTTCAAGAAGCAGTTCGATGAGATCGGCATCACCTATGAGCACCGCCTGATCGACGACATGGTCGCTTCCGCGCTGAAGTGGTCCGGCGGCTACATCTGGGCCTGCAAGAACTACGACGGCGACGTGCAGTCCGACACGGTTGCTCAAGGCTTCGGCTCGCTCGGCCTGATGACCTCCGTTCTCCTGTCTCCCGACGGCCGCACGGTCGAAGCCGAAGCCGCACATGGCACGGTGACGCGCCACTACCGCCAGCACCAGAAGGGTCAGGAAACCTCGACCAACTCGATCGCTTCGATCTTCGCCTGGACCCGTGGCCTCGCCCACCGCGCCAAGCTGGACGACAATGCGGAACTCGCAAAGTTCGCGGCAACGCTCGAAACCGTCTGCGTCGACACCGTGGAAAGCGGCTACATGACCAAGGACCTGGCGCTCCTCATCGGTCCCGACCAGCCCTGGCTCTCCACCACGGCTTTCCTCGACAAGATCGACGAAAACCTCAAGAAGGCGATGGCAGCTTAAGCCTGCTTTTCCAGTGACTTCAAAACCCGGCCTCAGCGCCGGGTTTTTCATTTGTACCGTATAGACGAAACATAAGTTCCGCGGCGCGGATCGACCGCGCCCGCAGCTCCTCTTGTGTCGGCAGGCCAAGCGCACCCGTCGCGCGCCTTATCTGCAAATCCCCCACCAGAAGCGACAACCAGATTTCCGCAGGCTCCTCCGATGCACCCGTGCCTATGAGACCCTGTTTCTCCAGCGCCTGAAAATATGCCGCAAGCTTCGGCATCACGTGGTCACGGCCCTTTTCCGCCAGAAATGCTCCCAGTGCGGCGTCACCGCCGGCTTCCGCCGCCGCAACCCGATTGAGCAGAACCGCTCGCTCCCCCAGGAGCATCGACAATAATTCAGCCCCGAAACGGGAAAGCTCCTTCACGCCATCGGCCGCATCCGCCGAGGGCAATACCAGTCTGGCCGCGTTTTCTTCCACCATGGCTTCATAAAGCCCGGCCTTGCCGCCAAACCAGCCATAGAGCGTTTCCTTGGACGATTTGCTCACCTTCGCCAGCGCCTGCATGGAAAAGACGGCATAGCCATCCCGGGCAAGCATGTCGAAGGCGTGTTCAACGATCTCACGCCGGCGCAATTCCCTGTTTTCGTTTCGCATCCGCATTTCCTTGACAATAACCGTACGTATGCGTACGGATAAGCCGTACATATATGTACGGTTATTCGATGGAGATTTTCATGTCCAGCTCATTTCTGCACGAAATAAGAACAAGATATTTTCCCGCCCTTGGCCTTGTCGCAGGCCCGGCGATTTCGGCCCTGCGCATCGTAGCGCCGCTAAACCTCGGCGTGATGGCCGGCTTTTTCTTCGCTTTCAGCAATCCGGTGATGATGGCCTTTCCCCAGCTTGAGGCGGAGATTTTCATTGCGGCGTTCAACAGCATCAACATCAGCGTCCGAAATGGCGTCTTTTATGCCGCCTTCTTCGCCCCGCTGGCTCTCCTTCTCGGGGCCATGCTGGCAGACCGGCGCAACCGGCTGATATGGCTGTCCGCTCTGGTCATCTACACCGTCGTCGTGATCCAGACCCGCATGGTCAATGTCCCCATCAACGAGTTCTTCAAAACCGTCTCGGCCGAAATACCGCCGAACTGGCAGGATTTGCGTGATCGCTGGGCGCTTTCCAATCTTATCCGCACCATATTGACCATCATTGCCTTTTTCCTCGCCCTCATCGCCGCAACGCGGCATGCGGGAAAAAAGACAGACAACTAGGCTGCCGCGGCGACGGCTGCCCTCTCCAGGCTGTGGCATGCGATGCCAATGATGGCCGGCCAGCGCCGTGCCACATCAGGGAACGGGACCCGGCCGCAACGCCGGGTTTCTTTTTTGTTCACAGTATCTTGATTAGCAATTGTACTAGGCGCAGAGTCCGATTCCACGTGCCACGGCCAGTACAACAATAAGACAAAGCTAAAACAGCATCTACTTGCACATAACTTGCCCGGCACAGTCAAATATTCATCGGAGCATCGGCGCGATCCTTAAGGAACGTGCGAATGATGCTGCGGGTCTTGAAAAAACGAAGCGCGAGCGTGAAACCCCCGCCGGTTTTCCATGATGCTTCGACAATTTTGCTTGGGGAGGCAAAAGCATGAGTGAATTGATCTTTTACACCAACCCCATGTCGCGCGGACGCATTGCGCGATGGATGCTCGAGGAAGTGGGCGTTCCGTATAAAACCGAAATATTGGGCTTTGAAACCTCGATGAAATCGCCCGCCTACCGGCTGATAAATCCGATGGCGAAGGTGCCCGCCATCAAGCACGGCGATACCATCGTCACCGAGGCGGCGGCGATCTGCGCCTATCTCGCCGATGCCTTTCCCGGCGCGAACCTCGCGCCGACACCCAAGGCACGCGGACTTTATTATCGCTGGATGTTCTTTGCCGCCGGCCCGCTGGAAATGGCGGCCAGCATGAAGGCGATGGGTTTCGAAGTGCCCAAGGAAAAGCTGCGCATGGCCGGCTGCGGCAGCTATGTGGATGTGATGAACACGCTCGAGCGGGCCGTCAGTGAAAACCGCTTCATCGCCGGCGATCTCTTCACCGCGGCGGATGTCTATGTCGGCGCCCATATCGGCTGGGGGCTGCACTTCGGCACCATCGAAAAACGCCCGGCCTTCATCGACTACATGACCCATCTTACCGACCGCCCCGCCTTCAAGCGGGCCACCCAGCTCGATGAGGAGGCGGCAAAGGATTTGCGGGCAACCGGATAAGACGGGCCAACCGTTTCACCACCAGTCAAACAGTAGCCCGCCCGAAAATCGAACATCCGATCGATCATCGCGGCGGGTTATGTACCGGACTGGCCGAGCGGCTCCCCGACCTCTATCGCGTGCCCGTCCGGATCGTAAAAACGAAACACCCTCTGCCCCCAGGCCTGTCGCTGGAGTGGATGGATAAGCTCCACATGCGGCGCGATATTTCGAAAGGCCACATCGACATCCCCATGTTCGAAATAAAGCAGCATATTTCGTCTGCCATAGGGTTCTTCCGCGCCCGACGATGTGCCCCAGACGGTCTCCGCGAGCGACCGCCCCTCATGAATTGCAAAGCCGCTTTCAAAGAGGACGAAGTTCCCGAAATCCTCGACTATATTCAGGCCAAGCCTGTCGCGATAAAACGCCTTTGAGCAATTGATGTCGCGCACGAAAGGGATGGGATTTACAAAACGCATCGCTTCCCTCCGCCGCCTCTTTGGCGGCCCCTAAGGCCGAAACAAAAAGGCGGGGTAAAACCCCGCCCTCTTCAATTCACGCCTATCATGCAGCCAGCGCCGCCGCCACCGCTTCGATGGCATCCTGCGCCCTGGCGCCATCCGGGCCGCCGGCCTGCGCCATGTCGGGGCGACCGCCGCCGCCCTTGCCGCCAAGTGCGGCGGAAGCGGTGCGGACGATATCGACAGCGCTGAAACGGGCCGTCAGATCTTCGGTCACGGCCGCGACAGCGCTTGCCTTGCCGTCTTCGGAAACGGCAATCAACAGCACGACGCCCGAGCCGAGATTGGCCTTGGCCTCATCGGCAAGACCCTTGAGATCCTTGGCGTCGATGCCGGAGAGCGATTTCGCCAGGAAATTGACGCCGGCAACCTGCTTGACGTCGCTTGCGCCGGCGTCCGCCGAACCGCCGCCCATGGCAAGCTTCCGGCGCGCATCCGCAAGCTCACGTTCCAGCTTCTTGCGCTCATCGAGCAGGCCTTCGACACGCGACAGCACATCGCCCGGCTGAACCTTCAGCGACGAAGCGAGCGCCTTGACCCGCTCATCCTGCTCGGCGAGATAGGCAAGCGCGCCCTGACCCGTGACGGCTTCGAGACGGCGCACGCCCGCACCGACGGCGCTTTCACCGAGAATGCGGATGAGGCCGATCTGGCCGGTGGCCGCCACATGCGTGCCGCCGCAAAGCTCGACGGAATAGGGACGATTGGCTTTTGCGCCGTGAACGCCGGTGCCCATGGAGACGACACGAACTTCATCACCGTATTTTTCACCGAACAGCGCCATGGCGCCCTCGGCAATGGCGTCGTCGACGCTCATCAGGCGGGTCACGACCGGCGAGTTCTGCAGCACGATTTCGTTCGCCATTTCCTCGACGACCTTCAGCTCCTCGGCCGACATCGGCTTCGGATGCGAAACATCGAAACGCAGGCGCTCGGGCGCAACCAGCGAACCCTTCTGGGCAACGTGTGTGCCGAGCACTTCGCGCAATGCCTCGTGCAGCAGGTGGGTGGCGGAATGGTTGGCGCGCAGACGCGAGCGGCGGTCATGATCGACCGTCAGCTGAACGGCGTCGCCAACTTTCAGACCGCCCTTGGAGACCGTGCCCAAATGCACGAACAGGCCTTCGCCCTTCTTCTGGGTATCGGAAACGGCAAAGACGCCATTGTCGCCGGATATCACACCAGTATCGCCCATCTGGCCGCCGGACTCGCCATAAAACGGCGTCTGGTTAACCACGACCTGCACCGCCTCGCCATCGGCAGCGCTTTCAACAGCCTTACCGTCCTTGACGATCGCCAGGATGACGCCTTCAGCGGTTTCGGTGTCGTAACCGAGGAATTCGCTCGCGCCGAGCTTTTCCTTCAGCTCGAACCAGACGGTTTCGGTCGCCTTGTCGCCGGAACCGGCCCAATGCGAGCGGGCTTCGGCCTTCTGGCGCTCCATCGCATCGGTGAAACCGGAAAGATCGACGCCGATTTCGCGGGCGCGCAGCGCATCCTGCGTCAGGTCGAGCGGGAAACCGTAGGTGTCGTAAAGCTTGAAGGCGGTTTCGCCATCCAGCATGTCGCCCTTGTGCAGGGTCGAGGTGGCGTCTGACAGCAGCGACAGGCCGCGTTCCAGCGTCTTGCGGAAACGGGTTTCCTCAAGCTTCAGCGTCTCGGAAATCAGCGCCTCGGCACGGACCAGTTCCGGATAGGCGCGGCCCATCTGCTGCACCAGCGCCGGCAGCAGCTTGTAGATCAGCGGCTCGCGCGCGCCGAGAAGTTCGGCATGGCGCATGGCGCGCCGCATGATGCGGCGCAGGACATAACCACGGCCCTCATTGGACGGCAGAACGCCATCGGCGATCAGGAAGGCGGACGAACGCAGATGATCGGCGATGACGCGGTGGCTGGCGCGCTTTTCGCCTTCGGCCGGAACGCCGGTCGCTTCCACGGAAGCGGCAATCAGCGCGCGAAACAGGTCCGTATCGTAATTGTCATGCTTGCCCTGCAGCAGCGCCGAAATACGCTCAAGGCCCATGCCGGTGTCGATTGACGGACGCGGCAGGTCGATACGCTCTTCCTTCGTCAACTGCTCATATTGCATGAAGACGAGGTTCCATATCTCGATGAAGCGATCGCCATCCTCTTCCGGCGAGCCGGGCGGGCCGCCCCAGATATGATCGCCATGATCGTAGAAGATTTCCGAACAGGGACCGCAGGGGCCGGTATCGCCCATCGCCCAGAAATTGTCGCTGGTCGGAATGCGGATGATACGGTCGTCGGAGAAACCGGCGATCTTCTTCCAGAGGTTAAAGGCCTCATCGTCGGTGTGGTAGACGGTGACCAGCAGACGATTGCGGTCGATGCCGAATTCCTTGGTAATCAGGTTCCAGGCATGGGTGATCGCTTCTTCCTTGAAGTAATCGCCGAAGGAGAAATTGCCTAGCATTTCGAAGAAGGTGTGGTGACGGGCGGTATAACCGACATTGTCGAGGTCGTTATGCTTGCCGCCGGCGCGCACGCATTTCTGCGCCGAAGCGGCCGTGGAATAGGGACGGCTTTCAAGACCGGTGAAGACGTTCTTGAACTGCACCATGCCGGCATTGGTGAACATCAGTGTCGGATCGTTGCGCGGCACCAGCGGGCTGGAGGGCACGATCTCGTGTCCGTTCTTCTTGAAGTAGTCGAGAAAGGTCGACCGAATTTCATTCACACCGCTCATGCCCACACACCGCTCACAGCTGGAGTCCATCACTTCCACCCCGAAGGATGGCTATATTGCAAAATCACTGGCTTTTATCGTCCGCACCCGGCCCTGTCCAGCCATGGAGGCCCGCGAAGGCGCGCCGACAAACAAAAAGGGCCATGCGAGGCAAATCGCACGGCCCTTTTTGTTCAATCGCAGTTCACATCAGGCAAAACCACCGGGCAGGAAACACCCGCAGTTCTGCCGGAAATCAGCCGTCGTCGCCGTCGCTGTCACCGGCCTCCGGGCCGCCATTCTGCAGGAAGCGGTCGGCGATCAGGCCGGCATTCTGGCGCAGCGCCAGTTCGATCTCATTTGCCGTGTCCGGATTGTCGCGCAGGAAAATCTTGGCGTTTTCACGCCCCTGCCCCAGACGCTGGCTATTATAGGAGAACCATGCACCGGACTTCTCGACGATACCGGCCTTCACGCCGAGATCGACAAGCTCACCGGTCTTGGAGACGCCTTCGCCATACATGATGTCGAATTCCACCTGCTTGAAGGGCGGCGCCATCTTGTTCTTGACGACCTTGACACGCGTCTGGTTGCCGACAACCTCCTCGCGCTCCTTGACGGAGCCGATACGGCGGATGTCGAGGCGAACGGACGCATAGAACTTCAGCGCGTTGCCGCCCGTCGTCGTTTCCGGCGAACCGAACATGACGCCGATCTTCATGCGGATCTGGTTGATGAAGATCACCATGCACTTCGACTTCGAGATCGACGCCGTCAGCTTGCGCAGCGCCTGGCTCATCAAACGCGCTTGAAGACCCGGCAGGCTGTCGCCCATTTCGCCTTCGATTTCCGCCCGCGGCGTCAGCGCCGCAACGGAGTCGACGACCAGCACGTCAACCGCGCCGGAACGCACCAGCGTATCGGTAATTTCCAGCGCCTGTTCGCCCGTATCGGGCTGCGAGATCAAAAGGCCCTGCAAATCCACACCGAGCTTGCGGGCATAGACCGGATCGAGCGCATGTTCAGCGTCCACGAAGGCGCAGATGCCGCCCTTCTTCTGGGCTTCGGCAATGGTCTGCAATGCCAGCGTCGTTTTACCGGAGCTTTCCGGGCCGTAAATTTCAATGATGCGCCCCTTCGGCAGACCGCCGATGCCGAGCGCGATATCCAGGCTGAGCGAGCCCGTCGAAACGGTTTCCACTTCAACCACGTTTTCATTGGAACCGAGCTTCATGATCGATCCCTTGCCGAACGACCGTTCGATCTGGGAGAGCGCCGCTTCCAGTGCCTTGCTTTTATCCACCGATTTATCCTCTACGAGACGCAAAGAATTTTGTGCCATCCGAACCACCTTTAGGTTATTGAAGCCGCACAGGCAATGAAGCAGTATGGAAACGGTATGTACTCTATTTGTTCTCATTTCGCAAGGCTAAGCCAGCATATTGAAAACAAATAGCGATAAGTAGTTTGTTCTGCTTTCGTTTTTCCGTGCCCGGCCCATGGCCGCAAACCGGATGCGAGGTCAGGAAGACGTCAGTTTAGGCCGAATCGTCCGGTCTTTCCATCCGCCAAAGAGGGAAACGCAAGCGTGAAGAAAATACTCGTTCTGGGCGGCGCGCATATCGACAGGCGCGGCATGATCGAGACTGAGACGGCGCCCGGCGCGAGCAACCCCGGCTCGTGGATGGAAGAGGCCGGCGGCGGCGGTTTCAACGCCGCGCGCAATCTTTCCCGCCTCGGTTTTCAGGTCCGCATCATCGCCCCGCGCGGCGGCGACGTTACCGGCGAGGCGGTGGCGGAGGCCGCACGGCAGGCGGGCGTGGAAGATACGCCCTTCACCTTCCTCGATCGCCGCACGCCAAGCTACACCGCCATTCTGGAGCGTGACGGCAATCTGGTCATCGCGCTTGCCGACATGGACCTGTACAAGCTCTTCACTCCACGGCGCCTCAAGATACGCGCCGTTCGCGAGGCGATCACGGCGAGCGACATCCTGCTCTGCGACGCCAACCTGCCGGAAGATACGCTGACGGCGCTCGGCCTCGTCGCCCGCGCCTGCGAAAAGCCGCTGGCGGCCATCGCCATTTCGCCGGCCAAGGCGGTGAGGCTGAAAGCGGCGCTCGGCGATATCGACATCCTCTTCATGAACGAGGCGGAGGCCCGCGCGCTGACCGGGGAGACTGCGGCCAATGTCCGCGACTGGCCCGACATCCTGCGCAAGGCCGGGCTTTCCGGCGGCGTCGTTACCCGCGGCGCAAGTGAAGTCGTGGCCTTCAACGCAACCGAAAAAGCAATCCTCCACCCGCCGCTCATCCGCGAGGTAAAGGATGTGACCGGCGCGGGCGACGCCATGGCGTCGGGTTATCTTGCCGCCATCGCCGAGGGAAAGACGATTGCGCAAGCGTTGAGGCAAGGCGCGGCGGCGGCCGCCATCACCGTGCAATCGCCCTTCGCCACGTCCCAAGACCTATCAAAAGACAGTGTCGACGCCATGTTGGGGCTTGTTCCCCAGGCTGAAATGCTGGCATGAACCCGCTTTTAAAAACTGGAACAGATGCAATGACCCGCCCCATCTCCCCGCTCCTGCCCATCGTCTACTCTCGGGAAGTCGCCGCCGCCAAGCAGCGCGGCGCGCCGATCGTGGCGCTCGAATCGACCATCATCACCCACGGCATGCCCTATCCCGGCAATATCGAGATGGCGGAAAGCGTCGAGCAGATCATCCGTGATCAGGGTGCGGTTCCGGCCACCATCGCCGTCATTCACGGCACGCTGCATATCGGCCTTGAGAAGGACCAGCTCGAGGCGCTCGCCCAGACCACCGACGCCATGAAGGTTTCGCGCGCCGATATCGCCTTCGCGATTGCCGAACGCCGCACCGGCGCCACCACGGTTGCCGCCACCATGATCGCCGCCGCCCGCGCCGGCATCCGCGTTTTTGCGACAGGCGGTATCGGCGGCGTGCACAAGGGCGCTGAAGAGACCTTCGACATCTCCGCCGATCTGACCGAGCTTGCGAAGACCGGCGTGATCGTCGTCTGCGCCGGCGCGAAGGCGATCCTCGACATTCCGAAAACGCTCGAGGTTCTCGAAACCAATGGCGTGCCCGTCGTCACCTTCGGTTCGGAAGAATTCCCCGCCTTCTGGTCGCGTTCCTCCGGCCTGCCGAGCCCGCTCTCGCTGAACAGCCCGGCGGCGATTGCCAATTTCCAGGCAACCCGCGAACAGCTGGGTATCGATGGCGGCATGCTGGTGGCCAATCCCGTGCCCGAAGCAGACGAGATTCCGCGCGAGGAAATGGAAATCTACATCAACCGCGCCATCTCCCACGCCGAGCGCGACGAGGTCACCGGCAAGGAAGTCACCCCCTACCTGCTCGGCGACATCTTCCGCCTGACGGACGGCCGCAGCCTGGAAACCAATATCGCGCTGGTGCGCAACAATGCCCAGCTTGCGGCCGAGATCGCGGTGGCGCTGAACTGAAGACACATATCTCCCCTTCGGGCGGTTCCCAAAGGGAGTGCTGGCGAGGTTTTGGAGGCTGGAACAAACACTTCCTCCGTCATGCTCGGGCCTGTCCCGAGCATCTACTACGTCTCGACCGGAGGAAACCTGATTAGATCCTCGCCACAAGGGCGAGGATGACGTCGCGTATTTGGAAAGCCTGTCCCAACAAAAAAGGCCCGGAGAGCTTGCGCTTCCGGGCCTTTGTTTTTCCTGTCGAACCCAATCAGTTCTGGGCGACCGGCTTCACCAGCGGCGTCACGCGGCGGATGGTGACGCGGCGGTTCTGCTGTTCCGGGCCGAGCGTCTGGACCTTCAGGTAACGCTCGCCATAGCCCTGCGTCGCGAGGTTTTCCGGCGGGATGCCGTAAACGTCGGTCAAAACATTGGCGACGGAAGCGGCGCGTTCGTCGGAAAGCACGAGGTTGCTTTCATCGGAACCGACGGCGTCGGTATGGCCTTCGATGAGGAAGGTTTCCCCCGGGTTCCTGTCCAGCGCCTTATTGATGGCGTCAGCAACCTTGCGCAGCGAACGGGCCTGCGCCATCGGTATTTCGGCGCTGCCGGTAGCGAAGGTGATGGTATCGAGGTCGATACGGCGCACCTTGTCGCGGATACGGGCCGAATAACGCACTTCATCCAGCGAATAGACACGTTCCACCGGCTCGACCGGCGGCTGTTCCAGGAAGCGGTAATAATCTCGGTCCGGATCGCTCGAGGTGTCGATGATGTAGTCGCGCACAGGAATGCGCAGGCGCATCGGCGGCAGGTCGAGGCCGGGATCGCGATAGACGTAGTCACGATCAGGATCGTCCATCAGATCGGGCGCATAGAACAGCACATATTCCCGGCCGCGATCGTCGATGCGCGAACGCTGGATCACATCGCCGTAACGGTTGCGGATCGTCACCACCTGCGTGCCGTCACGCCGCTCCACGGTTTCGCGGACACGACCGCCGGGCAGGCGCTCGTAATAGGGCTCGCCGCCATCGCGGATGAAGCGCTGGTTGTCATCGCCGCGCACCACGACACGGTCGCCAAATTGCAGGATAATCGGCGCGTCGCGATCGCGGTCACGCGGGCGGCCTTCGCGCGGCTGCCATTCGCGCACGCCTTCCGGTCGCTCATATTGCGGACGACGGTCGACACGCTCGCCCTGCTGGGAGGTGATCGCCTCCATCTTCACGGGCGGCGGCGGTGCCTTGCCTTCGGCGGCGCCGGCGCGCTGCGCCTCGGCGTCCGATGTCGGCACCTTCACGTCGCCGGCCTGCTCGCGTTCACGACGGCGCTCCTCACGGGTCTGGCGGCTGCCGGAGCGTTCCACTTCCTTGTCGCTGTCGAGAACGGCGGCGCCCTTGTCGACCGGCAGAATGACGGTATCGGCCGTCTTGGACGGGTCCTTGGCGATGGCCTTGGCCTTGTCCAGCTCCTCCTTCGTCATCGGCGGCGCTTCCGTCTGCGGAACCGCAACCTGATTGGGGACCGGCTCACCGGCAGGCGCCTGCCCGGTCACGGCACCGCTCGGCGGCGGTGTCGGGCTGCCCGGCAGCGGCGCTGCGGGCTCTGTCCTGCCCTGCCCTTCGGCCGGTTTTTCGGAAGGCTGTTGGCCTGGCGCAGGGTTTGGCTGCGCCTCGGGTGCCGGCGGGCGCGCAGGGGTCGGCGCCTCGGTCGGAACAGGGGCTTCATTCGCGGCAGGCTCGGGAGCCGCTGGTTTCTTTTCCGGAACAGCCTTTTCGGCCGGTTCGGACGCCTTTTCCTCTACCTGCGGCTTTTTCTCCGGCGCCGGTTTGGCGGGCTGCTCGGCATTTTCAGGGCGGGCGGCAGGCTGTTCGTCGGCCGGCTCCTTTGCGCGTTCCTTGCGCGGACGCTGCTCACCCTCGCCTGCCGGCTGCTCGGCACGCTCCGGCTTGCGGGGGCGCTCCTTCGGCTGCTGTTCGGCCGGTGCGGCCTCAGGCGCAGCTTCGGGCGCCGCCTCCGGGCGCTGGCGGGCGGGACGCTGTTCGCCTTCGGCCTGCGGCTCCTGCGCAGGCTCGGCGCGGCGCGGGCGCTCCTGCGGTTGTTCGGCCGGTGCGGGTTCCGGGCGGGCTTCACGTTGCGGCTGCGGCTCCCGCTGGGGTTCCGGCTGCGCTTCGCGCTGGGGTTCCCGTTGCGGCTCGGGGCGCGGTTCGGCGGGTGCGGCTTCAGCCTTCGGCTCGGGCGGGCGTTCACGCGGCGGCTCCGGCGCCTGTTCCTGCTTCTGCGGCTCGGCCTGCGGCTGCGCCTCCTCGGCCTGCTGGCGCTGCTTGCGCAGAAGCTCTTCCGGATTCTGTTCTTCCGCGGCCTGCCCTTCCGGTTGCGCCTGCGCCAGAATCAGCGGGGTCTGCGACTGGGGCATCTGCGCCCGCGCGGCACCGGCAAAACCGGCGGCGGCCGGCTCCACCGCGATCGCCAGCGACATGAGGGGGAAAACCACCCCCGTCAGCAATGTGTTCTTCTTCAGCATCGGTGCTTCCTCATCTGCCATTTTTGGTCGCTTGTTTTGCGACATCTTGAATCCGGCTGCGCGTGCAGGCGCTGGTCAACGCCTCGCACAGGCTTCGGTTCCCATGATGGACAAAGCCTTGTGTACCGGAAATGAACAGATCAAGGCGTTTTCGTGAAAGCACTGCGGCGCAAACGCGGTCACTAATATTGCAGTTGCATTTTTTGACCAACCGGATGAATAATCTCATCCGCGCTGAAGGTCACAGGCGGTATCCTCCGTCCTGCCGCGCCCAGCGCCCATGGCGTCCGCACTGAAAATAACAACAGACTGCGGATGAACGACCAAAAGAGAGGATCGAAATGCCTATTTCCACCCGTCTGCTCGCAGCCGCATCGATTGCCGCCATCTCGCTGTTGTCAGGCGCAGCCCTCGCGCAGGACAAGATCGTCATCGGCACCGAAGGCGCCTATCCGCCCTTCAACAATCTCGAAGCCGACGGCACGCTGACCGGCTTCGACATCGACATCGCCAAGGCGCTGTGCGAACAAATGAAGGCCGAGTGCACCTTCGTCACCAATGACTGGGACGGCATCATCCCCGCCCTTCAGGCCAAGAAGTTCGACGCCATCATCGCGTCCATGTCGATCACGCCCGAGCGTCTCGAGAAGGTCGACTTCTCCAAGAAATATTACAACACCCCGCCGGCCATCGCCGTACCGAAGGATTCGCCGATCAAGTCCGTCGAGGACCTGAAGGGCAAGTCGCTCGGCGCGCAGGGTTCCACCACCCACTCCAACTATGCCGAAAAGCATTTCCCCGATGCCGACGTGAAGATGTATCCGACCGCCGACGAATATAAGCTCGACATCGCCAATGGCCGTATCGACGCCGTCATCGACGATATCGTCGTTCTGTCGGAATGGCTGAAGACGGATGCCGGCGCCTGCTGCAAGATCCTGACGCCGCTTCCGGTCGATGTCGAGATCAACGGCAATGGCGCGGGCGTCGCCGTGCGCAAGGGTGACACGGCGCTTGCCGACAAGTTCACCGCCGCCATCGCCGGCATTCGCGCCAGCGGCAAGTATCAGGAGATCAACAAAAAATACTTCGATTTCGACGTTTACGGCGAGTAAGCCGGTTCGATCTGTTGAAATCTCGTGGCGGAAGGCTTGCCCTTCCGCCATTTTTGTTTGAAAACGTCACGATAACAATCACGGCGGCTTAAGACCGCAGGGGAAAATTGGCATGAGCGGAGCATTTTCCGCCATAGGTGCGTTCTGGACCTATGTCTCGACACTTCTCGATCCCTTTTGCGGGCCGGTCGGTCTCTTCTCGCTTTTCGGAAACGGCACCCTGGTCGCCTGCGGCGATGCGGGCTGGGGCGACGAAATCGCCTTCGGCGTCAAGGTCACCATCTCGCTGGCGCTCGCCACCCTGCCCGTCGGGCTGCTGATCGGCTTCCTCATCGCGCTCGCTGCGCAATCGGAGGAAAAGTCGCTGCGGCTGGCGACCGGCATCTACACCACCATCTTCCGCGGCCTGCCGGAACTGCTGACGCTCTTCATCGTCTATTACGGCATACAGATGCTGCTGCAATCGGTGGCCGGTTATGTCGGCATTACCGGTCCGGTCGAGATCAACGCCTTCGTGGCGGGCATGGTGGCGCTATCGGTGGTGTTTTCATCCTACGCGTCCGAAGTGCTGCTCTCCGCCTTCAAGGCCATACCGAAGGGCCAATATGAGGCGGGTCACGCCCTTGGCCTGTCGCGCGGCCGCACCATGGTGCTCATCATCATCCCGCAGCTGGTCAGGATCGCCCTGCCCGGCATGACCAATCTCTGGGTCATCCTGCTGAAGGACACCTCCTACGTCTCGATCATCGGCCTTGCCGATATCGTCCGCCAGACCGGCATCGCCGCCCGCGTCAGCAAGGAAGCCTTCTTCTTCTACAGCATCGCCTGCCTGCTCTACCTCATCCTCGCGCTGCTTTCCTCCATCGGCATCGGCTTCATCGATCGCTGGTCGCGCAAGTCGGAGGTGAGCCGATGAGCCATATCAAGGAACTCATTCCACCCCGCCCCGCCCCGGCCGTCGCGGACAAACCACTCAATATTTCGCGCATCGTCGGCATCGCCGTCATCACGCTCTGGCTGCTGCTCGCCGCCGGGCTGATCTTCGCCATGATCGAGGGCTGGGACTGGGACAAATTCCAGCGTTACGGACCGCGCTATATCGACGGTCTCATCACCACCATCACGCTGGTCGGCAGTTCGATCATTCTCGGTGCCATTCTTTCCGTGCCGATCGCCTTCGGCCGCATGTCGGAAAACCGCATCGTCGGCGCACTGGCCTATGCCTATGTCTACGTCTTCCGCAGCACGCCGCTTTTGGCGCAGCTTTTCCTGATTTATTACGGCCTCGGCAGTTTCCGCCAGGGGCTGGAAACTGTCGGCCTGTGGTGGTTCTTCCGCGAGGCCTGGTATTGCGGCCTGTTGTCGCTCACCCTCAACACCGCCGCCTATCAGGCTGAAATCCTGCGCGGCGCGATCCGCAGCGTGCCGCGCGGCCAGCATGAGGGCGCCGCCTCGCTCGGCCTGTCGAAACTCGTCACCTTCCGCAAGATCATCCTGCCGCAGGCGCTCATCGTGGCGCTGCGTCCCTATGGCAACGAAATCATCCTGATGATCAAGGGTTCAGCGGTGGTCTCCATCGTCACGGTGTTCGACCTGATGGGCCAGACCCGCTACGCCTTTTCCCGCACCTTCGACTATCAGGCCTATCTCTGGGCCGCGATCTTCTACCTGACGATCGTCGAAACGCTGCGGCATGTCTGGGCATGGCTGGAGGCCCGCCTGACGCGCCATCTGAAGCGTTAGTCGCAACGTTGGCAGCACTCATCAGATGAGGCTGCCAACATTTTGAAAAATATAACAAATTTGTGACATATCCAGGCCTTTGGCAAGGTTGGATTAACCCTGTCGTGTTCCCATCTTAGATACAGCGGTAATGCTGTGATCGGCAATCATGGATACGGGAACCGCCGTCATGAACAAGGACATGGAAATGATGCTGAGAGGCTACGGCCTCACCACCGCCCAGATATTCTATCGCCTGCCGGACCATCCGCTGGTTCTCCAGACCTATGTCTGGCAGGACTACGATCTGGCCCCTGACTTCCCCGAAATGCACGGTTTCCTCAAATTCTGGCAGGAAAAGCTCGACGGTCCGCTGCATTCCGTCCGCTACGTGCACCGGCAGGTGATCTCGGCGCAGGAATGGCGCGCGCTCAAAGGGGAGTTCATCATCCACTGAGCCATCGCGCCACATAAACATTGCGCCCGTCCCCGATGCGGCTTACAGCAAACCTCAACTGAAGATGCTGACGGATAAGGCACGATGACGAAGAACCAGAAAATCGACGAAGAGGCGCTTGCCGAGGCCTATAATCGCGCGCTGGCGCTTGAAAAAGCCGGCGATGTGGACGCGGCGGTGAAGGCCTATGAAGAGGTTCTGGCCATCGATCCCGACGATCACGGCGGCGCGGCCGTTCGCATCGCCGCCATGGGCCGGGGCGAAACCCCGCCAAAGGCGCCCGACGCCTATGTCGAAACCCTGTTCGACCAGCATGCCGAAGCTTTCGAGGATATTCTTGTCGAGCAGCTCGGTTACGCCGTGCCGATGATGGTGCGCCAGCGGTTGCAGACGCTGAACCTCGGCCCCTTCAAGCGCCTGCTCGATCTCGGCTGCGGCACCGGCCTGACAGGCGAAGCGCTGCGCGACATGGCCGACGATATCACCGGCATCGACATTTCCGAAAACATGGTCGAGATCGCCCATGAGAAGGACCTCTACGAGACGCTCTACGTCGCCGAAGCCGAGGATTTTCTCGAAGACAATGACGACGAACCTTTCGATATCATCACCGCCACTGATGTGCTGCCCTATCTCGGCGCGCTGGAGCCGCTGTTTTTCGGCGCAGCCGAAAACCTCAATGCCGGCGGCCTGCTGATCTTCTCGTCGGAAACCCTGCCCGAAGAAACCCTGGCCGGACGCCCCTATATGGTCGGCCCGCACCAGCGTTTCGCCCATGCGGAAACCTATGTCCGAGAAAGACTGGCCGCGACCGGTTTCGAGATTCTCGAAGTGACCGACATCAATGTGCGCATGCAGGACGGCAATCCGACACCCGGCCATCTGGTGATTGCCGAGCTCAAGGGCTGATGCGGGATCGAAGGCTTATGTCGCCGACGTCTCGGCAGTTTTCTTCTCCCCAAGGGGGAGAAGGTGGCCCGAAGGGTCGGATGAGGGGGCAACGTCAGCGATAGGCCGCACCCTCGCCCCCTCATCCCGCTGCCGCGGACTTCTCCCCTGCGGGGAGAAGAAACAAGCGGGACATGCTCGCCCTGCATTTAAGGAACATTGCTGAATCAACCTCTCAGCAACACCCGCCAGCAGATTGAAGAGACTCACCTTTTCCGGCCCGCTCAGCTCGCCTTCGGCCGCCAGACAATATCCGCCACCTTGAGTTTCTTCGGCACGATCTTCAGATCGTAGAACTCATCCGCAAGCGCCTGCTGATAGGCGATGGCCTCATCGGGAACCAGCGAAACCCGCCCGAGATCGGCGCCCGGCCGCGTCAGCGAGACCTTGGTGACATCTTCGGGAACGCCGGTGATCGACGCCAGCGACTTTGCCGTTGCATCGATATTGATCTGCGCTTTCGCACCCACATTCGCCAGCTCCTTGAGGATCAGCGGCACGAGATCGGGATTGGCCTCCACGAAATCGCCATTGGCAAGGAAATAGCTCCACGGATCGACGATGCCTTCGGCGGTCGAGAGAACCCGCGTCGTCGGCTCTTTTTCCGCCACGGCGAAATAGGGATCCCAGATCGACCAGGCATCGATGCTGCCGCTGCGGAAGGCGGCGGCCGCATCCGGGGGCGCAAGGTCGACCGGCGTAATGTCGTTTAACGTCAACCCCGCCTTTCGCAGCGCCTTCACCGTCACGTTATGGGCGCTGGAACCACGCTTGAAAGCGACCTTCCTGCCTTTCAGGTCTTCCAGCGTCTTCAGCGGCGAATCCTTCTGCACAAGGATGGCCGATCCGCCGGCCGCCGCTTTGTAAGTGCCCACATAACGCAGATTGCCGCCGGCGGCCTGCGCAAAAAGCGGCGGCACATCGCCGGTCGGGCCGATATCCAGCGCGCCGGCACCCAGCGCCTCGAGAAGCGGCGGTCCGGAGGAGAATTCCGACCATTTAACCTCGATGCCGCGATCCTTCAGCAGCGCTTCGAGCGCGCCCTGACTTTTTGCGAGCGCTATCACGCCATTCTTCTGCCAGCCAATCCGCAATGTGGTGGTTGCGGCATTCGCCCGCCGGATATGCGGCAGAAACGCCGCCCCGGTCGCACCTGCAATCAATCCCAATGTTCCGCGTCGTGTCAGCATATGGATATCCCTCGCTATTCCATCCTTCGACAATAAAAGCGTAGATATTCGAGCGATTTTATCAAAATCGCAGTTTGCACGGAGACAGCGCCGGGAGAATTGAATATGCGAATTTGCCGCTATGGGCGGAATAGAATTGTCGTGCCCCGGCAGCGGTTACCGGATGGACCTTCCGGCTGGATCAGCCCTTGGCGGGCCAGATCGACGGGAAAAACGACCCGCAAATGAAAACGCCCTCCCCGGCAACCGGAAAGGGCATTGGTCGAAAAACTGACCGGCGGCGGATCACTCCTCGCCGGATTTCGGATTGTCCAGCAGCATGTAATCGAGCGGCAGTTCCGTCGTATATTTGATCTGCTCCATCGCGAAGGCGGAAGACACGTCGCGAATTTCGATCTTGGCGATCATGCGCTTGTAGAAGGCATCATAGGCCGCAATATCGGGCACGACGACGCGCAGCAGATAATCGACATCGCCGCTCATGCGGTAAAATTCGACGACTTCCGGAAACTCGGAAACCACCTCGGAAAAACGCTTCAGCCATTCGATGGAATGGGAGGCGGTGCGGATGGAGACAAAAACCGTGACCTTGGTGTTGACCTTGACCGGATCGAGCAACGCCACGCGCCGGCGAATAACGCCGTCTTCCTCCATTTTCTGGATACGCCGCCAACAGGGCGTCGTGGAAAGGCCGACCTTTTTCGCCAGATCGGCAACGGCCAGCGTGGAATCCTCTTGCAGAATGCGCAAAATCTTACGGTCTAGGCGATCCAATGCGTCTACCCTCCTGAATTAATTTCCTTTCAATACACTAATTTTCGCAGAAAAACAGAAAATTGTTTCACGCTAGCCGCATTTCCACATGTTGCCGCAGAACCGGCAGCAGCTCCTCCGTGAACCATGGATTCCTTTTCAGCCAGCCCGTGTTGCGCCAGCTTGGATGCGGCAGGGGTAAAATGCCGGGGCCGCAATTGGCATGAAGATAGCTGCGCCAGTCCTGTACGGTTTCCGTCATGGTCTTGCGCCGCCTTTCACCCAGGTGAAATGCCTGCGCATATTGGCCGATGGCGAGGATCAGCTCCACCTGCGGCATCGCCGCCATTACCCGCTCGCGCCACTGCGGCGCGCATTCGCGCCTTGGCGGCAGGTCGCTGCCCTTATCGTCATAACCGGGAAAACAGAAACCCATGGGCACGATGGCGAAGCGATCCGGATCGTAGAATGTCTGCCGGTCGACGTTCAGCCATTGGCGCAGCCTGTCGCCCGAGGCATCGTTGAACGGCAGTCCCGTTTCATGCACGCGCAGCCCCGGCGCCTGCCCGGCAATCAGGACGCGCGCTTTTGTCGACATGACGACCACCGGCCGGGGTTCGTGCGGCAGGCGATCTGCCATTCCCCTGAGCGGCCTGTCGCGACAGAGCCGGCAGCGAGCGATTTCGCCGCGCAACCCATCCAGCCCGTCATCATGCACCGGCGCAAACCGGTCATCCTCAGCCATGGTCCCACCCCAGAAGATGACGGATAACGGTGAGGAAACCCACCGCCGGCGTTTCCAGATCCGCGGCGCGGTGCTCCCGCCGCCATTGCGACGGTTTCTCGAATTCCCCCGCCCAGATGCCGCGTGCTTCCTTTCGCGCCGCCGCCTGCTCGCTGGAGAACTGGAAATAACCTGATGCGACGGCAAAACCCGCCGACACCATTTCCGATGAGACATCCCTGCCGCTTGAGGCGCAATAAACGAGCAGCCGCCCGTAACGGTCTCTGGAGCTGCCGGAACAGGAGAAATCCGCCGGCGCGGCCAGCCGTTGCAGGACACGGCGCGCTTCCTCGCCGCACGGCCAGCTTTCGCCGCCGCGCAGGCATGTCTGCGCAAGCTCCGGCGCATCGATGCCGAGCAGCCGGAACCGCTCCTCCCCCTTCGACAGCGTATCGCCATCGATCACGAAGAAGCGGCCGTGATAGGTCTCGCTGTTGATCTGGTCGAGCTTGGCGGCAATCAGAATGCCGAGAAAAACCGTGGCGAGAAAAATCCCGCCATCGCGAACTGCCGAGAAACGTCTGCCCCTGCCACCATTTCGTCTCATGTCACAACAAACCCTTGTCAGAAATGGCAAACAAATCCTTTCACGGCAGCATCTTCTTAAGATTTTGCGCGTAGCCTGCAAGGGTTCATGTCACCCCGCGTTGTAACAATGAGTAAAAGCGTCAGCACGTCCACCGACAAGATCATCGTCGACCGTTCGAAAAAACACCGCAACAAGGCGGTTTTCGACACGGTGAAGACGACGCGTGAACGCCTGCAGCAAGGGGCCGGCGCAAGCGACGCCTATGAACGCGAAATGCTGACCATGCATATCGCCGAAACCCTGCAGGGCGCGATGATCATGCCGCTTTTCATCGTGCTCGCCTCCATCATCGGCGTTTATATAACCCGCGACATCAGCCTGATCATCTGGTCGCTGATCGCACTGAGTTTCCACGCCTTTTCCCTGCTGCTGGCCAAACGGGCAGCAAAGCAGGAAATCACGGCCGACAATCTTCAGCACTGGAAAAGTCTCTTTCTCGGCATGCAGATCCTCATCGGCTGCGCCTGGGCGATGTTTGCGCTGGCCGAGCCGGTGCGCAACGACCCGACACTGGTCCTCTTCTTCAAGGGCTCGACGCTGCTGATCGCGCTGTCCCTGACCGCCATGGCCAATTTCATGCTGCGGCGGGCGACCTTCATGACCTTTTTGCCGGTGCTGGCGGCGCTCTGCATCACCTCGGCCATCTCGCGCGACCCCTTCGATGTGGGCCTCGCGCTGATGTTCGGCATGGCGATCCTCTTCTGCCATCGCATTACCAGCCGGCTTTACCAGACCAGCGTCAAGCTGCTCTCGTCGCAGACGGAAAAGGACGACCTGATCGCCGAGCTCGAAGTCGCAAACTCGGTTTCGGATGAGGCCCGGCGGCGCGCGGAAGAGGCCAATCTGGCGAAATCGCGCTTTCTCGCCTCCATGTCGCACGAGCTGCGCACCCCGCTCAACGCCATTCTCGGTTTCTCCGAGGTCATGTCATCAGAGGTGCTCGGCCCGCTCAACAATCCGCTCTACAAGGAATATTCCGGCGATATCCATCGCTCCGGCCAGCATCTGCTCGACCTCATCAACGAAATCCTCGACCTGTCACGCATCGAGGCCGGACGATATGACCTCAACGAAGAAGCGATCTCAATGCTGGAAATCGCCGAGGATTGCATCGGCATGATCCAGCTTCGCGCCCGCGCCAAGAATATCAAAATTGGCCAGCAGTTCGAAAACAGCCTGCCGCAGGTCTGGGCCGACGAAAAATCCATCCGCCAGGTCATCCTCAACCTGCTCTCCAACGCCGTGAAATTTACCCCCCAGGGCGGCGAAATCCTCGTGAAAGCCGGCTGGACCGCGGGCGGCGGCCAATATGTCTCGATCAGGGATAATGGCCCCGGCATTCCCGAAGATGAAATTCCCGTGGTTCTCTCGGCCTTCGGTCAGGGATCGATCGCAATCAAGAGCGCCGAACAGGGAACCGGCCTTGGCCTGCCCATCGTTCAGGCCATTCTCGCCAAGCATGACGGCCAGTTCATCCTGAAATCGAAACTGCGCGAGGGCACCGAGGGCATCGCCATCCTGCCGGCCAAACGTGTGCTGCAAAGCCTGCCGGCGGTCGAGGAAACCCACGCCATCCAGCCGCGCCGGCGGTCCTTCGCCTGAAGCCCCTTGAGCATCAGAGGCGCTCCGCTTAAAAGAACAGCGTCGTCACCAGCGAATAAAGCACGAAAAATCCATTCGCCATCAACAGGCAGAAGACGGCAAAGGAGCCGAGATCCTTGGCGTGCCGCCCGACCGAGGAGATTTCCGGCGAAATGCGGTCCACCAGCTCTTCGATGGCGGTATTGAGCGCTTCCACCGAAAACAGCAGCAGCATCAGCACGGTGAAGACGAGAAGATGCGCAAAGGGCGCGCCGACCACCAGAAGCAGGGCAAGCCCGACACCGAAGGCGAGAACCTCGTGCCGGAAGGCCGCTTCCTGCCACAGCCGGCCGAGCCCCTGCACGGAATAGCGGGCGGCGGCGAAAAGATGCCGCCAGCCCTTTTCCTTGCGAAAGGCGGGCTCCGGTTGCTTCCTCTGCGGCGTCGCGTCCATCTGTAACCTCAATGGTCGGTGCGGGAGCTGATGCGGGTGTCCACACCTGCCGCTTCGAACGTCGCCATGCCGGAATGGCAGGCGGCCGCAGCCTTGACGATGCCGGCGGCAAGCGCTGCCCCGGTGCCCTCGCCCAGCCGCATGCCAAGCGCCAGAAGCGGCGTCTTGCCGAGTTTTTCAACGGCGGCCAGATGGCCGGGCTCGCCCGAGACATGGCCGATCAGGCAATGGTCGAGCGCCGAAGGATTGGCGGCCTTTAACAGAGCGGCAGCGGCCGTCGCCACATAACCGTCGATCAGCACGGGAATACGCTGCACGCGGGCGGCGAGAATGGCGCCGGCAATCGCCGCGATCTCGCGTCCGCCGAGACGGCGCATGATTTCCAGCGGGTCGGACAGATGATCCTTGTGGAACTCCACCGCAGCCTTCACCGCCGCGATCTTGCGGGCCATGACCTCGCCTTCCGAGCCGGTGCCCGGACCGGTCCACTCTTCCGCCGTGCCGCCGTAAAGCGCGAGATTGATCGCCGCCGCAATGGTGGTGTTGCCGATACCCATTTCGCCGACGCAGAGAAGGTCGGTGCCGCCGGCAATCGCTTCCATGCCGAAGGCCATGGTGGCGGCGCAGTCGCGCTCGGAAAGCGCGGGCTCGCAGGTGATGTCGCCGGTCGGATAATCGAGCGCCAGATCGAAGATCTTCAGACCGAGATCGTTGGCAACGCAGATCTGGTTGATCGCCGCACCGCCTGCCGCGAAATTTTCCACCATCTGCTGGGTCACGGAGGTCGGATAGGGCGTAACGCCATGGCGGGTGACGCCGTGATTACCGGCGAAGATCGCCACCAGCGGGCGGGTGACGGCCGGAGAACGGCCGGACCAGGCAGCCAGCCACATGGCGATTTCTTCCAGACGGCCGAGCGAACCGGCAGGCTTGGTCAGCTGAGCATTGCGTTCCTTGGCCGCCACAAGCGCGTGCGTATCCGGGCCGGGAAGCTCGCGCAGCAGCGCGCGGAAATCGTCGAAGGGCAATCCGCTCATGCTCATGATATCTGTCTTTCTCGTCGTCGGGTTGGCTGTCGCATCGGCTCATGCGTCCGGAACTTGTGTTTTCCGGCAAATCGGTCTTTGTTGCGCCTCTCATAATCGCGGATGCGCCGCGGAACAACCGGAAATGCAGCAACTGCAACGGAGAGAGCATGAAGGCCGGGGATTTTATAACAGATGTCATGCATTCCCTCGCCTTTCTGAGCCGCCTGCCCGTTCCTTCCCGTTTCTTCGAAGACAGTTCCGGCGTATCAATGCGCCGCGCCGCCCGCGCCTTTCCCGCCGCCGGCCTGCTGATCGCCCTGCCGGCCGCTTTCCTGGTAATGATTTTCGCCGGCTTCGATGCCTCGCCCCAGCTCACCGGCTGGTTCGCCATCGGCCTGACGGCGCTCGCAACGGACGCGCTGCACGAAGACGGTCTCGCGGATATGGCCGACGGTTTCGGCGGCGGCAAGGATAGAACGCGCATGCTTGAGATCATGAAGGACAGCCGTATCGGCAGCTATGGCACGATCGCCATGGTCCTCTCCTTTGCACTGCGCGCAACGGCGCTCGCGTCATTGATCGAGACCCTGCCCGGCAAAACCGCCGCCGCCTGCCTGATCGCCGCGCTTGTCATGAGCCGCGCCCTGATGGTGTGGCACTGGCAGGCCCTGCCCGCCGCCAAAACCTCCGGCATCGCCGCCGGCGCCGGCCAGCCGGGGGCAACCGAGCGCAACATCGCGCTGGTGATCGGGCTGCTGCTTTTCATCCTGTTCACACTGCACGCCCTGCCGCTGCTGTCGATTGCCCTCGTGCTGGCGGCAGCCGTTCTGGCGGCCGTGCTTTTCGGCAGGCTCTGCGACAGGAAGATCGGCGGCCATACCGGCGATACCATCGGCGCCTGCCAGCAGATCACGGAGATCGTGATTCTCGTCGCTCTTGCCCTTGCGGCGTGACGGCCTGATATAAATCATCATGGAAACACCCTGCATCCATATCTGCCGCCTCGATGAAACCAGCAGCCTCTGCATCGGCTGCGGGCGAATGCTGGATGAAATTGGCGGCTGGGCAGGGTATAGCGACGAGAAGCGCCGCGAAATCATGCGGTTGCTGCCGCAAAGACTGGCAAACCTGCCCGAGACCGCCAAGGAGACGCACACCGCATGAACAGGCTGACCATCGTTCTCCTCCTGCTGGCCGTCGGCCTTGGCCTGCTTCTCATCAATCACGACGGCGGCCGAACGCTCGGCATCGACAATGACCAATTTGCCTATGTGCTTTATCTTCTGCCCATTGCCGGCCTGTTATCCGCCGGCATCCTGACCGGAAGACGCGGTGGTTTCGGCACCGTCATCCGCCAGCTCGCCGTCTGGCTCGTCATCATTCTCGGCCTCGTCTCGCTTTATCTCTATCGCTACGACCTGCAAGCCTTCGGCGACCGGCTGCTGGGCGGCCTGATGCCCGGCCGCGCCGTGGTGGTAACGACGGCTGGCGGCGAGCAGGAAATCGTGCTGCATAAATCGATGAGCGGCCATTTCGAGGCGAATGTCGGCGTCGAGGGCAAGACGATCCACATGCTGGTCGATACTGGCGCAAGCTCGGTGGTGCTCGCCAATGCAGATGCGGCCGCAATCGGCATCGACACCACAAATCTCCGCTATACCGTACCGGTGATGACCGCGAATGGCCGCACGGCGGCAGCCCCGGTTACCCTGTCGGAAATCAGCATTGGCCCGATCATGCGACGCAACATCCCCGCCCTCGTCGCGCAGGATGGCCAATTGGGCCAGAGCCTGCTTGGCATGAGCTTCCTGTCGACGCTCGGTTCGCTGCAGATGCAGACCGATGAATTGCGGTTACGCGACCGGTAACCCCAGCCCCCTGTGTTTCACTTCCCGGGCTCACACGGGCTAGCGGCCCCGGAAAGGAAATACCCCGTTGCGACCGCAATCGGGATATTCTTTTCGCGCATAGGGGATAACGGCAGGCCATTGCCCCTTGATTCCTTCCCATTTGATAATTTATGTTGGCTCTGTTCTCAGGGCGGGGTGCAATTCCCCACCGGCGGTATCGGGATTTTTCCCGGAGCCCGCGAGCGCTTCCGGTCTCCAAAGCCGGAAGGTCAGCAGATCCGGTGAGAGGCCGGAGCCGACGGTATAGTCCGGATGGAAGAGGACAAGGCATAGGACGCCCGCGCGTGAGCGCGGCTTCGCATTGCATTGTTCGCCCAAGGGATATTTGGCGCTTCTCGAAGCGCGAAAATGCCGCAAAACGGCATAACCCTTGAAAGGCTTGAAAGAAAATGACCATTGCCAAGATTGAAGACGCCATCGAAGCCATTTCCCGTGGCGAGATGGTAATTGTGGTTGACGACGAAGACCGCGAAAATGAAGGCGATATCATCGCCGCCTCCGACAGCATCACCCCGCAGCAGATCGCCTTCATGATGAACCATGCGCGCGGGCTGATCTGCGTCGCCATGCCGGGCGAGCGTCTCGATGCGCTCGACATTCCGCTGATGGTGTCGCGCAATACCGAATCCCTCAAGACGGCCTTCACCGTCTCGGTGGACTATATTCCGGGCACCACCACCGGCATTTCCGCCGCCGACCGCGCGAAGACCGTGCGCGCGCTGGTATCGGAAGAATCGCGCCCGGAAGATTTCGCCCGCCCCGGCCACATCTTCCCGCTGCGCGCCAACCCGCAGGGCGTTCTCGGCCGCACCGGCCACACCGAAGCAGCCGTGGACCTCTGCCGCCTCGCCGGCAAGTATCCCTGCGGCACCATCTGCGAAGTCGCCAATGACGACGGCACCATGGCCCGCCTGCCCCAGCTCGAAGTCTTCGCCGAACGCCACGGCCTGCTGGTCGTGACGATCAAGGATCTTGTTGCTTACCTGAAGGGCGAGGTTGTCGAGGATGTGGTGCAGAAGCAGGTTGCGTGAGCTGCTGCTCGTGTCGTGAATACGAAAACGCCCGGCGCAAGCCGGGCGTGAAATGGGTAACTGAAGCGCTGAAACCTCTCAGCTCCGTCATCCTCGGGCTTGACCCGAGGATCCACAACTCGGCCACCCATGGATCCTCGGGTCAAGCCCGAGGATGACGTGGAGTGTGGTGAACCGCCGATTGGCGCGGACGTCCATGTTTATCAAACCAGGAAGCTCAATACTTCCGCGCCAAAACCTTACCAGCAGCAGAAACCGCCATCCACCAGCAGATCCACGCCCGTCACGAAGCTCGCCGCATCTGACAGCAGGAAGATCGCCGGACCAACCATCTCATCAACGCCCGCCATGCGCTGCATCGGCGTCTGTTCTTCGAACAGCTTGGTCTGATGCACCATCTCCGGCCGCGTATTCATCGGTGTTGCCGTGTAACCCGGCGAGATGGTGTTGACGCGAATGCCGCGCCCCACCCACTCCATCGCCATGGATTTCGACATGTGGATGACGCCGGCCTTCGAGGCGTTGTAATGGCACTGCATCAGCCCGCGATTGACGATGACGCCGGACATGGAGGCGATGTTGACGATCGCACCGCGGCCGTTCTTCAGCATGGCATTGGCTTCCGCCTGGCAGGACAGGAAAACGCCCTTCAGGTTGATGTCCATCATCGTCTGGAACTGGCTTTCGTCCATCTCCTCGGCCGGATTGGCATTGGCGATGCCGGCGGCATTGACGGCAAGTGAAAGCGCGCCAAGCTCGGCCTCAGTACGCGCGACCGCTTCAGTCAATGCCTGCTTGCTGGTGACGTCAGCCGCAATCTGGATCGACTTGCGTCCGGCCTTGGCGATAAAATCGGCCGTCTGCGCCAGGCCGTCATCGGTGCGGCGGTCGAGCAGCGCGACATTAGCGCCGGACTGGGCAAGCCCCATGGCGATCCGCTGGCCGATGCCGGAACCGGCGCCGGTGACGAGCGCCACCTGGCCGGAAAGATCGAACAGTTTCGGCGCGTTGAGCGTGATGGTGGACATCGGTATTTCCTTCTTCAGATGGTTGCCAGTTCCATGACCGAGACGTCGTTTGCTTCGTCACGGTTGAGAATGCCGGCCTGTTTTCCCTGCGCGAGCACGAGGATGCGGTTCGATACGCCCAGCACTTCCTCGAGATCGGAACTGACGACGATGACGGCCACGCCGCTTTTCGCCAGACCGACGATAATGTCGTAAATGCCCGCCCGCGCGCCGACATCGATGCCGCGGGTCGGCTCGTCCAGCACCACAACGCGCGGATTGCGAGCCAGCCATTTGGCAATGACCACCTTCTGCTGGTTGCCACCGGAAAGATCCGACGCCGGCTGTTCGCTGCGGCCCTTCACCCCGAATTTGGCGATGGCTTCTTTTGTAAAGGCACGCTTGATGCGCGACGTGATCCAGCCGGTGCCAACGCGGTCGAGATTGGCATAGATCAGGTTCTCGCCGATCTCGTGCTCCACCACCAGCCCCTGCAATTTACGGTCTTCCGGCACCATGACGATGCCCTTCTCTATCGCGTCCGCCGGGCTTTTCAGCGTCAGCACCTTGCCATCCAGCAGTACCTCACCCGCACTCGTCGAGTCGGCACCGGAAATCGCCCGCACCAGCTCGGTGCGTCCCGCCCCGATAAGACCGGCGATACCAAGAATTTCGCCGGCGCGAACGCCGAAGCTGATGTCGCGGAAGGCGTTGTTCGCGCCGGTCAGCCCCTTGACCTCCAGCACCACCTTGTCCTGCGGTTCCGGCAGCGCTGGAAACAGGCGCTCCAGCGAGCGGCCGACCATGCTTTCAACGATGGTACGCACCGGTGTTGCGCTATCGGCAAATTCATGCACCCGCTCGCCATCGCGCAACACGACGATGCGGTCGGTGATCTGTTTGATCTCTTCCATGCGGTGGGAAATATAGATGATGCCGACTCCCTCGGCGCGCAGCTTGCGCACCTGCTCAAACAGCGCCTGTGTTTCCGCGCCGCCAAGTGCCGCCGTCGGCTCGTCGAGGATCAGTAGTTTGGCGTCCAGCGCCAGCGCCTTGGCGATTTCGATCAGCTGCTGATTGGCGGTCGAAAGGCCGGCCACCTTGCGGGTTGCGGGAATGTGAAGGTTGAGGCGTGCCAATTGCTGCTGGGCTCTGCGCACCATCTTGGCACGGTCGACAACGCCGTTCTTCATCGGCCAGCGGCCAATGAACACGTTTTCGGCGATGGAAAGCTCCGGCAGAAGCTTCAATTCCTGATGGATGAGGACGATGCCCTTGTCGATCGCCTCGCGCGGTGATGCAGGCGCGTAAGGCTGTCCAAGCCATGTCATCGTGCCTTCGGACGGTTCACGCGAACCGGCGATGATGCCTGACAGCGTGGATTTGCCCGCGCCGTTTTCACCCAGCAGGGCCACCACTTCGCCGGGATAAACATCGAGATCGACGTTTTTCAGGACCTCGAGCGGACCGTAACGTTTGCTGATGCCACGGAGCGAAAGAACCGGCTCGCGCATGACGGGACCTCCCAGGACATGATCGCGGCGGAGAGACGCCACAGCCTTGTGTCCAAATTGCATAGAGACAAACCAATGAGAGCCCCGCGCATCCCAGCGGACGCGCGGGGCGGATGCATCAGGGATGGTTGGCGATGAAGCCTTCGACATTTTCCTTGGTGGTCAGCGTCGCATCGGAAAGCTGTACGGCCGGAACCTTCTCGCCGCCGACGATCTTGACGGCCATCTCGACAGCCGTGCGGCCCATCTTCTGGGTCTGCTGTGTTGCGGTCACGTCGAAGACGCCGTTCTTCAGCGCCTCAAGCGCCGCCGTATCGCCATCGAAGCCGCCGACGACGATCTTCTGCGAGGGATTGGCGACCTTGATCGCCTGCGCCGCGCCGAGCGCCAGACCATCGGCCTGCGCAAAGACGATGGAAACATCCGGATTGGCCTGCAGCATGTTCTGCATGATCTGGAAGCCTTCGTCCTGGCTCCACATGTTGGACCACTGTTCGGCAACGATCTTCACGCCGGAATTGGCCTTCACCGATTCCATGCAGCCCTTGGTGCGGTCCACTTCCGGCGTCGTGCCCTTCTGGCCATGGATGATGACCATCTTGCCCGAACCGCCGGCCTGCTTGATAATGTAATCGCAAACCGCCTTGGCGGAGGCGACGGAATCGGTGGCAAGGAAGGTATCGCCCGGCGCGCCATCGGCATTGCGGTCGATGTTGATAACGGGAACGCCGGCGGCCTTGGCAAGCTTCACCGGAACGGTCGCGGCAGCGGCGCCGGCCGGAATATAGATCAGCGCATCGATATTCTGGGTCAGCAGATCCTGGATCTGGTTCACCTGCGTCGGGCCATCGCCCTTGGCATCGACGGTGACGACAGCAATGCCGCGCGTCTTGGCTTCGGCTTCGACGGCCTGCTTGATCTGGTTGAAGAAGTTCGCCTGCAGATTGGCGACGGCAAGGCCGATCTTCTTGACTTCGGCGGCGTTGGCAGAGCCGAGCGACAGGGCGAGAAGGGCGGCGGATGTCAGCAGAATGCGTGAAAATTTCATGATTATTCCTCCATTTGTTGATTGTTGACCTTCGGGCAGATCGAAACTCCTCCCCTCCGGCCGTTTATTTCACGCCTCCCCAATAAGGAGGGTCGTTTATTGCGCGGACGGCTCAGCACCGACCGCAGGCAAATTCAGCTTCTGCGGCGACGCAAAGTTTCAGCGCCAACGGCCAGCACGATGACCACACCGATGATGACCTGCTGCAAAAAGGGAGAGACGTTGAGCAGGTTGAGGCCGTTGCGCAGCACGCCGATGATCAGCACGCCGATCAGCGTTCCGCCGATGCCGCCCGCACCGCCCGAAAGCGAGGTTCCGCCGATGACAACGGCCGCAATCGTATCCAGCTCGTAACCAAAGCCGCTTGAGGGCTGCACCGAGTCGAGACGTGCCGCAAGAACGATGCCGGCGAGACCGGCAAGAACCGCGCAGGCGACATAAACGCAGATCGTCACCAGCGGCACATTGATACCGGCAAGGCGCGCCACTTCCGGGTTACCGCCAACCGCATAGACCGTGCGGCCTTCCGAACGGAAGCGCAGGAACAGCCAGGAAACCAGAACGACGACAAGCATCAGAAGCACGGTCGCTGTCAGCACGCCGAAATGGCGGTCGATTGCCAGCATCATGAACCAGTCAGGGAAACCGACGATCTGTTGTCCATCCGTGATCATGTTGGCGAGACCACGCGCCACCGACATCATCGCCAGCGTGGCGATGAAAGCAGGCACCCGAAAAGCCGTAACCAGAATACCGACCACGAGGCCGCAGGCGGCGGACGCGATCAGCGCCAGCACGATGGCCATGCCCATCGGCATGCCCGCCACATTGGCCGTCCATCCCATGATCATCATCGACAGCGCCAAAACCGAGCCGACGGACAGATCGATGCCGCCGAGAAGGATCACGAAGGTCATGCCGACGGCCATGATGCCGAGAACGGTGATCTGGTCGAGGATGTTGAGCCCATTGCGCAGCGACAGGAAATTCTCGCTGGCGAAGGTCAGAAACACGCAGAGCAGCAGCAGGCCCAAAAGAGGTCCGGTCGCACCGCTCAACCAGGCAAGCGGGCTCCTGGTGTGCGTGACCCCCTCATTGCGTTCAATCGCGGACATGGCTCCTCCCGGTGACTGTCTTGCATTTTTTAAACCGATTAGAATAATTATTCATCATCGGTGAAACATGCATAAGCCAGTTTCGAGAAGCTTGTCAATAGGGTGTTAATGGCGGGACGGACCCTGCGGCGGATGGGATGGCTGGCGACTTACGTTCCCACCCTCATTCCTGTGCTCGTCACAGGAATCCAGCAGACGCGCGTCTGCGCGGCGGAAAGACTCCTTTCAGCCCAAGGACTTGGGCTGGCTGGATCCCTGTGACAAGCACAGGGATGAGGACGCCGCGAATACCCTTCCCCATGAAAAATTCTGCGACACCGGAACGGAGCGGCTTGGGCCCAAACAACACAATTCACAATTCCGGCTTGACAGAAACGCCATCTCTGCAATTATATAAATAGCTGTATAAATATTCACACGCATGTTTTGAAGAGGATTCCATGCAGTCCCAGGAGCTAGAGCGCATTGCGCGCCAGATTCGCCTTCGCGACGTACAAGCCGTTTTCGAAGCGGGTGCGGGCCATGTCGGCGGCGAAATGTCCGCTATCGACATCATGACGGCCCTTTATTTCCGCGTCCTGCGCATCTGGCCGGATGATCCGAAGAACCCTGCCCGCGACCGTTTCGTGCTTTCCAAGGGCCATACGGCCTGCGCGCTTTATGTGACGCTCGCCAAGCGCGGTTTCATCCCGGAAGAGGAAATCTCGACCTTCCTGCAGCCGAATTCGCGCCTTAACGGCCATCCCAACTGTAACAAGGTGCCGGGCGTCGAAACCAATACAGGCCCGCTCGGCCATGGATTGCCCGTCGCCGTCGGCATGGCCAAGGCGGCCAAGCTTTCCGGTGCCGACTACCACACCTATGTGATGACCGGCGACGGCGAGATGCAGGAAGGCTCCAACTGGGAAGCCATCATGTCCGCCGCCCAATTCGGCCTGAACAACCTGACGCTGATCGTCGATCACAATCGCTTCCAGCAGGGTGCGGCGCTTTCGGAAACCAACGATGTCGCGCCGCTTCGCCCGAAGCTGGAAGCTTTCGGCTGGGAAGTCAGCGAAATCAACGGCAACGCCATGGCGGAAGTCGTGCCGGCGCTGGAGCATCGCGGCAACCGCCCGCATTGCATCGTCGCCCACACCAACAAGGGTCACGGCATTTCCTTCATGCAGGACCGCGTTGACTGGCACCATAAGGTTCCGAGCAGGGAACAATATGAAATCGCCGTCAAAGAACTTTCGGAGGCATTGTGATGAACGCGCCCGTAACCGCCGCCAAGCTTTATGACTGCCGCGACGCCTTCGCCGAAACGCTGGAGGCGCTGGCCGCCGGCAATGACAAGGTCGTCGCCGTCTGCAACGATTCGGTCGGCTCCTCGAAACTCGGCGGCTTCAAGTCGAAATTCCCCGAGCGCCTCGTCAATGTCGGGATCGCCGAACAGAACATGGTCGGCGTTGGCGCCGGCCTTGCCAATGGCGGCCAGCTGCCCTTCGTCTGCGGCGCATCCTGCTTCCTCACCGGCCGCGCGCTGGAGCAGATCAAGGTCGACCTCGCTTATTCCAACGCCAATGTGAAGCTGATCGGCATATCCTCGGGCATGGCCTATGGCGAACTCGGCCCGACGCATCATTCCATCGAGGATTTCGCCTGGACCCGCGTTCTGCCGAACCTGCCGGTCATCGCCCCCTGCGACCGCATCGAGACGGCCGCCGCCGTCAAATGGGCGGCGGACTATGCCGGCCCCTGCTTCCTGCGCCTGTCGCGCGTCGGCGTGCCGGATCTGCTGCCGGAAGGCCATGTCTTCGAACTCGGCCGCGCCAATCTGCTGCGCGAAGGCTCCGATGTGACGCTGATCGCCAACGGCACGCTGACGCACCGCATCGTCAAGGCCGCCGACATTCTGGCAAGCCGTGGCGTCAGGGCGCGTGTGCTGAACATGGCGACCGTGCGTCCCATCGATGAGGCGGCCATCGTCGCCGCAGCGACCGAAACCGGCGCGATCCTGACGGCCGAGGAACATTCGATCTTCGGCGGCCTCGGCTCCGCCATTGCCGAAGTCGTGGTCGAACAGGCCCCCGTGCCGATGAAACGCCTCGGCGTCCCCGGCGTCTTCGCCCATACGGGTTCGGCCGAATGGCTGCTCGATGAGTTCGGCATGGCGCCTGCCGCCATTGCGGATGCGGCCGAAGCGCTGATCAAGAGGAAATAAGGTCTCCTCCCAGAGTCGTCGCGTGTCTTCGGATGCGCGGCGACACCCTTTCTGCAATATCGTCGTTTAATCGCCGCAAGGCCGAAACGAAAAACTGCCGACGAAAGACTCACGTAATGCGCGCCATTCTGTCCATCGATCAGGGCACCACCAATTCCAAGGCCATTCTCGTCTCGGAAAGCGGAGAGTTGCTGGCGCGCGGCTCATCACCGGTCGGCATCGCCTATCCGCAGCCTGGCTGGGTGGAACAGGAGCCGCAGCGCATCTGGGCCTCGGTCTGCGAAGCGATCTCCGCCTGCCTTGCCGCCGCGCCCTCTGACGTCGATGTCGCGGCCATCGCCATCTCCAACCAGCGCGAATCCGTGACCATCTGGGACGGCGAAACCGGTGAGCCGCTCGGCCCGGTGCTCAGCTGGCAGTGCCGAAGAACGGCGCAAGACTGCGCTGAGCTGATCGAGAGAGGCCATTCCGAGCGCGTCATGGCGCTGACCGGCCTGCCGATCGACCCAATGTTTCCCGGCGCAAAAATGCGCTGGCTTCTGGAGCGTGCCCCGAAGGGGCGCAGGCTCCGCATCGGCACCATCGATAGCTGGCTCATCCATTGCTTCACCGGCGGCAAGGTTCATGCCTGCGACGCCTCCAACGCCGCCCGCAGCCAGGTGCTCGATCTCAACCGGCAGGTCTGGAGCGATGAGCTTTGCGAGCTCTTCGGCATCGATATCAACGCCCTGCCCGATCTGCGCGACAGCAGCGGCGATTTTGGCGTCACATCAGGCGTTCCCGGCATCAAGGACGGCACGCCGATCCTCGCCGCCATCGGCGACAGCCATGCCGCCCTCTTCGGTCATGGCGCCTTCAATCCGGGTGACGGCAAGGTAACCTTCGGCACCGGCTCCTCTGTCATGACGACCCTGCCGCATTTCATCGCGCCCGAACGCGGCATCACCACCACCGTCGCATGGCGGCTCGGCGGCAAACCCACCTTCGCCTTCGAGGGCAATATTCTCGTTTCCGCCGCCTCCCTACCCTGGATGACGGAGATTCTCGGCCTGCCCGATGTCGCCGCCCTCGTCGAGCTGGCCGCCACCGCCGAGCCAAACGGCCCCGGCTTCGTGCCGGCCTTCGTCGGTCTCGGCGCGCCCTATTGGGATACGAATGCGCGTGCGCTTTTCTCCCAGATCAATTTCAGCACCAGCCGTGCCCAGATGGCCCGCGCTGTCACCGATTCCATCGCCTTTCAGGTCCATGACGTCTTTGCCGCCATGCGCGCGCAGTCGCCTTCCGGTTTCGGGCGGCTGTTTGTGGATGGCGGGCCGAGCCAGAACCGTTTCCTGATGCAATGCGTCGCCGATATGCTGGAACACCCCGTCATCCAGCGCGATGCGCCGGAAGCCTCCGCGCTGGGCGCTGCCTATCTCGCCGGCCTCGCCCTCGGTTTCTGGAGCGATCTTACGGCCATCGCCGCCCTTGCAAGCCAGGGCAACACCATCGCGCCCGCCAACAGCGAAAGCCGGGAGCGGCTCGGCATCTGGCGCGACGCGATTGCCCGCTCGACCTTGCCTGTAACCTCGGGTAATGGTGAATAAAAATTCACCCTGGAGGGCTTATGGGCAGGCTAAACGAACTTCGAATGATTTCCCGCGTGGCGCAGATGTATTTCAGCGAGCACAAGCGTCAGGCGGAAATCGCCCAGCATCTCAATCTTTCGCAAGCCACCGTCTCGCGCATGTTGAAGCGCGCCGAAACGGAAGGCATCGTCCGCACCAGCATCATTCCGCCGCCCGGCACCTATAGCGATCTGGAAGCGCAGCTGCGCGAACGTTTCGACCTGCCGGAGGCCATCGTTGTCGATTGCAGCGAGGATCGCGATGGCGCGATCATGGCCCGCATCGGCGAAGCGGCGGCGCATTTTCTCGAAGTGACACTGTCGCAGAACGAGATCATCGGCGTTTCCAGCTGGAGCCAGACGATCTTCAAGATGGTGGAAAACATCCACCCGCTTAAAGGCGCCAAGGCGCGCTATATCGTCCAGACGCTGGGCGGCATGGGCGACCCATCGGTACAGACGCATGCGACCCAGATCACCACGCGTCTGGCGCGGCTGACGGAGGCGGAACCGAAACTGCTACCGGTGCCGGGCGTCGCCACGTCCCGCGAGGCGAAGCTTTTGATGCTCGCCGATCCCTTCGTGCGCGAAACCATCGATCTCTTCGGGTCGATCACGCTCGCCGTCGTCGGCATCGGTGCGGTCGAGCCGTCGGAGCTTCTCGCCCGCTCCGGCAACATCTTTTCCGCCAAGGAACTCGCCGATCTCGCGCAGGCGGGTGCGGTGGGCGACATATCGCTGCGGTTCTTCGACAGGCAAGGCAAGCCGGTCAAAACACCGCTCGATGACCGGGTCATCGGCCTGCCGCTGGAAAACCTCTCCAATGTCGACCGTGTCATCGCGCTCGCCGGCGGTTCGAAAAAGACCGAGGCGATTGCCGGTGCGCTCAGAACCGGTGTGATCGACGTGCTTGTCACCGACAAATTCACCGCCGAACGACTGGTCGGCAAGGAAACATAGCCAAAATCCCATAAAGGAGGAGACATGAGGCGCTTTGAAGGTCAATCCGTATTCGTGACCGGAGGCAACAAGGGCATCGGTTACGGCATCGCCCGCCGTTTTGCCGAGGAAGGCGCGAAAGTCGCCATCGCCTCTGTCGACAAGGACACGCAGGACGTTGCGAAAAAACTCGCGGACGAAACCGGCACCGTCACCCATGGCCTCATCCTCGACGTTCGGGATGCGGCAGCGGTGCGCGAGGCCTATGGCGCCGCCGAAGAGGCGATCGGCCCGCTTTCCATTTCCGTCCAGAATGCCGGCGTCATAACCATTTCGAAGATCGAAGAGCTGACGCAGGAACAGTGGGATCTCAACCTCGACGTCAATACCAAGGGCGCGTTCCTCTGCTGCCAGGAGGCGATCCGCCGCTTTCGCGAAAGCGGCACCAAGGGCCGCCTCGTCAACACCGCCTCCGGTCAGGCGCGGCAGGGTTTCATCTATACCCCGCATTACGCCGCCTCGAAGTTCGGCGTCGTCGGCCTGACGCAAAGCCTTGCCAAGGAACTGGCGCCGGAAGGCATCACCGTCAACGCCATTTGCCCCGGCATCATCCATACCGAAATGTGGGACTATAACGACCGCGTCTGGGGCCAGATGCTGGGCGACTACAAGCCCGGCGAACTGATGGCCGAATGGGTGCGCAACATCCCCATGCGCCGCGCCGGAACGCCCGCCGAAGTCGCCGCACTGGTGGCGTTTCTGGCTTCCGACGACGCGGCCTATATCACCGGCCAGACGATCAATGTCGATGGTGGGTTGATTATGTCTTGATGTAACCCGCAATACCAGATGGCAGGAGGAGGCTTTAACCGGGAATAACTGGGAAAATCCGGGAACCTGCGGTTAAAACCTTTATTTGCGCGGCATTTGCGACACTGTCTAGAAGGTCTCAAAGGGCCTCAAAAGAAAATCACGACGCAAGATCAAATGGCAGGCAGGGTGCGCGGCACCAAATCGTAATGTGTAGTCGCCACCGCTAGGTGGAACGACCAAACCACATTACCCTACCAGCAATATTAAGCAAATCCACCTCGCCGGGCGCGATCTCCTCAGGAGGATAAAGTGGGTTATCGCTTATTATCTGCAGTGAACCGTTCATCCTGCCATGTACGCGTTTGACCAGAACCATTTCGCCATAAACTATGACGTAGATTGCATTATCTTTTATCCGATCAATCGATGTATCGACCAATAAAATATCGCCGTCTCTGATCGTTGGCTCCATTGAATCGCCTCGCGTTGTGAGGACCCGAGCGTATTTCGGATTGATCTTCCGTGACCTTAGCCAGCTTTCTTGAAAAGCAAGAAAATCAACGGGTTCCTCGGTCACCGCGATCGTGCCGTTGCCAGCCGACGCATGAACACCGAGGCGCGGAATTAGGGTGAAGCCGGGTAGGTCACCGGTCTGAATAATGACGCCACCCTGCGCCTCTGTTGGCAATTCGGGGGCCTCTTCACCAGTAATAAGCCAGTCCAACGACTTTCCAGCGGCATAAGTTAGCATCGCTATGCCGTAAAAATTGGGCTTGGCTTTGCCGTCGCGCCACCGCGCGATCTGCTCGTCTGACACGCCAGCTATTTCCCCCGCTTTTACCAAGCTGCCGATTCGGTCAATCACCACGGATAAGCGTTCTCGCGTGGCCGCGTTATCGAAAGTGGAAACATCGTTTCCGCTTTTTATCGGCTTTGTCAGCATAGACTAACCCATTGATATGCCAAAGCAACTTAACATTACCGCTCATAATCGGTTAATTCCTAAGTGGAAACGCAGATAAGCGTTGCAAACCGACAAAAAGCGAGTACCTTAGTTGAGGCTCTTGTTTGAACACATTGCGGCCGACTGCCCCTGCAAGGGCACCCGACAAAAGGAGATGTCATGACCGCCAAAAAGTGGGATCGCCACGAAATCCTCGCAGAAATCAGACGCCGAGGCATGACGCTAACCGGCATCGCACGCGATGCTGGTCTTTACGCCAGTGCATGCCGAGCAGGCATGATCGGGGCAAGTCGCCCCGGTGCGGAAGCAATAGCGTCAGCACTCGGTATCGGTTTTCGCGAACTCTTTCCTGACAGCTACACACGTGGCCGTCACGACGAGGGGAAGACTAGCAGCAACAGCAGTTGCAACACCAGAGCAAAAAAGTCGTCGAAGTCTGACGGCGCGCAGAGCGCCGCCTGATGATTTCGTCAGGCCGTGCATCCTTTCCTGACAATCCAGAGTGCCAAATGCAGATTGAACTTCTGTCTCCTCAATTGATCGACGTCTCCTCTGACGCGAAAAAAGTCTCCCCCGACGCCATTCAGGCGTTGGCTGAAAGTTTCCAGCAAATTGGGCAGCGCGTCCCCGTCGAGGTCGTCGCCGGAACCGAAGGGCGCTATCGACTCGTCTTCGGCGTCAAGCGCCTTGCAGCAGCCGCATCGATCGGCATCGACATCCGCGCCATCGTTCGCCAATCTGACGAATTCGCGAACGAAGCCCAAATCCGCCTGACCGAAATCTCTGAAACGCTCTATCGCCACGAACTGACGGCGCTGGAACACAGCGTCGACGTTGCCGATTGGTGCGCGATCTGGCGGGCAGCAAACCCGGTCCGGCGCGGCCCCAAGCCCAAGCAGGAATTAAGTGCAGAGTCTGCACTAAACTCCGATGTCGAGACGATCGAGACCGCCGCCGCGTTCTCCGGCACTTTCAGCGAGGCAGCGCAGCGCTTCCTCAAGATCAGCCGCCGCAATGTTTTCAACGCCCTCAAGATTGCCGGTATTCCTGCCGACCTGCGGGAGCGTATCGCGCTGGATGACGGCTTGGCCGACAACCAGCAGACCCTTCTGGATATCGCTGGCCAACCATATGAACGCGCCGCCCGTATCGTAGAGCTGCTCATTTCCGGCGAAGCGACAAACTATGCTGACGCCATTGCCATCATCGACCAAGTTCCCCGCGCCAATCCTTTGGCTGCATGGGAAAAGCTCAATGACCGCTTCACACGGCTGAAGCCCAACGAACAGGACGCATTCTTCGCCCTGAACGAAGCTTCTGTCATGCGTTGGCTTGCCGATCGGAAGGCCGCTCGCCGATGAGCAAACGCCGCGACCCTCTCACGAAAGACCTTTTCGAGTGGACGCCGCCGCAGGTGGCGATCCGCTACGAGGAAGGCGTGACTGGTCGCGGCCCGCTCGACAATCGAATTTCTCGCCTCATCGCCCGCGCCCTGCGCGATGCCCGCGATGACGGTTTTCAGCGGTCAGAGATCGCCAGCGCCATGAGCAAATATCTCGGCCGCACGATCTCAAGCGCGATGCTCGACAAATGGGCTTCGGAAGGCAGCGGCGAACACCGCATTCCGCTCGATGCCTTCATCGCGCTCGTTCACGCCACCGAAGCCAAGGAACTGCTCGGATTCGTGCCGGGCGAGTTCGGTCTGACCGTCATCGAGGACGAATACGCCGAGATGATCGAGGACCAGCTCCTTGAGGAGCACATCAAGGAAATGGAGGCGCTGAGAGCAGCTCGCGCCGTAAGGAAGAGAGCACGCCGATGAATAAAGTCAGCAGCATCGCGCCGTTCCTGCAGTTCGTCTGCCGTGTCGCGAAAAGCCAGATCGTAAAAGACGTTTCCGCCTTGTGGGCAGTCGCCTGTTTCATCCTCGGAATGATCTATTTCTCGCAGGTCGCCACGGCGCTTGTCCTGATCGTGAGGGCAACGCGTTGAATACGGTTCCCTTTCCCTCCGAGACCCGACGCCTGAAGGAATGGCTGACAGCGCAAGAGATTGCTGAAGAAGCCCTGCCGGGAATGCCCACAACCAAACAAGGTGTGAATAAGCTCGCAAAAACAGGTGGGTGGTCCACATACCCATCTATGTGCCGATCGCGCTCAAGCGTTGGCGGCGGGCTGGAGTACCACTATCGCCTGTTCCCGACGCTCGCCCAAGTCACCTATGTGCAGCGCTACATGGTTGTCGGCAGTGAGCCTGTGCAGCCGCAGGCCGAGCCGGAAGCCCCAACCTCGGCGGTGCTGACCGATCGCGCCCGGCGCGAACGCGATGCTCGCTTGGCTGTTGTCGCCGCCTTTGAGACCTTCTCAAAGGGCCTTTCAATATCGGTTCAGGCCTCCATGTTCATCTTCTGCGACCGGTGGAACATGAACATGATCCAAGCGGACGCTTGGGTGAAAGATATCCTGCCACAGATTTCGCAGCGTTCGGTTTTTCGGTGGCGCTCGGCTAAACAGGCCGGAGCAAAGGACAAGCTGGCCGTCGATCGGTCGGAGGCGCGCAAGGGTAAAGGCTTGCTCGACACCGCGAATGCAGGTGAGGTTCGCGCATTTGTGCTGGCTTGGATCGCCAAGAACCCGGCGCTGTCGGCCGATGTTATCCGGGGCTATTGCAAGGATCATTTTGGCGCGGAGCTGGTCGACCGCAACGGTGAACTGAAGCCGCTCCCGCCGGAGCGCACCTTCCAGCATTTCATCGCGCAGTTGAAGTCCTCGGAAAAGGTTGTCCTGACCAAAATCACGGACCCGGACAAATTCCGGTCGCACATGAAGCTTTCCGGTACCGGCACCTATCGCCACATCACCGATCCGAATGCACTCTGGATGATCGATGCCTCTCCGGTCGATGCGCTCTGCATCGACGGTCGCCATTCGCTGTATGCCTGCATCGACATTGCCACGCGTCGGCTGGTCATCACCCTGTCGAAAACGCCGCGTGCCTCGGCCGTTGGCCTGATGATGCGCAAAGCGGTCCTGAAATGGGGCGTGGCGAAGATCATCAAGACGGACAACGGCAGTGATTTCGTCGCCGTTTCGATCAAGCGCCTGTTTGCCGATCTCAACATAGAGCCGGACGTTTCCGACGCCTATTCACCGGAACAAAAAGGCCATGTCGAGCGCGTCATCAAGACCTTCCAGCATGAGGTTGGTCCACAGTTGCCCGGTTATATCGGCCATTCTGTCGCCGATCGAAAGGCGATCGAAGGTCGCAAATCGTTTGCGGAGCGTCTCGGCGCTGACGAAAAAGACCTGTTCGAAGTGGCACTCACCGCCGAGCAGCTCCAGCGCCATATCGATGACTGGCTGGAATATGTCTATCACGAGCGCGGCCATGGTGGCCTGAAAGACCGCACTCCGAATGAGGTTGCCGCCGCGTCTCTCGCGAAGATCAACCGCGTTGACGAGCGTGCGCTGGATGCGCTGCTGATGCCGGTCGCTGGCAAGAATGGCCATCGCGTCATGCAGAAGCGCGGCATTCAGAATGACGGCTTCTTCTATCTCGCCGGTTCCATCATGGTCGGCACCGATGTGTTCTGCCGCCTCGATCCGCTCGACATGGGCAAGATGTACGTCTTTGACGGCGAAACCGGACGGTATCTCGATGTCGCCATCTGCCCGGAACTCTCGGACGTCAACCCGCAGGCTTACGTCAAGGCGCAGAAACAGATTGCCTCCGAACTGGTCCGTGAGAAGGAACGCGAGATCAAGGCCGGTATTCGCGAGCTGAAGAAGGGGCCGTCCGGTATCGAGCGCACCATCCGCCTTGCCAAGAAAGAAAAGGCAGAGCGCGAAGCCGGGACCGCCAACGTCATCCAGTTGCCCAAGCGTGAACAGCAGCACAGCACGCCCGCCATTGCCGCCGCACTGGAGGCCATGACCGCACCGAAGGTGCCGCAGCCTGCCACGCTTAACGAGAAGGCGGCGGAAATCCACGCTGCAATCGTCCGCGAGGCCGAGTTGAAGGGCAATTCCACCGTCATTCATCTGGACCCGGACGCCGCACTGACGGACGGCGCACGCATGTTCAAGTGGTCGCAGACCGTCGAGGCGCAGATCGCCTCCGGTGTCGCGATCGATGACGCCACGGCGGGCAAGCTCGCCCGCTACAAGGCCAGCGCCGATTACCAGACGCGCCGGGACATTTTCGAGGATTTCGGGATCGACGCCGCATTGCGCGGCTAGGTCAAGAAAAAGGGGCCGACTGCCATCGACCCCTCTGCATTGCAATAAATACGAGGATCAAAATGACGACACAACCGATAAAAGTCAATGGCGACACGGCTCCGATCAAGAACGTCACTACGGCGCTTAATCTCCTCCGGTCGCTTCAGAACCGTAATCCCCTGCAACCCAACCTTGGCGTTCTCGCCGGTTACTCCGGTTATGGCAAAAGCGTAGCGGCGCTCTATTGCCAGAACAAGACCGGCGCAGCCTATGTCGAAATCCGGGACACATGGACCCGCGCCAAGCTGCTGCGCTCGATCCTCTCCGAACTCGGCATCTACCAGCCACGCGGCACGCTGTCCGACATGGAAGACGAGGTAATCGGCCTCCTTTGCCGCGATCCGCGCCGCCCGCTCATCATTGATGAAGGCGATCTGCTCATCAAAAAGAACCTGATCGAACTGGTGCGCGGCATTGCCAAGGCCAGCGGCGTGCCGGTCCTGCTGATCGGCGAAGAACTGTTCCCGCAGAAGCTGGAACATGTCGGCGACCGCTTCCGCGATCTGGTTCTCGACACGAAATATGCGCATCCCTGCGATCTTGATGATGCCCGCTCGCTGGCCCGGACTTTTTATCCCAACCTGACGATTGCGGATGGCCTGCTCGAAAAGGCCATCACTGAAGGCGAAGGCCGTGTCCGGCGCGTCGGCAACTCCCTGCATAACATTGCCGAGGCGGCAGCGAGGATGGGCGTCAGCTCGATCGACATTGCTGCCTACGAGGGCGGCAACGGCCTGTTCTCCCGCTCGCGCCTGCCCACCAGAAGGGAGGCCGCATAATGCGGGTTACTCCAATCGCCCTCAAGATCGCCGTCGCCAAGGGCCAGCGGGTCCTGACAGGCCGCGACCATTACTGGAAGCTGATGATGGACGCAGATATGCGAAAGCAGCCCTTCAGCGTGGACGATATCTTCGGCCTGTCCAACAACCGTAGCCGCCTGCAGGTATCGGATTTCATCGACATGCTGGAAAAGGCGGAGATCATCCGCCGCACCGGCGAAACGAACCCGCGTGGCATGGCCCTGTTCCGTGTTGCGGCCCGCCAGTCCGCCACGCCGATGTTCAAGCGCGACGGCACCCTGATCGCCGACCAGATGACGGCGCGGCAGGCGCTCTGGAATGCGATGCGCTCGCCTTTCTTCAGGAACGGCTTCAAGCTGATCGACATTTCGGTGCATGCATCGACCGACACGCTGGAAATCAACCAGCGTTCGGCCCGGCTCTATATTTCCTGCCTCCTGCGGGCCGGATATTTGATCGTGCTGCAGAAGGGTACCCGCACCGAACCGACGATCTGGCGACTTGTTCAGAATACCGGCCCGGTCGCGCCGAAGCTCCTGAAAACCCAATGCGTCTATGACCCGAACGCCGAGAAGATTTTCGGCGAGCCAGAAACTGTCGAGGTCGAGCCATGACCCCGACGAAGCCCAAGCCCGACAATCTGGAAAAGGCCCGAGCCGCATGGGGCGAGCAGCCCCCGGAATGGATCGTCGCACTGGCGGAGGCATGCAACGCCGAGAACCAGACGCTGGTCGGTAAACGCATCGGATATGCCGGTTCGACCGTCAGCCAGCTTCTTTCGAACAGCTATCCCGGCGATGTCGGCCGCATCGAGCAGCTCGTGCGCGGAGCGCTCATGTCCGAGACCGTGCGCTGCCCGGTCCTGCAGGAGATCGGCCGGGATATCTGCCTCGGCTGGCAACGCCGCCCCTTCAGCACCGCCAGTGCCAATGCCGTCCGCATGTATCAGGCGTGCCGGAATAATTGCTCTCACAGCCGCATAAAGGAGACGAACAGTGAGCCAGTCTAATCTTCTTTCAGACCGTTTGCGTGAAACCCGCAACCTGATCGCCGACTACCGGCACGGCGGCGTGGTCCTGTCCAGTGAGCAGGTCGAGCTGCTCGTGCAGTGCCTCGACGGTTGCGCGGAAACAGCCAGAGATTTGGAAATCTTTGTGCGTGATTTCCAGCTGGTCAGCCGGGAAGCCCTCGACAGGCTTGTTCCGCCCGCCAGCGCCACGGTCCTGCACATGATGCGTCCTGGCACAAACGTTGTGCCGTTTCCGCGCTCTCCGCACACCTCCTGAAACCGCCTTCGAAGGGCGTTCGAGCGCCCTTCCAATTCCCTTTTAGAACTGAGGAAACGACCTTGAAAAACGCATTGAAGACGAAAACGAAAGCCATCTCCCGCGTACCGCAGAACCGTGAAGACGCCATTTTTGCAGTCGGCCGGATTGGTGTTTTGCGCCGCTCCATCGCAGCGCAGAAGGCGCTGGCTGACGAAGCCATCCGCCTTGTCGGTGAAAAGTTCGAGGCCGACACGGCTGCGATGCTGAAGGAACTCGCCGAACATGAGCGTGGCGTTCAAACCTTCTGCGAAGCAAACCGCCTTGCCCTGACCAATGACGGTAAGGTGAAATATCACGATTTTGGCAACGGCCGGATCAACTGGCGGTCCCGCCCACCGAAGGTGTCCATTCGCGGCGTCAAGGCCGCGATCGAGGCATTCAGGAAACTTGGCCTGAGTGCGTTCATCCGCACCCACGAGGAACTGAACAAGGATGCCATGCTCGCCGATCCCGACAAGGCCCGCCTCGTCAACGGCGTGACGATCTCCTCCGAAGGCGAGGATTTCGTGATCGAACCCGCCGAACTCGAAACCTCTGCGTTGAACTGAGGGCGAGCCGATGAAGAACATTCGCGTAGAAAATCCTGCCACACCGGAAGCCTTCATTCAGGCGATGAACGAATTGGGCGTCGCCTTTCCCTTGACATGCTCTCAGCGGGACATGGGTGTTCTGCTGGATGCAGATGGTGATGAGCTTCTCACCATCGATTCCGCTGGCGCCATGCCCGACGACACCGTCGCGCTGCTTGCCGCAAACATCGTCATGGTGCTGAACAACGCTGCCGGCCATGTCGCCATTGCCGCGATCGTCCCTCTTGAGCAAGGGAACGCAGCGTGACCAGCTTTGCCATCTCCGTAGGGACTGACCCGAACGTACTCCGCGTGACGCCTACCGATGACGGTTTCGGCATCTTTCCGGACGAAGCAGCTGCCGCCACCCGGCTGATCGCCATGGTGGATGAGCGCATGCATGAGCTTCGCAAGTCGGCCACCCACGCCCGGCGCATCTTGCGTGCCGCCAAGAAGAAAGGCGGTGCAGCATGAGCGAGGTATTCATCACCCTGTTCAACGTGATCGGCCTGATCCTCTTGGTTGCCGTAGTCCGCCATGGCTTCCCGGCTGTCATGAGGGCAATTTTCAACCGGGGGGATCACGAATGAGCCAGCCTGTTTCCATCACAGCCAAACACAAAAAGAGCCGAAGCGGCGCAGGCGATCCTTGCCCGCATTGCGGCAAGCTTCTGCGCGGTCAGAAGGGCCTGAAAATGCACATCCAGCAGGAGCATTCACAGGAAGCTGGCCTTTGCGAGTATGAACTGACTGTTCTGAACGCCTTCGCTGGAAGCACGGTCGATGATCTCGTGCAAGGAGCCGCCCTCAATGCTGCCGCCGAGGCGCTTGTTACCTCCGGCTACATGAACCGCAGTGGCGACATCACCGACAAAGGTGCAACCGCTCTCGGCCATTTGCATCCTCTGCGTAAAAAATCGGGTGCGCGATGACCAGCATCTACTTCTCCGACGCGACGTTGAAATCCTTCTCCGCCGCCACCAAGGGCGGAAAGTCCACGATCAAGATCGAGATCGAGACGGCCGATCGCTACCAGATGGCCAGCATTCTCAACCAGCTCGATGAGATCGAAGCCGAACAGAAGGCAGCGAAAACGCCTCGCAAAGCACCCTCCAGAAAGACGGAAGCGCCCTTGTTGGCGCTTCCCGCTCCCCTGAAACAAATCAGCTTTCACGGTGATGACCATGACTGACCCTATCGCCAAGGCAAAAGCCGAAGAGGCCCGCCAGTCGCAAATCCTCGCCGACGCCATCCATAAGGCTATTATCGAGACCGGCGAACAGTTCGAGGTGCCGATCCTGAATGCAGTTGGTGGCGCGCTTGCCACCAATATTGCTGAAGTTCTGGCGTCGATCTCCGATCGCCGTCACCGGAAGATGTTCCGTGACCAGCTCGATCGCGCCGTTTCTCTTGCTCTTGCGCAGGCCGCCACCAGACCGATGGCGCACGTCGAGACCGTCGTCGTCGGAGGTGTCCGCCAGTGACGAGCAAGCGGCAAATCCCTGCGGCCTTTACCAAGGGCTATGTGCTTTGCTCTCCATCGGGAAAGCTTCAGCCGAGCACTTGGGGGGCTACCGCCAAAAAGGCGATCGCAACCAAGTACCGCAAACGCGAGACGTGGGAAAAAGCGCAAAGCCGGGGCTGGTCCGTCCAGCTCGTCTATGTCCGCTTTTTCGTGCCGGTCTTCAAAGCCACCTTCACCACCACCGAAATCAGCGAGATTTGCGAATGAGCACGGTCGAAAACCAAGGTCTTACGGATGAACAGGTCAGCATCGCCCTCAAGATCATCGGCGTCATCCAGCCCCATAGCGCCGACAACGTCATAACCGCGATGGTCTCCATCATTTCGCATGCGATCAGCCAGTCGGACGATCCTGATGGTAACGCTCAGTTTTGGGCGAATACCCTTCGGGAGACTGTCAATTATGCCCTTAAGAATGGTGACCGCCCTCACAGCGGAGGGTCGATCCAGTGAGGCTTTTCCCTGATGTCTGGTGTTTTGGTGACCTGCCGCCGTTCTCTTTCGACTTCATCATGGCCGACCCGCCGTGGCTTTACAAAGTGCGATCGGAAAAGGGCGAAGGCAAATCCGCGCAGGCTCATTACAAGTGCATGCCGCTGGATAAGATCAAGGCCATGCCCGTTCTCGATCTTGCGTCGGAAAACTGCCTGCTCTGGCTCTATGCCACCAACCCGATGCTGTTTCAGGCCTACGAGGTTTTGACCGATTGGGGCTTCGATTTCGTCACGGCAGGTTCTTGGGAAAAGATCACCAAGAACGGGAAGCAGGCGTTTGGGCCGGGCTACGTACTACGCACATCTAACGAACCATACCTCATCGGAAAACGCGGCGAGCCGAAAACCACGAAATCCGTCCGCTCCTCCTTTGCCGGTGTGGTCCGTGGCCACTCCCGCAAACCCGAGGAAGGCTATCGGCACGCTGAAAAGCTCATGCCAAACGCCCGGCGTCTTGAGCTTTTCAGCCGGACCAACCGCAAGGGCTGGACGGTGTGGGGTGATGAAACCGGAAAATTTGGAGAAGCAGCATGAGCATTCAACGTGCGATTTTCGGCGGTTTCCGCCAGCTCGGTATCACTGAGGAAGAAGCGCAGCGCGCCATCTACTCTCGCGTGACAGGACAACCTCGCCTGTCCCTGATGAACGCGCAGCAACAGGACGCTGTCGTGAAGGAACTGCGCCGCCTCGGTTACAAGCCGAAGGCAGTGCGCCGCAATGGCCGCCGTCGCCTCGACGGCCGCTATGTGCCGAAGATGCAGTCGCTGTGGATCGCAGCCTACAATCTCGGCATTGTCGAGGATCGCGAAGACCGGGCGCTGGAGGCGTTCGTCAAGCGCCAGACCGGTCTCGACAGTGGCCGGTGGGTCAATAATGCAGACGATGCCAGAGCGGTTGTCGAGGCCCTGAAAAGCTGGATCGCCCGCGAGGCCGGTGTGGTGTGGGCCGATCGCAAGCCCTGCGAAGCATACACCATGCGCTACGGTTACAAGATCGCGATCGCGCAGCACGCCATGCTGAAATCCATGCTCTGCGACGGCTTTTGGCCTTCGGTGACCGGCATTCTCGATCAGGAGATCACCTATCGCGCCGTGACCGACAAGGAGTGGATCACGGTCATGGATTATTATGGCAAGCTCATTCGTGGCCGCCGTGCACCGAAGACGAAGGCGAGCGCGTGATGGTCGCCTACGGTTTCAAATCCTTCTTCAGTGGCCAGATAGAGAGCGGCCAAAAGCGCCAGACGGTGCGCGGCGACCGCGCCCGTCATGCCCGGCCGGGCGAGCGCGTGCAGCTCTACGAGGCCATGCGCACCAAGTATTGCCGCAAGATCATCACCGATCCGGTCTGCACTCATGTCGTGCCGATCGAGATCGTGGTGAGCGACCTGATCAACGAGCTGGTCGCCAGCATAGTCATCGGCGGTGTGCATCTGCACCGGACAGAGGTCGAGGCATTCGCCCGACGTGATGGTTTTTCGCCCGAGCTGCTCGGCAACAGCTACCCGGCCAAACTCTATGGCCGGACGGCGCGGGAGACGATGGGCCGGTTCTGGATCGCCAATCATCCGGGTGTTTCGAAATTCACCGGCGTCCTGATCCGTTGGCAACCGGAGGCACCGACGCCATGAACCGGGACGTCTCTCCCTCGACAGTCATGCCGCTCTTCGGCTGGCCGGAGCAGCGGGAGATAGACGTCCTTCAGGAGAAGCGGGACGAACTGGCGGCACGCGCCGCCAAGCTCCCGCGATTTTCACACAAACGCCTAGAGCTGGAAGTGCGGCTGAAAGCCTTGACCGAAGAACAACTGAGATTATCGAGCAGGATCAATCATGGAAGATGACCGTTTCGCCCATCTGCCCGTGGTCATGCGCGAGATCGCCGAGGTTGCCGGTCTGGAAGCCGCATGGGCAATCGTTCAGGCGCAGGGCGGCCGTGTGGCCTATATTCCGGCGAAGGCCGTGCCGGGCCATTGGCTGCCGGAACTGGTCGGCATGGAGGCCGCCGCCAAAATCTGCAGTTTCTACAAGGCGGGCGATTCCGGCTACCGTATTCTGGTCCCGATTGCCAAGGACGCCGCGAAGCGGTTAAGATTGGTCAAGGCATTGGCTGACGGCATGTCGGCCCCGGATGCTGCTGCAGCCGCTGGCATGCATGTTCGCTCAGCCTTTCGCGCCCGCAAGCGCATGAAGCACAGCGACGACGATCAGGGCAGTCTTTTCTGAAGAAACATAGGCTGGCACTGACAGTGTCAGGGGCGCGACGGCACAACCTTTGAAGCACATTTGAACGGATTTCAACGAACCGTTCAAGGTGCTTTTTTTATGTCTCCCAACGTCAGTCCGAAAGGACGGAAATTCATCTACGGACACGAAGGCGTCGTCCTGAAAGCCTATCGTGACGTTGTCGGCGTGTGGACGATCGGCCCCGGCCTGACCGCTGCCTCCGGTGTCATCACGCCCAAGGCGGGCATGACGATTACCTCCCAAAAATGCGATGAGCTGTTCGATCTCGCTGTCGGACGCAACTATCTGCCCCGCGTGGTGAAAGCGCTCGGTGCGAATGTCAGCCCTTTCGCGATCGACGCGGGCGTCTCTTTCGACTGGAACACCGGCGCAATCCACAAGGCCTCTTGGGTGAAATCCTTCCTTGCCGGGAAAAACGACGAGGCCCGTCAGCTCCTCGGCCTCTGGAACAAGGCAGGCGGCAAGGTGCTGCGTGGCCTGACGCGCCGCCGTGCTGAAGAAGCGAACATCCTGTTGCTCGGTAAATATCCCGCCGACATCGAGGCGGCATCCGTGACCATTACCGACACGGCCCGGTTTGCTGTTTTTGTGGTGTCGGTGACGACGCCGGAAATCGAGGAGGTCAGAACCGGTCTCACCAGTATCGGTTTTGATGCTGGTATCGTGACCGGCAAAATCCTCCGATCGGCGGTTGAGGGCTTCCAGAAAGCCTACAATCTCACGGTCGACGGCAAGATCGGCAGGGCAACCCTGTCAACCCTGCAGCGCGAAGTGGATGCCCGGCGCAAGGCAAAGAGCGGTGCGGTAACGACCGCTGCCAGCACCACCGTCGCGGCAGGGGATCAGGCCGTCAGCACTGTCACCACGCCAGCGCCCGCCGATCCGACTTCCGTTGTACCGGATCATCTCGTCTCGTGGATCGGTGGCGGTATCGCCGTGATCGCCGTCGCCTATCTCGCATGGCAGGCGTACCAGTACCGTGACATCATCGCCGTGCGCGTGGCCGACAAGGCCCCGCGTCTTGCGCGCTGGCTGCGGAGCTTCTGACATGAGCGCAGCCATCACCTCCATTCTTATCGGGGCCGCCGCGAAAGTCGGCGCTCCCATCGTCAAGGGCGTGCTGGAAAAGCACGTCGGCGGGCTTGCCGGAACGTTGGCCGGAACCGTTGTCGATCAGGTTGCCGAGCGCCTCGGTGTCGAGCCGGAGGCGTTGCCGTCCGTCGATCAGGCCGAACTCGGCGATGCCGTCAGCGATGTCAACGCCAATATGCCGGAGCTGATCGCCCTCTATGAAAAGGGCCTTCAGGGGCAGTTCGCGCTCCTCCTGGCCGAGCAGGCCGAAGGCTTCTGGCAAAGCGCGTGGCGCTGGGGCTGGATGTATCTGCTCGCCTTTCTGTGGATTTGTGCGTTTCTGCTTTTCCCGGTTCTGCGCGTCTTCGGCATCTATATCGACCCGATCGACAGCGCCACGTTGATGACGCTGACCGGCTGGTTCATCTCCCTCTACATGGGCGGCCACACGCTGAAGGAATTCGGCAAGCAGGCGGTCGAGGCCGTCAAGACTTGGAAGCGCACTCCATGAATTTCGGTGGAAATGCTGCCTTTGAGCAGGCCGAACTGCGCGCCGAACAGGAACGGGAGGCCGCGATCGCCGACGCCTCCCGCACCTTGCGCGGCCCCGGCACCATGCAGTGCGAGGATTGCGGCGGCGATATCGCCCGCGAACGCCGCCTCGCATTGCCATCCGCCACACGCTGCATCGTCTGCCAGACCATGCTGGAGAGATCGCGAGTATGACCACCGCAGAAATAGCGCTTTATTGCAGCCTTGCCCTCTCCGCCATCGCGATTTTCGGACACGTAAAAGGCTGGATGAACACGGGCGAAAAGCAACTGACAGAAGATGTCGCTGCCCTGAAAAAACAACAGGCGGCCGATGTCGCGGCGCTGAAAAGCGAAGACGAGTCGCACGAGAAAAAGCTGATCGAACACGACCGCCGCATCCAGTCGGTCGAGAGCGACATGAAATATCTGCCCGACCGGGAAAGCCAGCACCGGCTGGAGCTGGCGCTCGAAAAGGTGAACGGGCGTCTCGACACCCTCAACGAAACCCTCAAGCCGATCAAGGCGAACGGCGAGGCTATGAACGAACTGCTGTTGGAAAGGGCGCGACAGGCCAATGTCTGATATCGGTGTGGATTGGGCGCGGATGCGCCGCGAGCGTGCACGGCTCATCATCCTGAAGGCGCTTGCCGAGCAGGTGAATGGTTCCTTGGACAGCAGCATGATCGAAGAAATCATGCCGAGCTTTGCCATCCGGGAAACACGCCTCTGGATACACGAGCAGATGGAGTATCTGGCGGAACGGGATGCGGTGACGCTCACCAAGGCCGGAACGGTCATGATTGCCACGCTCAATAAACGTGGCCGCCGCCATCTTCAGCGCGACATTGCTATTGAAGGCATCCTGCGCCCCTCCGAGCCGGGTGAATGACCATGGGTCGCGGTCGTTTATCCGGCATTGAGCTGTTGCCTGAAGCCTGCGCCGATGTTGTCGCATGGGCCGCCGAGGAACTTCAGAAGCGTGAGCGAACGCAGACGGAAATCTATGAGGAGTTCGTCGGCAAGCTTGAGGCGCTCGACCAAGAATACCGGGGCGAGCTGGAATTCACCATTCCCTCATTCTCGGCCTTCAATCGCTATTCGATCCGCCTTGCAACGCTGACCCAGCGCCTCAACCAGACGCGGGAAATCGCCACGACGCTTGCCAGCAAGTTCGATGCCGCCGCCTCCGATGATCTCACGCTGATCGCCTCCGAGGCGATCAAGACGCTGGTGTTCGAACTGGTGACGGCGGGTGGCGAGGCCGGGTTCGATCCCAAGGGCGCGAAGGCTCTTGCCGACGCCCTGTTTTCGGCAACCCGTGCGCAGGGCGTCTCGACGGCCCGGCGTCAGAAGGTCGAAGCGGAGTTTTCCAAGAAGGCCGAGAATGTCATCGACAAGGTCTCGAAGGAAATGGGCCTTTCGTCCGAGCGCGTTGCGCAGCTGCGCCGTGACTTCCTCGGCGTGCGACCGGAACACAAGACGGAACCCGAAACCGTCACCACCAGAGGATCGCAGGAATGATGGAAGCTGCCCGCCCAGAGCCGTGCAGCCGGTGCGGTGGCGTCGGGCAGGCTGTCAAACGCATCAACCGTCGCCGTGACGGCACGATCTCCAGCGTCGTCTATGACCCGAAGGTGATCTGCAAGCCCTGCAAGGGCAGCGGCCTTGCCTGCATGGAGGTGCGTCGTGACAGAGAATGAGCTGCCCGGCCTGCCGCGTGGCAAGTGGGACGGCTCGACCGTTCTCGCCAGTCTGGCTGACCTGCCTCCTGAACTGCCCCGCGGGGCGGATGTACCGGACGATCTCGATCCGCTCGCCGAAGGCGTGCTGATGAAACATCAGTCCGAGTGGCTTGCGGACGATTCCGATCTGAAGCTCGGCGAAAAGGGCCGACGCACCGGCATTACCTTTGCCGAGGCGACCGACGCGACCCTGATTTCGTCATCGGCTCCCAGCGCCGGTGGCCAGAACTATTTCTATATCGGCGACACCAAGGACAAGGGCCGCGAATTCATCGGCTATGTCGCCAAGTTCGCGAAGACGATCGCTGACGATCTCGGCCAGATCGAGGAGTTCCTGTTTGAAGACGAGCTGAAGGACGGCTCGACGCGGTACATCGCCGCCTACCGGGTGCGCTTCCGGTCGGGCTATCGTGTCGAGGCGCTATCGTCGCGGCCGGAAAACATCCGTGGTTTGCAGGGAACTGTCTGCATTGACGAGGCCGCCTATCACCGCGACGTGCGCGGCGTCCTCGATGCCGTCAACGCGCTGCTGATCTGGGGCGGCAAAATCCGCGTGATCTCGACCCACAACGGCGTCCTCAATCCGTTCAACGAACTGATCCGGGAAGCGCACGCCGGGAAAATCCCGTTCTCGGTCCATCACATTCCGTTCGCCCTCGCTGTCAAGAACGGCCTCTTCCGGCGTGTCTGCATGCTCAAGGGCGAAGAGTGGACCCAAGCGGGACAGGACGCATGGGAAAAGAAAATCCGTGGCTCCTACGGCGTTCGTCTTAGCGCCATGCGGCAGGAGCTGGACGCGATCCCGGCCGATCAGGCAGGAGCAGCCCTCACTCGCGTCCAGATCGAAAGCCGCATGGAGAAGGATATCCCGATCCTGCGCTATGCCCAGACCGACGATTTCAAGAACTGGGGTGAAGAGGACCGCACGGCCGAGGCGCTGAAGTGGTGCAAGGAAAACCTGATCGCCGTTCTGGAGCGGCTCGACCATCGCCGTCAGCATGTGTTCGGCGTGGACTTTGCCCGCAGCGGTGATGCCACCGCGATCGTGTTGATGGAGATCGGTCAGGACCTCGTCAGGCGCACCCGCTTCATTGTCGAGCTGCACAACATGCCGTTCGACCAGCAGCGCGAGATCCTTTTCTATGTTTGCGATCGCATCCCAAGCCTTGCCGGGGGCGCGCTCGATGCCGGTGGCAACGGTTCGTATCTCGCGGAAAAAGCGACCCAGAGATACGGCTCCAGCATCATTGAAGTGAAATTCTCCGAACAATGGTATCGCCGCGAGATGACCGCCTATGTCGCCGCATTCGGCGACCAGACGATCGTCCTGCCGCTTGATGCCGATGTTCTGGCCGACCATCAGGCGCTCGCCTATGTGAGCGGCGGCTATATCAAGGTGCCGGACGGCCATCGCTTCAAGGGCGCGAACGGTTTCAACCGTCACGGCGACACCGCGATCGCCGGAGCCTTGGCCTATTTCGCATCGCGATCCGAACTTGAATACTTCGGTTACACCACGATCGATGAACTGGACACCATGGACGGCGTCCAGCTCTTCGAGGCGGTATCGACCGGAGACGCTCTTATCCCGACATTGAATGGAGGTCTTCACTGATGGCCACGCCACCCCGGATCATCGACCAGTGGGGAAACCCGATCTCGACCACAGTCCTTGAAGATGAATTCGCCGCCCCCACCTTGGGCGGCATTCATTCTGTATGGCAGGAAACCATTGTCAGCGGCCTGACCCCGCATGCACTTGCCGAGGTTCTGCGACAGGCAGGTCGCGGTTATCCCGATCGCTTCTTTTCGCTTGCGACCGACATGGAGGAACGCGACCTGCATTATGCGGCTGTGCTTGGCACCCGCAAGCGGGCGCTGACCGGTATCACGCCGCTTGTCGTCGCCGCGTCGAACTCAGCCGAGGACGAGAAGATTGCCGAGGCCGTGCGCGAAATGATCGGCCAGCCCGAGTTCGTGGACGATTATCTGACCGACCTGCTCGACGCCTTGGGCAAGGGCTATTCGGTTGTCGAGACCATTTGGGACCGCAGCGCCAAGGAATGGTGGCCGAAACGATATGAGTGGCGCGACCAGCGGCATTTCTTGATCGACCAGCGCGACGGCCGCACGCTCCGCCTGAAGGACAGCAGCATTGAAGGCGTTGACCTGCCGCCCTTCAAGTTCTCGATTCATCGCCCGAAGCTGATGTCCGGCCTGCCGATCCGCGCCGGTCTCGCCCGGCTGGCGGCGTGGGCATTCCTCTACAAGAGCTATACGCTCAAGGACTGGATGGCCTTTCTGGAAGTTTACGGCATGCCGCTGCGCGTCGGCCGCTATAGCCGCAATGCCAAGGATGCCGAGAAGCGCGTGCTTCTGACGGCGGTGCGCAACATCAGCTCGGACGCTGCAGCCATTATCCCGAAGGAAATGGAGATCGAGTTTATCGAGGCCAAGGGTGGCACCGGCAATGCCGTCTTTTCGGCCAAGGCGGAATATCTCGACCGGCAGATTTCCAAGGGCGTGCTTGGCCAGACCATGACCACGGATGACGGCTCTTCGCTTGGACAGGCGGCTGTGCATGAAAATGTGCGTCATGACATTGCCCGCGCCGACGCCCGCCAGACGGCGGTGACCGCCAACCGCGATCTTATCCGGCCGTTCGTGGACCTGAATTTCGGGCCTCGTGACAAATATCCGACGATGGTCATCCCGATCACCGAAAACGAGGATATCAAGGCGCTGGTCGAGGCGGTGACGGCGCTGGTGCCGCTCGGCCTTGAAGTTTCCATGTCCAAGGTGCGCGAGCGCATCGGTTTCGAGGAGCCGGACGAAGATGAAAAACTTCTCAAAACCGTTGTGCCTGGCACAGCCCTGCCGAAGCCCGAGGAGCCGCCAGCGCCGGGGAAAAACAACCCGCTGAAGCCGAAGGACAGCGCACAGGCTCGCGTCCAGCCTTGCGCCCATTGCGGCGGTTTTCATGCTGTCGCGGCTGACCAGCGACCCGAACTGGAGGCGCTTGCCGACGATGCCCTGTCGGAATGGGAAACCGATCTTGAGCCGCTCGTAAAGCCGCTTCAAAGGCTCTTTGAAACGTCGAAAAGCTATGCGCAGCTTGAGGCCGGTCTCGATGACCTGATTGCCAAGATGGATGCCGGGCCGCTCGCCGACCGGCTTGCCAAGCTGCAGATGAAAGCCAGAGGTTTGGGGGATATCGGCGATGGGCGTAGCTGATATCTTCAAGACCGCGCCGAAGGAAGTCACCCGGTATTTTGACGGCAAGGCCAGCCTGCCGACATTCGACTGGCGGGATATCGCGCCGGAGGAACATGCGTTTTCCTTCACCGTCGCCAAGTCGGCCGGTTACGACATTCTGGACGATGTCCGCTCTGCGATCTCCGAAGCGATCACCGGCAAGACGCCGTTTGAGGAGTTTCAGCGCAGCCTCATGCCGGTGCTGCAGCAGAAGGGCTGGTGGGGCAAGACGCTGGCGATCGACCCGGAGACCGGCGAGGAGAAGCTCGTGCAGCTCGGCTCGCCGCGCCGCCTGCGCACCATCTATTGGGCAAACACCATGTCGGCGCATGCGGCGGGCGAATGGGAGCGGACGCAACGGAACAAGGATTTCCTGCCCTTCCTCGTCTACACCCTGTCCACGGCCGAGCGGAAACGGCTGGAGCATGAAGGCTGGGTCGGTTTTGTCGCTCCGGTGGACGATCCGATATGGAACCGCCTCTATCCGCCGAACGGCTGGGGCTGCATGTGCGGTGTGCGCCAGATCTCGCGCAGCGAGGCGATCCGCCTCGGCTGGCGCGAGGACACGCCCGTCATGCCGCTGGTCGAGAAGCCATGGGTGAACAAGCGTACCGGTGAAACCCGCATGGTGCCGGTCGGCATCGATCCGGGCTGGGACACCAACCCCGGCAAGTATCGCGGCCAGAATGTTTCCCGCTTTCTTGAGGAGCGTCTCGGCTCCATGCCCGCCGATCGGCAGCGCATCGCCATCCGCGATATTGTCCGCTCTCCGCTCCTGCAGGCGATGGCAGGCGGCAAGATGCCGAAATCCTATTTGCCGGTGGCGCAGATGCCGGGACCGGCTGTCGAGGCGCTTGGCGCATCCACCTCGGTTGTTCGCCTGTCGTCGGACAGCCTCGTCCATATTCTTCAGGAGCGGGCCGAGCGCGGGCTTGATCTTGAAAATATCGAGGCGGCGATCGAGGTCATCATCAATCCGGCCGCGATCATCCGCAGCGCCTCGACCAACGCCGTTTCCCTGCTTGGTAAATCATCGGACGGCTTCTGGTGGCGGCTCGCCGTGAAGACGGCCGGGAACGGTTCGGAATGGTGGCTGACCAGCTTCCATCGCAAAAGCTACGCCGAGACATACAAGGTTATCGAGCGGGCGAAGCGGGCTGGAAATCTGATTGAGGGGGATTGAAAGGCGCGGAGGGTCGGCACTCCCTCGTTGATCCGGTAAAACCGTCCAAGTAAACCTTGCTCGCGCCTGTCATCAATATGCGCCCGAACCCCGAAATTATCAAGCCGGGCTTTGCTCCAGCACCGGATTGAAATAAACGGCCACAGAGCGCGACGGCGGGCTAAAACGCTCAATCGCTCGTCCCGGCCGAGAAATCGCCTGTACGGCTTTCAATCCGGCTTCAATTTTGATGCCGTTCGGGTATTCTTCATCACAGGTCAGGTTTTGGGAAAGATCGGCGTGGCACTGACAGTGTCAGTCTCTTAGGTCTCCCGCCGTCAGGGCATTAATCGCCCATGACGAAAAAAACCGCAACCGCAATTTTCAGCCTCGCCGCAATCGCCGCTTCGAAGGGAAAGACCCCTCCGGAATGGGTCGAGCTGTTTCCGGCCGGTCCCGAGATCAAGGCGCGGGACGGCCGCAACTGGACGCTCCAGCCGCAGATCGTCGTTGAAGCCTTCAAGCTCAACGATGGCCCGCTCGCGATCGACTATGAGCATGGTCAGGCCCATCTCGCACCGCAGGGCATTGCCGCTCCGGCTGCTGGCTGGATCGTGCTTGTCGAGGAGCGCGACGGCGGTGTCTGGGGCAAGGTCGATTGGACGCCCAAGGCATCTGCGGCAATCATCGACAAGGAATACCGTTTCCTGTCTCCCGATTTCGATCACACGATTGATGGCCTGATTTTGCGCCTCAACGGTGCTGGCCTCGTAAACCGGCCCGCACTGGTCATGACGGCTTTGAGCCGTGTCTCACCTGAAGAAAAGGAAAATCCACCGATGTCCAAGGCAATTGCCAAGGCGCTCGGTCTTGCGGAGGATGCCGATGAAAAGGCGATCCTTGCGGCACTGACTGCGCGTCAGGATGAGCGTTCCGCCCTGTGCGGCCTGCTCAAGATCGAGACCGGCGCACCAGCCGAGGCGATCACCGCCGCCGTCACCAAGCTGCAGACAGAGACCGAAACGGCGCTTGCGTCCGTCAAGTCGAATACGTCTGTCGCCGAGGTCGCGGCCCTGAAGACCGATCTGGACCAGACCCGCACGGCACTTGCCGCGCTCCAGAAGAAGGACGCCGATCGCGAGATCGACGCCGCCCTCGATGCCGAGATCGCGGCCGGGAAAATCACCCCGGCATCCCGTGACGGCTATCGGGCAATGTGCGCCGAAAAAGGCGGGCTGGAGCGGTTCACGGCTCTTGCCGCGACCCTGCCGGTCATCTGCGCACCGTCCGATCTGGACAATCGCAACGTCAACACCCGGACCGCTGAAGATGACCGCGACCCTGTCGTGATCGCATCGCTTGCCCGCAAGTATCAGGACGATCAGGCCGCACTCGGCATCAGCGTCTCGATCTCCGAGGCCGTCCGCCATGTCGAGGAGACGAAGACGAAATGACGACGCCCATTCTCATCAAGTCTTTCCGCGTCGGCCTCGCCGCGATCGCCGGCTATCTCATCGTCAAGGCTGCAGCCGAAGGCAAGGTCGCCGCAGCGGCGGCTCCAACCGACCCGCTGATCGGCGCAGCCACCATGCTCGGTGCTCCGGCTGAAGGCATCCTTGATGTCGATCAGGCCGGTTGGTCCGAGGTTCGCTGCGGCGGCAACGTCTCCTTTGGTGACCCGCTGACCTCCAATGCCGACGCCAAGGCCGTCAAGGCCGTGCCGGTTGCCGGGTCCGTGGTGCGCATCATCGGCTTCGCGATGTCGGACGGCTCTGCCGACGATGTCATTCCCTATCAGGTCGCGCCCGGCGTTCTTTCCACGCCCGCCTAACTTCGAGGACGCTTTAAGTGAACACCACCAATAGACCCTTTCCGGTCTCGCCGACGCTGACGGCGATCTCCATCGGATATCGCAATCCGGCCGCCACGCTGATCTATGACCGCGTGCTGCCGGAAGTCGATGTCCTCGGCGACACCTTCAAATGGACCGAGTTCCCGCTCGGCGAAGCCTTCACCGTGCCGGAGCTGGAAGTCGGCCGCACCGGCCAGCCCGGCCGCATTGAGTTCACCGGCGAGGAGCGCGACAGCAGCGTCCGCAATTTCGGCCTTGATGATCCTATTCCCTATTCGGATATCAAGGAGGCCGAGAAGGCCCGGCGGGAGAAGCGGTCCACGATCGATCCCGAGGCGCTGGCGACGGAAGGTCTCACCAACCTTGTCCAGCTCGGCCGCGAGGTGCGTGCTGCCTCCGTGGTTCAGAACCCGGACAACTATGACGCTGCCCGCCGTCTGGTTCTGGCCGGGAACCAGCAGTTTTCCGACTTCGCCAACTCCGATCCTTATGCCGTGATTGATGAGGGCATGGACAAGACGCTGGTCTATCGCCCGAACACCATCGTCATGGGCCAGCCCGCATGGTCGAAGATCAAGCGGCATCCGAAGCTGATCAAGGCCGTCAAGGGCGGCCTGACCGAAGATGGCGCCATCACCAAACAGCAGTTTGCCGAACTCTTCGAAATCGACGTCAAGAACCTGCTGATCGGTGTCGCCCAGGTGAACCTCTCCCGCAAGGGTCAGCAGGTGAACCTCAGCCGCGTCTGGGGCAAGTCGGTCTCACTGCTCTACATCGATCCGACGAAAAAGCAGGCGGATGGCTCGGTCATCACGTGGGGCTTCACCGCCGCCAACGGCAAGCGCATCGCCGGTTCGATCGAGGACAAGGATATCGGCCTCGAAGGCGGCAAGCGCGTGCGTGTCGGCGAAAAGGTCCGCGAACTCGTCTGCGCCAAGAGCGTCGGCTACCTGATCCAGAACGCCGTCGCCTGATCGGCCTTCTCCCCTGAAACCATCATCGGCCCTGCGGGGCCGGTCGTGCAACCCGACCGGAGACAGTGACATGGGAACTCCCGAAGAAGAAAAGGCCAAAGCTGAAGCCGCTGCCAAAGCCAAGGCGGAGGCCGACGCAAAGGCGAAGGCCGAGGCGGAAGCGAAGAAAAAGGCCGAGGCCGAGGAAAAGGCCAAGGCGGAAGCTGCCGCGAAAGCCAAAGCGGAAGCCGACGCAAAGGCGAAGGCCGACGCTGAAGCGAAGGAAAAAGCCGAGGCCGAGGAAAAGGCCAAAGCCGAGGCGGAGGCGAAAGCCGCAGCTATTGCCGCCACGCCCGGCCCAAAGGCCAAACAGGAAATCCGCCTGCCCGGCAAGACATACGCACCGGGCGAACACCTGCCCGGCGACGTGGACGAGGCCGATCTCGCCACCTTCAGGGCGCTCGGCGCTATCTGATCCGCCTCCCAAGCGGCGCGACCAGCTCCCTCAGCAATCCGGCTGCGGGGGCATCTTCAACGGGTTTCTTCCATGGCATATGCAAGTCGCACCAATATCGAGGATTTGTGGGGTTCCGAGTTCATCGCGGACCTTATTCGCGAGGACGTGGACGCCGAGGTTGCCATCGCCCGCGCCGTCGAACAGGCCAGCGGCGAAATCGACACCCATCTTTCTGCCCGTTATGCCACGCCCATTCCCGGCACGCCGCAGGCGCTCGTCATGCCCTGCGTGAACATTGCCGTCTATTATCTGGCGATCCGCCACACCAGTCTCACCACCACGATCGAGGACCGCTACAAGCAGGCCGTCGAGCTGCTGAAGCGCATTGCCGATGGCAAGGCGGGTCTCGGCGCTGACGAACCGAAGGTGCCGACCGATGACGGCCTGTCATCCAGTGGCGCTGCATTCTATTCCGGGCCTCGTCTGTTCGGGCGGGATCGCCTGCCATGAGCGGTATCGTCACGGAACTTGTCGGTTACGAGGAGGCGATTCTCACCCTTGATGGGATTGAGAACGCGCCGCTCGGCGAATTGAACGAAGGCATCGGCCGTCTCGTGCAGGGCCAGATACGTCACCGTATCGAGGTCGAAAAGACCGAGCCGGACGGAACGCCGTGGGTTCGCAATAATCAGGGAACCAGCATCCTGTTTGCTTCAGGCGCTCTTTCCCGCTCGATCGACTATATCGCCGACGCCACCACCATCATGATCGGCTCCGGTCTGGTCTATGCCCGTATCCACCAGCTCGGCGGCATCATCAAGCCCAAGAACGGCAGTGCGCTGAAGTTCTGGTGGGTCTCCGGCGGCTTTGTCAATTTCGCCGTGGTCAAACAGGTCGAAATGCCCGCCCGGCCGTATCTCGGCATGTCCGTCGCCAACCAGAACGAAATGGTGGAAACCACAGAGGACTGGCTTTCCAGACTGGTGCAGCGATGAGCGGCCGTCTTATCACCTTCCGTGAATCGGTTCTGATTGAGATCAAGCGCATCCTGCCGAACATCAAATCGTGTGAGGCGCAGTTCGGTCGCTTCGACCTGTCGGAGCTGGAGCGCGAAATGATCCGTGCACCGGGCGTGCGCCTTGCGATCCTGCGCAGCCCGCTGGCATGGCAACCGAACGGACAGGCCGAGGCCGCATTGAACATGGTCGCCTTTGTCATCACCGAAGGTTCCAAGCGCGAGGAAGACGGCTGGAACATTGCCGAGGCGATCGGCACGCTTCTTCATCCGGGCCAGCTCTGGGGAATGACGAAGCTCACCGCGCCGTCTTCTGTCGTCATCCAGCCTATCATTTCGGCAGCCGTGAAACAGCGCGGCGTCGGCGTCATGTCGGTCGAGTGGAACCAGACGCTCCGCCAGCTCGGCGACGGGCTGTTCGGTCCTGACGGCGTCGTCATCTCCGAATTCGAGGTGAACGGCGAGCAGCTCGATATGCCGGAGGCCGGTCATGTCTGATGCCGATATCATCGTTCGCGAGTTTCGCGGCATCTACAAGAATATTGACGATCTCAATCGCCGCCTCGTGGCATCGCAGATGACCGGCCGTGTCGCCGAGATCGACGGCAGCCGCGTGCGGCTGGAACTGGCGGCGGTCGGTGCCAACGGCAAACCGTTCCTGTCGCCATGGGTGCAGGTGCAGGAGGCGGCCGGAGCCACCGGTACCAACATGCCCGTCGCGATCGGCGATCCCATGCGGCTGTTTTCGCCAAACGGCGAGATCGGCAGTCAATCGCTCGCGATCCGCGACAGCCACACCGACGACGCACAGAACCCGGCCGGGACGCCGAAGGAGCTGGCAATCACCTATGCCGGGTCCGCGATCCGCATGACGGCCGAGGGCCTGAAGCTTTCGCATGGCGGCTCCAGCATCACGCTTTCGCAAGACACCATTCACGCCCTTTCGGCCCGCCTGCGCCACAACGAAAAGAATGTCGGCGATAGCCACAACCACGGCGGCATCCGCAGGGGCGGCGAAAACACCTACGAACCGAACGAATAAAGGAGCTTTTAATGACCTCTAAAAAGACTTTCACCGTCACCGCCAAAGCCGGGATTTTTGTCGCGGGCGTCCGTTCGCCCGGCGTCGGCAAGCCCATCGAACTGACCGATGAACAGGCGGCCTATCCGCTGATCGCCGGTGAGATCGAGGAGCCGGGCAAGAAGACGGAAGCGCCTGCAGGTGAAACCGAAACCACGCCTGCAGCCAAAGCCAAGGCTGTGAAGGAGTAACCCATGCGGGCCGGTATCGACGCGAGGACAGGCAAGATGCTGCTCGGCTGGAACCATTGCGTCCAGTCGATCAGGAAGTGCCTGACGACACGGTTGGGAAGCCGTGTCCTTCGCCGTCATATCGGCTCGGTACTGCGCGAGCTGCAGGACGGCAACGCCGATGCCACAACCATTCTTGCAGCCTATCGGGCAATTGCCGATGCGCTCAATGATCCTGATGGTGGCGAACCCGGTTTCAGCCTGCAGAAGATCGAGCTGCTCGAATACAAGCGCACCGGCCGCTTCATTTTCATTCTGACGGGCGTCTGGTTCCCGCGTGGCCACCTCGGCGACTGGTCCGTCTACGAAACCGTCAATACGTCTTGGCCGGAGGCCGCATGAGCTTTCAGATTATCGACCTATCCCGCCTGCCGGTTCCCGACGCGATCGAGACATTGAGCGCCGAGGCGATGATTGCCGCGTTCAAGGCGCGCTTCCTTCAGGTCTGGGAAATCCAGCGTCAGCTTGATCCGACGCTGCCTGCCTATGAGACGCTCGATCTTGAAACCGACAGCGCCAACATCGTCGGTCAGGCTTGGACCTATCTGCGGCTTCTCGATCGCCAGCGCGTCAACGACGCTTTCCGTGCCTTGCTCGCGCCCTATGCCAAGGGTTCCGATCTGGAGGCGATCGCCGCCGACAATAACGTTGAGCGCCAGATCGTGACACCGGCGACCGCCAACACCGACGCCGTAATGGAGGGCGATGCGTCCTTGCTTCGCCGCTACCTGTTGTCGCTTGATGCGCCTGCCTCCGGTTCGCCCGGCCGTTACCTCTATGATGCATGGACGGCATGGCCGCAGACTGACGACAGGACACTCGGTCTTTGGGACGCCCGGATCAACGGTCGCGCTATCCACGGCCGTCGCGGCGATACCGATGTTGTGTTGATTGGACCCTTCGGCCGTGAGCCGACCTCGGCCGAACTCGCGACTGTGCGCGCCGCTGTTCTCGATCCAGACCGCACGCCGGAGGCTGTCAGCGTTTCCATCATGGCGGCGACCCGCAGGGAATATCAGGTGTCTCTGGTACTGGAGATCGTCGGGACCGGCCCGTCACCTGATCTGCTGAAGGCCGAGGCGGAAAAGCGTGTGACGGCCGCAGCGATCGAGCGAACCACCGTCGGCGGTGAAATTCCTGAAGGCCTCCTGTCCGGCGCTGCCTATGGCGGCAATATCGTGAAGGTGCGCGACCTCGCGCCGGTGGCGATCGAGCCTGATCCATATACCGTGCCGGTCATGACCGGGCTGACGGTGGTGACGGAGGTCCGGGCATGAGGGACGTTGCAGCGCTTCTTCCGTCCAATTCCGAGCCTTTTGAATACGCGCTTGCCGGTGGCATGTCCGATGACCTGGCTGTGCCTTTCGCTGACCTGATGGACCCGTACAAGACGGAAGCGCGGCTGTTGCCCTATCTCGCCGCGCACCATTCGGTTGACCTCTGGTACGACGATTGGAGCGAGGAGCGGAAGCGGGAAATGATCGCCCAATGTGCCGGGCGTTCTGTCCTCTATCCCGGCTCGCGGTTGGCGGCCCTGAAAGGCACGCTTGTCGGCCTGAAGCGCTATCTGGCTTTTGTCGACGCCGATATCATTGATCGCATCGCCCATCCAGCCCGGTTCACCTTCGGTCGCGCCGTCATCGGCCGCACGCCGATCGCGCACCAACCGTTCACGGCGCATTACCTCGTGCACGTCACGTTGCGCGCCCCGAAAAACCATTTTCAGATCGGCCGATCGGCTTTCGGCCGGGCCGCTCTTACATCCGTCGATCTTGAGCCGATCCGTCGCGCACAGCGTGCCATGGTCACCGCCAAGACGCCGGACACCCTCTACACCGTCAGCTTCGCATGGCGTCGACCGATCACCCTGCAGGACGCCGTCATGATCGACGGCAGCACTTCGCCGGGCGGTTATCGCCAGCGTCAATATCTTTGATACGAGGACCAGCCAATGCCCCGCGTTACTTTCTCGAATGCCGAAATCGCCGATCACACCGACTTTGAAAATGTCAGCCTGTTTGCCCAGCAGGATGTAGATGGCGTTTGGCGGGACGCGATCGGCTATCCAGCGCACTGGTCGCATTTTACCGTTGCCCGGAAGTCCGTGCAGGAGATCACCGTATCGCCCGGTCGCTATGTCGCCGGTGAAAAAGTCTATGCGCAGGCGGCTTCCAAAGACGTCAATCTTCAGCTTCAAATTCCGCCCGCAGCTTCTGACCAGCGCTGGGTGGCAATCCTGTTGCGCGGCGAAGAAATCACCGAAACCGCAAGCAGGCCTTTCGAAACATCGCAAGACCCGGAAACCTCGATCCCGGTCCAGCGCGTCACGCCTAAGACCGTGCGACGCATCGTTAATCTGATCGTGCAGGCTGGCGAGGCGAACCCGGTACCCGCAAAGCCGGTGGTGGCCGAGACCGACGCGTGCATCGCATTCGTCCTCCTGAAATCGACCGGTGTTGATGTCATCGAGCCGGGAAACGCCAGCCGCGTGAAGACGCTCTACGAGGTTGAGGGCCGCGTGACGGCGCTGGAAGTGAACCTCTCCGGTCTTTTTCTTCGTACCGAAACCATCGAGACGCAAATCACCAACATTGCCACCCGGCTGACGGATATCCCGCGTCCGGCGATCATCCGCCAGATGCAGCGCGATATCGGTGCCGCCAGACTGAAGGTCGATCTGCCTGACGAGGCCCGCGCTTATGTCTTTGACAATGGCCTCATTCCCGATCGGTGGGACTTGCAGCATGTCGACTGGCTGGCGCGAGTTGAGGAAGGCGTTCGCTTCGGCTTTGCTGCCATCACGCAGGCGCGTCTTGAAGTGCAGGCCGAAGATAATCCGCAGATCGCCTTCCGCACCCGTCGCATGGTTCCGGCCTTTGATGAGGTCGTGAAGATCGAGAACACCTCCCTCGACAGCACACTCAACATCTCGCAGCTCGTCCACACGCAAACGACTCTGACGCGGATGGAAGCTTCGCGCATTCGTCTGACCTATGGCCCAACGATGTGGGCATGCGAAAATCAGGCCGGGTGGGCTGGTCTGGGCGGCGACTCCCGCGTGGGCCAGATGCTGAACGTTGGTGGCGAGCAGTTCGAAGTTGTCGAGATCCGGGCGAACGGCGGTGTCGGTCACCAGACCTATGGCGTTCGCCAGATCCGCTACGAGATTTATAGCGAACCGTATTGGGAGTACGTCACCGAAAAAGTCGGGATGAATGGCTCGATCTACGCGCAATCGTTCCTTGTCGCCCAGCCGATGCTGATGACGTCTATCGACCTGCACTTTGCTCGTGTCGGATTGGATGGCGATGTCCACGTCGCCGTGGTCGAGGTTTCGACAGGAGGGACGCCGCTTTTCGACCGCGTGCTTGCGGTGAGCAAGATCGAACACAAGGACATGGCTGTCGGTTGGGTCAATTGCGTCATGCCCTATACGCTTTTGGAAAGCGGCAAGCGCTACGCCATCGTGACCGTGACGACCGGCGCACATGCGCTCTCGGTCTCCACCGGCAACAAATACACCGGCGGCACGCAATTTAACTGCACGGACGGCGTGTTCGCCCAAGGCTCTATGGATATCGACTTCTGCTTCAGGGTGAATGGAGCGCGATACCACAGCCCGCGCACCGTGGTACCGATGCAGGCACTCAATCTCGCTGACGGCATGACCCAGATTGACATGCTCTTCTCGGGATGGGTGCCGGGCGGCACGGCGCTTGTCTGGGAAATCCGGCCTTCGGGAACGACCGCGTGGGTCGAACTGGATGATGGCGACCCCGCCACCAATCCCCTCGTTGGCCTGCCGGCATCGGTGGAGCTTCGCCTCGTGATGGTCGGTACGGCTGATCTTCAGCCCATGATCCAGTTGGACGCGACCGCTGTCTCGCGTGTGGCGCGTAACCGCACCAACATGAAAGCGGTCAGCAAAGCTTTCGAATTCGGCATCTCGACCAGCGCGATCGTGACGCAATACACGCTGGATGCCTTTGACCCGGCTCATCACACCTTCACACCACGGATCATGGTCGGCAACAACGTGATCGCTCCTGGCACAACGGAAGTCACGATTGATCCGAGCAATCCAGCCCGACGAACGTTCCTTTCCACCTATTCGCTTGGTGCTGCCACGTCATCCGCCCGGATTCATTTTGCCGCCAACACCGACAACCCCGTCACCGTTCCGTTCCTTCAGGACGGTTTCATTTCCGCCCTTTAGCCCCGAGGCCTCCATGAAAGTCGACGAAAAGAAAACCTATGACGTCAAACTGACGCGGCCGGTAACGCTCGGACCCTTCCGGTATCGGCCACTCAACGAAATCGAAATGTCCGGCTCGGTTTTGAAAACCGTCATCGAGCAGGAAGGGGAGGATGTCATTGACTACGCCAACGCGCGATAATCGCTATCAGCTTCTCTCTTGGCCACCGACCGAGTTCACGGTTGACCTGTGGAATGCGGTGTTCGGCGATCTCGCCGATCGCATAACCAGCCGTGAGCAGTTGGAAGCTTCGTTCGAGACATTGAAGGCACAGGGCATACAGGCGTCACTGGATTATATTCAGATCAACGTTGCACCGCAGCTTGCGAACCTCAGAATTTCAATCGAACTGGCGCAGGAGCAAATCGATCAGATCATCATTGGCGGCAAGGCTCCTGACACACTTAAATTCGGCGGTCAACTGCCTGCCTATTATGCGACTGCGCTCGCATTGTCAGAAGGTCTCGCCGGAAAGGTGCCTTCCGCCCGCAAGGTGAACGGCAAGGAACTATCCGGCGATATTGTCTTGGATAAATCTGATGTTGGCCTTGGGAATGCCGACAACACCGCCGATGCGGATAAGCCGGTCAGCACTGCGCAAAAAGACGCCATTGAAGCCCGCATACCGTATTTTCAGAGCGGTGCGGCGCTACCTTCTACCGACATTGGCCCGATATGGCATGCTGATTATCGATCGGTCATGACATGGCAGGTGTTCAATGCCAACGGCGCGGCCTACGCGGGCTATGCGTCCGATATGGTGGGGTGCCCCTTTAAGGACGGCCAGCCGACCGCACGAGCGGGCTATGTCAAGCGGAATGGTGCATCGTTGTCCAAGACGGCCTATGCGGCGCTTTGGCATTGGGCCTTGCACAACGGGCGCGTTGTCGCACTCGGAAGTTGGGCAGCAGGCGCATTTGTTTTCGCCGATAATGGCGATGGCACCTTTAAGCTGCCGGATAACCGAGGGGAGTTTGAACGCAATTGGGATGACGGCAGAGGTGTCGATAGTGGTCGCGCACTTGGCTCATGGCAAGACAGCACCAACAAAACACACGTGCACACCGGAACTACGGATGCTTCCGGCGCACACGCCCACGGTATTCCGTCTCGCGTTTCCGACCAAAACCATAGGCATTTCAACAACCCCGGAACGGTTTCCGAAGGGGCTGAAGGTGGTGGCGTAGGGGGGGATGGAACCACGTACTCCGCTGGCAATCACGTCCACACCTTCACAACCGCCGCATCGGGAAGCGCAGAAGCGCGCCCGCGTAGTGTGTCGTTTAACGCCATCATCAAGTTTTGAGGCCATCCATGGAAATCTACAATTTTAATCCTGACGACGGCGTATATCTCGGCGTGTCGGTTGCCGATCCCGACCCTTTGAGCGATGGGGAATATCTCATTCCTGCATTTGCTACTATTCTTCGCCCTCCTGAAGAACGCGAAGGTTTTGTCTGGCGTTTTGTCGATGGGGCTTGGGGTTACTCTCCTGAAGGCGAGTATGAGACACCACCGGCAGAAGAACCCGTTGTGTCAGCCGCAATGGTCTCCAGCGAGCTGGATCGTCGGCTTGCTCTTGGTTTCGATTACAGTTTTGGCGACGAACGTGGCACCCATCATCTCGGTACCACGCCAACGGATATGAAACGCTGGACCGAAGAGGTCACACCGCTTTCTCAAGCCTATTTGAACATGGGTCAACCGGATGGACAAATCGGCATAAAGACGGAAACCGGGCCAGTTGCGGTGACGGCAACTGAATGGCAGCAAATCCTTCTCGCCGCCGGTGTCCATCGCCAGCCCATCTATCAGGCGTACTTTGCGCTGAAGGACATGGCCCCAATCCCGGCCGACTATGCCTCTGCGAGGTACTGGCCGTAGAAGCCAAGTAGACAGAAACGCTGAAATGGGTCATTGAATAGGTCTTGAATATCGCTTCAAGGCCCTTTCGGCCACCCGCTGTTACTGACAATGTCAGGCTCTCAGTAAATTTCAGTCGAACCTAGTTTGTCTCCAATTCGACCTTTGGAGACGGCTTATGGCACTCGATTTTAATCACGGCGTCCGCGTAATAGATGCTGGCAGCGAAAGCAGGCCGCTTGAGACGGCCGACAGCTCCGCGATCGGCGCGGCCGTCATTGCGCCGGACGCCTCAAACACGCTTTTCCCCTATGACGAGCCGGTGGCGTTCTACACCCACGAGGCCGACAAGGTGGCCGCACTCGGCACGACCGGCACCGCGATTGACATTATTAATGCGATCCGGGCGCAGGGGATCGAGGCGCAGTGCGTGTTTGTCCGTTGCGAGGCTGGCCAGACGCCGGAAGCCACCCGCGCCAAGTTGCAGGGTTCGGCCGCGTCGATGACGGGCGTTCATGCTCTTTCCTTTGCCCGTGGTCATGTCGGTGTCGAGCCGGGTCTCGTGATCGCACCGGGCTATTCTTCAGGTCGCGTCGAGGATGCCAAGAACCCGCTCGCTGATGCGCTGGAGCAGGTGTCCGAAAAGCTGAAGGCTATCGCAATTCTCGATACTGGCGGCCCGGACGCGGCCACGAGCCTCGCGTTCCGCGCAGATTTCTCTTCGCGCTACACTTATCTGGTCGACCCGTTTGTGCGTGTCGCTTCCGGTGCGACGATCGTCACCAAGCCCGCTTCTCCCTTTGCGGCCGCCATGTTCGTGAAGCGCGACAAGAAAAAGGGCGGTGCCTACTGGTCGCCGTCGAACCAAGAGGTCAAGGGCGTCCTCGGCACGGCACGGCCAATCACCTATTTCGACGGCGAAATCGATCACGAGGCGAACCTCCTCAACCAGAACGGCATTGCCACTTTTATTCCGTCCCGGCTTTCGCAGGGTGCCAACGGCCAGTTCGCGCCGAACGGTCGCATTCTGTGGGGCAACCGCACCGCTTCCACAGACACCCTCTGGCAGTTCGTCAACGTGGTCCGTACCCGCGCCACCATCGAGAAAGCCATCATCAATGGGTTCCGGCCGTGGGCCAATGACGAGAACCTGACGGCGCAGCATGTCATCGCCGTGATGCGCAGCCTTCAGGACCTGCTCGACAGCATGCAGGCGGTTGGCGCCATCCTTGGTGGCCGCGTCTATTGGGATCGGGCAATGAACGGCAATGCGAACCTGCGCCTCGGCAAGCTCCGCGTCGAGTTCGATGCTGAAGAGACGCCGCCGCTGGAAGACCTGATCTTCGGCTCGCGCCGCAACGAGGCTTATTTCGACACCCTCGCCAACGAAATCCAGCGCCGTGTGACTGCCGAGTTCGGCGGCACGATCGCCGATTATCTCTCCGCCGCATAAGGGGCCACCATGACTCTGCGTATCATTCGGGGCTTCACGCTCAACGTCAACGACAACGTCAATCTGGCGCTCGACATCGAGACGCTGAAGCTTCCAGCGCTGGAGGAAATCACCGAGACCTTCCAGCCGGGCGGCTCGGACATGGAGCTGGATATCACCGGCCTCGGCATCAAGGCGCTCACCATGCCGTTCAAGCTGAAGAGCCACACGCCGGAAACGCTTGCCCTGTTCGGCGGGCCTGCCGGTGTCCGCCAGAACTGGACCGGCAAGAAGCTGGTGATTTCCGAGGAAGACGGCACGGAGCATGAGCATTCGATCGATGTGACCGGCCGTCTGTCCAAGGTCGAGGGCGAGGCGATGGCTGGCGGCAAGGCCACCGGCTACGACCACGAGATTAAGTCGATCTGGTCTTACACCGAATATTGGGACGGTCGCGTGATGCACCGTTTCAGCTTCAAAAAGGGCGGATGGGACATCTGGAACTATCAGGCCATCAATTCCACCCGCCGCTCCATCCTGTTTTCGTAAGGTCTCGCCATGTCGCTCGTTCAACAAGTCAAAATCCCGCTCACGGTCCCGGTTCCTGTCAAGGATGCTGACGGCAAAGAGGCCAAGCGGGACAGTTTCACGATGTTCCGGCCGAACGTCGCTCACGCCAAGCAGCTCGCTGTGCTGATTGGCCCGAAGCTCGCCTCGCAACTGATGAGCGACGGCAAGGCGAATATCGATGATGTCGACATCGGCGGGCTTATTACCGAACTTTCCAGCACGCTGTTGACCACGGATGGTCTCGACAGCCTGACCGGGATCGTCGCCTCGATGTCGCGGGAGGAGTCTGCTTTCATTGACCAGCTCGACTGGCTCGATCTCGTCTCGGTCGGCAAGGCGTTGCTTGATTTTTTTCCGGCACTCCGGTCCCTCGGGCGTTCGAATACGCAGCCGACCTAGCGGCCGTCTACAAATTCCAGCCCTCGGAAATCGCACAGATGCCTTGGCTGGACGCTCTCTCCTATCGCGCAGAACTTCCCCGTTTGACCGGAACCGCCCAAAGGACCGAATGACATGGATATCTCTTTTGTCATTCGGCTGATCGACCAACTGACCGGACCCGCCAAAAAGGTGAAGTCCGGCCTTCTTGATTTGGGCCAAGCCGCTAAGCAGGGCTTCTCCGGCGCGATCAAGGACGGCTTTACCGTCGAGAATATCGAGACCGCTACCAGAAACGCCGAGGCGGCGCTGCGCGATGCTCGCGGCCGCATGCTTGGCGCGTTTGGGCAGGCCATGACGCTTGCCGCGCCGATCTTCAAGGGCGCGAATTTTCAGGATGCCTTTATCGACTTCGCCAACGTCGCGGAAATCCCGGTCGACCGCATGGGCGAGATCGAGGCGCGGCTGATCGCGCAGACCCGCACCACCGGAAAGAACAAGACCGAGCTGCTGCAAATCCTTGCCACCTATGTCGGCAAGGGCATGGACCTTGACGAGAGCCTTGCGGCGATCGAGGCGACCGGCCGGGCATCGACTGCCACCAAGGCGGAAGTCGGCGACATGGGCAATGCCGGTTACGCCGTCATGGATAACCTGAAGGTTGCCGCGACCGATCTTGCCAAGGCATTCGATGTCATGGCGTCGACCGGCAAGTCCGGCTCATTCGAGCTGAAGGACATGGCGCGCAATTTCCCCGAACTGACCGCCAACGCCTCGGCGCTGAAGATGCAGGGCGTCCCGGCTGTGGCATCGCTCGCCGCCGCGCTCCAGATCGCCATGAAGTCGGCAGGTTCTGCCGATCAGGCCGCAAACAACATGTCGAATTTTCTTGGGAAGATCACTTCGCCGGACACGGTGAAGAACTTCAAGAAAATGGGTATCGACATCGAGAAGGAGATGAAGACGGCGGCTGCGAATGGCACCGATCCGTTGCTGCATTCGCTTGAGCTGATCAAAAAGGCGACGGGCGGCGACCAGTACAAGATGGGCGAGCTATTCGCCGACAAGCAGGTTCTCGATTTCCTTCGCGCCCTGATCCCCAATCTGGAGGATTACAAGCGCATTCGTGACGAGGCCGGTGCAGCCAGCGGCGTCATCGACAAGGATTTCGTCAACGTCATGTCTGGCCTGAAAACCCAGATCAAGGGCCTCGTTACCGAGGTCGATAACCTGTTTTCTGCAGGCGGCGCATTGCTGCCCGTGGTGCAGGATATTGTCCTTCGCGGCACGGCAATCGTGCGGATGGTCAACGACTGGACCACGGCGAACCCTGAGTTGACAGCGACGATCGTGAAAATCACGGCCGGGCTGCTGGCTGCGTCGGTCGCCATGCGCGTGGCTTCCTACGCCTTCGCCGCCATGCGGCTGTCCGCGATCGGCTTCACCTCGACCTTTCTGCGGTTTCAGGATGGCAGGAACATCGCCACCGGCTGGCGCATCATCGCCGGTGCATGGCGGTTTGCGGCGGGCAGCGCGTCGGCGCTCGGCTCGGCGCTTCTGCCAGTCGCGGGCCGGATTCCGATGCTGCGAAACGCGATCGCCGGTCTCTCCTTCATCTCGGCCGCGAGCGGCGGCGGGCTTGCCGGTTCACTGTCGGCCGTCACGGCCGCACTGACCGCGTTCGCCTCTGGGCTTGCAGGCATCGTCGCCGGGATCACAGCGCCGGTGTGGGCGATCGCGGCCGTTCTGGCGGGAGCCGGGTTTGCGGTCTGGAAATATTGGGATCGCATTTCGTCATTCGCGTCCGGTTTCGCAGGGCCGATTGTCGCCTTCTTCAATACCGGCGTCGAGGGTGTCACGAAAGCGCTGTCGCTCCTTGTGGACCGTATCGGCACGGCGCTCAACATTGATCCCGCTTCGATCGCAGCGTTCAAAGCCTCCATGGCGAAGATGTTCGATTTCGGCGCGATGGTCGAGGCGGCGAAGGAGAAGCTCAGCGAGATATGGAAGGCGATCACGTCTTTCTTCTCACAGGAGAAGCTCTCTGACGCTGACAAGGAGGCGATGCGCGCTGCCGGTGCAGCGCTCGGAGACGCCGTTGTCGATGGTTTTAAAAATGCTTTTGAAGCGCTCTATGGCTGGCTGGCTGGTGTGCCAGGGCGAATTCGTGATGCCATTGGTAGTATCGATCTCACCGGACTTTTCAAGTGGCCTGCAATATTGGGCGGTAGCGACAATATGCCCGCTGCGCAGCCATACCAGCCGCAACAAACCGGAGCCGCAACACCCGCTGCTGGCAACACGACCTCCAACGTCACCACCGTCAACCAGAATGTGACGCAGAACATTTCGTCACCTGATCCCAAGGCTGCTGGCGATGCCGCTGCTTCAAAATTGGGAGCGGCAATCAATTCTGTGAAATCCGGCATGTACAATGACGGAGCATATTGATGAGTTCTGCTCTTCTCGCACTTGGCTCCCACATTTTCCAGATCGACCGGCTGAACTATCAGCAGTTCGCCCGGTCAACGGAAGCAAAGTGGGCATCTATACCGCGCTTTGGCACCTATCCCGGCCGCCAGTTCGTCGGTTACGGTGATGACACCATCACGATCTCAGGGCTGCTGTTTCCAGACGAGTTCGGCGACAGGGCGGATTTCGAGGCCGTGCGTACGACACAACGCGCCGCCAATCCCGTCATGCTAATCGGCTGGGCCGATACCAGCTCAACCGTGGCCACGATCTACGGCCGCGTTGTGATCCTGTTCGTTGATGATGAGCAGTCAGCCATCAACAGGGCAGGCCTCGGACGCAAAGTGAGCTACACGATCGAAGTTGCGCCCTTCCATGATGGCGGCAAGCCTGTGGGGCTGTTCCTATGAGCGCCACCATTATCCCGGCCGAAACCCGCGTCATCGAACTGGAAGACCTGAGTATTGACCTCGTGTGCTTTGAGCACGCCTTCAAGGCTCTCAATGATCGGCGCGTGGCGGGCAAACTGGATGGTTATGTCGAGGCGACCCTCGAAGCCAATCCGAGTATCGCCGATCGCGGCCTCCTCCTTCCGCTGGGAAGCACAATCATTCTGCCGGAGTTCACGATCCGCGCTACTTCCAAGTCCGGTGTGAGGCTTTGGGATTGATGCGACACAAACCGTTCATCGAATGCTTTGTCGGCGGAAAGGCCGTTGCGCCGGGCTTTTATGACCGCCTGTCAACGGCGACGGTCACGGATAATGCCGGTCAGGAAGCCGACCGCATTGAGCTAGTCTTCGATGATTCCGGCAATGCGATCCAGATGCCGGAGAAGGGGGCAAAGCTCTCCGTGTCATTCGGCTACAAGGAATTCGGCTCGTGGGTCATGGGCGAATTCACAGTCGAGAAAAACAGGATCAGCTTCGGGCAGGACGGCGACAAACTGACCATTTCCGGCCACTCGTCCGACATGCGCGAGGACGTTAAAGAGCAAGGTTCTGAACACTTTGATCAGACGACGATCGGCGATGTGGTCGAGCAGCTCGCCAAGCGGCACGGCTATGACGCAAAGGTCAGTCCCGAGCTGGCGGCGAAGCAAATCGAGTACATAGCTCGCGTCGGCCAAAGCCCGGTTGACTTCCTGATACGGCTTGCAGATCGCAACCGGGCGCTCTTTTCGATCAAGGGCAACAAGTTCCTGTTCCTGTCTCGGGGCATCCTGCCAACGATCACGATCGACAAGAGCGAGTGCGAGAGCGGCGATTTCGAGATCGAACCCCGCACCAAATTCGGCACCGTTGAGGCCTCGTACTTTGACCGCGCATCCGGCAAGACGGAAACCGTTTCGCATTCAACCGGACTGAAGGGGCCAGTGCGTCTACTGCGCACCGTCTATGCCAACAAGGCCGAGGCGGAAGCTGCGGCGGGTTCCGAGGGCGACAAGCTCGGCCGTGCGACCGGCTCAGGCAACCTCGTGATGTTCGGCCGACCGGAGTTGATGGCCGATACGCCTTTGAACCTCACGGGGTTTCGAGCCGAGGCAAACGGCGCATGGCGCGCCGGAACTGTTACCCAGACCTTCGCCGCCGACAGCTACAAAACCAGTGTCGCGGTCGAAGCGCCGGAGAGTGGCAAGGAATAACAGGAGAATAAGATTTTGGCCTGCCGGTGGACCGGGTGGCCGGGGTGATTCTACGCACCCCAAGCGACGGGCCAAAGTTTGGCGACCTAACCCGTCAGACAGCGACATTCGATAACTGTCACACCCGTACCCTGCAGGGCGGATTTGCTGTGACTGAGTCGAGAGATATTTGAAATGGTGAATCTGACGCCGGTGGCTCCGGCCACCCCCGCCGCTCCTTATATCGGTGGAAAACGTGTTCTGGCGAAAGCCATCATCGCTCGCATCAACGAGACACCACACGAAAGCTACGCGGAGGCGTTCGTGGGCATGGGTGGTGTCTTCCTTCGGCGAAACCTCCAGCCGCGCATGGAGGTCATCAACGACATCAGCGGTGATGTCGCCAACCTCTTCAGGATACTGCAGCGGCACTATCCGCAGTTCATGGAGACGCTCCGATATCAGGTTACGAGCCGTCGCGAGTTTGACCGCCTGTCTCGTGTCGACCCCACGACCTTGACCGATCTGGAGCGTGCGGCGCGGTTCCTTTATCTCCAGCGGACGGCGTTCGGCGGTAAAGTCGCCGGGCAGAATTTCGGCGTTACGATGCAAGGCGCTCGTTTCAATCTCCTGAAGCTTGCCCCGCAACTGGAGGCGATCCACGAACGGATGGCAGGCGTCGTCATCGAGCAGCTTCCTTGGCGGCGTTTCATCGAGCGCTATGATCGGCCGGGAATGTTGTTCTATCTCGATCCACCTTACTTCGGAAACGAGACAGACTACGGCTCTGATGTGTTCAGTCGGGAGGAGTTCGCTGAAATGGCGGCTGTTCTCAGGCAGATTAAAGGCCGCTTCATACTGTCTTTAAATGCCGTTCAAGGCGTCTTCGAAACCTTCAAGGAATTTCGAATTGAAGAAGTGGACTGCACCTATTCCATACAGGGAGCTGGAAACAGTAAGGCGGTGAAAGAGGTTGTCATCTCCGGGCCGCCCCTTTGAATTTGCGCACCGCTCGAATTCATGCTTCAAAGCCCTCTATCATATCTAGGGGGCTTAGAGCTTTATGATGAAACACTTCGCTGTTTTTCTGATGACCACTGTCTTGGCTACAAACGCTCAATCAGCCGAGGAGCCGGTGCAGGGTGCCAAAACTTGGAGCTATTCGTGTGTAAAGGTCACGGAGCTGGAAAACTTCAAAGCTGAAGGCCCCTCATTCAAAATCAACAATCTCAGCGTGATTGAGAAAAAAGCATTCACGGCAAAACCACTGACGCAGCTGGTGGTTACGTTCTCCGTTGTCAATAGAAGCAACGAGAATGCCTACCTATCGGCAGACGTGTTGGCGCTTGGCAAGGATAGCTTGCCCCTAGCGGCACTGAGCGCAAACCCTCCATTTGACCTCATCGCACCGGGCAGTACTGATACCGTGAAAGGCGACACCTTTGTGCAGGCCGGAACCTTGGCCAAAGCCGATCTCATTTGCTACCGTTTTGGCGGCACTGCACTACCTGAAACTGTTGCCAACTGATATTGCGCTTCGCGCCATTCGATTTTGCGCGCTACACTTGAGGGGCCTTGCGACCTCTCTCTTCCGTCATCCTCGGGCTTGACCCGAGGATCCATCCCCGTGCAACCATGGATCCTCGGGTCAAGCCCGAGGATGACGGCACTGTAGAGAAGTCTTCAGTGACAGGCAGTAATCCGCAATGTCAGTTGCGCAGCCTATACCCCGTCTTGAACATCCAGCTCACGACACCCAGGCACAGCGCCAGAAACAGCGTGATCATCGCGAGGCTGATGACCGGATTGACGTCGGCGATCTCATAGAAACTCCAGCGGAAACCGCTGATGAGATAAAGCACCGGGTTGAAGTGGCTGACCGTCTGCCAGAAGGGCGGCAGCATGTCGATGGAATAGAAGCTGCCGCCGAGGAAGGTCAGCGGCGGCACCACCAGCATGGGAATGAGGTTCAGCTGCTCGAAATTCGTCGCCCAGATGCCGATGATGAAACCGAACAGGCTGAAGCTGACAGCCGTCAGCACGAAGAACAGGATCATCATGAACGGATGGGCGATGGTGATATCCACGAAGAAGGAGGCGGTTATCAGGATGATCGTGCCGATCATCAGCCCCTTGGTCGCCGCCGCCCCGACATAACCGGCAAGAATTTCCGTCATCGCCACCGGGGCGGAGAGGATTTCATAGACCGTACCGGTGAATTTCGGGAAATAGATGCCGAAGGAACCGTTGGCGATACATTGTGTCAGCAGCGTCAGCATGATGAGGCCGGGCGTTATGAACGCGCCATAGGAAACACCGCCAACTTCCTGAATCCGCGAACCGATCGCCGTTCCGAACACGATGAAATAAAGCGATGTGGAAATGACTGGCGACACCACGCTCTGCAGCAGGGTGCGACGCGTGCGCGCCATTTCGAACAGGTAGATGGCCTTGACGGCTTCGAAATTCATTTCTGGCCTCCCACCAGCGAAACGAAGATATCCTCAAGCGAACTCTGTCGCGTTGAAATATCCTTGAAATGGATGTTGGCGGCGGAAAGGGCGCTCAGAACATCGGCAATGCGCCCCTGCTCACCATTGTCCTCGATTTCATAGGTGACGGTGCAGCCATCCTCGGAAAGTGTGAGGCCGAAGGGGAGAAGGCTTTCGGGCAATTGCTCCACCGGCTGGGCGAGTTCGAGAAAAAGCTGCTTGCGGCCAAGTTTCTTCATCAACGCCGTCTTTTCTTCCACCAGCAGCAATTCACCGCCATTGATGACACCCACCCGGTCGGCGATTTCTTCCGCCTCTTCGATGTAATGCGTGGTGAGGATGATGGTGACGCCCCTGGAGCGTAACTCGGAAACCACGTTCCACATGTCGCGGCGCAGCGCCACGTCGACGCCTGCGGTCGGCTCGTCGAGGAACAGCACTTTAGGCTCATGCGCCAGCGCCTTGGCGATCAGCACACGCCGTTTCATGCCGCCGGAAAGCTCCCGCAGCATATTGTCCTTCTTGTTCCAGAGCGAAAGCGACTTCAGGATGCGCTCGATCAATTCAGGGTTCTTCTTCTGCCCGTGCAAGCCGCGCGAGAAGCTGACGGTGTTCCAAACCGTCTCGAACTGGTCTGTCGTCAGCTCCTGCGGCACGAGGCCGATGAGCGCGCGGGTCTGGCGAAAATCCTTCACCACATCGTGCCCGCCGACGAGTACCGAGCCTTCACCCGGATTGACGAGGCCGCAGACGATGGAGATCAGCGTCGTCTTGCCCGCACCGTTCGGACCTAGAAGGGCGAGGATTTCCCCCTCCCTGATATCGAGGCTGACACCTTTGAGCGCCTGAAAGCCGTTTGCGTAGGATTTTGTCAGATTCCGTATCGAAACAATGGCATTCATGGCGAATTCTTTCGAAAACCGAGTAAGATGAACGCCATATAGACCGCAGAGGTTGCAAATGCCAGCCCGACGGGCTGAACACTGCGTTCGGCAGAGAGGGAAAATCAGCCGTAGACGCTATAGAAAAACTGCGCTGCGACGAAGACCAGAAACACCCCGAAAGCCCGCTCCAGCTGCTTCTTGCTCAGCGCATGCGCCAGCCGCGCGCCATAGGGCGCGACGAGCAGCGTGATGGGGATCAGCAGCACCACGGCGATCCAGTTGATGAAGCCGGTGGAAAACGGCGGCAGGCCCGCATCGCCCCAGCCGGCCCAGATATATCCAAGGAGCCCCGGTAGCGAAATCAGCACGCCGACACCCGAAGACGTGGCGACCGCCTGATGGATGCTGCGTCCGTAAAGCGTCATGAAGGTGTTGTTCATCACCCCGCCGCCGACGCCCATCAGGCCGGAAAAGAGCCCAATGCCGGTTCCAACCAGAAAACGCCCCGGGTTTTGCGGCAGGTCGGAGCCGAGATGCCAGCTCGCCCGGTTGAAGATCATCCGGAAGGCGAGCACCAGCGCAATAAAGGCGAAGATCAGGCGCAGCGCAACGCTTGAGGCATGGGCGGCCACCACGGATGCGAGGATGGTGCCGAGCGGCACCGCAACGATCCAGCCCTTCAGCAGATCGATATCCACCGCGCCCTTCTGGCGATGCGCCAGGAACGAACGGATGGAAGTCGGCACGATGATGGCAAGCGAAGTGCCGAGTGAGAGATGCATGCGCACCGTCTCCGGCACGTCCAGCAGCCCGAAGACATGATAAAAGACCGGCACCAGAACCGCTCCGCCGCCAATACCGAACAGCCCCGCCAGAAGACCGGCCACCACACCCGCGGCGGCAAGTGCTGCGGCAAAGATCATTATCTCTGAAACAGGGGGCATGAAAGCTCGCTCCCGCAGGCCGTTGTCACAAACATGTGACCCTCATATCGTATCAGAAGAGCGCGGCAAGCCATGTTGGCCGCAGGTCAGTACGGCGCGATGTCTTTTGCCGCATATCCGTGCCGGATGGACCACTCAATGGGATCGTTTCCCATTTTCATGCCCTTGCAAAGACGCCGATATCCCCCCGATAAGGCTGTCTTCTTCAACCGGCCTTCGGGCCGGTCTTTTTTTGTGCACATAAAGAAACGACGCAGCAAATCGGAATTCTGATTCGCCGCCCCAGCTTGGAGCCGGGTTCAGTCGATGCTGTCAGCACCGCGAGACAAACTGCTTTCAACGCTGTCAGCGGATTCCGGATTTCATGAAGGATTGCACGACCTGGCGCTGCAAGACGATGTAGAGGATGAGGATCGGCAGGCTGGCCAGCGTCGAAGCGGCCATCAATGGTCCCCATTCATTGCCTTCGGCGGTCATGAACATTTGAATGCCGATCTGAATGACGCTGTTTTCGGCGGTGCGCGACAAAAGCAGCGGCCAGAAATATTCGTTCCAGGTCGAGATGAAGATGAGGATGGCCAGCGAGGCCACCGTGCCGCGCAGGTTCGGCATTATGATTTCCCACAGAATGCGCCATGAGCGCGCGCCATCCATGCGGGCCGACTCGATCACCTCGCTTGGAAAACTGCGCATCGCCTGGGCAAGCAGCAAAATGGCCAGCGCCGAGGCGAAATGCGGCAGGATCAGCGCCATCAGGCTGTCGAGCAGGCCCATCTGCACGACGAGGAGATAATTGGGGATCATCACCACCTGAAACGGCACCAGCCAGGTGAGCGCCACGGCGGTATGGACCAATTTGTCGAAGGGGAAGCGCCAGCGGGCGAAGGCATAGGCGGCGAGCAGCCCGGTGAACAACTGGATCAGGGTCACCGCTGTCGAGGTCAGAAGCGTGTTGAACAACATGCGGCCGATGGGAATGGCATTGAGGGCGTAAATGTAGTTGTCGAGCGACACGGCCGTCGGCCAGAGGCTGACCTCGAACAGGGCATTGGGGGCGCGAAGCGAGGTCGCTATCATCCAATAGACGGGAAAGATGCAGATGATCGACAGCAACACCATGACCAGATGGCCGGCGGCGCTGTTCAATGCGCCGGCGACGGCCTTGCGGCGCAACGGCGACGGAGCAGGAACGAAGGTCGCAGCATCAATTGTCATGGAAGGAATACCTGTCGATGAGACGGAAGAGCAGGAAGGCGAAGGCGCTGAAGCCTAAGAACAGGATGACGGCCGCGGCCGAACTCCAGCCTACCGACATGGAGGAAAAGCCGAAATCCCACAGCAGGTAATAGATATTGGTGGTGCTGCCGAGCGGGCCGCCCTGGGTGAGAATGTTGATATAGGTAAAACTCCATTGCGCGCCGAGCAGGATCGTCATCATCACCATGAAGAGGATCGATGAGCTGAGCAGCGGCAGCCGGATATCACGCACGATCTGCCATTTGGAGGCGCCGTCCATGCGGGCGGCCTCGATGAGCGCCGGGTTGATATTGGCGTTGGCGGCCGACAGGATGAGGGTGGAAAAGCCGATGAGCTTCCAGCCGGTGATGGCGATGACCGTCCAGATGGCGATCTGGGGGTCGCTCAGGAACTGGACCGGTTTGAAGCCGAACCATTTGATGATCAGGTTGACCATGCCGAAACCGGGGTCGAGCAGCCAGCGCCAGACGGCGGCGGCGACGACCGGGGCGATGATCATCGGCACGAAGATGATGGCGCGGTAGATATTGCGCCAGCGGGCCGGCAGGTCATGGGTGTAGATGGCGAGCGCCAGCGGGATAAGGACGGCGAGCGGCAGCAGTCCGAGCACATAGACGCCGGTGTTGCGCAGCGCCTGCCAGAATTTCGGCAGCGCGAATATGCGCTCGTAATTGCTCCAGCCCACCAGGGTCATCGGCGAATTGGGCAGCATGTTCCACTGATGGAAGCTCAACCGGACGGCGTCGACAAGCGGCCAGTAGATCCAGGCGATAAGCGTGATCAGCGCGGGGGCGAGGTAAAGCCACGGCGAGAGATGCCGCGACACAATTTTGAGCGCACGTCCCATGGCAGAGCGCGGGCTGCGGGTTTTTTCGGCGACGGCCGGGGGAGAGAGAGCGAGGTCCGCCATGGTGTATCCTGTCCAAAGGGGGCGCCCGCCATCGGGCGGACGCCGGTCGTTTCAGGGGGTTCAGTTTCAGGGTATCAGGGCCTGAGCCTGGGTCTGGGCGTCCTTGAGGGTCGAGGCGACATCGACACCGCCATAGATGGCCTGCTCGACGCCATCCAGCATGGTCTTGACGATCTGGCGATAATTCGGACCGGGCATGGGAACCCAGGGTTCGATGCGCTCGAGTTGCTCAAGATTGGGCTGGATCATCGGATGGTCCTTGACCCATTGGCCAAGATATTGCGGATCGTTGACGATCGCGGGGCGCAGCGGCAGATAGCCGATCTCCGAGGTGATGACGGTGTAGCCGTGCTTGCCGGTGAGGAATTTCATCAACTCCCAGGCGGCGCGCTGCTTTTGCGGATCGGAAGTATGGATGGTCAGCGCCGAGCCCGAATTGTTCGGCCGGGTCGGCTTGTCGCCGAAGCGCGGCATGGTGGTGGCGCGCAGCTCATATTTGCCCTTGGCGGCGGCGATCAGACCGGCCTGCTGGGCGCTGGTCGCCAGAAACATGCCCAGCTTGCCCGCGTTCATGTTATCGGCGACGGCGTTGTAATCGAGATTTTCATAAACGCCGGCGTCGAAGAGATCGCGCAGCATCTGAACCGCTGCGACGGATTCCGGCTCGGCGAATTTGAGCGTCTTGCGGTCATCCGAGATCACCGTGCCGTTGTTGGAGCGGACGATGTTCTGCAGCATCCAGTCGAGCGCGCCCTTGCCGACGACGGCGCCGCCAAAACCCTTGGCGTCGGTCTTTTTCTGAATGGCGAGAGCGGCCTGCTTGACCTCTGCCCAGGTCTTGGGCGGCTGGTTGGGATCGAGGCCCGCGGCGCGGAACAGATCGACGTTGTAATACATGACCGGCGTGGAGAAGACGTAAGCGAGCCCATAGGTCTTGCCATCGAGGACGCCGAGCTTCAGGCCTCTGGGGTTCATCCCCTCGAAATGAGCGGCCAGTTCATTGGCCGGAATAATATCCTCGAGCGCCTTGGCGTCGAAATTGCGAACGGCGAAATCGAGGTCGGAGAAGATCGTCTGCACGAGGTCGACCGGCTGGCGGGCGGCGAGATCGGCCTGGATGAGGCTGTTGTCCGCCGAGGCATAGGGCACGCCCTTGACTGTGATGTTGGGATTGGCGGCCATGAATTCGGCAATGAGCTTCTTCGTGGCCTCGGCCCCGATGCCGGTCGATTTCAGATTGTAATTGTAGAAGGTGATGGTCACCGGCTTGTCGACCGCAGCCGGCATCGTCTGGGCGAGAGCGGGCAAGGCGAACAGCAGCGCGGCGGCGCCAAGAAGAAAACTTTTGCGTTTCATTTGGAGGGTCCTTTATTCGGCGGCCTGCTGGCCGGTTTCAAATGATTTAATTAATTCGACCATCTCCACGTGGGTGGAGCGTGACAATTCACGCACTTCCTTGCGCAATGGGGCGAAAGTGACGGTAAGGCCGGAGGGGCGCACGGCGCCGATGACGAAAGAAGCGCCCTCGAGCATGCGTATGCCTTCATGCAGCCACTGCACGTCGGTCGGGCCATGCTGGCCGATACCGATCACCACCGGCACGCCGTACCAGTTGGAAACACGGTCGTAGTGCACATGGCCCGACAGAATGCCGAGAATATTCTTGCCGGCGACTGTCTGGCGAAGCACCTCGGTATCGCTGATCGAGAGTGCCTCCCATTCCGTCGCCGGATCGGCATCAAGCGTGGGAGCGTGATGCGTGACGAGGAGTTTCGGGAGGTCCGCGTGATGTTCGAGCTCGGCCTTCAGCCAGTCGATCTGGCCCGGCTCGAAACCCCCGCCCACCTTGCCCGGCAGGGACGAGTCGAGGACGACCAGATGAATGCCGTCGATGACGCAAGAATGGTCGTAAGGGGTATCGTCATGGTCCGTTTTGCCCAACATGACCTGATAAAAGCCGTCGCGCCGGTCGTGATTGCCAAGCGCGAAAAGCACTGGCATGGCAAGGTCGGCTTCAGCGAAAATGGATTTGAGCATTTCATAGCTGCCCGCATCGCCGCGATTGGTGAGATCGCCGCTGACGACGACGAATCGGGGAGCGGGAACAAGCTTTTTGACATCGGTAAGAATTGCGGCCAGCGTCGCATTGGTATCGGAATAGAGATGTTCATCCCTGACGGCCGGGTCGCCGACATGCAGGTCGGTTAGGTGAATGAACCTGACGGGTTCGGACATGGCTTGCTCCTGTGGATGGAGCCGGCCGGGGAGTGGCCGGCTCCGCTTGGTTTCCGCGTTTGACGACACCGACGGTGCATGCCCTCTTGCGCTGGAACGATGGCATCGGTATCTTGCGTCGATGACAAGTGAATGAAGGTTCATTCAGTTTATGGATATGACTTCCGACAAGCGCGAACGTATTCTGGCGGCGGCGCAACGCCTCGTTGTCCGCAATGGTCTGCAATGCTCCATGGCGGCCATTGCCGATGAGGCCGGTGTGGCCACCGGTTCGCTCTATAATTATTTCGACTCCAAGGAAGCGCTGGTGCGCGGGCTTTATGAGCGGGTGGCGTTGCAGATGAGCGAGGCCCTTATGGTTCCCGCCGATCCCGATCCTGGCCAGACGCTGCGCAATTATTTCTCGCGCTATGTTCACTTTATCGGGGAAGACGAAGAACGGGCCAAGCTTTTCAGCTATCTCGACAATACGCCGCTGATTTCCAGCAACGCCGTGTGGATATTCGGACCCTTTGTGACACATGGTGTCCAACTGATCGTGCAGGCGCAAGCGGCGGGAATGGTTCGTCCGGGGTCCGCGAAACTGATGATGAGCTTCCTGCGCGGCGCCGTACGCAATGCACTCAAGCGCCGCGACGGCTATGGTGCCTTTTCCGAGGAGGACAGGCAGCTATTTGCGCAAATGTGCTGGGATGCGATCAAGGTGTAAGGCATGCGCTGGAGTTGCTGCTGACAGCAACGGCCTTCCGCTAGTCGCAATGCCTGTAACCGGACTTGCGCGTGCGCAGATCGAAATGAAAATGGTTCCAGTGATTGGGATCGCTGCCCGGTCCAAGAACGGTGGAGAAATATTTGCAGCTGTCGGACCGCACCGCCTTCAGCAGCGCTTTCTCGCGGAAGGCGAAGAAGCTCTTGCTGCGCACGTCGATTTCCTTGCCGTTCTTCAGCGTGATGGTGCCGATATCGATGGCGTTGCCGCGCGCATGTTCGGACCACGGATTGCTGGAACGCGAATTCATCTTGCGGCAGGAATAACCGCCCATCGGCGTGATGCGGCCGACACCGGAGAGATAACGGAAGCGCGAGGACGGAACGAGCTCGAACTTCACCCATTTGGCGAAGGCAAGCGTGACCTGGCAATTGAGCTTCACCGCCGGCCGGATGGCGACACCGCTGGCGAGACCGCTGAGTTCGATCGGATAATCGATACCGCAGGTCGGCCCGTCGGCAATGCGCGCAACATCCCGGAAAGCGACGCCAAGGCGGCGCAACTCGGAGCGGCAGGCAACTTCGGAAGATGGCATGACGCCGGGCGGCATCGAGCGGTTACTTTGCAGCCCGCCGCCCGCCACCGGATCGTTCGGCATGAGCATGGCGACTTCCTCTACCGGCTGGCGGCGGGAAGAGGAACCCGGCGGCGGCGGCGGTATCAGGCGCGACTGGCTTGCGGCCTGCTGCCGGCGCGGAGGCGAGATGGCCACCGGATTGTCCGTGCCGATACCATCCACCACCGGCTGTGCCGAAGCGCCTTCGGCAATGTCCGCATCCTGTTCTTCGGCAAGTCCGCGGACCGGTTCCACGCCCAGCATGGAATCCATGTTCACACCACCCTCACCCTCGGCGATCTGGTTGCTGGCCATCTGCTGCGCGGGCATGGTCTCGCCCTGCATTGCCTGCGCCGGCGCAGTGGCAGGGCCGCTGGCCGCCATGCGCGCCTGATGCTGGGAATCGAGCGTTGAATAACCCTGCCCGCCCTGCGGCGATTGCAGCAGGGGATCCTGCGAGGCGTATGGCTCCGGCATCGGCTGTGAAACGGCTGCTGGATAATCGGCGCCCTGCCCGGCCTGCTCGGCCTGATACACCGCACCCGCCGGCGCGCTGTAACCCTGCTGCCGCGAGGAGCGGATGGCGCTGACGCGCGTGGTGCCGTCCACCTCCGCCGGCGGCACGAGGCCCTCCGCCGAACATGACACCATGACCGTGGAAATCATCAGCAACGTCACAAGACGACGCGGAAGGGAAACATACGCCATACGAGAACCTGTACCTTCAGCGGCCGCAATTCGCGGCAATACAGGATAAATTTTAAAGAAATGAGGTAAACGAAACCTTATTGGTTGCGGGAAATAACGAACCTGGCTGTTGCGTGAAGCTGCAGATGAAGACGGTACGATCGAAATTGGGTCGAAGGCGATGACAGAAATGCTGAAGCCTCTCCTCCAGCATCCAGCGCCGAAACCCCTCCTCCGTCGCCCGGCGCCCAAACGTCTCCTCCGTCATTCTCGGGCTTGACCCGAGGATCCATGGTCGCGCCCGGTTGTAGATCCTCGGGTCGAGCCCGAGGATGACGTCGAGTGTGATGAGAGCTTGTCAGTCATCCAGGGGCGCAGCCAAAACCACGCCCTCCGGTTTGCCCGAAACAGACAAAATCAAGCCGCCCGAGAAACCTCACGTCCCGCCGCATGCCCCAGTTCGAAACGCGACAGCAGCGAGCGCAGCTGGCGGCTTTCCTCGGCCAGCGTCTGGCTCGCCGCCGTCGTCTCTTCCACCATGGCGGCGTTCTGCTGCGTCATCTGGTCCATGTGGTTGACGGAGGTGTTGATCTCCTGCAGGCCGGTCGCCTGTTCCCGCGCCGCCGTGGCGATGGAGTTGACGTGACCGTCGACACGGTTGACCAGCGCCGCGATCTCCTCCAGCGCATCGCCCGTCGAGCGTACAAGTGCGACGCCGCCGCCGACCTCTTCCGCAGAGCGGTTGATAAGGGTCTTGATCTCCTTGGCGGCATTGGCGGAACGTTGCGCCAGTTCACGCACCTCCTGCGCCACCACGGCAAAACCGCGTCCCGCATCACCCGCACGCGCCGCCTCGACACCGGCATTCAGCGCCAGAAGGTTGGTCTGGAAGGCGATCTCATCGATGACGGAAATGATCTGGCCGATGCGTTTCGAGGAGTCCTCAATGCGGCCCATGGCCTCGACGGCATTGCGCACGATCTCGCCCGAACGGCCGGCACTGGTTTTCGTGTCCTGCACCATCTGCCGGGCCTCATTGGCCCGTTCGGAAGCCGTGCGCACCGTGGCGGTGATTTCATCAAGGGCCGCCGCCGTCTCTTCCAGCGCTGCCGCCTGCTGTTCGGTCCGGCGGGAAAGGTTACCGGTTGCTCCGCTGATGTCGGAGGCGCTGTCGTTGACGACATCGCCCGTTCTGGCAATCGCCTCGATGGCGTCGTGAAGCGCGCCGACAGCGCGGTTGAAATCCATGCGCAGCTTTTCATAATCTGCACCGATATCGGAAAGCGAGACGGTGAGGTCGCCATTGGCAAGCGCCTCCAGCGCATGTCCCAGCCGATCCATGGCATGCGCCTGCCGCTCGGATGCCGAGCGCAGAACCATCTCGTTGCCCTGCCGCGCCTCCTCCAGCGCCCGCTGCTGATCCGCTTCGCGAGCCTGCAGGGCGCTGCGTTCGTTGACGCTGTCGCGCAGGACCAGCAGCGTCTTGGCAATTGCACCGATTTCATTGCGACGGCCGGCGAACTGGATTTCGGCCGTACCGTCACCGTCGGCAATCCGCTTCATGCTCTGCCGGATAAGGTCGATCGGCCGCGTCACACTGCGCACCACGGCGGCAGCCACGCCAATGACGACAAGACCGGACAGGACGCACAGGCCGACATAAAAATAGGCGTCGTTCCAGAAAGCCGCCTCGAGATCGTCGACATAAACGCCGGTGCCGACAATCCAGCCCCAGGGGGCAAAGCCGGCAACATGGGAAAATTTCTCGACCGGTTCCGGCGCACCGGGTTTCGGCCAGTAATAATCGACAAAACCCTGACCGCCCGCCTTCACCGTATTCACGAACTCGACGAACAGCGCCTTGCCGTTCGGGTCCTTGTTTCCGGTGAGATCCGTGCCGTTCATTTCGGGCTTGATCGGGTGCATCACCATTTTGGGATGCATGTCGTTGATCCAGAAATAGCCGCTGCCATTGCCATAACGCATCGCCGCAATCGTCGTCTTGGCCTGCTGCTGCGCCGCCTCCCGGCTCAGGCTGCCGCCTTGCTCCAGCCGGTAATATTGATCGAGAATGGCGACGGCGGTTTCATTCATCGCCGCCAGTCCCGCTTTCCGCTCACGTTCCATCTTGTGGTAACTTTCAAACAGGCTGAAAGTCAGGGCCGCGGTCAATATTGCCAGAAACAATGCGACGAGCGCATAAAGGCGCATGGATATCGTGACGTTTTTCATACTCCCCCCAAGTCGATGATGTAGTTCGACCAGCCGAGGTTAAAGTTGAAAAATTTATTATCGTTAAACATGCCTGTTATACATTAGTATTATTTCACATATCTTCGCCGGCACCCGCCATACGGGTTCGCAGATGTCAGAAACCGGTACAGAGCCGGGGGATTCGCCGAAATCCATTCCGTTTTAAAGGGGGTGTTAACCCTGGCGTTCTATCCTCTCTTGCCGAAATACGGATACAGGGAGGCACGCGATGGCACGGCCGAATTTCCGCTATACGCATTATGACCTGAAGGAATTGCGGGCTGGCACCACCATTGAAATATCCCTTTCGGCCGTCAACAACGTGCGGCTGATGACGGCGGCAAATTTCCAGCGCTTCACCGAACTGCTCGATTTCAAATATCTCGGCGGCGTCGCCAAGAAATCGCCGATCCGCATCGCCATTCCCGAAACAATGCAGTGGCACCTCATCATCGATGCCGAAGGCCATAACGGTCTGGCGGAATCCTCGGTCAAGATGCTGCCGGCGCAACCGCAGGCGGCCGCCCACCGCAAGGCATCCTGATTTTATTTAAAAACAGTGGGTTGCCGCGGTTTCGTGACTCTTATTGCCAGCCGCTTGATTCTTATTCTCAAGATCGCCGCGCAATGCGGCTCTCACCTCGACCAAGGGAACCCTAGCGCGCGCCACGCTCGCGGCGCAGCTTCGCCCACCAGTCGAGGCGCTTGCGGATTTCCCGCTCGAACCCCCGGTCCGGCGGATCGTAAAAAGTGGTGCGCCCCATTTTTTCGGGGAAATAATCCTGCCCGGAGAAGGCGTCCGGTTCGTCATGGTCATAACGGTAACCGTCGCCATAGCCTTCACCCTTCATGAGCTTGGTCGGCGCGTTCAGGATGTGTTTCGGCGGCACCAGCGAGCCGTTTTCCTTGGCTGCCCGCATCGCCGCCTTGAAGGCCACGTAAACGGCGTTGGATTTCGGCGCGGTGGCAAGATAGACGCAGGCCTGCGCCAGCGCCAGTTCGCCTTCGGGCGAACCGAGATAGTCATAGGCGTCCTTGGCGGCGTTGCAGACGGCGAGCGCCTGTGGATCGGCAAGGCCGATATCCTCCACCGCCATGCGCACCAGCCGCCGGCCGATATAGAGCGGGTCTTCGCCGGCATCGAACATTCGGGCGAGATAATAGAGCGCCGCATCCGGATCCGAACCACGCACCGACTTATGCAACGCAGAAATGAGATTGTAGTGGCCGTCCTGGCTCTTGTCGTAGACCGGCGCTCGCCGCTGCACGATGCGCGTCAGCCCTTCGGTATCGAAGGTCTCGTCCTTACGCGCCGCGCGCCAGACCTCTTCGGCAAGCGTCAGCACGGCGCGGCCATCGCCATCGGCCATGCGGATCAGGCTGGCCCGCGCCTCTTCCGTCAGCGGCAGGGCCTTCTGCTCCGCCTCCTCCGCACGCTTTATAAGCTCGCTCAGGCTTTCCTCGTCATGCGAGCGGAACGTCAGCACCCGCGCCCGCGACAGGAGAGCGGCATTCAGCTCGAAGGACGGGTTTTCAGTGGTTGCCCCCACCAGGATGATGGTGCCATCCTCCATGACCGGCAGGAAGCTATCCTGCTGGGCCCGGTTGAAGCGATGAATCTCGTCGACGAAAAGCAGCGTCTGCCGACTGTTCATCCGGCGGGCGCGCGCTGCCTCGAATACCTTCTTGAGATCGGCGACACCGGAAAAGATCGCCGATATCTGCTCGAAGGCAAGCCCCGCCTCGCCGGACAGCAGGCGGGCAACCGTGGTCTTGCCGGTTCCGGGCGGCCCCCAGAAGATCATCGATCCCAGGGAGCCGCTCTCGATCATGCGGCGCAGAACGCCCTCTTCACCCGTCAGATGCGGCTGCCCGCTCACCTCCGCCAGCGTCTTCGGACGCAGGCGATCGGCAAGAGGCCGCCGGTTGGCGACCTCGACAGGCACTTGCGGGGCGAAGAGATCGTCACTCATCGCAGGAACTGCCGGATGCGCTGCCCATCTCGCAGGATCTCCACACGCCAGAAACCGGGATTGTCGTCCAGCGCCTTCTCAACCGCAGCCGTGGAGCCGATATCCGCGCCGTTCAGCGACAGGATCACGTCTTTGGGCAGAAAGCCGACACGATAGGCGGGCGAGCCACGCTTCACATCGGTGATCACAACACCCGTGACATGCGACGGCATGCGCAATTCGTCGGCAAGCTTCGGCGAAAGATTGGCGACGGTCGCGCCGGCGAAGGGATTGCGGCCCTCGATCAGGCGTTCATCGCGCGGCGCGGTTTCCGGCGCAGTATCGAGCGCGATGGTCAGCTTCTTCTCTTTGCTCTTGTCCATGACCGTCAGTTCGGCTGACTTGCCAATACCAGCCGTCGTCAGGCGATAACCAAGAGCATCCGGATGCTCCACCTCGAAACCGTTGACGGCGGTGACGACCTGCCCCGGCTCGATGCCCGCCTTCTCCGCCGGACCGTCCTTGACGACGCTGACGACCAGCGCACCGCGGGCGCGATGCAGGCCAAGCGCTTCGGCGACATCCGAGGTTACCGGATCGAAAGTCGCGCCAATATAGGGCCGCTGAAAACTCGCATCGCCACGCTCGGCGGCGGCGACAAAAACCCTGACGAGATTGGCGGGAATGGCGAAGCCGATACCGTTCGAGCCGCCACCCTTGGAAAAGATCGCGGTATTGATGCCGATCAGTTCACCCGCCATGTTCATCAGCGCGCCGCCCGAATTGCCGGGATTGATGGAAGCATCGGTCTGGATGAAGAAGCCGAAATCGCCCTGCGTCACCTGGTTGCGCGCCAGGCCCGAGACGATGCCGCTCGTTACCGTCTGGCCGACACCGAAGGGGTTGCCGATGGCGAGCACCAGATCGCCGACCTCGATGGCATCGGAATTGCCGAGCGACAGCACCGGGAATTGCTCTTTCGCATCGATCTGCAGAATGGCGAGATCGACCCGGTCGTCCTTCAGCAGCACCTTGGAGGAAAACTCGCGCCCGTCCGCCAGCGCCACCTTGATGTCGTCAGCACCGTCGATGACGTGATTGTTGGTGACCACGAGGCCGCCGGCGGTCACGATCACACCCGAGCCGAGCGACGACTGTTTTTCGGTGCGGTTCGGCATCTGCTGGCCGAAAAACTGCTCGAAGAAAGGATCCCCGGCAAAGGGCGAAAAACGCCGCTGCACCACGCGTTCGGCATAGACATTCACCACCGCGCCTGCGGTGCGCTTTACCAGCGGCGCGAAGGAAAGCTGCATTTCCGTGTGGCTCGATGGCACGGCCCTGTTGTCCTGCGCCGCAGCCCCCACGGGCAGGAGCACGAGCGCGGCGAGAAAGCCGGTGGACAGATACTTCAACACGCTTCGCATGTGATTCCTCATCGTCATCAGTATGATGGAGTTATAACGCCAAAGCCTGTAAAGCAAAGAGCGGCAAGATGATGGCCGGCCTTTTCCCTGTTCAGGCCGGTTGCGGCAGCTGGAACCAGCGGGGCCCCTTTTTGGTTTCATCCGCATCGACTGTCCTTGAAAGAGACGACACATGCATCTGAAACAGACTTTTCTGGCCTGCGGCCTCCTCCTCGTTTCCGCCGCTCTCGGCTCCCCCGCTGGCGCTGCCAGCTTCGATTGCACGAAGCCCGATCTTGCTTCGGATGAAAAGGCGATCTGCGACAATCGCGCCCTGAACGATCAGGATGTGAAGATGGCCACCACCTTCGACATCCTCACCCAGCTTATGGCCATGGGCGCCCGCGACACGCTGCGCGACGAGCAGAGCCAATGGCTGAAGAAACGCCAGGAATGCGCAGCGGATGTCGCCTGCCTGACCGGCGCTTATGACGAGCGGATGAAGAAGCTCGGCGAAGCCTTCCAGAGCATCAACAGGCCTCTCTGATCGACATAGCGCCAGTCAGGCCGCGCGGATGATATTCTCCATAAGGCCGTGCAGCTGATCGCGATAACCGGTTCTGGCCGATGGTGCATCCTCACGCGAGGTCATGACCACGGACAGCCGTCTGGCGGGAACGATGTAGAGCATCTGCCCGCCATAACCCCAGGCGTAATAGACAGTTTCTCCCGCCATCTCCTTGATGAACCAGCAATAACCGTAACCGTCGCCGTTGAAGACCGAATTGGTGCGCTGTTGCCAGGACTGGTCGATCCAGCCTTGTGAGATCAGCCGCTCACCCCCGGGTGTCACGCCGCCAAGACGATAGAGCTCACCGAATGCCAGCAATGAACGCGCCGTCATCGCCATCTGGTTACCGCCGAGATAGATGCCCTGCGGATCACGCTCCCAGCCGCCGATGGAAAATCCCTCGAGCGGCCGGAACCAGTCGCGGGCGAGAGCAAGCGTCGAGCGGCCGGATGCCCTGGTCAATATCGCCGAGAGCAGATGGGTGGACCCGGTGGAGTAAAGCATGCCGCCGCCCGGCTCCCCGGCAAAACCCGAGCCCAGCGCCATTCTCACCCAGTTGCGGCTGGCAACCCAGCGGCCGTAATTCGGGCCGGACATGCGCTCCAGACCGGATTGCATGGACAGCAGGTTACCGATGGTGACCCTTTCCAGCCGCGGATCGGGGTTCTGCGGAAAATCACCGCGCAGGATGGTCGCAATCGGCTGATCGGCACCCGACAGTATCTTCCGGTCAATCGCCATGCCGACCAGCGCCGAAATGACCGATTTCGACGCCGACTTGATGTTGGTGGAGCCGTTAAGGCTGGCGCCATGATAGGCACGGCTGGCGACCTCCGCACCGTCGATGCTGACGATGACAGCCTTGAGGCTGGAAAGCGCATCCGCATCCCGCAGCAACGGATCGAAACGGATGCCATTGCCGGTGCTTTGCGCGCGGGCAAGCGGCGCAAAAGGCAGGGATGCGATAAGGGCGAGCGCGGTTCGTCTTTTCATGCAGATCAAGTTAGGCATCGCGGAGTTCTGGAAAAGGCCCGACAGCTGAACATCACTCCAATGTGACTGCCGGGCGGGAGGCAGTGAACCCGCATTTTCAAATTTTCATTTTTAAAACAGCAGGTTGAACGAGGATAAAGAATCATCTTCTGAGGCAATTGAATCTGTTTGTGAACGAAAACGCAAACCGGTTTCAGGGCAGCAAAAAGCCGCTCAAAGAGCGGCTGATTGAACGATGATAAATCTCGCGCCACAGTCGGCGTCACCTCGGGCCCGTCCCGAGGATCTCACCACATCACATAAATCAAACGGTTGCAGAGGCTCACGCAAGGCCCGGGCATGACAAATGAGAGCTTTTCGACCTTTGTCAGCAAGCTCAAGCCGTCCCGCACAACGGGGCGGTTAGGTCCTTTCCCAACCGAGACCGAACCTTACTCCGGCAAAATCCGCACCGCACCCTTGTCCGCACTCGATGCAAAGGCCGCATAGGCCTTCAGCGCCGTTGTGACATTGCGCTTGCGCGGCGCTTCCGGCTTCCAGCCCTGCGCATCCTGCTCGGCACGGCGCGAAGCCAGTTCCGCGTCGGTGACCTTCAGGTTGATGGTGCGGTTCGGAATGTCGATCTCGATCAGATCACCCTGGCGCACGAGGCCGATGGCGCCGCCCTGCGCCGCTTCCGGCGAGGCGTGGCCGATGGAAAGGCCGGACGTGCCGCCCGAAAAACGACCGTCGGTAATCAGCGCGCAGGCTTTGCCGAGACCCTTGGATTTCAGATAGCTGGTCGGATAGAGCATTTCCTGCATGCCCGGTCCACCCTTCGGTCCTTCGTAACGGATGACGACAACGTCGCCCGCCTTGACCTCATTGCCGAGAATGCCCTTCACGGCCGCATCCTGGCTTTCGTAGACGACCGCCGGGCCGGTGAATTTCAGGATGGATTCGTCGACGCCCGCCGTCTTCACGATACAGCCATCAAGCGCGATATTGCCGTAAAGCACGGCCAGACCGCCATCCTTGGAGAAAGGCTTCTCAACCGACCGAATGACGCCGTTGTCGCTATCCGTGTCCAGATCATCCCAGCGCGAGGACTGGCTGAAAGCCACCTGCGTCGGCACGCCGCCGGGGGCCGCCTTGAAGAACTGGCGCACCGTTTCGCTGTTGGTGCGGGTGATGTCCCAGCGGTCGATGGCGTCGCCGAGCGTCGCTTCATGCACCGTATAGGTATCGCGATTGATGAGACCGCCGCGTTCCAGCTCGCCGAGAATGCGCATGATGCCGCCAGCGCGGTGAACGTCTTCCATATGCACGTCCTGCTTGGCAGGCGCGACCTTGGAAAGGCAGGGAACCTTGCGGGAAAGACGGTCGATGTCCTCCATGCCGAAATCAACGCCGCCCTCATGCGCCGCCGCCAGAATATGCAGAACCGTGTTGGTGGAGCCGCCCATGGCGATATCCAGCGACATGGCGTTTTCGAATGCCGCCTTGTTGGCGATGGTGCGCGGCAGAACGGTTTCGTCGTCCTGCTCGTAATAACGGCGCGCCAGATCGACGATCAGATGGCCGGCCTCGACGAACAGGCGCTTGCGATCCGAATGGGTGGCGAGCGTCGAGCCGTTACCGGGCAAGGACAGGCCGAGCGCCTCGGTCAGACAGTTCATCGAATTGGCGGTGAACATGCCGGAACAGGAACCGCAGGTCGGGCAGGCGGAACGCTCGATTATCTTGACGTCCTCATCGGAAATCTTGTCATCGGCAGCCGCAACCATGGCATCGACCAGATCGAGCGCCACCGTCTTGCCATGCAGCACAACCTTGCCCGCTTCCATGGGGCCGCCGGAGACGAAGACGGCGGGGATGTTGAGGCGCATCGCCGCATTCAGCATGCCGGGAGTGATCTTGTCGCAGTTGGAAATGCACACCATCGCATCGGCGCAATGGGCATTGACCATGTATTCAACGGAATCCGCGATGATCTCGCGCGAGGGCAGCGAATAGAGCATGCCATCATGGCCCATGGCGATACCGTCATCGACCGCGATGGTGTTGAATTCCTTGGCCACACCGCCGGCCGCCTCGATTTCGCGGGCAACCAGCTGGCCGAGATCCTTCAGATGCACATGGCCCGGCACGAACTGCGTGAAGGAATTGACGACAGCAATGATAGGCTTGCCGAAATCGCTGTCCTTCATGCCGGTGGCGCGCCAAAGGCCGCGCGCGCCCGCCATGTTGCGGCCGTGGGTTGTCGTTCTGGAGCGATAGGCTGGCATGGTGTTTTCCTCGATCTCTTGGACAGAAGAGCGCATTTCCGCAATGGCGGTAAAAATAGCTCCTGCCCTATTTTGCGGTTTTTCTAGCGCAAACCGCAAGCCCTGTCACTGTCACCTTCGGGCAAAACAGTACGGTCCGGTACGGTACGCTTCATCTTCATCCTACTATCGGACCGTGCCGTCATCACAAATGCGCGATTTCCCTCACCCGACCGTTGTTTTTCCGCGGAGCGCTGAAACATATCTGTGCAGCGGCCGTATTGACTATCATAATCGATTTATCGCCGATGCACCCGGCTTTTGTGGAGGTTGAAATGCCCGCCTATCGTCCGCCCGTGATCGCGGCCAGTGAAATCACGCCGAAGAATATCTACCTGTCCCGACGCGGCTTTCTCGGCACGGCCGCGGGGCTGGCGGCAATCGGGCTTGCCGGCCGCGAAGCGATTGCCGCACCGCTTTCCGCAAAACCCGGCGCCTATAAGCTGGATGAAAAGCTCACCCCGCTCGACGCCGTCACCAGCTACAATAATTTCTATGAATTCGGCGTTGGGAAATCCGACCCGAAGGAAAATTCCGGCAAGTTCAAGCCGACCCCATGGACGGTAAAGGTGGACGGCCTCGTCTCCAAACCGCAGGAATTCGGCATCGAAGAGCTGATGAAAAATCCTCTCGAGGAGCGCACCTATCGCATGCGCTGTGTCGAGGGCTGGTCGATGGTCATTCCGTGGATCGGCTTCCCGCTCGCCACCCTTCTCGACAAGGTGGAGCCGCTCGGCAGCGCGAAATATGTCGCTTTCGAAACCGTGGTGCGGCCGGACGAAATGCCGGGGCAAAGCGGCCTCTTCCAGCCGCTCTCCTGGCCCTATGTCGAGGGGCTTCGCCTCGATGAAGCGCGCCATCCGCTCACCATTCTCGCCGTTGGCCTTTATGGAGAGACCCTGCCGAACCAGAACGGTGCGCCGATCCGCCTCGTCGTACCGTGGAAATACGGTTTCAAGGGCATCAAATCCATCGTCCGCATTTCGCTGGTCGAAAAACAGCCGGAAACGACCTGGAAAAACTCCAATGCCCGCGAATATGGCTTCTATTCCAACGTCAATCCGCATGTGGACCATCCGCGCTGGAGCCAGGCGACGGAACAGCGCATCGGCGAAGGCGGCTTCTTCGGCACGCAGAACCGCCCTACCCTGATGTTCAACGGTTATGATGAGGTGGCAAGCCTCTATGCCGGCATGGACCTGAAAGCGAATTATTGACCATGGCCTTCGCCCTGCCCTCTCTTCCCTCGCTGCCGAAGCGTTATCAGCCGGCGGCCATCTGGTCGCTTTATGTGATCGGCCTCTGTCCGGGTGTCTGGTATTTCTATCTCGCCGCAACCGGCGGCCTCGGCTTCAATCCGGTCAAGGATTTCGAACACCTGCTCGGCATCTGGGCGCTGCGCTTCCTGTGCCTCGGGCTTCTGGTGACGCCGCTGCGCGATCTCTTCAACATCAACCTCATCGCCTATCGTCGGGCGCTGGGGCTGATCGCCTTCTATTACGTATTAGCCCATTTCACCGTCTATCTGGTGCTGGATCGCGGCCTGATCCTCGGCTCCATCGCCGGCGATATCCTGAAACGCCCCTATATCATGCTCGGCATGGCCGGCCTTCTCATGCTCATACCGCTGGCGCTCACCTCCAACCGCTGGTCGATCCGCAAACTCGGCAGCCGCTGGAACACGCTGCACAAACTCGTCTATCTCGTGCTCATCGTCGGCGTGCTGCATTTCGTGCTGGCGCGGAAGTCGATCACGCTGGAGCCGGTGTTTTATATCAGCACGATGGTGGTATTGCTGGGGTATCGGCTGCTGCGGCCTTCGATCATGTCGATGAAGAGAGCCAAACGCGCGAGACCCGTCCGGCCATAATGGCGGCGGCCCCAATCCCCGCGACATAACAGCCTATATTCCACAGCGAAAAAACACGGCCGAGCAGCAAAGCGCCGGCCGTCGTTGCGCGAAACGCATCCAGCGCCGGAAAATGAACAAGCCGGATGAGTTCCACGAGGATGACGGCAAAAATGGCGATGTGAACCTCATAGCCGCGCCAGCGGGATGGAAAGAAGGCTGCCAGCAGCAGATAGATCATCGCTCCCCAGAGCACGGATCCGCCATATTTTACCGCCACGAACGGCAATCCCACGTCGTAACCTAAGCTCCGCAGGCAAAGGCCGCAGACGATCACCGCCATCGCCGCCGCCAGAAGCCGGATTCGGGCGAAATAAGATGGGGATACGCGCGGCAGGCCCATACGGCTTCCTTCGGGTTTTCGTATGAAAGGTGACGAACCGAGATCGGGGACGGAAATGAGCACAGCACCAAGCCCGGCCGCAAGCCGCCTCTCCGTCCTGGACAATCTGCTCTGCGATACCTATCCCTGGGGCGAACTCAAGGGCATCAGTCGTTTTATCGTCGAGTTTCTGTATTTCGGCATCAAGGAAGCCCGCGCCTGCATGTTCGCGGGATTGTTCTTCGTTTCCATCTTCGTGGTGCCGCATGGCGGCGTGCTCGGCATTCCCCGCTATGACGTGCTGCTGATCATTGCGCTCGGCATCCAGTTCTTCATGATCTGGAGCAGGCTCGAAACGCTTGACGAGGCCAAGGCTATCCTGCTGTTCCATATCGTCGGCTTCGCACTGGAAGTGTTCAAGACATCGAGCGCCATCCAGTCATGGTCCTATCCGGATTTCGCCTATAGCAAAGTCCTCGGCGTGCCGCTGTTTTCCGGTTTCATGTATGCGGCCGTCGGCAGCTACATCATTCAGGCATGGCGATTGCTGGATGTGCGCATTCGCCACTATCCCACCTACTGGATGGCGACCCTGATCGGCATCGCCATCTACGCCAACTTCTTCACCCACCACTTCATCGGCGATTACCGCTGGTACATCGCCGCCTGCGCCATCGGTCTCTATTCCCGCGCAACGGTCATCTTCCGCCCCTATGATCGGGATCGAAAGATGCCGCTGCTGCTCGCCTTTATCCTGATCGGCTTTTTCGTCTGGCTGGCGGAAAATATCTCCACCTTCTTCGGCATCTGGAAATATCCCGATCAGCTCGGCGCCTGGTCCGTCGTGCATATCGGCAAATGGAGTTCATGGTCGCTGCTGGTCATCATGACTTTCACGATTGTCGCACACCTCAAGCATATCAAGGCCCGCATTCACATTCCGGAGTAGCATGGGCTCTCCCACAAAACGCCTGCGGATTGCCCATAGCGTCCCGCAAGGCGCGAGAGCTGGAGCGCGTGGCCTGAGTGCTCAGGAGAAGCTAGACTTCTCACGCTGCTCCTTCATCAACCCAAACGCAAAAAGCCGGGCGATCTCTCGCCCGGCTTTTTTTACTCATGACGCCTGAACGGCGTCAAATCTTATGCAGCTTCGGCAGCAGCGGCTTCAGCGGCAACGCGAGCCTTGTCGGCTGCGCCCTTGGCGTCAACGTCACGCTCGACGAATTCAACAACAGCGAGAGCGGCGTTGTCACCCTGGCGGAAGCCGGCCTTCATGATACGCAGGTAGCCGCCATTGCGGGTTGCGTAACGCGAAGCAATCGCGTCGAACAGCTTGCGAACGGCGTCCTGATCCTTGATCTGCGAGATCGCCTGACGACGAGCGTGCAGGTCGCCGCGCTTGCCGAGGGTGACGAGCTTCTCAACGATCGGGCGAATTTCCTTCGCCTTCGGAAGCGTGGTTACGATCTGCTCATGGGTGATGAGCGAAGCAGCCATGTTGGCAAACATTGCCTTGCGGTGGCTGGCGGTTCTATTGAGCTTGCGGCCTGAATTACCGTGGCGCATTGCTATTCTCCTTCTTCGCAGGTTCCTTCTCTAAGGCCTGCCGTTTCCTGGCACATGCAGATGACTTATCTGCTGTTTGACGGGGAAAGGCAGTCTTTGAGGTCTGCCTTCTTGTTTGTTAGTATTGGTCTTCGTAACGCTTTGCGAGATCTTCGATGTTCTCAGGCGGCCATGCCGGCACTTCCATGCCGAGGTGCAGACCCATGGAAGCGAGAACTTCCTTGATTTCGTTCAGCGACTTGCGACCGAAGTTCGGCGTGCGAAGCATTTCGGCTTCGGTCTTCTGGATCAGGTCGCCGATATAAACGATGTTGTCGTTCTTCAGGCAGTTTGCCGAACGAACGGACAGTTCGAGCTCGTCGACCTTCTTGAGAAGCGCCGGGTTGAACGCGAGTTCGGTAACCGATTCTTCTTCTGCTTCCTTCTGCGGCTCGTCGAAGTTGACGAAGACGCCGAGCTGGTCCTGAAGAATGCGAGCGGCGAAGGCAACGGCGTCTTCGCCGGAAACCGAACCGTTGGTCTCGATCGTCATGATCAGCTTGTCATAGTCGAGAACCTGGCCTTCACGGGTGTTTTCCACCTTGTAGGACACTTTCTTGACCGGAGAATAGAGGCTGTCCACCGGAATGAGGCCGATCGGGGCATCTTCCGCGCGATTGCGCTCAGCCGGTACGTAACCCTTGCCGTTGTTGACGGTGAATTCCATGCGGATTTCAGCGCCATCGTCCAGCGTGCAGATCACGTGGTCGGGGTTCAGGATCTCGATGTCGCCAACCGTCTGGATGTCACCAGCGGTCACGGCGCCCGGACCCTGCTTGCGCACGACCATGCGCTTGGAATCATCGCCGTCCATCTTGATGGCGATTTCCTTGATGTTGAGCACGATATCCGTCACATCTTCCCGAACGCCGGGGATGGAGGAGAATTCGTGCAGGACACCGTCGATCTGCACGGCCGTTACAGCGGCGCCGCGCAGAGAAGACAACAGAACGCGACGCAGCGCGTTGCCGAGGGTAAGACCGAAACCACGCTCCAGCGGCTCCGCAACTAGGGTTGCCTTGGTGCGGCTGGACGAGGTGAACTCGACCTTGTTCGGCTTGATAAGTTCCTGCCAGTTCTTCTGAATCATCTTTAAACCTTCCGTTCGCCGCCACCATCCAATCGTGACGGACCGAGCATGAAAACACCGAGAGGAACCAAATTCAGCGGTTCATCGGTGGGTTCTTGAGCGCAAGTCCGCCGATCGAAATCGACGCGCACACGCCAGATACACGAAAATTCCGCCAGACCTGAGGTAAGGCGGAATTTCCGAACCACGGTCGCGTCAGACGCGGCGCTTCTTGCGCGGACGGCAACCGTTGTGCGGGATCGGCGTCACGTCGCGAATGGAAGTGATCATGAAACCGGCAGCCTGCAGGGCGCGAAGTGCCGATTCACGGCCGGAACCCGGACCGCAAACTTCAACTTCAAGCGACTTCATGCCGTGTTCCTGAGCCTTCTTCGCGCAATCTTCAGCAGCGATCTGGGCAGCGAACGGGGTCGACTTGCGCGAACCCTTGAAGCCCTTGGCACCAGCGGACGACCAGGCAATGGCGTTGCCCTGTGCGTCGGTGATGGTGATCATCGTGTTGTTGAAGGTCGAGTTGACGTGCGCGACGCCCGACGTGATGTTCTTACGTTCGCGACGGCGAATACGTGCGGCTTCCTTGGCCATTTTATACCTTTCATTGATCTCTTCACCGCCGTAACACCAGCGGCTACACCGGCGATCAACCCCATTGGAGCTTCACGCCAAACTCAGAAAGGCTGGCGCGGACTGCACCAGCCTCCCCTTTCCGGAGAACCGGAAAATTACTTCTTCTTACCAGCGATAGCCTTCGCCGGACCCTTGCGGGTGCGGGCGTTGGTGTGCGTGCGCTGACCACGGACCGGAAGGCCACGGCGGTGACGCAGGCCGCGGTAGCAACCGAGGTCCATCAGACGCTTGATGTTCATCGAGGTCTCACGACGCAGGTCGCCTTCGACCTGGTAATCGCGGTCGATGGCTTCGCGGATCTGAAGAACTTCAGCATCCGTCAGCTGATGAACGCGCTTGTCAGCCGGCAGGCCGACCTTGTCCATGATTTCCTGCGCGAATTTCGGACCGATCCCGTGAATGTAGGTCAGCGCAATAACAACGCGCTTCGCGGTCGGGATGTTGACGCCAGCGATACGTGCCACGTCTCTTCTCCTTGGTTCCAGTTGCCATCCGGCAAGTGGTGATTCCATTCGAGCGGCCAACAAGACCGCCAGTTCAAATTGGTGTCCGTGACAAGTCAAAACGACCGAACCCGGATTTCCCTTCCCTTAGGGAAATCCGCGCCAGTCGCTTGGGATGTCGCGAGTTGGCGCGGTGTTTAACGGAATCAGCGCAAAAAAGCAACCGGCTCCGCCAAGATTCTTTTACGATCCAAAGGATCAGCCGCCGTGCGGAAGCGAGATATGGGCAAGAGCGCAACAGCCTGGCCCATCCGCTCCGTCGATCAGGCGGAGGCTTTCTCGAGAACGCGCTCAATGGCCTCGGTGACGGCATCGACGTCAGCCATACCGTCAAGTGTCACAAGCTCGCCCTGTTCGCTGTAATAGGCGGACAGCGGCGCGGTCTTCTCCCGATATTCCGTCAGGCGCTTGCGGAACGCTTCCGGATTGTCGTCAGAGCGAACCGTGCCGCCGGCGGCAATGGTTTCAGCCACACGGTTTTCGATTCGGCGAATCAACGCCTCCTCGTCCACCTTCAGTTCGATGACGGCATCAAGGACCAGATTCTTCTTGCGCATGTTGTCGGCAAGCGCCTTGGCCTGCGGAACGGTGCGCGGATAGCCGTCGAGAATAAAGCCCTTGGCACAGTCCGGTGCTTCGATGCGTTCGGAAACGATCTGATTGACGATATCGTCGGAAACAAGCCCGCCGGCATCCATGACGGCCTTGGCGCGTTTGCCGATTTCGGTGCCCGCGCTCACAGCAGCACGAAGCATGTCACCGGTGGAAAGCTGCGGGATCCCGTACTTGTCCGTCAGCCGCTTGGCCTGGGTTCCCTTGCCCGCACCCGGCGGACCCAAAAATATCAGTCTCATCGTCCCCTCTTTCCTCCACGCAACTTCGACTTCTTGATCAGCCCTTCATATTGCTGCGCGATCAGGTGACCCTGGATTTGCGCAACAGTGTCAAGAGTTACACTGACAACGATCAAAAGCGAAGTACCACCAAGGGCTAATGGAATGCCCGTGCGCGCGATAAGTGTCTCAGGAAGGATACACACGAAGACCAGATAAATCGCGCCGACCACGGTGATACGGGTCAGGACGTAATCGATGTACTCCGCGGTGCGTTCGCCCGGACGGATGCCCGGAATGAAGCCGCCATGCTTCTTGAGGTTATCTGCGGTGTCCTTCGGATTGAACACGATCGCCGTGTAGAAGAACGCGAAGAACGCGATCAGCAGGCCGTAAAGCGCCATGAACAGCGGCTGGCCATGCTGCAGCGACGCGATGATCGAGGTCGCCCAGGTCGGCAGGTTGGTGTTACCGGCAAAACCTGCAGCCGTTGCCGGCAGAAGCAACAGCGACGATGCGAAGATCGCGGGAATGACGCCGGCCGTGTTGAGCTTCAGCGGCAGATGCGAGGTATCGCCCTGGAACATCCGGTTGCCGACCTGTCGCTTCGGGTATTGTATCAGCAGACGGCGCTGGGCGCGTTCCACAAAGACAATGAGCGCGATGACGCCGATGGCGACCACGACGACCGTCAGGATGAGCGGCGTCGAAAGCGCACCGGTACGGCCGAGCTCCAGCGTGCCGGCCAGCGCCTTGGGCAGGCCTGCCGCAATGCCCGCGAAGATGATCAGCGAGATACCGTTGCCGATACCGCGCGAGGTGATCTGCTCGCCCAGCCACATCAGGAACATCGTGCCGCCGAGCAGCGTGATGACGGTGGAGATACGGAAGAACCAGCCCGGATCGACCACGAGACCGTTGCCGCTTTCAAGGCCGACCGCAATGCCATAGGCCTGCAGCGTGCCGAGCAGCACCGTGCCGTAGCGCGTATACTGGTTGATGATCTTGCGGCCGGCTTCGCCTTCCTTCTTCAACGCTTCGAGCGACGGCACGACCGAGGTCATGAGCTGCACGATGATCGAAGCGGAGATGTAAGGCATGATGCCGAGCGCGAAGATCGCCATGCGCTCGACGGCGCCGCCCGCAAACATGTTGAAAAGACCGAGAATACCGTTGGCCTGGCCCTGAAATGCCTGCGCATAGGCTTCGGGGTTGAGACCCGGAAGCGGAATGTGGGTGCCGAGACGGTAGACGAGAAGTGCGGCAAGGGTAAACCAGAGACGCTTTTTCAGATCCTCCGCCTTAGCGAAGGTCGAAAAATTCAGGTTCGAAGCCAGTTGTTCCGCTGCTGAAGCCATAAATTTCTCCGAATGACCCTTGCCAGCCAGCAATACCGGCCAATGCGGAAAGGTCTAAAAGATACTGGTTCAAAACCGGGCTTCGGACGAACGCGGCCCTTGGCCGCCATCATGCCTCACCCTGTTTTTTATGTCCTATCCCCTCCCCTACGGAAGTTCAAGAACTGTGAGGCTCTCCCTGCAGCACTTTCTGCCGCAAGCGGGGCCGTTAAAGCACACCGCGAAGAGATTGCCCTGATGCTCTATAAATCGATTTAGATCGAAAGCACCATGGGCCAGGGAGCGCAAACGCCCGGAGCGACGATGCTCCGGGCGTCTGAAGTCTTATATATTACTCAGCGGCTTCTGCTGCAACTGCGAGAAGCTTGATCGAGCCGCCAGCCTTTTCGATCTTTTCGATTGCGGGCTTGGAAGCGCCGGCAACTTCGAAAGCGACCTTGGCCTTCAGCTCGCCGTCGGCGAGAATGCGTACGCCGTCCTTGGCGCGGCGGATAACGCCGGCAGCCTTGAGAGCAGCGGCATCAATCGTTGCGGAAGCGTCAAGCTTCTTGGCGTCGATGGCGGTCTGAATGCGGCCGAGCGATACGACCACATATTCGGAAGCGAAGATGTTGTTGAAACCGCGCTTCGGCAGACGACGGTAGATTGGCATCTGACCGCCTTCGAAACCGTTGATGGCGACGCCCGAACGAGCCTTCTGACCCTTCACACCGCGACCACCGGTCTTGCCCTTGCCGGAACCGATACCGCGACCTACGCGGATACGGTCCTTGGAGGCGCCTTCGTTGTCTCTGATTTCATTGAGTTTCATGATAGGTTACTCCGTCTCACTTCTCGTCAACGACGCGAACGAGATGCTGGACCGCACGGATCATGCCGCGAACCGCAGGGGTGTCTTCCAGGGTGCGCTGACGATGCATCTTGTTGAGACCCAGGCCGATCAGCGTCTGGCGCTGGATTGCCGGGCGGCGAATGGGGCTGCCGATCTGCTCGACCGTAACAGTCTTCTTGGCTTCAGTAGTCTTCTTGGCCATGATCCAGCTCCTTATTCTTCAGAAGCGTTGCCGGAAGCGGCACGACGAGCCTGAAGGGTCGCATACTTCAGACCGCGCTGTGCAGCGATGTCCTTCGGATGAACCTGATGCTTCAGAGCGTCAAACGTAGCGCGAACCATGTTGTACGGGTTCGAGGAACCGGTCGACTTGGCAACAACGTCATGAACGCCGAGCGTTTCGAAAACGGCGCGCATCGGACCACCGGCGATGATACCGGTACCGGCCTTGGCCGAACGCAGCAGAACCTTGCCTGCGCCGTGACGGCCATTGACGTCGTGGTGCAGCGTGCGGCCATCGCGCAGCGGAACGAAGATCAGATCGCGCTTTGCGCTCTCGGTTGCCTTGCGGATCGCTTCCGGAACTTCACGAGCCTTGCCGTGACCGAAGCCAACGCGGCCCTTCTGGTCGCCAACGACGACGAGAGCGGCGAAGCCGAAGCGACGGCCACCCTTAACAACCTTTGCAACGCGGTTGATCGCGACCAGCTTGTCGACGAATTCGCTATCGCGCTCTTCGCGGTTCTGACGCTCTTCGCGGGAACCTCTTTTATCCTGTGCCATTGTCCTTGTCCTTTTTCTTTTGCGGGTGGAACGGCAAACGAAAAGACCAGCGGTCCCGATGAAGAGATCCGCATGGTCCGGTGAAATTCCGCCCGGATCGTTGTCCGGGCGGAAAAAAATCAGAAGTTCAGGCCGCCTTCGCGGGCAGCGTCTGCCAGGGCCTTGATGCGGCCGTGGTAGATGAACGCGCCACGGTCGAATACGACATCCTTGACGCCAGCCTTGACGCCACGCTCAGCAACCAGCTTGCCGACAACGGTTGCTGCTGCAACGTCGGCACCGGTCTTGAGCGAGCCGCGCAGATCGGCTTCGAGCGTGGAGGCAGACGCAAGCGTCTTGCCAGCAACGTCATCGATGATCTGGGCGTAGATGTTCTTCGACGAGCGATGAACCGACAGGCGCGGGCGGCCGTTGGCAACCGCCTTGATCTGGCGGCGCACACGGCTCGCGCGACGTGCAAGTGCTTCTTTCCTGCTAGCCATTTCGCGTGATCCTTACTTCTTCTTGCCTTCTTTGCGGACAATACGCTCTTCAGCGTACTTCACGCCCTTGCCCTTGTAGGGCTCGGGACCGCGGTATTCGCGGATTTCCGCGGCTACCTGGCCAACCTGCTGCTTGTTGATGCCGGAAACGATGATTTCCGTGGGCTTCGGAACGGCAATGGTGATGCCGACCGGCGGCTCGTAAACAACGTCATGCGAGAAGCCGAGAGCCAGCTGCAGGTTCTTGCCCTGCATGGCGGCACGGTAACCGACGCCGTTGATTTCGAGCTTGCGCTCATAGCCGTCCTTAACACCCTTGAAGATGTTCTCGATCATCGTGCGGGACATGCCCCACTTCGAACGAGCTTCCTTGGTGCCGTTAGCCGGCGTTACGGAAACGCCGTTATCTTCGAGCTTCAGCTGAATGTCGTCGTTAGCGACGAAAAACAGTTCGCCCTTCGGGCCCTTAGCAGTGACCTTCTGGCCGTCGACATTGGCCGTCACACCTGCGGGAACCGGAACGGGCTTTTTACCGATACGAGACATTATTCAATCCTGTCTGTTCGTTATGGAGATCCTTGCCCAGTCTTAGAAGACCGAGCAAAGAACCTCGCCACCAACGTTCTGTTCGCGAGCCTGGTGATCGGCCATCACGCCCTTCGGGGTCGAAAGGATGGTGATGCCGAGGCCGTTCGCGACCTGCGGAATGGACTTTACCGAGACATAAACCCGGCGGCCCGGCTTGGAAACGCGGCCGATCTCACGGATCACGGACGCGCCTTCGTAGTACTTCAGCTCGATCGTGAATTCGGACTTGCCGTTTTCGAAATCGACCTTGGAATAACCGCGAATGTAGCCCTCAGACTGCAGCACGTCGAGAACGCGTGCGCGGAGGCTGGAAGCGGGCGTGCTTACCGACGACTTGCGGCGAGCAGCACCATTGCGGATGCGGGTGAGCATATCACCCAAAGGATCAGTCATGGTCATGTGCCCGTCTCCTTACCAGCTCGACTTGACAATGCCCGGCACCTTGCCGGAATTGCCCAGCTCACGAAGCGCGATACGCGACATCTTGAGCTTGCGATAGAACGCGCGCGGACGGCCCGTTACTTCGCAGCGGTTGCGGATACGCGTCTTCGAGCCGTCACGCGGCAGCGAAGCGAGCTTCAGAGTGGCCTTGAACCGGTCTTCGATCGGAAGGGACTGGTTCATCACGATCGCCTTCAGTGCGGCGCGCTTGGCGGCCTGCTGGGCGACCGACTTGCGGCGGCGCTTGTTCTTTTCAACTGCGCTTGTTTTCGCCATATCGGAGTTCCTTTTCTACGCTCGTCGTTACGGTTAGTGACGGAACGGGAAGTTGAACTCTGTCAGCAGAGCCCGAGCTTCGTCGTCCGACGTCGCCGTCGTGCAAACGATGATGTCCATGCCCCACATCTGATCAACCTTATCGTAGTTGATCTCAGGGAACACAATGTGTTCCTTGATGCCCATGGCGAAGTTGCCACGGCCGTCAAAGCTCTTCGGGTTCAGGCCCCGGAAGTCGCGAACGCGCGGAAGCGCGATGTTGACCAGACGATCAAGGAATTCGTACATGCGGGCGCCACGAAGGGTAACCTTCGCACCGATCGGCATGCCTTCGCGAACCTTGAAACCTGCGATCGAGTTGCGAGCGCGGGTAACCACCGGCTTCTGGCCGGCAATCGCAGCCAGGTCACCGGCAGCGATGGTGGGCTTCTTGGAGTCGGCAGTCGCCTCGCCAACACCCATGTTGATCACGATCTTTTCAAGCTTCGGGATCATCATCACGTTGGCGTAGGAGAACTTCTCCTGCATGGCGCCACGGATACGGGAAACGTATTCCGTCTTGAGACGCGGCTCGTACTTATCAGCCATCGATCACTTCTCCCGAACGCTTGGCCACGCGGACCTTCTTGCCATCCACAACCGAGAAGCCAACGCGGGTCGGCTTGCCATCCTTGTCGACGATGGCAATGTTGGAGATGTGCAAGGATGCTTCCTTGTTGATGATGCCGGCTTCCTGGGCCTGGGTCTGGCGCTGGTGACGCTTCACCATGTTGACGCCACGCACAACGGCCCGATCTTCCTTCGGCAAAACCTGGATTACTTCGCCGGTACGGCCCTTGTCCTTACCGGTCAATACGACAACCTTGTCGCCTTTACGAATCTTCTGCATCGCATTCGCTCCTTACAGTACTTCCGGAGCCAGCGAGATGATCTTCATGTGGTTCTTGGCGCGAAGTTCGCGCGGAACCGGTCCGAAGATACGGGTGCCGATGGGCTCTTTCTTGTTGTCGATAAGAACGGCTGCGTTGTTATCGAAACGGATGACGCTGCCGTCAGCGCGGCGGATGTCCTTGGCGGTGCGCACGACAACCGCCTTCATCACGTCGCCCTTCTTGACGCGGCCGCGCGGAATAGCTTCCTTGATGGAAACGACAATAATGTCGCCAACAGAAGCATATTTGCGCTTCGAGCCGCCCAGCACCTTGATGCACATGACACGACGTGCGCCGGAATTATCCGCCACGTCGAGGTTTGTTTGCATCTGAATCATGTCAGGTCGCCTTCTTGTTGTTACCGGAACGGTTGGGCAAACTCTCCCGAGCAAGCCCCCTGCCCCAGCTTATGAATATCTCTTTTTTTGCGCGGAAATGTCGTGACAGGGTGGTTTCCCGAAGGACCTTCCGTGCGCATCAAAGCAAAAGACGCTCGATTCACGAGCGTCCTTGCGGTGCTTCATACAGGAATTCGCGCCAAGTGCAAGACACCTGGCGCGATTCTGATGAAATTAAGCCTGGGCGGAAACGACCGTCCAGCGCTTGTCCTTGGAGATCGGTGCGCATTCCTCGATGGAAACGACATCGCCGACCTTATACTGATTGTTTTCGTCGTGTGCCTTGTACTTCTTCGAACGACGAACAGTCTTCTGAAGCAGCGGGTGAGCGAATCGACGCTCAACGCGAACTACGACAGTCTTCTCGTTCTTGTCGGACACAACGACGCCCTGCAGAATGCGTTTCGGCATATTATTCTTCCTTAGGCCTTGGCTTCTGCCGCCTTCTGGCGGGCAATGGTTTTAACGCGGGCGATATCCTTGCGGACTTCGTTGATGCGCGAGGACTTCTCCAGCTGACCAGTTGCCTTCTGGAAGCGCAGGTTGAACTGCTCCTTCTTCAGATCGGCGAGCTTGTCCTTGAGCTGGTCGGCGCTGAGGCCGCGAACTTCATCGGCTTTCATGTGCCTTGCTCCTTACTCTGCGATGCGCTGTACGAAGCGCGTCTTGACCGAGAGCTTGGCAGCGCCGAGACGAAGCGCCTCACGGGCGATTTCCTCGGACACACCGTCGATCTCGAACATCATACGACCGGGCTTGACCTTGCATGCCCAGTAATCGACCGAACCCTTGCCCTTACCCATACGAACTTCGGTCGGCTTGGCCGTTACCGGAACGTCGGGGAATACGCGGATCCACACACGACCTGCGCGCTTCATGTAACGCGTGATCGCGCGGCGGGCCGCTTCGATCTCGCGTGCATTCACGCGGTTCGGTTCCTGCGACTTCAAGCCGAATTCACCGAATGCCAGGTCAAAGCCGCCCTTGGCGACGCCCTTGATGCGTCCCTTGAACTGCTTACGGTACTTAGTACGCTTTGGCTGCAACATTTTCTTACTTCTCCGAGCTTATCTTTCGCCAGCGTCAATCAAGCGTTTTCGCGACGACGATCGGGACGATCGCCACGCTCACGGCTTGCAGGGCCCTGTGCGTCGCCTTCGAGACCGCGACGCTCAGAAGCCATCGGATCGTGCTCAAGGATTTCGCCCTTGAAGATCCAGACCTTGATGCCGCAAATACCGAATGCGGTTTCAGCTTCAGCCGTGCCGTAGTCGATGTCCGCACGCAGCGTGTGCAGCGGAACGCGACCTTCGCGGTACCATTCGGTACGAGCGATTTCTGCACCGCCGAGACGGCCGCCGCAGGTGATCTTGATGCCTTCGGCGCCAAGACGCATTGCGGACTGAACAGCACGCTTCATCGCACGGCGGAAAGCCACGCGGCGCTCGAGCTGCTGAGCGATCGACTGGGCAACCAGCGTCGCGTCGATTTCCGGCTTGCGCACTTCAACGATGTTGAGGTGCGTTTCGGAGTTGGTCATTTCGGAAAGCTTCTTGCGAAGCTTCTCGATGTCCGCACCCTTCTTGCCGATGATCAGACCCGGACGAGCCGAGTGGATCGTGACGCGGCACTTCTTGTGCGGACGCTCGATGACGACCTTGGCGATGCCGGCCTGCTTGAGTTCCTTGATCAGGTAAGCCCGGATCTTCAGGTCTTCATGCAGAAGCTTGCCGTATTCTGCGGTGTCAGCGTACCAGCGGCTGTCCCAGGTACGGTTGATGCCGAGACGGAAGCCGATCGGATTGATTTTCTGACCCATTATGCGGCCTCCCCTTTTTCCTCGACTTCACGAACGACGATCGTGAGGTGAGAGAACGGCTTTTCGATGCGGGAAGCACGACCACGGCCACGAGCGTGGAAACGCTTCATGGTGATGGACTTGCCAACATAGGCCTCGGCGACGACGAGAGCGTCGACGTCGAGGTCGTGGTTGTTTTCCGCATTGGCAATTGCAGATTCCAGCGTCTTCTTGACGGTGCCTGCAATGCGCTTGCGGGAGAATTCGAGCTCGGCGAGAGCGCGATCAACCTTCTTGCCACGGATAAGAGCGGCAACCAGGTTCAGTTTCTGGGGGCTGACGCGGAGCGTACGGGCAACGGCCTGAGCCTCGTTGTCCTTCAGCCGGCGTTCGGTCTTAGCCTTCGCCATGATTACTTCCTCTTTGCCTTCTTGTCCGCGCCGTGACCGTAATAGGTACGGGTCGGAGAGAATTCACCGAACTTGTGGCCGACCATGTCTTCGTTGACGGAGACGGGCACATGCTTGCTGCCGTTGTAGACGCCGAAGGTCAGACCAACGAACTGCGGCAGGATCGTGGAGCGACGGCTCCAGATCTTGATTACTTCGTTACGTCCGCTCTCGCGCACCTTCTCAGCCTTGGTGAGAAGATAGCCGTCAACAAACGGACCTTTCCATACTGAACGAGCCATTAGTGACTACCTCTCTTACTTCTTACGCTGATGGCGCGAGCGCATGATGAACTTGTCGGTCGACTTGTTCGAACGGGTGCGCTTGCCCTTCGTGGGCTTGCCCCACGGAGTAACCGGGTGGCGACCACCCGACGTGCGACCTTCACCACCACCGTGCGGGTGGTCGACCGGGTTCATGACGACGCCGCGAACGTGCGGACGCTTGCCGCGCCAACGGGAACGACCGGCCTTGCCGTCGTTGATGTTGGCGTGGTCCGAGTTCGAAACAGCACCGATCGATGCGAGGCAGGAGCCGTGCACCAGACGCTGTTCGCCCGAGTTGAGACGCAGGATGGCCATGCCGGCATCGCGGCCGACGAGCTGGACATACGTACCGGCGGAGCGAGCGATCTGACCGCCCTTGCCCGGCTTCATCTCGACGTTGTGGATGATCGAACCGACCGGAATGTACTGAAGCGGCATGGTGTTGCCGGGCTTCACGTCCACTGCCTTGTCGGAGGCGATCACCTTGTCACCGGCAGCGAGACGCTGTGGCGCGAGAATGTAAGCCTGTTCGCCGTCGGTATACGTAACCAGCGCGATGAACGCGGTGCGGTTGGGGTCGTATTCCAGACGTTCAACGGTGCCTTCAACGTCGAACTTGCGACGCTTGAAGTCAACCAGACGGTAGGTCCGCTTGTGACCGCCACCCTGGAAACGGACGGTGATCCGGCCCTGGTTGTTACGGCCACCCTTGGAGCTGAGGCCCTGGGTGAGAGCCTTTACCGGCTTGCCCTTGTAGAGCGAAGCGCGGTCCACGATAACCAGCTGGCGCTGGCTCGGCGTGGTCGGATTGAAACTTTTCAATGCCATTTTCTTGTTCCCTTTTGGGTCTTTGCCCGCTTGGGCCTAACCTTTAGAGTCCGGTGGACACGTCGATGGATTGACCTTCGGCGAGCGTAACGACGGCTTTCTTGACGTCCTTCAGCTTACCGGCGAATCCACGGAAACGACGGGTCTTACCCTTGCGGATAAGCGTGTTCACAGCCGTGACTTTGACGCCGAAGAGAGCTTCCACGGCAGCCTTGATTTCAGGCTTGGAAGCATTCTTGGCGACGTTGAATACGACCTGGTTCTGTTCGGATACCAGCGTCGACTTTTCCGTGATCGAAGGAGATACGATCACATCGTAGTGGCGAAGATCCGTCATTTGAACCGCTCCTCCAGAGCCTCTACAGCAGCCTTGGAAAGCACCAGCTTGCCACGGCGCAGGATGTCGTAAACATTGATGCCCTGAACCGGCAGAACGTCCACATTCGGGATGTTCTGAGCAGCGAGCTTGAAGTTGCCATCAAGTTCGGCGCCGCCGATAACGAGAGCGTTGGTCAGGCCAAGCGAAGCGAAGCTGCCCAGCAGAGCCTTGGTCTTTGCTTCGGACGCAACGAGCTGATCGACGATGATCAGTTCTTCAGCCTTCAGCTTTGCAGACAGGGCGTGACGCAGAGCGAGCGCACGAACCTTCTTCGGAAGATCGTGTGCATGGCTGCGAACGACCGGGCCGTGGGCCTTGCCGCCGCCGCGGAACTGCGGTGCGCGAGCCGAATGGTGACGAGCGCGGCCCGTACCCTTCTGCTTGTACATCTTCGCGCCGGTGCGGGAAACTTCCGACCGGCTCTTGGACTTGTGGGTTCCCTGCTGCTTCTTTGCAAGCTGCCAGCGAACCATGCGGGCCAGGATGTCCTGGCGGGGGTCGAGGCCGAAGATCTCATCCGACAGAGAAACCTTGCCGGCGTCTTTTCCCTCGAGGGTCTTGACGTTCAATTCCATGATAAGGCTCCCTTACTTCGCAGCCGACTTGACGGCGTCGCGGACGATGATCCAGGAACCCTTCGAACCGGGAACTGCACCCTTCACGAGGATGAGGCCACGGTCTTCATCAGTCGAAACGACTTCGAGGTTCTGGGTCGTAACGCGGGTCTGGCCCATATGACCAGCCATGCGCTTGCCCTTCCAGACGCGACCCGGATCCTGGTTGGAACCGGTCGAACCGTGTGCACGGTGCGAGATCGAGTTACCGTGCGAAGCGCGACCACCACCGAAGTTGTGACGCTTCATAGCACCGGCGAAACCCTTACCGATCGTGGTTCCGGTGACGTCGACCAGCTGGCCGGTCTGAAAATGATTTGCGGTCAGTGTTGCACCGATGTCGATCAGGTTCTCGGGGGAAACCCGGAACTCGACGAGCTTTGCTTTCGGTTCGACATTGGCAGCGGCAAAATGACCGCGAAGAGCCTTCGTCGTGTTCTTGACCTTGGACTGGCCGGCACCGAGCTGAACTGCGGTATAGCCATTCTTGTCTTCCGTGCGCTGGGCAACGACTTGTACGTTATCCAGTCGCAATACTGTTACGGGGATATGTTCACCTGCGTCGTTATAGACGCGTGTCATACCCACTTTCTGTGCAATCACACCTGAACGCATTGGTTCATCCTCTTGCGAGCCTTGAAGGGAAAACCCTCTCTGGCCTTTGTTAAGGAGTGCCCTTCGACATCTCACGATGTTTCCGGTCTCCGGTTTGGAAGTCGTTGGATTACTCCACGTACCTTCCTTGTTATTTCAGCCCTCACCATGGATGGTTCGGGCCGGGTCTTAGAGCTTGATTTCCACGTCAACGCCAGCAGCGAGGTCGAGCTTCATCAGAGCATCGACAGTCTGCGGGGTGGGGTCAACGATATCGAGAAGACGCTTGTGCGTCCGCATTTCGAACTGTTCACGGCTCTTCTTATCAACGTGGGGAGAGCGGTTGACGGTAAACTTTTCGATGCGGGTGGGGAGCGGAACCGGGCCGCGAACGCTGGCGCCGGTGCGCTTTGCGGTCGACACGATTTCACGGGTAGAGGCATCGAGGATCCGGTGATCGAACGCCTTGAGGCGGATACGGATATTCTGGCCGTTCATTCGTCTTGTCCTTGTTCTTTGTTATTCGTTTCCGCACGCGGAAACACATGAACTTCTATTGATCGTGGCGCCGCAGATTTTCAAAAATCGAGAGGGATGTGCGTCACACCCCAATCATTTCGGTAGTCTGTATTGCTAAAAACACCGCGTTTCGCAATCGCTTGCGAATCCAGCGGTGATTGTGAGTGCGCGTTTACGCGCTTTCACCGAATTTTTCAAGCACTAAAAATGCAACGCCGCCAGGCTTTTTACCAAAAGTCCGGCGGCGGTGCTGTTCACACCGCCGCCAGTCTGAATTTCAAAGGTCGAAATTACTCGACGATCGAAGCCACGATGCCTGCGCCGACGGTACGGCCGCCTTCGCGGATAGCGAAGCGCAGCTTTTCTTCCATCGCGATCGGAACGATCAGCTCGACGTCAACGGTGACGTTGTCGCCAGGCATAACCATTTCCGTGCCTTCCGGAAGCGTCACGATGCCCGTTACGTCCGTCGTGCGGAAGTAGAACTGCGGACGGTAGTTCGTGAAGAACGGCGTATGACGGCCGCCTTCTTCCTTCGTCAGGATGTAGGCTTCGGCCTTGAACTTCTTGTGCGGCTTCACCGAACCCGGCTTGCACAGGATCTGGCCACGCTCGACGCCGTCACGGTTAACACCGCGAACCAGTGCGCCGATGTTGTCGCCGGCCTGGCCCTGGTCGAGCAGCTTGCGGAACATTTCAACGCCGGTAACCGTCGTCTTCGAGGTCGGACGGATGCCGACGATCTCGACTTCTTCACCAACCTTGACGATACCGCGCTCAACGCGACCCGTCACAACCGTACCACGGCCGGAGATCGAGAACACGTCTTCGATCGGCATCAGGAACGGCTGGTCGATCGGACGCTCAGGCGTCGGGATGTAGGCGTCGACAGCAGCCATCAGCTCGCGGATCGCGTCTTCACCGATCTTCTTGTCAGAATCTTCAAGAGCGGCAAGTGCCGAACCCTTGACGATCGGAATGTCGTCGCCCGGGAAGTCGTAGGACGACAGAAGTTCGCGAACTTCAAGCTCGACGAGCTCGAGAAGCTCGGCGTCGTCAACCTGGTCGACCTTGTTGAGGAACACGACGATCGCCGGAACGCCAACCTGACGGGCAAGCAGGATATGCTCGCGGGTCTGCGGCATCGGGCCGTCGGCTGCCGAGCAAACCAGGATCGCGCCGTCCATCTGCGCTGCACCGGTGATCATGTTCTTCACGTAGTCGGCGTGGCCGGGGCAGTCGACGTGCGCGTAGTGACGGGCAGGCGTTTCGTATTCAACGTGCGCCGTCGAAATCGTGATGCCACGGGCCTTTTCTTCAGGCGCGGCGTCGATCTGGTCATACGCCTTGAATTCGCCGAAGAACTTCGTGATCGCTGCCGTCAGCGACGTCTTGCCATGGTCAACGTGACCGATCGTGCCAATGTTGACGTGCGGCTTATTGCGCTCAAACTTGCTCTTTGCCATTAGTGGCTCTCCATTCTTGTCCCTTGACGGGAATAATCTTCAAAATTCGGTGGGGCGTACCCCGATCACTTCTGACCGGAGTACTTAGCCTGGATTTCCTGCGCCACGTTCGACGGAACCGGCGAATAGTGGTCGAACGTCATCGAGTACTGTGCACGGCCCTGCGACATGGAGCGCAGGTTGTCGACGTACTTGAACATGTTCGCGAGCGGAACATGCGCGTTGATGACAACGGCGATACCACGGCTTTCCTGACCCTGGATCTGACCACGACGGGAGTTCAGGTCGCCGATAACGTCGCCGACATAGTCTTCCGGCGTTACGACTTCGACCTTCATCATCGGCTCGAGAAGCTGTGCGCCAGCCTTCTTCGCTGCTTCACGGAAGCAGGCACGCGATGCGATTTCGAAGGCGAGAACCGACGAGTCAACATCGTGGAATGCACCGTCGACCAGCGTCGCCTTGACGCCGAGCATCGGGAAGCCAGCCAGCGGACCGGAAGACAGAACGCTTTCGATACCCTTCTGAACGCCCGGGATGTATTCCTTCGGAACAGCACCGCCGACGATCTTCGACTCGAACTTGAAGTCTTCGCCTTCGGGGTTCGGTTCGAAGATGATCTTCACGCGAGCGAACTGACCGGTACCACCGGACTGCTTCTTGTGCGTGTAATCTTCTTCGTGCTGACGCGTGATGGTTTCGCGGTAGGCAACCTGCGGAGCGCCGACGGTTGCTTCAACCTTGAACTCGCGACGCATACGGTCAACGAGAATGTCGAGGTGAAGTTCGCCCATGCCCGCGATGATCGTCTGACCGGATTCTTCATCCGTCTTGACGCGGAACGAAGGATCTTCAGCAGCCAGACGGTTGAGCGCGAGGCCCATCTTTTCCTGGTCGCCCTTGGTCTTCGGCTCGATCGCGATCTGGATGACCGGCTCGGGGAATTCCATGCGCTCGAGGATAACCGGCTTCAGCGGATCGCAGAGCGTGTCGCCAGTGGTGGTTTCCTTGAGGCCAGCCAGAGCAACGATGTCGCCGGCAAAGGCTTCTTCGATGTCTTCACGGCTGTTGGAGTGCATCTGCAGCATACGGCCGACGCGCTCGCGCTTGTCCTTGACCGTGTTGATGACAGACGTACCCTTTTCGAGCTTGCCCGAGTAGATACGTGCGAAGGTCAGCGAACCGACGAAGGGGTCGTTCATGATCTTGAACGCGAGCATGGAAAGCGGCTCGCTGTCGTCGGCATGACGCTCGATTTCGGCTTCGGTCTTGAAGTCGATACCCTTGATCGCCGGAATGTCCAGCGGAGACGGCAGGTAGTCGACGACGGCGTCGAGAAGCGGCTGAACGCCCTTGTTCTTGAACGCGGTGCCGCAGAACATCGGGTGGAACTTCACGTCGATGGTGCCGCGGCGAACGAGCGCACGGATCTTGTCGTTGTCGGGCATGATGCCGTTCAGGTAGTCTTCCATCGCTTCTTCGTCGATCTCGACAACGGTCTCGATCAGCTTTTCGCGATATTCGTCAGCCTTGGCCTTCATGTCATCGGGGATTTCGACGACGTCCCACTGAGCGCCGAGCGATTCGTCGCGCCAGATGAGTGCGTTCATCTCGATCAGGTCGATAACGCCCTTGAACTCGGTCTCAGCGCCGATCGGCAGCTGCATGACAACGGCGATGGCGCCGAGACGGGTCTTGATCATTTCTACCGAGCGGTAGAAGTCAGCACCGGTCTTGTCCATCTTGTTGCAGAAGATCATGCGCGGAACATGATACTTCTCGGCCTGGCGCCAAACGGTTTCCGTCTGCGGCTCAACACCGGCGTTGGCGTCGAGCAGCGCGATGGCGCCGTCGAGAACGCGCAGCGAACGCTCAACTTCAATGGTGAAGTCGACGTGGCCGGGGGTGTCGATGATGTTGAAGCGGCGCATCTTGCCGTCGCGACCCTTCCAGAAGGTCGTGGTGGCAGCGGAGGTGATGGTGATACCACGCTCCTGCTCCTGCTCCATCCAGTCCATCGTGGCAGCGCCATCGTGGACTTCGCCGATCTTGTGCGACTTACCGGTGTAATAAAGGATACGCTCGGTGGTCGTCGTCTTGCCGGCGTCGATATGCGCCATGATACCGAAATTGCGGTAGTCTTCGATTTTATATTCGCGAGCCATAATGGACTGCCTTTCGATATGCGACCGGTTAAGATTACCAGCGGTAATGCGAGAATGCGCGGTTGGCGTCGGCCATCTTGTGCGTGTCTTCGCGCTTCTTGACAGCGGAACCACGGTTGTTCGCGGCGTCCATGAGTTCGCCGGAAAGGCGATCGACCATGGTCGTTTCGTTGCGCTTGCGAGCAGCAGTGATCAGCCAGCGGATGGCGAGAGCCTGGCGGCGCTCCGGACGAACATCGACCGGGACCTGATACGTGGCACCACCAACGCGGCGCGAACGCACTTCAACGTGCGGAGCAACGTTGTCGAGGGCGGAGTGGAACACGCCGAGCGGCTCCTGCTTCGTCTTGCCCTGAACGACGTCGAACGCGCCGTAAACGATGCTTTCTGCGACCGACTTCTTGCCGTGAAGCATGATGGCATTCATGAACTTGGTGACGACCAGATCGCCGAACTTCGGGTCCGGGTTGATCTCACGCTTTTCTGCACTATGGCGACGGGACATATTCTTTGTCTCTCAATGTTATTGACGCTAAACCACGCGGAGAACCTCGCGCAGCGCCGGAATTTGTTAAACCCGAATTACTTCGGACGCTTCGCACCGTACTTGGAGCGGCGCTGCTTGCGGTTCTTGACGCCCTGGGTATCGAGAACACCGCGGATGATGTGGTAACGCACGCCCGGCAAGTCCTTTACGCGGCCGCCGCGGATCATGACCACGGAGTGTTCCTGAAGGTTGTGACCTTCGCCCGGAATGTAGCCGATGACTTCGAAGCCGTTGGTGAGGCGGATCTTGGCAACCTTACGCAGAGCCGAGTTCGGCTTCTTCGGGGTCGTCGTGTAAACGCGGGTGCAAACGCCACGCTTCTGCGGGTTTTCCTGAAGAGCAGGAACCTTGTTGCGCTTTACCTGTGCCTGGCGAGGCTTGCGGATCAGCTGGTTTACGGTAGGCATATAACCATCCCTTGCAAAAACTACTTTAGCCACCCTCACGGGTGGCGGCTATGCCGTTGCCGGCGACGATGCACGCATATATCCTCATGCGCAAAACGTGGCCCGATCCGTTTTCACGGATGGACCACCAAGAGCAGAGGACACCGGATGAGGCGTCTTGCGTGCAACATTCGTGTCTTCTACGTGCAATGGAGACCCGTTTGAGATGATGTTCGGGAAAAAGGTTACCGAACGGCCAGCACCCACAGAGGCTCCGATGGCGGGCGTACTACTGTTTTAGCCAGCTTTCGTCAAGGGCGAATCCACATTTTGCGCCGCCACCCATGGCCGCAAAGCCCACGTCCGGGCCATTTCCAACCCGCTTTAACATAAGTCGGCGCAGAAGGCAGCGATTTTGACCTCCACGCTTTGGCTTTTCATAAAATCCGTCTATTGATTCCCCATGGCGGGCCGGAGCGGCTCCGCCATGGGCGGGACCGATTCCCTCGGCCCGCATCACAGCAACGACAGATCAAGGAACCGCGTCATGAGCACCCTCCCCGACAACGACAACGGACGCGACGAGCCGATGGTCTTCATCGTCATCGGCAAGGCCTATGAGACCGACAATTCCGAGGGCATCGACATCCACGTCATCCTGCGCGCGCCGGACGACGATACCGCCGTGCGCGAAACGCTGAACGCGCTTTCCGAGGAAGGTTTCATCGAAGCCGACCTCGACCAGATCGGCATGCTGACCGACGTCCCGGATGAAGAGCCGCATGCCTCCGCCTATCAGGGCGCGCTCGAAGGCGAAGTGGCCATCATCCGCTTCGCCTGAGGTGCAGGACCATGGCGGTAAGACGCGTCGTCGCCAATATTGCAACGCCCGACCCCGCTGGATCGTTACCCATGCCAGCCCGCTCGAAGCGAGAGCACAGGTCAGTTTCGCACGCGAAGGCGGTTCCGGCACGGATGTGCCGGATCTTTCCATCGAGGTCGATAATTTCGACGACGTCCATGCCAGCATCCAGAAGGCCGGCCTGGCGATCGAATACGGCCCCGCCGTCGAGACGTGGGGCGTCCGCCGAATGTTCGTGCGCGATCCGTTCGGCAAACTTGTCAATATATTAAGTCACGCATAGATTATATACTTTAAATACAATCGCATTGTTACTTTATCCATTGAACAACACCCACACATCAGCTTAAAGTAGTACCGGTACATGATTTCGGTGGCGGGTTGGATACTATATCGTCGGCAGACATTATCGATGAGATTTACGAGGCGGCGCTTTTCCCTGATCGCTGGACTGACGTGATAGCGACAATCGGCCAGCGGCTGGATTTCTGGGGCGGCGCTCTTACCTGGGGCAAGGGCGAAGACGAGACCTGGCTCTTCACCCCCAACTTTCAGGAATTGATGCAGGCCTTCATGCAAGGCGGCTGGAACCGGCGCAATGACCGCCTCGCCCGCGCAATCCGCGAAGGGCAGTTTTCCTTCGTCCAGGATTTCGACGTCTTCACCCATGACGAATGGGCCGGATTGCCGATCGTGCGCGACTTCCTGATGCCGCGCGGATTGGGATATGGCGCGGCGACGCAGGTTGCGCCGCCGGACCATCCGGAAATGACGGTGCTTTTCGAACGCAGGCTCGACAGCGGCGTCATCGAGCCGGAAACCATGGCGGCGCTGGACGGGTTGAGGCCGCATATTGCCCGCAGTCTCACCCTCGCAACCCGGCTGCAGCGGCAGAAGGCTGACGCCATGACGCTTGGGCTGAACGCCATTGGCGCCCCCGCCGCGGTGCTTCAGGCAAGCGGACGCGTTCTTTCCGCCAACGATCTCTTTCTTTCCCTGCAGAAATGCATATCCACCCGCGCCCGCGACAGGATCGTGATCTCCGACGAAAGGGTAAACCGGCTGCTCTACAAGGCGCTTGCCGGGCGGAACATCGGCTCTTTTCCCCTTCCGGCCGGCGACGAAGGCATATGCATTCTTCACGTCATACCGCTGCGCCGAAACGCACTGGACCTATCCCCGAATGGCTGCGCCATCATACTGATATCACAGCCCATGGGCACCGTTGCCGATGCGAGTTCACTGCTGAAGGGGCTGTACGACCTCACCAAGGGCGAGGCCCGCGTGGCTCTCGAAATCATGAAGGGGCTTTCGCTTCCCGCCGTCGCAAAACAATTGCAGATCTCCCATGAGACGGTGCGCAGCAACGCCAAGTCGATCTATGCCAAGACCGGCAGCACCGGCCAGACCGATCTCGTTCGTCGGCTCTCCGTCCTCACCCGTTACAACATCCGCGAACAGGGCTGACCCGCGCCCGCGCGGCTGCAGACGCTCTCCAGAGAAATCGTAAAATCGCCCTGGCTCTCCCAGTGCCCCTCACAAACAAAAACGCCCGGATTGCTCCGGGCGTTTTCACTGAACCTTGGCGGAGCTTCGCAAAGCCCCTGCCCTCTCCGCCTTATTCGGCGGCCGGAGCCTGGTCCGTCATGTCCTGCAGCATCTGGTTCGCAGAGCCTGCACCGGTACCCTTGCGGCGTTCCTCGAGGATGAGGTCGTCGCGCGAGGTCGCGATGCGGCGGATCTGCGTCATGGTGCCGCCGGTACCGGCCGGGATGAGACGGCCGACGATGACGTTTTCCTTGAGGCCCTGCAGCGTGTCCGTCTTGCCGGCAATCGCAGCTTCCGTGAGAACTTTGGTGGTTTCCTGGAAGGATGCGGCCGAGATGAAGGACGGCGTCTGCAGCGAAGCCTTGGTGATGCCGAGCAGAACCGGCTCGCCATAGGCAGGCTTCTTGCCTTCTTCGATCAGGCGGTCGTTGTTGTCGTCAAGCTCGATGCGATCGACGTTGTCGCCAACGATGTACTGGCTGTCGCCAGCATCGGTGATTTCAACCTTCTGCAGCATCTGGCGAACGATCACCTCGATGTGCTTGTCGTTGATCACAACGCCCTGCAGACGGTAGACTTCCTGGATTTCGTTCACGAGGTAAGAAGCCAGAGCCTCCACGCCCTTGATCGCCAGAATGTCGTGCGGCGCCGGGTTACCGTCGAGGATGTATTCACCCTTCTCGATATAGTCGCCTTCCTGAAGGTGGAAGGGCTTGCCCTTCGGGATCAGGTATTCGACCGGCTCGACGCCGTCTTCCGCAGGCTCGATCATCACGCGACGCTTGTTCTTGTAGTCGCGGCCCAGCCGGATCGTACCATCGATCTCTGCGATGATGGCGTGATCCTTCGGACGACGGGCTTCGAACAGTTCGGCAACGCGCGGCAGACCGCCGGTGATGTCCTTCGTCTTGGCGCTTTCCAGCGGCGAACGTGCAAGCACGTCACCCTGGGAGACCTTCGCACCCGGCTCGACCGACAGGATGGCGTCGACCGAGAGCTGGAAGCGGGCTTCGCCACCACGGGCAAGCTTGGCAACCGCACCGGAAGCGTCCTTGATGACGATTGCGGGCTTGAGGTCCGAACCGCGCGGCGTCGAACGCCAGTCAATGACCTGGCGCTTGGTGATGCCGGTGGATTCGTCGGTCGCTTCCAGAACGGACAGGCCGTCGACGAGGTCTTCGAAGTGAACGGTACCTTCCACTTCCGTCATCATCGGACGGGTGTAGGGGTCCCACTCTGCAAGACGCTGGCCACGCTTTACCTTGTCGCCATCGTCCACGAAGATCTTCGAACCGTAAGCAACACGCTGCGTGGAACGTTCCGCGCCGCGCTCATCGAGGATCGTAACGGACATGTTACGGCCCATGGCGATGAGAACGCCTTCGGAGTTCCGCAGGATGTTGCGGTTCTTGATCTGGATCGTGCCTTCATACGAGGCTTCGAGGAACGACTGGTCAACCACGTTTGCCGTACCACCAAGGTGGAACGTACGCATGGTGAGCTGCGTGCCCGGTTCACCGATCGACTGTGCGGCGATGACGCCAACGGCTTCGCCCATGTTGACAGGCGTACCGCGTGCAAGGTCACGACCGTAGCAGACGCCGCAGACGCCGATCTGCACTTCGCAGGTAAGCGCCGAGCGGATGCGAACGGACTGGATGCCGGCTTTTTCGATGGTCGCAACATCGGCTTCGTCGATCAGCGTTCCAGCCTTGACGATGTTCTCGCCGGTGACCGGATTGTCGATGTCATCAAGAGCCGTACGGCCGAGGATACGTGCGCCGAGCGAGGCAACGACCTGACCGGCATCGACGATGGCGGTCATGGTGAGGCCCTTGTCGGTGCCGCAATCCCTGGAGTTGACGATGCAATCCTGCGCGACGTCGACGAGACGACGGGTCAGGTAACCCGAGTTCGCGGTCTTCAGGGCGGTGTCTGCAAGACCCTTACGGGCGCCGTGGGTCGAGTTGAAGTACTCGTTAACGGTCAGGCCTTCCTTGAAGTTCGAGATGATCGGCGTCTCGATGATTTCACCCGACGGCTTCGCCATCAGGCCGCGCATGCCGCCCAGCTGACGCATCTGGTTCGGAGAACCACGGGCGCCCGAGTGGGACATCATGTAGATGGAGTTCATCGGCTTCTGGCGGCCCGTTTCCGGATCGAACTCGACAGCCTTGATGCGTGCCATCATCTCTTCGGCGACCTTCTCGGTTGCCTTGCCCCAGGCGTCGACAACCTTGTTGTACTTTTCGCCCTGGGTGATGAGACCGTCATTATACTGCTGTTCATATTCCTTCACGAGAGCTTCGGTGTCGCCGACGATCTTCACCTTGCTGTCCGGAATGACCATGTCGTCCTTACCGAACGAAATGCCGGCGCGGCAGGCATGGGCGAAGCCGAGCTGCATGATGCGGTCGCAGAAGATGACCGTGTCTTTCTGGCCGCAATGACGGTAGACCGTGTCGATCATCTTGGAGATGTTCTTCTTGGTCATTTCCTGGTTGCAGACGTCGAAAGGCACGTTGACGTTCTTCGGCAGAAGTTCGCCAATCAGCATACGGCCGGGTGTCGTCTCATGAATCTTCGAAACCGGCTTGCCATCGGCATCCACGGTCTTGAAGCGGCCGCGGATCTTGGCATGCAGCGTCACGACCTTGTTTTCAAGCGCGTGATGCAACTCGCCGATATCGGAGAAGGCCATGCCTTCGCCCGGCTCGTTCTGGTTCATGATCGACAGGTAATACAGGCCGAGAACCATGTCCTGCGAAGGAACGATGATCGGGTGGCCGTTTGCCGGATGCAGGATGTTATTGGTCGACATCATCAGCACGCGCGCTTCCAGCTGGGCTTCCAGCGAGAGCGGAACGTGAACAGCCATCTGGTCACCGTCGAAGTCGGCGTTGAAGGCCGTGCAGACGAGCGGGTGCAGCTGGATGGCCTTGCCTTCGACCAGCATCGGTTCGAAAGCCTGGATACCCAGACGGTGCAGCGTCGGTGCGCGGTTCAGCAGAACCGGATGCTCGCGGATGACTTCGTCGAGGATATCCCAGACTTCCGGCTTTTCCTTTTCAACCAGCTTCTTGGCCTGCTTGACGGTCGAGGAATAACCCTTGGCGTCGAGGCGGGCGTAGATAAACGGCTTGAACAGTTCGAGCGCCATCTTCTTCGGCAGGCCGCACTGGTGCAGCTTCAGTTCCGGACCGGTCACGATGACCGAACGGCCGGAATAGTCGACGCGCTTGCCGAGAAGGTTCTGGCGGAAGCGGCCCTGCTTGCCCTTGAGCATGTCGGAGAGCGACTTCAGCGGACGCTTGTTGGCACCCGTGATGACGCGGCCGCGACGGCCGTTGTCGAACAGCGCATCGACGGATTCCTGCAACATACGCTTTTCGTTGCGGATGATGATGCCAGGCGCACGAAGCTCGATCAGGCGCTTCAGACGGTTGTTACGGTTGATGACGCGGCGATAGAGATCGTTGAGGTCGGAGGTCGCAAAACGGCCGCCATCCAGCGGAACCAGCGGACGCAGGTCCGGCGGAATGACCGGAACGACCTTCATGATCATCCATTCCGGACGGTTGCCGCTCTCCATGAAGTTCTCGACGATCTTCAGGCGCTTCATCAGCTTCTTCTGCTTGAGATCAGACGTGGTCTCAGCAAGTTCGGCACGCAGGTCGCCGGCGATCTTTTCGAGGTTCATCGAAGCCAGCATCTCGTAGATGGCTTCAGCGCCGATCATGGCGGTGAACTGGTCTTCGCCGAATTCGTCAACGGCAATCATGTACTCTTCTTCGGACAGAAGCTGGTTCTGCTTCAGCGAAGTGAGGCCGGGTTCGGTGACGATGTAGTTCTCGAAATAGAGAACGCGTTCGACATCCTTCAGCGTCATGTCGAGCAGGGTCGAGATACGCGAGGGAAGCGACTTCAGGAACCAGATATGGGCAACCGGCGCTGCGAGCTCGATATGGCCCATGCGCTCACGGCGAACGCGCGACAGCGTGACTTCGACGCCGCACTTTTCGCAGATGATGCCCTTGTACTTCATGCGCTTGTACTTGCCGCACAGGCACTCATAGTCCTTGATCGGTCCGAAGATGCGCGCGCAGAAGAGACCGTCGCGTTCCGGCTTGAACGTACGGTAGTTGATGGTTTCCGGCTTCTTGATCTCGCCGTAGGACCACGACAGGATTTTTTCCGGCGAAGCGATCGAAATCCGGATGGAATCGAAATGCTGCGCAGGCACCTGAGGATTGAAAAGATTCATGACCTCTTGGTTCATGCCTTGTCTCCTTGAGAGGCTAGCTGCTGCCCCTGTTTGCATCTGGACCGGCTTCTTCCCGGGTCGCCGTCCAGAGCTCTAAATACGGATTAACCGCACAATGCGGCGAAAGTGTCCCTCGGCAACGCTGGTGGCCGGAGAACCGGCAGGCGCCCAAAAGGCGCCCGCCTCTCTCATTTTTATTCCGCCGCGTCGGGCAGCTGGTCTTCGGGCTGGTTCTCGATCTTCGAGTTTTCCAGTTCGACCGAAAGACCGAGCGACCGCATTTCCTTGACGAGAACGTTGAAGCTCTCGGGGATGCCGGCCTCGAAGGTGTCGTCGCCACGGACGATTGCCTCATAGACCTTGGTGCGGCCCGCCACGTCGTCCGACTTGACGGTGAGCATTTCCTGCAGCGTGTAGGCCGCGCCGTATGCTTCCAGAGCCCAGACTTCCATTTCCCCGAAGCGCTGTCCGCCGAACTGCGCCTTGCCGCCCAGCGGCTGCTGGGTAACGAGCGAGTAAGGACCGATCGAGCGAGCGTGGATCTTGTCGTCGACAAGGTGGTTCAGCTTGATCATGTACATGTAGCCGACGGTGACCTTGCGGTCGAACGGCTCACCGGTACGACCGTCGTAAAGGACGGACTGACCGGATTCATGCAGACCTGCCTTCTTCAGCATCGCGGCGACGTCAGGCTCATGCGCACCGTCGAAAACCGGGGTCGCGATGGAAACACCGCGCTTGGCTTCTTCGGCAAGCTTGACCAGCGAGTCGTCATCGAAACGCTGAACCTCGTCATTGGCTTCAGACGCGTAGATTTCCGTCAGCTCGCTGCGAAGCTCGCTGATGTCCATCGTCTTGCGATACTCTTCGAGCATCTCGCCGATCTTCTTGCCCATGCCTGCGCATGCCCATGCGAGGTGGGTTTCGAGGATCTGGCCGACGTTCATGCGCGAAGGCACGCCGAGCGGGTTCAAGCAGATGTCGACATGCGTGCCGTCTTCGAGGAACGGCATGTCCTCGACCGGAACGATACGCGAGACGACGCCCTTGTTACCGTGACGGCCGGCCATCTTGTCGCCCGGCTGGATCTTGCGCTTAACGGCAACGAAGACCTTGACCATCTTCATGACGCCCGGAGGCATTTCATCGCCGCGCTGGACCTTTTCGACCTTGTCCATGAAGCGCTGTTCAAGGCGCGACTTGGATTCGTCGTACTGGCCACGAAGCGCTTCCAGCTCGGACTGAGCCTTTTCGTCTTCGACCGCGAACATCCACCACTGCGAGCGGGGATATTCAGAAACGACGGCGTTGGAAAGCTCGACGCCCTTCTTGAAGCCCTTCGGACCGGCGATGGAAACGTGGCCACGCAGCATGTCGATCAGACGGCCGTAGACGTTACGGTCGAGGATCGCCTGCTCGTCGTCGCGGTCCTTCGCCAGACGTTCGATCTCTTCGCGCTCGATAGCCATCGCGCGCTCGTCCTTCTCCACACCGTGACGGTTGAAGACGCGGACTTCGACGACCGTACCGAACGTGCCCGGAGGCATGCGCATGGAGGTGTCGCGAACGTCGGAGGCCTTTTCACCGAAGATGGCGCGCAGAAGCTTTTCTTCCGGCGTCATCGGGCTTTCGCCCTTCGGCGTGATCTTGCCGACGAGGATGTCGCCCGGCTGAACTTCCGCACCGATGTAAACGATACCGGCTTCGTCGAGGTTCTTCAGCGCTTCTTCCGAAACGTTCGGAATGTCGCGCGTGATTTCTTCCGGACCAAGCTTCGTGTCGCGCGCCATCACTTCGAATTCTTCGATGTGGATGGAGGTGAACACGTCGTCGGAAACGATACGCTCCGACATCAGGATCGAGTCTTCGTAGTTGTAGCCGTTCCAGGGCATGAACGCGACGAGCGCGTTGCGGCCGAGAGCCAGGTCACCGAGGTCGGTCGACGGACCGTCCGCGATGATGTCACCCTTGGAGATGATGTCGCCGACGGAAACCAGCGGACGCTGGTTGACGCAGGTGTTCTGGTTCGAACGCTGGAACTTCTGCAGACGGTAGATGTCAACACCGGACTTGCCGGCATCGAGGTCTTCCGTGGCGCGGATAACGATACGGGTCGCATCCACCTGATCGACCACACCGCCACGACGGGCTGCGATGGCAGCGCCGGAGTCACGGGCAACGATCGGCTCCATGCCGGTACCGACGAACGGCGCCTCGGCGCGCAGAAGCGGAACGGCCTGACGCTGCATGTTCGAGCCCATGAGCGCGCGGTTGGCGTCGTCGTTTTCCAGGAACGGAATGAGAGCCGCTGCGACCGAAACGAGCTGCTTCGGCGAAACGTCCATCAGGTTGATGTTGTCACGCGGTGCGAGCATAACTTCGCCCGAGTGACGGCAGACGACGAACTCTTCCGAGAAGGAACCGTCGTCGTTGAGCGGCGCGTTGGCCTGCGCGACGTAATACTTGGCCTCTTCCATGGCGGAGAGGTAGATCACGTCGTTGGTGACCTTTCCGTCCACGATCTTGCGGTACGGGCTTTCGATGAAGCCGTACTTGTTAACGCGGGCGAAGGTTGCAAGCGAGTTGATCAGACCGATGTTCGGTCCCTCAGGCGTCTCGATCGGGCAAATACGACCGTAATGGGTCGGGTGAACGTCGCGGACTTCGAAGCCGGCGCGCTCGCGAGTCAGACCACCCGGTCCAAGAGCCGAAAGACGGCGCTTGTGGGTGATTTCCGAAAGCGGGTTCACCTGGTCCATGAACTGCGACAGCTGCGAGGAACCGAAGAATTCGCGAACGGCGGCGGCTGCCGGCTTCGCGTTGATCAGGTCCTGCGGCATCACGGTGTCGATTTCGATCGAGGACATACGTTCCTTGATCGCACGTTCCATGCGCAGAAGGCCCAGACGATACTGGTTTTCCATCAGTTCGCCGACAGAACGCACACGGCGGTTGCCGAGGTTGTCGATGTCGTCGATTTCGCCCTTGCCGTCGCGCAGTTCGACCAGCATCTTGACGACGGCGAGGATGTCTTCCTTGCGCAGCGTGCGCACGGTGTCTTCCGCATCGAGGTCGAGGCGCATGTTCATCTTGACGCGGCCAACGGCCGACAGATCGTAACGCTCTGCATCGAAGAACAGCGAATTGAACATCGCTTCCGCCGATTCCATGGTCGGCGGCTCACCCGGACGCATGACGCGGTAGATGTCGAACAGGGCTTCCTGACGGTTCTCGTTCTTGTCGGCAGACAGCGTGTTGCGGATATAGGCGCCAACATTGACGTGGTCGATGTTGAGAACCGGAATCTCGTCAAAGCCGGACTGCAGGATGAGACCGAGCGTCTTCTCGTCGATTTCGTCGCCGGCTTCGAGATAGATTTCACCCGTCGCGTAGTTGACGATGTCTTCAGCCAGATAGTTGCCGTAGAGGTCTTCGTCGGTCGCCTTCAGCGCCTTGAGGCCCTTTTCCGAGAGCTGGCGGATGAGGCGCGGCGTCAGCTTCTTACCGGCCTCGACAACCACTTCGCCGGTATCGGCGTCGATCATGTCGGTGACGACCTTGGCGTTCTTCAGAGCCTCGGGCTGGAACGGAATGCGCCAGCCGTCGCCGTCGCGCTCATAGGAAGCCTTGGTGTAGAAGGTCGACAGAATGTCTTCGCCATCCATGCCAAGCGCCATCAGCAGCGAGGTCACAGGGATCTTGCGGCGGCGGTCGATACGCGCATAGACGATGTCCTTGGCGTCGAACTCAATGTCGAGCCAGGAACCGCGATAGGGGATGACGCGGGCAGCGAAGAGCAGCTTGCCGGAAGAATGGCTCTTGCCCTTGTCGTGATCGAAGAACACGCCCGGCGAACGGTGCATCTGCGAAACGATGACGCGCTCGGTGCCGTTGACGATGAACGTGCCGTTATTGGTCATGAGCGGCATGTCGCCCATGTAGACGGACTGTTCCTTGATGTCCTTGATGGACTTCGCGCCGGTATCTTCATCGATATCGAACACGATGAGGCGCAGCGTCACCTTGAGTGGCGCAGCATAGGTCAGATCGCGCTGACGGCATTCCTCGACGTCGAACTTCGGCGCTTCGAATTCGTAGGACACGAATTCAAGCATGGAGGCGCCGGAAAAATCGGTGATCGGGAATACGGACTTGAATACGGCATTCAATCCCTCGTCGGGACGGCCACCCTTAGGCTCGTCAACCATGAGAAACTGGTCGTACGAAGCCTTCTGAACCTCGATGAGGTTCGGCATTTCCGCTACTTCTGGAATTTTGCCGAAAAACTTGCGTACGCGCCTGCGACCGTTAAACGAAAGGGTCTGAGCCATCGTCGCTCCTTTAAAAATTGCATCCGGGCCTGCAACGGACGGGAACCGATGGCCAGTCGATCCCGTCAAGCAATGGGTATCATCAATCTCGTTCCACATCCCGGATCGATCAGGCCGGATTGCCTAGATGAGCCGGTTCGGAACCATTCTCTTGAAGAACCCATTACCCAAAAGCCATTTTCACGCGGCTTTTGGGTAATGAGTTTTAAAAAACGATAACGACGGAAAGGGGCATGAAGCCCCTTCCCGCCAGTAATCGCAAGATTACTTAACGTCGACCTTAGCGCCGGCTTCTTCAAGCTTCTTCTTGAGATCAGCAGCTTCAGCCTTGGAAACAGCTTCCTTGACAGCCTTCGGAGCGCCTTCAACGAGGTCCTTGGCTTCCTTCAGGCCGAGGCCCGTGATAGCGCGAACTTCCTTGATGACGTTGATCTTGTTGGCGCCAGCGTCAACCAGGATCACGTCGAATTCGGTCTTTTCTTCTTCAGCAGCAGCAGCAGCGCCTGCACCGCCGGCAACAGCAGCAACAGCTACCGGAGCAGCAGCGGAAACGCCCCACTTTTCTTCGAGAAGCTTGGACAGTTCTGCAGCTTCCAGAACGGTCAGCGAGGAGAGGTCTTCTACGATCTTTGCGAGATCAGCCATTTTGATAGTTCCTTTTGTTCAGTTCGAACCAGTTTGAATATTTACAGCGAAAAACCGCCTTAAGCGGCTTCGTCCTTCTTGGCGTAAGCCGAGAACACCCGAGCCAGCTGGCTTGCAGGTGCGGCGACAACCGTAGCGACGCGGGTTGCCGGGGCATTGAGAAGGCCCAGCAGCTTTGCGCGCAGCTCGTCCAGCGAAGGCAGGGTCGCAAGCGACTTGACTGCTTCGGCGTTGAGCGTGGTTGCACCCATGGCGCCACCGAGAACAACGACCTTGTCGTTGGTCTTGGCGAAGTCCATGACGACTTTCGGAGCGATCATCGGGTCGACGCTGTATGCAATCAGCGTCTGGCCCTTGAAGAGATCTGTCATCCCTTCCGACTCCGTGCCCTGAAGAGCGATCTTGGCCAGGCGGTTCTTCGCGACCTTGACGGTGCCTCCGGCAGCGCGCATCTTCGAACGGAAGTCGTTCATCTGCGCAACGGTGACACCAGCATAGTGGGCCACGACAACCGAACCGGAAGCCTTGAAGACTTCGTTCAGCTCCGTGACGAATTCGCGTTTTTCCGCTCTTTCCACTGTCTGTCTCCAGTAGACGGGAACACAACATGTGAACCCGTCGGGTTTGCCTTTGCCCCAAGGGACCTTTTTACAAAGATCCCGAGCGACGCTCGAGGATCCTGTCCCCCGCTCTGTCGCCGCAAACGGCTTCAGGCACAGGCACACCAGGTTCGAACCGGACAGTCAGGCATCCAGGATGCCTCAAATCCAGCCTCACCCGTCTCATGCAGGTTGAATGATTAAGGCCAGGTCCCGAAAGACATGGCCACCCGCAATCTCGGACAGGAGTTCCGGGTTTCCCCGGAAATCTCCGGCTCCTGGGAGCCGGAAATTCTTGTATTCACACTTCCCTTGGGAAGCGCGAGAATTGATTAAGCCGTAACCGACGAAGGGTCGATCTTGACGCCCGGACCCATGGTCGAGGAAATCGCGACGCGCTTGACGTAGTTGCCCTTGGCGCCAGTCGGCTTTGCCTTGATGACGGCATCGGCGAAAGCCTTGATGTTTTCTTCAAGAGCCTTGGCGTCGAACGAAGCCTTGCCAACGCCAGCGTGTACGATACCGGCCTTTTCGACGCGGAACTCGACAGCGCCGCCTTTGGACGCCTTGACGGCGCCGGCAACATCCATCGTGACCGTACCGACCTTCGGGTTCGGCATCATGCCACGCGGGCCGAGTACCTTGCCGAGACGGCCGACGAGCGGCATCATGTCCGGGGTCGCGATGCAACGATCGAAGTCGATCTTGCCGCCCTGAACGATTTCAACCAGTTCTTCTGCACCGACAACGTCAGCGCCAGCAGCCGTGGCTTCATCAGCCTTGGCGCCACGGGCGAAGACGGCGACGCGAACGTCACGGCCGGTGCCGTTCGGCAGGTTGACGACGCCGCGAACCATCTGGTCCGCATGGCGCGGGTCAACGCCGAGGTTCATCGAAACTTCAACGGTTTCGTCGAACTTGGCGACAGCACGTTCCTTGACCATCGAAATGGCGTCGGTGAGAACGTAAAGCTTGTTGGGATCCACGCCTTCGCGGATCTTCTGAATGCGCTTTGCTACCTTGGCCATGATCAACCTACCACTTCCAGGCCCATGGCGCGGGCGGAGCCCTCAACCATTGCCATTGCGCCTTCGATGTCGGCTGCGTTCAGATCCTTCATCTTAGCTTCAGCGATCGTCTTGACCTGAGCCTTGGTGATGGAGCCGACCTTGGCGCCCTTGCCAGGCGTCTTGGAACCGGAGGTGATCTTTGCTTCCTTCTTCAGCCAGTAGGTCATCGGCGGCTGCTTCATGACGAAGGTGAAGGACTTGTCCTGGTAATAGGTGATGACGACCGGGATCGGCATACCCTTTTCCATTTCCTGCGTGGCGGCATTGAACGCCTTGCAGAATTCCATGATGTTAATGCCACGCTGACCAAGTGCCGGACCGATCGGCGGGGACGGATTGGCCGCCCCGGCCTTTACCTGCAACTTGAGCTGGCCTGCAACTTTCTTAGCCATATCTCTCTGCCTTTCAATTCAAACCGGTTACCCGGCTTCTCTTAAGCCGGATTGCTCCGGCGGCTGCGGTTGCGTGGTGCGGCGCCCTGCCCCGGCTTAAAGAGCCAGTTAGCCTTCCACGCGCTTGGGGCTTTGCCCCGCCAATCAGACCTTCTCGACCTGATTGTATTCCAGCTCGACCGGCGTAGCGCGGCCGAAAATCGACACTTCCACCTTCAGGCGCGAACGCTCTTCGTCGACATCCTGAACCACACCGTTGAACGACGCGAACGGACCGTCGGAAACGCGAACCTGCTCGCCGATCTCGAACGAAACCGAAGACTTCGGACGCTCGACACCTTCCTGAACCTGACCGAGGATACGCTCGGCTTCATAATCGGGAATCGGAACAGGCTTGCTGTCCGAACCGAGGAAACCGGTAACCTTCGGCGTGTTCTTGATGAGGTGATAGGCCTCATCCGTCAGGTTGGCGCGCACCAGCACGTAACCCGGAAAGAACTTGCGCTCGCTATCGACCTTACGACCGCGACGCACCTCGACCACCTTTTCGGTCGGCACGAGGATTTTCTCGAAAAGATGATCAAGACCCTTCTGACGGGCCTTTTCCTCGATCGACTCGGCGACCTTCTTTTCGAAATTCGAATATGCGTGAACGATATACCAGCGCGCTGCCATTTTTATTCTCCGTTCGATCCTTCTACCGGGCCCTTGACCGCGCCGTCACCGGCCTACGTTCAGCACCAGGCTGAGCAGCCAGCCGATGAGCTGGTCCGCAGCAAAGAAGAACAGAGCCGCAAAAATGACCATCACCAGCACCATAGCCGTCGAAATCATGGTCTCGCGGCGCGACGGCCAAGTGATCTTTGACGCTTCGGCGCGAACCTGCTGCAGAAACGTAAACGGATTGGTTTTGGATGCCATTGACTGCCCACGCAATTACGGCGCGTAAAGCCGAACTAATCAGCCCCACGCACCGCGTGTCTGTTTTGACCCTACATAAACATCGATTCCACTTTTAACAAGAGGAAATCGACATTCGGCGAAATTCGCCGGAAAACCGGCCCCATCTGCCATGCAGCGAAAACCGCGCTTGCGAATGGAAAGTGGCAGGGGCAGAGGGGCTCGAACCCCCGACCTGCGGTTTTGGAGACCGCCGCTCTACCAACTGAGCTATACCCCTTAATCACCTGAACCGGCCGCGAAATCGCTTGGCCAATTCGGTATGCGCTCCTTTAAGGTGCAGGGAAAAGAATGGCAAGTGTGTTTTTTGTTTTTTCACATTGTCTGGCAAAATAGCCCGGCACAGGCCCGCCCGACAGGGCGCATCGTCAATTCCCTGATCTTGCTTGTATTTCACAGGAACACCATGAGCATCTATCTCATCCGCCACGGCCAGACCGAATTTAACGCCGTTCGCCGCTGGCAGGGACAGGTCGACTCACCGCTGACGGCGACCGGACGGGAGCAGGCCATGCGCATGGGACGCAGGCTCGCCGCGCTGATCGAAACGGATGAGGTGCATATTTTCTCCAGCCCGCTTGGGAGGGCAAGACAGACCTGCGAGATCATCGCTGGCGAGATCGGCATGATCGACGGCATCACCCTCGATCCCGGCCTGATGGAGATCGGCATGGGCGTATGGGACGGCATGACGGATTACGAGATCGATTATGAATATCCCGGCATGCGCGACGGGCTGGATCGATACGAATGGTTCTTCCACGCGCCGGGCGGTGAGACGTTCGAAAGAATGACGAGCCGGGTGGCCCACAGCCTGGAGACCATTCAGCAGAGACAGGCTCGCGATGCGATCGTCATCTGCCACGGCATCACCAGCCGCCTGTTGCGCGGCGTCTATGCGAACCTTCCAAAGGAGGAAGCATTGCGCCTTGATGTGCCGCAGGACGCATTCTTCCATCTTAAGGATGGCGACATCGTCCGCATCGACTGCTGAACCCTTTCGGGCAATAAAAAACCCCGCTGTTTCCAGCGGGGTTTTCTCAAATCCCTTGCGGGAAAAGATTACTCGACGATCGAGGCCACGATGCCGGCGCCGACGGTACGGCCGCCTTCGCGGATAGCGAAGCGCAGCTTTTCTTCCATCGCGATCGGAACGATCAGCTCGACGTCAACGGTGACGTTGTCGCCAGGCATAACCATTTCCGTGCCTTCCGGAAGCGTCACGATGCCCGTCACGTCCGTCGTGCGGAAGTAGAACTGCGGACGGTAGTTCGTGAAGAACGGCGTATGACGGCCGCCTTCTTCCTTCGTCAGGATGTAGGCTTCGGCCTTGAACTTCTTGTGCGGCTTCACCGAACCCGGCTTGCACAGGATCTGGCCACGCTCGACGCCGTCACGGTTAACACCGCGAACCAGTGCGCCGATGTTGTCGCCGGCCTGGCCCTGGTCGAGCAGCTTGCGGAACATTTCAACGCCGGTAACCGTCGTCTTCGAGGTCGGACGGATGCCGACGATCTCGACTTCTTCACCAACCTTGACGATACCGCGCTCAACGCGACCCGTCACAACCGTACCACGGCCGGAGATCGAGAACACGTCTTCGATCGGCATCAGGAACGGCTGGTCGATCGGACGCTCAGGCGTCGGGATGTAGGCGTCGACAGCAGCCATCAGCTCGCGGATCGCGTCTTCACCGATCTTCTTGTCAGAATCTTCAAGAGCGGCAAGTGCCGAACCCTTGACGATCGGAATGTCGTCGCCCGGGAAGTCGTAGGACGACAGAAGTTCGCGAACTTCAAGCTCGACGAGCTCGAGAAGCTCGGCGTCGTCAACCTGGTCGACCTTGTTGAGGAACACGACGATCGCCGGAACGCCAACCTGACGGGCAAGCAGGATATGCTCGCGGGTCTGCGGCATCGGGCCGTCGGCTGCCGAGCAAACCAGGATCGCGCCGTCCATCTGCGCTGCACCGGTGATCATGTTCTTCACGTAGTCGGCGTGGCCGGGGCAGTCGACGTGCGCGTAGTGACGGGCAGGCGTTTCGTATTCAACGTGCGCCGTCGAAATCGTGATGCCACGGGCCTTTTCTTCAGGCGCGGCGTCGATCTGGTCATACGCCTTGAATTCGCCGAAGAACTTCGTGATCGCTGCCGTCAGCGACGTCTTGCCATGGTCAACGTGACCGATCGTGCCAATGTTGACGTGCGGCTTATTGCGCTCAAACTTGCTCTTTGCCATGTGAATTGCTTCCTGTGAACGTGAAGTAGTTTCCCCGGCGTACCGGTTTGGTGTCGCCGTTTAAGGCTTTGTAAGCGAATGCGCAAGACTTAATTGTGAAAGCGTCTTGGCGCGCGCCCTAAGCGTGCCTTTGCACGCTTATGTGGTGTATGGTTTGCCACATTTAAACCCCCTCCAAGGGGGAGGTCGAGGCAGGTCCGGGGAGCCCCCTCCTCCACCATCTCCGATCACGAATTGAGATATTTCCATCACAACTTCTTTACCTGCACGGGCATGATGGCTTAAGGACAGTCCATCGCTGGGGGGAGACGGGCGATTGCAACGGGACGCCATGCGCCTTCCCGGACGACATATCGATCCGCCGCTTCTCCCTCGTGTCCTTCTATCCTTTTCAGGACCATCCCATGGAAATCTTCACAGCCGCCGGTTTCACGGCATTCTTACAGGTCATAGCGATCGATCTCGTACTGGCGGGCGACAATGCCATCGTCATCGGCCTTGCCGCCGCCGGTCTTCCGGCCCATCTGCGCCGCAAGGCGATCCTGGTCGGCATCATCGCCGCCACGGTTCTGCGCATCGGCTTTGCCGCGGTTACCGTTCAGCTTCTCTCGATTGTCGGTCTGCAATTGTTCGGCGGCCTGCTGCTCGCCTGGGTATGCTGGAAGATGTGGACCGAACTGCGCGAGGCCGCCGGCTCCATGGAAGACGAGGTGACGGACGAAGAGGCCGACCTGACCAAGGGTCACAAGACCTTCCTGCAGGCCGCGACCCAGATCGTCATCGCCGATGTCTCCATGTCGCTGGACAATGTGCTGGCCGTCGCCGGCGCCGCACAGGAGCATGTGACCGTGCTGATCATCGGCCTCATCGTCTCGATTGCACTGATGGGTCTCGCTGCCAACTTCGTCGCCAAGCTGCTGCACCGGTATCGCTGGATTTCCTATCTCGGCCTGATGGTCATCATCTATGTGGCGCTCAACATGCTCTACCACGGCACGGTCGAAGTCCTGCCCTACCTACAGGCCTATATCAGCTGAAACGGCCTGCAGAGCCCGCCCTTTTAAAACGGTCCGGAAACACAGTTTCCGGGCCTTTTTTCATGACGCGGAAACATGGGCCGATGTCTCCCACCCTGCCGCAGACACATCGGGAATCAGTCGCCGCAGGCGCTGCAACATCTGGAGAAAACAGGGAAATCGTGATTCTTCGCCCATGGATTCTGGCAATTGAGGTCAGCCACGGGCAAGCCTAGGGAGCTAAGCCATAAGTCATAATAATAAAAAGAAAGGTAAAGCTGCCAATGGCTTATGACTGGAGCGGCGGTCGCACCCGCCGCCTTCGCCGGATGAAGCTGGGCGTCGTCGCCAGTTCTCTCATCCTGCTGGCGCTTCTTGCGTCGCTCGTTCTTGGCTGAACGCGCTGCGCGCGCACTCCCACGCTGACCGGCGGCAGGCAAGGTTTTCGAAGACCGCCCTGCCGCCGCTCCCCTGAGGGGAAAATCGCCAGCGATCAGGGCTTTTTGACTTCGGTGCAATGAACCGGCTGCTTCATCTCCGGATCCGCCATCAGATCGTAGAGATCGGCTTCGTCACCCTTCGACCACCAGACATGGATGCCGCCCTGATATTTGGCACCCGACCCGGAGATGACATTGGCGGCAACGGTAACACCGTCCTTCAACCCCAGCCGCACGAGGCTGACATCGCCGGCATTAAAATAGACCGCCTCAACCCTGTCGGCGGCGCATTGGTAGACGGTCTCCACCTTTTCGACCGTCGTACCGTCCGGAAGCGGAATCACCATATCTTCGGCCATGGCGCCGGTCGCGACCGACGTGGTAAAAGTTGCAAGGCATATCGCGGCAGCGGATTTTTTCATGATGATCCTTTCCTGATGTCATCCGACCATAAGGCCATGCCAGCAAAGCCGAAATGCGGCCGCCGCCCCTCGCCTATCAAATTTCCGGGAATACCGGCCAGGGGCGCGCCGCAACGTCATGCCGGCACAGGTGTCGCCGTACCTTCACTCCGGCCGGCAAGCTGTAGCAAAACCTATCGAAACAGCCAGTAGACAACGCCAAGGATCACCGTCCACATCAGCAGCGATATGGCCAGCACGGTGAGATAGTTTCGAAATCGTCTGGTCATCCGCCCACATTATCGGCCAGCCGTCATGGAACAGCCCTGGCCGTTGAGTTGCTGGATGCGGGTCAAGCCGCAGGATCAGTTCTTTCTAGCAAGAGACTGAATCGCAAGCCATTCGCAGATTTTACCCGCCCGAAAACAGGGTTGCCCCTACCGGAGTTTTCCGGCCCGCCACGCAACGGAGACATTCGCAATCAGATCTCGCCTGCGCATAGGAGGCACTCTCCCCTGCGCCGGAAATGGCAGCAAAGGCGCATGAGCGGATAGTCGCAGCCGAATCGACTCACGCCTTATCCGAGACTGCTTCGGATAAGGCGCCTATACCGGAGCGACGACCATCGGCCACCGCTCCTGCCCGTCTCAGCTCTTGAGAGCCGTGTTGCAGAGGCTCCAATAACCGCCGCCCTTCTGGATCCATTTCAGATCGCCGAGCGTGCCGTCATTCTTGTTCTTGTGATAGGAGTCGACACAGGTTTTCAGGCGGGCCTTTGCCGGTGTCTCGCTTGAATATTTCTTATCGACCCCGTTCGGGAAAGCGACGCCCTTCGGGGCCTTTATCGTCGCCTTTGCGGGTTCTTTTTCGGTGGTGGCCGCGACCTGCTTGTCGTCGGCAGCATCTTCAGCGGCCGCCTCGCTGCCGCAGAACTTGGCGCGATAGTCGTTCCACTTGATATCCTTGGCGGACCCATCGGCTTTCGCCGCCTGATATTTCACGCTGCACTCCTTCATGGTGAGTGCGGCTGCGGGGGAGACGAACGCCGCCGATGCCAGCAGCGCAAAGGAGGAGAGAATGACAACCCTGTTCAACATTGAAGACTCCCGTTTGCATGATTGCCGGCCGACTATCCGACCGGATTTTCCGCTTGTCAACGAGCAGTGCGGCAAGGATACAAAGTCCGGTTGAGCGGGCATAAAACGAGCTCATCGCACGCCGCATTTTCCGATGAGGCCAGCATCGAACAACGAACCGTCACTCGGCCGGAGAATCACGTCTTCGTGTGGCGTCAAGCCTCCAGCGGAACGAAATTCCTAAATTTTCGTTAGCATCCCGAACGAATAACGAGGATTTATCGATGTTGAGGATGCCGAAGACCATCTCCGCGCTCGCTCTTGGCGTCGCGATATCCGCCGCCACCGTCATGCCCGCGCATGCGCTGAGCCTCATACAGCCGGCCTACAAACCCCAGCAGCAGGCACAGAGTTCAGATCAGCAGGCCTATCCCGCCTCGGCCTTTGCCGCGGGGAAAGGCGAGGAAGCCACGCCCAATGGTTACGCCCTGTCGCAAACCGAAATCAACCACATAAAATGGTGTGCGGCGCGTTACACATCTTACCATCCCAGCGACAACAGCTATATGGCCGCCGCCGGCACAAGGGCACAGTGTCGTTCGCCTTATTGATTCGTCCACGACGCATGCGCCGCTGCCGACAAGATAAAATTTACCTTAAATACTATCGATCTGAACCTTTTTCCCCGCAGGTCGTTTGAAGCGCACCAGCGGGGAAAACGCGATGCCGTGGAATCTTGAAAAACTTGAACGAGAACGGATTGACCTGATCGAGGTCATTACCGCGCTGCGCCACCTGGAGCGCCTGTCCACCGCAGACCGCATCTCGATCTTCGAGGAAATTACGGCGCATATGGAAAGGCTGAGCGAACTGGACGCGGAGAAACTGCGGATCGGCTCCACCTTGCAGGCAGGCTGAAAAGAAACCGCATCGCCAAAGGCCGCACATCAGCGCCAGACAAACATTCTTGATCTTGTGGGGAAATTTCTGGAGCGGGTAGCGGGAATCGAACCCGCGTATTCAGCTTGGAAGGCTGCTGCTCTACCATTGAGCTATACCCGCGGTGGTGATTTCGATCCGTGCAGAATGGTGGAGGGAGTTGGATTTGAACCAACGTAGGCGTAGCCAACGGATTTACAGTCCGTCCCCTTTAACCACTCGGGCATCCCTCCAGCTTTCTGCTAGGATCGAGCGACCAAGCTCTTCAGATTTCGCTGCGGCGAAGCGCCGTTGCGTCGTCTGTGGCGCGTATATGACGGCCTCGTTCGTTTCTGTCAACACGCCCTTTCACGAATTTTCGGGAAAAAATTCAAACCTCTTTGCCACCCTGTGGATTATCGCGGGGGCTGGTGCGCGCCTCCTGGCGGAGATATAAGGCGCCATGAGCAAAGACGATCCCAACAACAAATCCACCCGCGACACGCACTACGCCAACCTGCGCCGTGCCGTGCGCGACGCCAAGCGCGAGCGCGGTGAAATTCCGACCCCGCAGCAACCGAAGCGCCGCAACCGCGGCGCGGATGACTGGAAACCGCCGCAGCTTGCGCCGGATCAGGTGCATCTTTACGGCCTGCATACCGTGCGTGCGGCGCTCGCCAATCCCGAACGGCAGATCGTCAAGCTCTCCGTCACCCAGAACGCCTTCGCACGCCTCGATATCGGCGAGGCCGATGCCCAGCCCTTCCCCGTCGAGATGGTTTCCCCTCAGGATATCGACCGTGTGCTCGGTCCCGAGGCCATCCACCAGGGCGTGATGCTGGAAACCCGGCCGCTGCCGGTCAAGCGTCTCGGCGCGCTGAAGGATAGCCCGCTCATCCTCGTGCTCGACCAGGTCACCGATCCGCACAATGTCGGCGCCATCATGCGCTCGGCGGTCGCCTTCAACGCCGGCGCCGTCATCACCACCATGCGCCACAGCCCGACCGAGTCGGGCGTGCTGGCGAAATCGGCTTCCGGCGCGCTGGAACTCATTCCCTATATCCAGATCACCAATCTGGCCGATGCGCTGGGCGAGTTGCACAAGCTCGGCTTCTTCTCCGTCGGCCTCGATTCGGAAGGCCCCGCCCCCATAGAACAGACATTCAGCGGCGAAAAGATCGCACTGGTGCTGGGCGCCGAAGGCAAGGGCCTGCGACAGAAGACACGCGAAACCGTCTCGGCGCTTGCGCGTCTCGACATGCCCGGCGAGATCAAATCGCTCAACGTTTCGAATGCGGCGGCCATCGCCCTTTATGCAACGCAGCAATTTCTGGGCAAAGCGTCGTCCTGACGCTTTGCCTTCCTTGCGAAATCGCAAAGCGCAACGCATGCTGCGCCTTTGTCATTCGCACGGAGCAAATCGCAACATGACCGACCAGACCATCAAACCGACCGGCGAGCTGACGCTGAGAACGCTCGCCATGCCGGCCGACGCCAATCCGGCCGGAGATATTTTCGGCGGCTGGGTCATGTCGCAGATGGACTTGGCAAGCGGCATCCGTGCGGCGGAGCGTTCCCGCTGTCGCGTCGTCACGGCGGCGGTCAAGGAAATGGCCTTCGAGCTGCCGGTGAAGATCGGCGATACGCTGTCCATCTATACCGATATCGCCCGCGTTGGCCGCACCTCCATCACGCTGACGGTGGAAGCCTGGGCGCAGCGGTCGCGATATGACAAGCTGGAAAAAGTCACCGCCGGCACCTTCATCATGGTGGCGATGGACGAAAACGGGCAACCCACGCCCATTCCGGCGACGGAGTAGGCGCGCTGCGGCACTGGGCTCCAGCGCCGCTCTCCATTCAAGATGCATGTCGGGCAAGCCATGCCGGCATCTCAGGCATTGCCGGGATCATTCTTCGCCGGCAGGCCGAGCAACGGGGAAGGCCGCGCAATAGACGCGGATATTGGCTTTGAACCGTTCAGCAAAATGCAGGGTGAATGAATTGTCGACCGGGAACGGGCTTTGCAGCACCTCCCACGGAAGTTGCTTAAAAAGACCCGACTGTCCGTATTTCGGCAGGATTTTGATCGCGAAACTGCCCTGCTCATAGGCCGGCCCCGCCCACCGCGCATCCCTGCAGCGCCAGTCGTTCTCGTGCTTTTCCCATTGGTCGGGCTGATACAGTGCCGCCCATTCGAGCATAAGGTCCAGCGCGACGATCCCCTTGCATATGAATACGCCCGCATTGAAGGGACTGCGCCAGACTGGATTGTCGGATGCGTAGATGAAAACTTCATCGCCCACGAAAAACCGGGTGACCGGCATCGCAAGATCGTGGACGACCGCATCGGTATCCAACCACAATACAATGTCATAGCCGGATTTCAGATAAAACATCACGACATGGGGCTTTGCCCAAAATGGCGGAATATCCATCCCCAACCGGCTGACGAAAAAGTGCTCATAACCGTGCTGTTTTGCATAGTGCGAATTGCGGAGGATCAATGGCGCGAGAAATCCCAGTGCATCGGGTGGGCGGCTATCGAACTGCACAATGGCTATTTTCATAAAAGAAACCCCGCGGCCACGGTTCTATTGCCCAGCTCAGCGCAAAATTAAGAAACACGAGAAATAAATCATTGAGCAATCGTAAGAATAATTATGAATTTTGACTTATTTTCAAATAAATAACATTATAATATAATTTATTATCATTTATAAAAATAAATTATATAAATCAATACACAAAAAGCACACTGAAAGACAAACTACAACTTCAAAACGACGTAGTATAAGCGCACAGCCAAAATCGCAACCAAGGTAAATATTGCTGGCCGGCCCTGTTGTCTTTCCCTTGCCGTCATTGTGTCGCGGTGACATTTCACAACAAATATGACATTCCGGTTCCATGGGGTTCATTCGCAGGATCATGCAGGACAGGAGTTCGGCTGGCGCCATCGCCACGCTGGCCGTTCTGCTTTTCCTTTTGCAGGGTCTCGCCAATGGCCTGACCAGCGGCAATATGGCGATGGCCGCGCTTGCGGCGGATGAGATCATCTGTTCCAGCCATATGCCTGAAGGCGGCTCCGGCAAACAGAACCCGGCCGGCAAGATCGCCGACGATTGTTGCGGCACGCTCTGCCGTCTGGCCTCTGCTGCAGCCACCGCTCTTCCGGTTATTCCCGTCGAACGCGCGGACAGTATCCTGCCGACGGTCGAAGTCGCCTTTCTGAACGTCGACGCGGCATTGCCGCCATCGCCGCCCAACCTGGAATCGCGCCCGCGCGCGCCGCCCTCCGCTCCGCAGCGCTAGAAGACTATCCGGCCTGCCGGAAAATCAATTCTCTTGCGGAGACATCCATGTCCGTTACGACCTCCTTCGAGGGCGAGCGTGCGCCTGCGCATTCCTCGTCCGCAAATCTTTACCGCGCCGTGTGGCGCTGGCATTTCTACGCCGGTCTCTTCGTCCTTCCCTTCATGATATCGCTCGCCGTCACCGGCGCGCTTTATCTCTTCCGGGACGAATTCGACAATCTCATCCATGCGGATCTGAAGCGGGTGGAGGCGGCGCAGAACGCACCGAAAGTGCTGCCTTCCGAAATCGTTGCCGCAGCGCTTGCAGCCGTTCCCGGCGCCGCCGTCAAATATACGACACCAGCCGATCCGGGCGCATCGACGGAAATCACCGTCAATACGGCCGATGGCAAGCGGGCCGTCTACGTCAATCCCTATACCGGAGAAGTTACCGGTTCCCTGCCGGATCGCGGCACGGTCATGTGGACGATCCGCTACCTGCACAGCCTGAAATATTTCGGCACCTATGCCCGCTACCTGATCGAGATCGCCGCCGGCTGGTCGATCCTTCTCGTCGCCACCGGCATCTATCTCTGGTGGCCGCGAAAACAGACAGGCGGTGTGGTAACCGTGCGCAGCACGCCGAAAAAGCGGGTGTTCTGGCGCGATACCCATGCGGTAACAGGTATTTTCGTCGGGTTTTTCATCGTCTTCCTTGCCGTCACCGGCATGCCCTGGTCGGGCGTCTGGGGCGCGAAGGTCAATGAATGGGCAAATGGCAGCAATTTCGGATATCCGGCAGGCGTGCGCACCGATGTCCCCATGTCCGGCGACCATCTCGATCACCTGGCGAAGACAAGCTGGTCGCTGGAACAGGCGAAAATCCCTGAATCCGTGGCTTCAGCGGAAAGCCAACCGATCGGGATCGATGCAGCGATCGCACGCTTCGACGCGCTTGGCCTTGCCGCCGGTTATGCCGTCGCCCTGCCGGGGAAACCCACGGGCGTTTACAGCGGCTCGGTTTATCCCGACGATCTGGCGCAGCAGCGTGTCGTCCATCTCGATCAATATAGCGGCGAACCGCTGATCGACATGGGCTATGCCGATTACGGCCCGCTCGGCAAGGCGCTGGAATGGGGCATCAACGTGCATCTGGGACAGCAATATGGCCTTGCCAACCAGATCCTGCTTCTGGCGGCCTGCATCGGCATCGTCCTGCTTGCCGTATCCGCCGGCATCATGTGGTGGAAACGCCGCCCCAAGGGTTCGCTCGGCGTGCCGCCTTTGCCGCAGGAAAAACGCGTCCTGCGCGGCCTCCTCGCCATGCTTGCCATCGGCGGCATCATGTTCCCGCTGGTGGGCGCAAGCCTGCTGGCAATGCTGGTGATGGATATGGCCGTACAGACCCGCCAGAAGCGGCGCACGCTCTAAAAAACAGCCGGCCGGGAGAAAACCCGGCCGGCCCCATGTGTTTGGCCTGAGGGCGGAAGCCGCCTCAGAACATCGTATTGTTGTTCGCCGCCGTTTCCGGAACAGGCTGGATCACGTCCCAGTGCTCGGTAATCTTGCCGTCGGTGACGCGGAAGATATCGACGATGGCCCTGCCGCGATCGCCTTCATTTTCCGTCGAATGAATGTGCAGATAGACCAGATCGCCATCCGTGGCGCTACGCACGATCCGCGCCTTCGACTGCGGATTCTCCTTGAAGAAGCCAGTGAAATAATTGACGAATGGCGCCTTGCCATCCGGTACCCTCGGGTTGTGCTGTTTGTAGCTGTCGACGAGGACGGTGGCGCCCTTCGCCACATCATGCTTGTTGAAGACCGTATCGTAGAACTCGATCACCAGCTTGCGATTGGCTTCTTCCTGCGCGAAGTCCCGCGTTGCGGTTTGCGCCAGAACCGGTGCGGCCATCAAGGCGGGCACGAGGGCGAAAGCGGCGACGGCAAGACGGCGTGTTACGAAATTCATGGGTGATACCTCTCAATAACCGATGGTGAAACGCTGACGGGAATGTTGCGGCTTCTCGATTTCATCGACAAGCGCGATGGCATAGTCTTCGAAGGAAATACGGCTACCCTCATCGTTGCTGAGGAGATTATCCTTGCCGATGCGGAATTTGCCGGTTCTTTCGCCTGGCACGAATTCGGCGGATGGCGACAGGAACGTCCAGTCGAGCTGCTTTTCCTGCTTCAGCAGGCCCAGAAACTCTGCGCCCTTGGTTGCTTCGGCCTTGTAGGCGGCCGGAAAATCCGGCAGGTCGACCACACGCTGGCCCGGTGCGATTTCAAGGCTGCCGGCGCCGCCGACCACGAGATAGCGCGGAACGCCGGAGGCTCGCACGGCCTCGATCAGCGTTGCGGGATCGCTGGCGGTGAAATGCACCGAACTAATCACGGCATCGTGACCCTTCAGCAGTTCAGAAAGCCCCGCCTGATCGAAAACATCGCCCTTCTTTGCCGACACATTCGGAAGGCTGGCGATCTTTTCGGGATTGCGGGCAATGCCCGTCACCTGGTGTCCCCGGTCGGAAAGTTCCTTCAGAATACGGGACCCGGCATTGCCGGAAGCGCCGATGAGCGCAATTTTAGCCATGGCTTCTTTCCTCTTGTCACTATCGTTATAGGTCTAGATTATAGACCGCAGGGAAGAGCTATGGTATCGCAGCCGTAGCCGCAAGAAGTCAGCGGCAGCTGATCTGGTCACATGGCGATGACCTGCAAGGGTAAAAAGGGCAAAGGGTAAGGACATGGCGGATACGCAGACGAAAGAGGTTTTTGCCTTCGACCAACCCTGCCCCATCCGCGACGTGCTGGACCGCATCGGCGATCAATGGAGCCTTTTGGTTCTGGAAGCCCTGCAGGGCGGCGTGCTGCGATTCAATGAGCTGAACCGCAGGATCGACGATATTTCCAAGCAGATGTTGTCCCGCACACTGAAGCGGCTGGAAGAGGACGGCTTCATCCGCCGCACGCTTTATGCCGAGGTGCCGCCGCGCGTGGAATATGAGCTGACCAATCTCGGCCGCTCGTTTCTGGTGCCGATGCAATTGCTGGTGCAATGGGCCGACGAGAACCACGTTCGCATCTGCAAGGCCCGCCTGCAATATTCCGAAAACGACAATCGCGGCTGACCGGAAGCAGGCCGCGTCTATCCCAACCGGTAAACCTTGCAGACCAGCCCTTCCGACTGGCGATAGGTCGTAAATCCCATGGCGTCGTAATAGCTTTGCCCGAGCATGTTGTCCGCACCGATGCTGGCATCGATATTCTGAAGGCCGCGCGCCTCCGCCGCCCTGCGCGTTGCCGCGAAGAGGGCGGATCCCACGCCTCTTCGCGCCGCCTGCGGGCTGACATGGGTGCCGATGATGCCCCAGCCTTCCGCCACGCCATAGGGATTGTCCGTCCGCGCATAACGCAGAGACTGGAAGCCCAGGATACGCCCGTCGCCGTCCTCGGCGACCGAGCATTCGATACGGTCGGCGTGCTGGATGTAATTCTCCAGCACCGCCGTGATATCCGTTGGCGCTTTTCGGAGGCCGGCCGAGAATATCTCGTTCTGAACCGCCGCCATTCCGGTTGCATCGTCAACTTTCGCAGGCCGTATTTTCATCGATACATCACCTCATATCCGTTGCGACTGGTTCCGGGCCGGCGAAGCGCTGGGGTATTTATTCCTTTTCAGGAGCGGAAAATGAAGGAAGCACCGAAAGCGATCAGCGCAAAACCGATCACGTGATTGATGGTGATGCTTTCCTTCAGCCAGAAGATCGAAAACAGCGCGAAGACCGCGAGCGTGATGACTTCCTGAATGGTCTTGAGCTGCGCGGTGGAATAGACCTCCGAACCGATGCGGTTCGCGGGAACGGCAAGCACATATTCGAAGAAAGCGATGCCCCAGCTGGCGACAATCGCCAGGAAAAGCGCGCTGCCCTTGTGCTTGAGGTGGCCGTACCAGGCGAAGGTCATGAAAACATTGGAGGCGATAAGCATCAGGACAGGCCAGATATGGGCAGGGCTGATTGAGAACGGCATGATGGGTCCTGGAAAAAGGGAGGGATGTCATGAAATGCGGCAGGAGAAGGCAGTCAGAAGGGAACCCTCATTCCACCCGTATGGATTTGCTCTAGCGCATCCGCCAGAAAACCGGAACGATTTCCTACGGATTCGAGCAAAGCTGTCTTCAGCCGCTACGCAACGCATCCGGCCGAATTTTGTTCCGCACGATTCGTTTCCTTTTTGTACTCATTTTTTCACCGCATCCCCTTCCCTTTAAGCGTGACTCCCTCCATATTTCGCCCATGGCCAGATCACCGAAAAACTCCACCTCCTCGCCCTCGGGCTTCGAGGAAGCTCCGCAATCGTCCTTCGAAGGCGCGCCGCTTAGCGGCAGCGTCGCCGATTGGGTGAAGCAGCTCGAGGCGGAAGCGGAGGCGTCCTCCGTGGAAACCCAGCGCGAAATCGCCTCGAAGGCGGGCAAGCACCGCAAGAAGATCGAGATCGAGGCGCGCAAGGAGGCCCAGAAAGCCCCCCCGAAGACGGCCAAGAACACCACGGTCTCCAAGACCGCACGCGGCGTTTCCATCGGCGCATCGAGCGATCCGAAAACCCGCGCCGCCGCCGGTCTCAATCCGGTCGCCGGCATGGACGTATCGCTGGAGGATGCCGCCAACCTCGCGCCGGGCGCCGTCACCGCCACGGTGGATGCGCTGTCGAAACTGATCGAGAGCGGCAATCCGCTGTTCAAGGACGGCAAGCTGTGGACGCCGCACCGCCCGGCCCGCCCGCCGAAATCGGAAGGCGGCGTCGCCATCCGCATGGCCTCGGACTACCAGCCCGCCGGCGACCAGCCGACGGCCATCAACGACCTCGTGGAAGGCATCAATTCCGGCGAACGCAGCCAGGTGCTGCTCGGCGTCACCGGCTCGGGCAAGACCTTCACCATGGCCAAGGTGATCGAGGCGACGCAGCGCCCGGCTGTCATCCTCGCCCCCAACAAAACGCTGGCCGCGCAGCTCTATTCGGAGTTCAAGAACTTCTTCCCCGACAATGCGGTGGAATATTTCGTCTCCTACTACGATTATTACCAGCCGGAAGCCTATGTGCCGCGCTCCGACACCTTCATCGAGAAGGAATCCTCGATCAACGAACAGATCGACCGGATGCGCCACTCCGCCACCCGCTCGCTGCTGGAACGCGACGACTGCATCATCGTCGCCTCGGTTTCCTGCATCTACGGTATCGGTTCGGTCGAGACCTATACGGCCATGACCTTCCAGATGCAGGTGGGCGACCGGCTGGACCAGCGCCAGCTTCTGGCCGACCTCGTAGCCCAGCAATACAAACGCCGCGACATGGATTTCCAGCGCGGCTCGTTCCGCGTGCGCGGCGATACTATCGAAATCTTCCCGGCCCACCTTGAGGATGCCGCCTGGCGTATCTCGATGTTCGGAGACGAGATCGATTCCATCACCGAATTCGACCCGTTGAGCGGCCAGAAGACAGGCGACCTGCAATCCGTCAAGATTTACGCCAATTCGCACTATGTCACCCCGCGCCCGACGCTGAACGGCGCGATCAAGTCGATCAAGGAAGAATTGAAGGGCCGCCTCGCCGAGCTGGAAAAGGCCGGACGCCTGCTGGAAGCCCAGCGGCTGGAACAGCGCACCCGCTACGATGTGGAAATGCTGGAGGCAACCGGCTCCTGCGCCGGCATCGAAAACTATTCGCGTTATCTCACCGGCCGCAATCCCGGCGAACCGCCACCGACCCTGTTCGAATATATCCCTGATAATGCCCTGCTCTTCATCGATGAAAGCCACGTCTCCGTCAGCCAGATCGGCGGCATGTATCGCGGCGACTTCAGGCGCAAGGCGACGCTGGCCGAATATGGCTTCCGCCTGCCCTCCTGCATGGACAACCGGCCGCTGCGCTTCGAGGAATGGGACGCGATGCGCCCGCTCACCGTGGCGGTTTCGGCAACCCCCGGTTCATGGGAGATGGAACAGTCCGGCGGCGTCTTTGCCGAACAGGTCATCCGCCCGACCGGCCTCATCGATCCGCCGGTCGAAGTGCGCTCCGCCCGCAGCCAAGTCGACGACGTTCTCGGCGAAATCCGCGAGACCGCCGCCAAGGGTTACCGCACGCTCTGCACCGTGCTGACCAAGCGCATGGCCGAGGACCTGACCGAATATCTGCATGAACAGGGCGTCCGCGTCCGTTACATGCACTCTGACATCGACACGCTGGAGCGCATCGAGATCATCCGCGACCTGCGCCTCGGCGCTTTCGACGTTCTCGTCGGCATCAACCTTCTGCGCGAGGGCCTCGATATTCCCGAATGCGGTTTCGTCGCCATCCTCGATGCCGACAAGGAAGGCTTCCTGCGCTCGGAAACCTCACTGATCCAGACCATCGGCCGCGCCGCCCGTAACGTCGACGGCAAGGTCATCCTTTATGCCGATAATATCACCGGCTCGATGAAGCGGGCGATGGAGGAAACCTCCCGCCGCCGCGAAAAGCAGATGGCCTATAATGCCGAACACGGCATCACGCCGGAATCTGTCAAGGCGAAGATCTCAGACATTCTTGATTCTGTTTATGAGCGCGATCACGTAAGGGCCGATATTTCTGGCGTTTCCGGCAAGGGCTTCGCCGATGGCGGCCATCTGGTCGGCAACAATCTGCAGGCCCATCTCAACGCGCTGGAAAAATCCATGCGCGATGCCGCAGCCGATCTCGACTTCGAAAAAGCCGCCCGCCTGCGCGACGAAATCAAACGCCTCAAGGCCGCCGAACTGGCGACCATGGACGACCCGATGGCCAAGGAGGAGGCCCGCGCCATCGAAGGCGGCGGAAAGAACAACAGACGCAGCCACTTGTCGATCTCGCCGCCGGAGGGTGAGACGTCCGGCAGGACGGAGGCGGGCGCCGCAGCGAACGAAAGCAGCAAATCCCTCTTCGCCAAACCCTCGCTCGACGAAATGGGCCCCGGCTCGGATGCGGGAAAACCGCTGTTCCGCAGGAACACACTGGACGAGATGACGGTGGGCAGGACCGAAAAACCCGTGCGCGGCACGGTGCCCGACAAGCCGGAGACCGAATCCGGCAAACGGTTCTCACCGTTGCCGGAAGGCCAGCCGGAGCGCGCCACGGACGATCCGCGACCGCTGGTGCGCGGCAAGATCGGTGCGGGCTCCTATGAGGATGCCGGTGAGCAGAAGCGCAAGAGCCGAACCAAGGGCAAGACGGGCCGGCCGGGGCGCTGATGCGCGAAGACACGAGGTCGATCTGACGGACAGCGGGTAACGTACCCGCTGCTCCATATGAGAAGTTTCGGGAGGCCGTACGGAAACCTGAAACGGGACAAGGCATCCAGACACTCGGCAATCGCCGTCAGTTCTCGCATTGCCTGATTAGCGACCTGATCTCGGTCGGTCCGAATAGCTTGACCAGATCGTTATCTATCGATGCGGGAATATAATCTTCGTTTTCCGCGGGCTTGATGTAGGTCGAAGAATAGATCGGACCGGCGGGAAACGCGCCCGTGAGGCAGGCCTTCAATATCTTGATCTCCGTGCTGCCCCTGATACGCGGTCCCTGAATGCGGGAACGGCGCACCCGCTCCTGTAGCTCCGCGAGCCCGGCAACATCCTCAGGCTTAATTCGCCACACGGTCGCGGCTGTTCCCATCCGTTTTTCCGGCCGGAACCCTGCAAGGGCAGCGGCATCCGTATCCTCTACCAGCGTATAGGTATAGACCGTCTCGCCTTCCAACCCATCTGTCCGGCTCCGGGCGATCATCACGGCATCGCCGGAGCGCAACGAAAGATAGGCGGGAAGCTGCAGCCCCACCCGCACATGCTCGAAATTCATTGTCAGAAAATCGAGCCGCATGAGCTTGGGAATGCTGGAAATCGGCACTGTCATGCAGCCGGAAAGAAGCAGGAGCAAAACAAGCAATCGTGTGAAATGCGATAAAGTCAATTTTATCATGATCAAAACCTGAAAGCTGCAGCGCGATGCAAAAGGGCCGCTGGATCGGGTTTTCCGAAGCCGTTGCATCGCGCGCAAACTTGCGCGGGCGACATTGCCGCAACATTATGGATTCCGGAACGCCCAGTGCGCGCGCACATTGATATGTTCTGGAAATGGCAGCAGGGAGCGACCGCATGTATCGAAAAAATCTGGCGGCATTCTGCCTTCTTGTCACCTGCACCCCGGTCTTTGCCGGACAGATCGAGGATGCGACCTTCCATAGCGCCGCCCTGAACGCGCCGCTTCCCGTCAACATCTATCGCCCGGACGGCGCGCCGCCGGAAAACGGCTGGCCGGTGCTTTATCTCCTGCACGGTCATGATGGCGACCAGAACAGCTGGCGCGATCTCGGCAATATCGAAAAGACGCTCGATACGCTCATCGCCGCCGGCGCCATCCGCCCGCTGGTTGTCGTCATGCCCGGCGTCAAGAACAGCTGGTATGTGGATTCCGCCGCTGTCGGCGGCCCCGGCGATTACGAAACCGCCCTGACCGGCGATCTGCGCCACCAGATCGAAAAAACGCTGCCGGTGCGGAAAGATCGGCAAGGCCGCGCCATCGCCGGCCTCTCCATGGGCGGTTTCGGCGCCCTGCATCTCGCCTATGGCCATGAAGACCTCTATGGCGCCGTGGCCAGCCTGTCGGGCGCTATCTGGCAGAATGTCCCCGCATCCGATCTCGACAAGACGCCTGCCGAACTCAAGCTCATTCAGGACAGCGCCTTTTTCCACCGGGTCGACCGCACCACTGTCACCAGCGGCATCGTGCTTCCTTCAACCGGCGACCATTTCTCCGGCGCCTTCGGCACACCTTTCGATGCAAGGCTCTTCAACGAAAAAAACGTCTTCACCCTCGTGGCGCAGCATGTCGCCGAAAGCCAGGATTTGCCCGCCACCTATCTGACCGTCGGCGACGATGACGGCTTCTTCCTCTGGCGCGGCGCCATCGCCCTGCATGAGACGCTGCAAGCCGACAAGCGCAAATCCGAGCTGCGGGTGACCGATGGCGATCACGTCTGGTCGGTGTGGAAGGTCTCGATTATCGACGCGCTGAAGTTCATCGATGGGGAATGGGACAAGGCTGCCGACAAAGCCAAGGATTGAGGCGTGGGCCTCTTTCTCGTCGCCGGATAGATCCATTACTTTCCGGCCCGCTTTTTCCCGCTCTTCCCCACCGCATTTAGCGCCACCGCCGCCCGGATCAGCGCCGCCAGCGCCTCCTCATCCACGACATCCCCCTCGTGAAAATCAATCGCCCGCCGCGTATTGCCCTCAAGGCTCGAATTGAACAGCCCCGCCGGGTCCTCCAGCGAGGCGCCCTTGGCAAATGTCATCTTCACCGCGCTTTTGTAGGTTTCGCCGGTGCAGAGGATGCCCGCATGCGACCAGACCGGCACGCCGCGCCATTTCACCTCTTCCACCACCTCCGGATCGGCCTTCCTGATCACCGCGCGAATATGCGCGAGCGTCTCACCGCGCCAGTCGCCGAGCTCCGCGATCTTCCGGTCGATGAAGTCCGATGGTGCGGTCTCCTCCGCATCTTTCCCCACCGTGTTTTTCGCCATGGCATCCTCCCGATTTCGATGCACGCCTGTTCCTTTTTTCAGCATAGACGAAATTTTCCTGTCCTCCCATGAGGAACCAAATCCGCCTCCCGTCGTTTCCTCCCCGAACGCAACGTTCAGCATACAAAGGGAAGAAACATCATGAAAATCAAGGTCATCGCTCTCGCTGCGGCAGCAGCGCTCTCCTCTTCCGTGGCTTTTGCCCAGACGGCCACTACTGCTCCTGCTGCCGGCGCGGACGCCACTTTGTCCGGCCCCGGCATTACCATGGGCACCAAGGCCAGCGGCCCGCTGAAGTTCGTTAATGTCCAGAAGACCGATCTCACCGCCTCCCAGCTCGATGGCATGGACATCTATAACGCCCAGAACGAAAACATCGGCGAAATCGAGGATGTCGTCATCGGCGACGGCAAGTCGGTGATCGGCCTTGTGGCCAGCGTCGGCGGCTTCCTCGGCATCGACAAGAGCTATGTGGTGCTCGACCCGGCTTCCGTCGCTGTTCACAACGACAACGGCACCTGGAAGGCCTATGTCGACACCACCAAGGAAGCGCTGCAGAACGCTCCGAAGCTCGATTACGACAAGCTGGACGACTGATTACCCCTGCAGTCGTACGCTTGTCTCCCCCGCGTCGAGGCGCGGGGGTTTTCGTATGGGCTATTCCACGCAGAAGCCGGCGATCCTCGCCCGCATCCCCCTTGCCTCACCGCCTGCCCCTCGCCTATCTTCGGCGCGCAAAACACCAAGGATCGATGCGTGCCCGTCCATAGTCTTTTTTCCCTTTCCGTCAGTGCCGCCCTGTTGCTGAGTGCTCTTCCGCTGTCAGCGCAGTCTGTCGGCTGGAAACCCGCCGAACAGATAAAAACCTACGCCATCAGCGGCAATACGGGCGGTGCGCTTTATCAGTCGATCGGCGAGCGCGGTCCGACCGCCGGCGTGCAGGCCATTGCCCACACCACCTTCAAGCTGACATGGCGGCGCGATTATCGCCCCCAGCCGGATGGCGCTTGCATTCTCGCCACGGCAAGACCCAATCTCACCATCATCTACACCTGGCCGAAAGCGCCGGCCAATCTGCCGCCCGCCGTCGCCGCCAGCTGGAGGACCTTCATTTCCGGCGTGGAAACCCATGAACGCGTCCATGGTGACCATATTCTCGATATGGTGAAAAAGATCGAGGCCTTCAGCATCGGCCTGAGGGCAGAGAACGATCCCAAATGCCAGAAGGTGCGCGCCGTTCTGCAGCAGCGTCTGGGTGAGCTTTCCAACGAGCAGCGCCAGCGCGGCCGCGATTTCGACCGGGACGAGCTTTCCCCCGGCGGACGGGTGCATCAGCTCATCCTCGCCCTCGCCAACGGCCCCTGAACGGCCGCCTATTCCGCCGCCTCGCCTTTCAGCAAGGGCTCGGCCAAGGCCACGCTTTCGAGCTCGTAGGAATAACCTTCGAGCATCGTATAGGCCTGTTCGATCACCTCGATCTGGGCTTCGGCATTACGGATGGCTTCGGCGATGGATTGGCTGCGGGCGCGCAGCATGGAGCTCAGCACATCGGTTTCCGGCTTGCGGCCGAGACGGTCCATATGTTTGCGAACCCGGGTGCGGTGCCGTTCCAGCTCGAGAATATGGAAACGGCTTTTCAGAATATCGTCGGTCAGCTTGCGGCGCATGGCGGCCACGGGGTCGAAACTGCCGGGTTCGCGTTCGTCCAGAATAAATTCATTCACCAGCGTTTCCAGCATCAGCAGGCCCTTGAGGTCCTTGGCGTCGGCAAGCTGCGGATCGTAGCCGGTATCGTCGAATACCTTGCGGCGCACCGGATCCTTCAGCAGCTCATAGGCCGTCTGCAGCCGCGCGAATTGCTCGGCGTCGCCGCCGCTATCGGGATGCGCGGCCTTGGCCACCTTGCGGTAGGCCGACTTGATCGCCGCCTCGTCGGCATCGCGCTCCACGCCAAGCAAAACATAGGGATCAATCACAAAAACACCTTCAAACGCAACTGTTACCCGCATGCCTTATGCCACCCTCATGAGGCCTGCGAGTGGATCATAGGCCAAATCCGCCCGGCACGGCACCCCGCCCCGGCGGTTAAACCGGCAAAGCCCACACAAAAGCCTCGTGGCAGCCGGCAGGACGGCCGGTGAAAAGCCCTTGATGCCGAAATTTGTCGGACCCAAGGCGACTATAGTGACGGGCGGGACAAAATTGTGGAAAGCGGCGGCAAAACACACCGCAAGGCTCGATACCGCACCTGCCGCAGCCGGTCGGAAAACACCACGGGCGGAGGCGTAACCGGCGCGTTTTCAGGGGGTTATGGTGGAAACGCGTCAACGGGTGTAAGCTCGGCTTTTGGATCCGAAGGGAGGACGATCCGATGCCGCAAACGATTACCCAGACCGTCACGGATTATGTCCATGCCATGGCCTATGCGGATGAGAGCCTGATGCGGGATGTTTTCGACCCGCGCGCCAGCATCGTCGGAACCTTCGAAGGCGAAATCGAATGGCTGTCCCTGGAGGACTTTGTCGACCAGATGCGCAAAAAGCGAACGCGGCCTGCCCGATCACGATCCCGCTTTCGAAATCATGGGTATCGACAAGGAGGGTGACAGCGCCTCGGTGAAGCTGACGACCCGTTTCGACGGTATGGATTTTTACGAATATCTGTCCCTGCTGGAGCGCGACGGCAACTGGTCCATCGTGCACAAGCTTTATCACATAAAGCCATAGGCATTATCGAAACCGCCACCCCGCTTTGTGCGCTTGCGCGTTTCACTCGCAGCCCGAGCCGGCGATCTGGTTATTTTGCCGCTGAAAGAACTAGAACAGGTCGCTGTAGATCGCCGTTATCCAGAGCGCGTTCAAGAAGAGCCAGACGACACCGAGCCACATGATTTTGCGGCTGTTATCGGTTCTCATCGCCACGACAGCGATAAGCAGACCGCCGGCTATCCTTGCCAGATACCATGGCCCGAGCTGTTCGAAGTGCTCTTTCCCCTTGATGTAGGTGTCCATCAGATCGAAGACGAACGAGGCGGCAAACAGGGCAAAAAACGCATGCCGCCGGCGCACGAAAAAACTTTCCCGTTCGGACGACTCCTGAATGTGATCGGGATAAAGCAGCGTCGACATCAGGAAGAAAAGCGAGGTGTAGACGAGAACGAAGATGTAAATCCAGAAATTCCAGTTGTGGATCAGCCGTAAGGCGAACTCCCACCACCAGAAGTGGATCGCTCCAAGAAGCAGGACAAGCGACCAGACGATCTGCGCGTGCATGCGGTCAGTCTTCTGCGGCTCCTGCAGCCTTCTGGAAAGGCCGGACAGCACTCTGGTGATCGCCAGGCCGAGAATGAGGCTTACCAATATCCGCAAATGACCATATGCATCCATTGGAAGCGCCCGCTATCGTTCAACCCGTCCGCTGAACAATATGCTTAAACCCAAGGACTTTACAACTCTGGCGGATACCGCACTTTTCCCGATCTCGCCTTGTGGTGGACCAAACCACTTCCCTGATATGGAAACCCTGCGGTGGGCTGGTCAGAACCAAGAACTCCGGCTTGGTCGGGGTTCAACCGTTCGCAGCAACGGACCCAAAGCGCCACGCATCGCGCAGTGCATCATTCAACCGAATAGATCGCCATTAAGTGATTGATTTTACTGGTGCCCCCGGCAGGGTTCGAACCCGCGACCCCCTGATTACAAATCAGGTGCTCTACCAACTGAGCTACAAGGGCAAGCCAGTGCCTTGCCAACTATCAGATTCTGACTTGGTGTAAAGTAAAAACTGGCTATATCGCATTGGCAGGGCGCTTTTCCACATAGTGGACCCAGCGAGGTCGGCAGGGCGACGATCGCCGCAAAAGGCCCGGAAAATAAGCGAAGTATTTACGCAGCGCCGTTAAAATGGCGATGAAACATAACCATTCCAGTGAGAACAACGCTTCAGATGCGCGCGAGCATACAGAAAGTCCAGCTGACAGGCACGATCATCATCGCCGTAAGCTCTATCCTGCTGGCGACCCTTGCCGCGCTGCCCAGCGTCTACAATTATCTGCGTTATCGCACCAATGCGGCGCAGCTCACCCGCTTCGAAACCGCTCTCCAGTCCGCATGGCTGGTCTCGGCCGAGCGCGGGCCCGCCAACAATCTGATGGGCGCCTCCGTGCCGGATGCAAGGCTGGTCGAGGGGCTTGCCACCGCACGCAAGGCAACGGACGACAAGCTGTCGGAACTGGAGAGATACTTCACCGACGATATCAAGACACAGCCTGAACTGGCGGCGTCACTTGCTGAAACCCGCCAGAGGCTCAGGCAATCGCGGGAGCTGGTCGATCAGGTTGTCGCGCTCCCCCCTGACGTACGCAACCACGGCCCAATGTCCAACGCGATTTCATCGATGTTCAAGGCGGCGGACAGCGTCAACATGCTGCGCGGCAGGGCGGCGCGCGCCATCATCAAGGTAACGCCCGATGTGGCGATCGACATCGCGCTGACAGGCACCGCCGGCGTCATGCGGGACAGGATCGGCCGCCTCGGTTCCTATGTGATCATGAGTCTCAATGCGAACAGGCAGGAAAAACTCGGTTATCGCGCCAAATTCGACACCGAGATGCAGGGGCTGATGTCACTGAAAGCCTCGCTGATCAATTATACCGCCGCCTATCTGTCGACGCCGCAACTGGACGGAGCGCTGCGCGACCTCGAAACCTATTATTTCGGCCAGGCGCTGCGTTATGCGCAGAATACCATCGTGATGGCCCAGCCGTCCGCCCAGCCGAGCGCTCTTGAATTCTCCAGGAACTATATTGCCGGCATGCGTTCGTCCGATACGTTACGCGACCTTATCCTGTCCGAAACGCGCGCGCGGATCGAAAAGAGAAAGCAGGAGGCGCTGATCTACGGTGCAACATCCCTCCTCCTCGCGGGTATCGCGGTCTTGGTGCTGTTGCGGCTGACATCCGTTTACAAGACCACGCTGTTCCGGCCCATGCAATCCGTCCAGGCGCAGATCGCCGCCATTGCCGCCGGTGATCTTTCCGGGGGCAAGCATGCGGACAAGGTGGCCCCGGAAGTGAAGAAAATGTTCCAGGAGCTGGATTTCCTGCGCGAGCAGCTTCGTCAAAAGGGAGAAATGGAGAAGCAGCAGCGCGCGCTGGCCGAGCAGCTCCGAACCCTGTCCGAAACCGATGCGCTGACAGGCGTCTTCAACCGCCGCGCGTTGGAAAAGGCTGTTCGCGCCTTGCTGACCGGCGACGAACAATATCACGCACTCGGCGTGATGATCATCGATATCGACCATTTCAAGTCGATCAACGACCGACACGGCCATGCCATGGGCGACCTTGCGCTGCAAAAGACGGCGAACCTTCTAAGGAGCGCGTTGCGCAAGGGCGACATTCTGGCACGATATGGTGGCGAAGAATTCGTCGTCGTGCTGCAGGATGTCAGCCACGCCACGGCCACCGCCGACCGTCTTCGCCGCCTGATCGAAGCCCAGACCATCGATGAGCAAAGCGGCCTGTCGCTCACGGCCAGTTTCGGCGTGGTCTGGCAGGAAGTGCGGGCCATCACCAGCTGGGAAGAGTTGATCGCCATCGCCGATGACCGGCTTTACGAGGCCAAGCGTGCGGGCCGCAACCGGGTCTGGGCAACCTATTTCCCCAAGGCCGCGAACGGCTGAGTGACCCGCCGGCGACGGTGATGCGCCGCCTAGATCAGATCCAGCGTCATGACCACGGGGCAATGATCGGAAGCCTTCGGGCGGTCCCAGCCGGTGCGGGGGTAACGCTCCACCGCCTGCCCCGGCGGGAAGACCGTGCGGTATGGCTGTCCATTGCGAATGATTTCGGGGACATGCGTGGCGTTCGTTTCCGCAAGGCGCGGCGAAAGCCAGATATAGTCGAGCTGGCACAGGTGCTGCTCCTGCGGCCCGCGTGAGTGGTAGAGCGTCCAGCGATCCATGACGTCACGGCGCATCATCGGATTGACCACGAAACCATCGGCCGTGAAAATATCGAGCGCGCTGCGCTCCTCCTCGACGGGCGCGAAGCTGTAACCGCTGCGCCTGTCGCCGGAAATCACGACACGTTCCTGATAGTCGTTCATATCGCCGCAGATCGCGAAATTCTTGTTGCGGGTATTGCCGACACCCCAGCGGTTTTCAATGATACGGCGAACAGCCATCGCCTCCGCCTCGCGGATCGGCATGGTGCCGAGCCGGGCGTCGACCGCATCGCGGGCATTGGTCATGGATTTGAAATGCGTGACGTAAAGCGTCAGCGGCTTGCCGCCGATCCTCAGATCGATTTCCAGGCAATCCCGTTTGAAGATTTTGTCATCGATCTGGTTGGTCGCCGCCAGCTCCGGATTGAAGAGATCGAGATTGCGGTAGGTCAACGCCGCATGGCTCTTGATGTCGACGACCTCGATCCTGTCGCCGTCCCGCGTCTCCTCGCGCATGACGACGGCGACATCGATGCCGCGGCCGTCATTACCCTCGACCAGATATTTCTGCAGGTAGCCATTGCCGACCATGCGGTAGAGATAGCCATATTCGAAGGCCTGCAACGCGGCCATGTTGTCCACTTCCTGCAGGCAGAGAATATCGGCATTCGCGTCGGCGATGGCGAGCGCCGAAAGCTGGCGCGTATCGTCGGTGGAAGACACCATCCGCGCGCTTTCCAGCGCCTGATAGGTCGCCTCGTCCCTGATATCGAAAAGCTGGATCGCCCTGTCGCGCCGCGTCTGGTTGCGAAAGCCGGTGAAATCGAAACGGGTGAGGAGATTCTCGATATTGAAGGTGGCAAGCCGAAGCGACATGAATCAATCCTATTGCTGCAGGGGAAGCTTAGCTGGTGTCGCGCCGCCTCGCCAGTAGCTAGGGCCACGTCCTTCACCCTCCCTCATTCCTGTGCTCGTCACAGGAATCCGGTCAGCCCAAGTCCTTGGGCTGAAAGGACTCTCTCCGCCGCGCAGACGCGCGTCGGCTGGATCCCTGTGACAAGCACAGGGATGAGGGAAGTACACTTATCGCACTAAAGCCGCCACGCCGCACGAATGGCAACCGGCAACCGATCACCGACAGAAGCCGCTTCCCGCGAATAGGCTCTCAGCACCTGCCCGTCCGGCATGTCGAGACGTAGGGCATAACGCTCGCCCTCGTAAAGAACCGACGTCACAGTGCAGGCGATGCCCTCCGCATCCCGCACCACATCCTGCGGCCGCACGAGAATATCCGCCTGCGGTGATCCGGTTCCGCTCTCCATAGCCGCCCGAAGTCCCGTCCAATCGAGGTCGCGCGCAGCCACTTCCGGTACCGGCAATGTCACGATTGCCCCCTGCCCCACCAGCGAACCGACAAGCCTGCCCTCCGGCCGCGCATACAGTTCCGCCGGCGGCGCGACCTGCAAAAGCTTGCCCTGCGACATCACGGCGACATCGGTCGCCAGCGCCATGGCTTCCGCCTGATCGTGGGTGACATAGATCATCGTCGCGCCGGAGCGGATGTGGAACTCGCGGAACGTCTCCTCCATCTCCTGCCTGAGATGCCGGTCGAGATTGGCGAGCGGCTCGTCGAGCAGCACCACGTCAGGCTCGGTAACGAGGCAGCGGGCGAGCGCCACGCGCTGCCGCTGGCCACCGGACAATTCGGCGGGACGGCGATCGGCAAAGCTTTCGAGACGGACGGCGGCCAGCGCCTGACCTACCTTCTCGCGATATTTCTCGCCTGATATGCCGCGCACCTTCAAGGGATAACCGGCATTGTCGGCAACCGACATATGCGGCCACAGCGCATAGGACTGGAACACCATCGCCATGTTGCGCCGCTCCGGCGGCACCATGCTGCCGGCATCGGCCAGCACCCGCTCGCCGAGCAGAATGGAACCGTCGGTCGGCTGTTCGAAACCGGCGATCATGCGCAGCACCGTCGTTTTGCCGCAGCCGGAAGGCCCGAGCAAAGCGAGAAAACCGCCATCACGTACCGTGAGCGACACATCGTCCACGGCTGGTTTCGAACCGGCACCGAAACTCTTCGACAGGCGGTTGAGGATCAGTTTCGCCAAGGGACCACTCCTTTCGGCAGATAGCGCCCCAGAATTTCGAGCAGCAGCATGAGGATAATCACCATGATGACAACGAGTACCGAAAGTGCAGAGGCAAGATCGAAGCTGCCGCTGTCATCGAGATTGTAGATGAGGACGCCAAGCGTCTGGGTGCCGGCGGACCACAACAGCGCCGAAACCGTCAGCTCATTGCAGGCGATCAGGAAAACGAGAATGACCGACGCCCCCGCCGCAGGCCCGACCAGCGGCAGGATGATATCCTTCAGCCGCCGCCAGAAGCCGGCGCCGGAGAGCCGTGCGGCCTCCTCCAGCGATGGGTCGAATTGCAGGAAGGCACTGACCATGGGTTTGAGGCTGACGGCGAAGAAGGAGGAGAAATAGGCAAGCAGGATGATCCAGATCGTCCCGTAAAGCGTCACGCCGAGAAGTGGGATCGGAGCTGCAAAAAGCAGCACGAAGGAGACGGAAATCACCACACCAGGCAGCGCATAGGGAATATCCACCAGCGCCGAAAGCAGGAACATGAAGCGGCTCTTGCCGCGCACCAGAAAATAGGCCGTCAGCACCGTCACCGCCAGCAGGCAAAGCGAGGTGGCCGTCGCCAAAAATAGCGAATTGCGGAAGGCGGTACGCGTCACGCTCTGCCGATAGAGCAGCTCCTCATAGGCATGCAGCGTCGCAGTCTTCAGGCTGAGCGGCACGCCATAGGCAGGCGCAAGCGAGCTTGCCACCAGCGCAGCGAGCGGTGCGACCAGCATGAAGAACAGCACCAGCCAAAGGGCGAGTTCCGCCGGCACCCGCCAGCGCGAAAGCCCGAAGGTTGCGGCTTTGCCGGAAAGGCCGATGATACGATAATCCCTGCCCTTCATCGCCCGTTCCTGAAGTGCAAGCCCGGCGACCGAGATGATGGCGATCATGGTGGAGAGAATGGCGATATCGCCGAAGGTGCTGGTGCCGAAACTGGCGAAACGGCTGTAGATGAGCGTCGGCAAAGTGAAGATCGAGGCGGGGATGCCGAGGATCGCCGGAATGCCGAAATTACCGACACTGGAGACGAAGGAGATCGCCGCCCCGGCGATCAATCCCGGCGTCGACAGCGGCAGGATGATATCGAACAGCACGCGGCGCGGCGAAGCGCCGGAAAGCTTGGCCGCCTCGATTCCGTCCTGCGGCAAGGCCAGTAGGCCGGCGCGCAGCGACAGATAAACGAGCGGCGCGTGCTGCACGCCGAGCAGAAGCGCGATGCCCGCAATGGAATAAAGCGGCTGCGGCGAACCCATCGCCGGCGCAAGGCCAATCGCCTTCAAAAGCGTGCTCGACGGGCCGGTCATGCCGATCCACGACAGCGCCGTCACCTGCGGCGGGATCATCATCGGCAGCATGAACAGGAAACTCAGGATCGACTTGCCGCGGATGTCGCAAAGCGTCAGCGAAAGCGCGAAAGCGCCGCCGATCAAAAGCGAAATCAGCATGCCGAAAAACGAGGTGGAGAGCGTGTTCAGCGCCGCATCCCAAAGGGCGGGATCGGCGAGAAGCCGCCATATGTCACCGTTAAGTGACGATATGATGCCGGTATAGGCGAGCCGCCCGAGCGGCAGGGCGCTGAGCGCAAAAACAACGCTGACCACAAAAGGAAACAGCCAGCGCGGCTGGCTGCTTCCATAGGCATTGGAACGGGACATGCCGCTATATCAGCCCTTGGAGCCGAAGATGTCGGAGAAAGTCTTCAGGTCCTGTTCGGAATTCTTCAGCGCATCGGCAGCGTTGAGCGGCAGAACCTTGATCTTGTCGCGGGCCGGGAAACCTTCCGGCATGCCGGCATCGGCACGCACGGGAATGTAACCGAGCTTGACGAAGCCCTGCTGGCCCTTTTCGGACAGCACGTAATCGACGAACTTCTTGGCCGCTTCCTCATGCTTGGTGCCCTTGATGATCGCGACCGGCTCGGTGACGGCCGAAACGCCCTCTTCCGGGAAGACGAACTCAACCGGCGCGCCCTTGGCCTTTTCGCGGATCGGCATGTAATCGACGACCACGCCATAGGCCTTTTCGCCCGAAGCGACGGACTTCAGTACCGCGCCGTTGCCGCCGCCGGCAATGGCTTCATTGGTCTTCAGCTGCTTGTAATAGTCCCAGCCGAGATCCTTAACAGCGGCGAGCGTCTGCGCATGGATCAGCGCCGCACCCGAGGTCAACGGGCTCGGCATGGTCACGAGACCCTTGGCTTCCGCCTTGGCCAGATCCTTCCAGCTCGTCGGCTTCATCGCGGCAGCGGTGTTGTACATGATGCCTGTCGTGATGAGCTTGGTGGAGTAATAGAAGCCGTCCGCATCGTAGAGCGAGGCGTCGATATTCTTGGCTTCCGCAGACTTATGGGCGAGAAGCTGGCCAGCCTGCTTCATGCGCTCCAGCGTCACGGTATCGGCGATCAAAAGCACGTCGGCAACCGGATTGCCGGCATTGATCTCAGCCATCAGCTTGGCCATGATCTTCGGCGTTCCGTCACGCACCCATTCAACCTCGAGACCGGGATTGGCGGCCTTGAAACCATCAACGGTCGCCTGCGCGTCCTCGTTGGGCTGGCTGGTGTAAAGCACCAGATCGGCGGCATTGGCGGCGGTGGCGATGAAGCCGAGCGACACGATGGCGGTGAAAGCGGAGAGCAGCGTTTTCATGGGTCCAGTCCCTGTTGTTTGGTGGGACCGCTAAAACATGATTGCATAACATGTATGTGACAGGCAGGATTTTTGGGGTGGGATCTGTTGGGGCCGTCGCGGTTAGGAGTAACAATGCCCCTTCGCGCTTGCAGCTCACCCCCCTCTGCCCTGCCGGGCATCTCCCCCTCAAGGGGGGGGATCGGCAAGAGGCGCTGACACCACTTCATTTTCAGCTGTTGATATGGCGATACCTTAACCGCGAGTCGATCTCCCCCCTTGAGGGGGAGATGTCCGGCAGGACAGAGGGGGGTAAGCCGCACCCTCCGTCACTCCCGAGAACCGCCGACATCAAATCGCCGGCAGCGCCTCGCCCGTTTCCGCCTGTGCCGTTGCGATCAACCGGCCAAGCCGCTTCATGCCTTCCTCGATCATCGCCTCGTTGGCGCAGGAGAAGCTGATGCGCAGCGTGTTCGTGCCAGAGCCATCCGCAAAGAATGCCCGGCCGGGAACGAAGGCAACCTTTTCCGTGGCGATGGATTTCGCCAACAGAGCGGCGCCATCCATCCCCTCAGGCAACGTCACCCAGATGAACATGCCACCTTCCGGCTTCGTCCAGCGCGTACCCTTCGGCATGTATCTGTCGAGTGCGGCCAGCATCGCATCCCGGCGGGCGCTATAGGCGGCTTTAATCTTGGCGACCTGCTTGTCGAAGCCGCGCGAGGCGACACGTTCGATGGCGATCTGGTTGATGGTCGAGGAGTGCAGGTCGGCAGCCTGCTTCATCAGCACCAGCTTGCGGATAACCGGCGCGGAAGCGACGATGTAACCGACGCGAAGGCCTGGTGCGAGCGTCTTCGAAAAGCTGCCGCAATAGATGGTGCGGGTGTTCTCAATGCCGCCCGAGCGGGCGATGTCGAGCGCCATTATCGGCGGAACAGCTTCGCCATCGTAACGCAGCGACTGATAGGCGGCGTCTTCGATGACGGCGATATCGAGTTCATCGGCCAGCGCCAGAACCTTTTCACGGCCGGCGAGATCGACAGTTTCGCCGGTCGGATTGGAGAAATCGGCCGAGAGATAAGCGAACTTCACCGCACCGCCGAGCTTGGCGGCATTCTCACGGTAGGTCTCGGGCGTGCGGTTGCCGCCGGGGTTCAGCTGGTCGTAATTCGGCTCATAGGCGTTGAAGGCGGAAAGTGCGCCGAGATAGGTCGGCCACGTCACCAGCGCCGTATCCTTCGGCGACAGGAACAGCTTGCCGAGATAATCGAGACCCTGCTGCGAACCGGAAACGATGAAGACATTGTCGGCGGTGCAGTCGATGCCGATCTCGGCCATTTCGCCCGCCAGCCATTCGCGCAGCGGCTTGTAACCTTCGCTCACCGAATATTGCAGCGCCGAGTTGACCTGCGAACCCGAAAAAATTTCCGCATAAGCCTGCTGGAACTCCTCTGCGGGGAAAAGAGCCGGGTCCGGAATACCGCCGGCAAAGGAGATGATATCGGGCTGCTCGAGCAGCTTCAGCAACTCGCGGATTTCGGACGCTTTCATGCGCGAAGAGCGCGTGGCGAAAATTTGTTCCCAATTGAGCATGGGTACGTTTCCTCTTGTGTCGTTTTTATGCGTGCATCTTTACAGAAATGTCGATACGTCAGCAATACTGACTTATCAGTTTTTCGAATTATTTCTGCCTCCCTGCACCTTGCCCGCAACCGACCTGCCTTAAGGCCCGATTTTGCGGACAAAGCCAAATACACCCTTGCGCAAAGCTTCACAATCACACCTTTGCGATTGACGCGGCAAGGTTTTCCGGCTGGATTGCGCGCGCGCCGCAACACGGCGAAAGCATCATGGGAGTTTGATGACATGCTGAAAAATATCGACCCGGCGCTGAATGCCGATGTCCTGCACGCGCTGCGCGCCATGGGGCATGGCGATACGCTGGTAATTTCCGATACCAACTTCCCTTCCGATTCCGTTGCCCGCCACACGACCGTCGGCAAGGTGCTGCATATCGACAACGTCTCCGCAGCCCGCGCCATGAAGGCGATCCTCTCCGTCCTGCCGCTCGACACGCCGCTGCAGCCTTCCGTCGGCCGCATGGAAGTGATGGGCGCGCCGGATCAGCTGGAGCCGGTACAGGTGGAAGTGCAGAAGGAAATCGACGCGGCGGAAGGAAAATCCGCACCCATGTACGGCATCGAGCGCTTCGCCTTCTACGAGCAGGCAAAAAAAGCCTATTGTGTCATCACCACAGGGGAGACACGGTTTTATGGCTGCTTCCTTCTGACGAAGGGTGTCATCCCGCCAGCGAAGTAAGGCCGAAAACGGGAAAATGACGCCGGCCGCCCACCTTCATGACAATTTCAAGTTGTTATGGCAAAAACTTCCACTAGGCTTGAAAAACCAACCGGAGGTGTGCGGATCATGACCCAATATGTCCTGGCGTTCTGGAATGTCGAAAACCTGTTTGCGCCGGAGGGTTATCCGGCGCGAGAGCCGTGGATTGCCGAGCGGCTGAAGAACGATCTGAAAGGCTGGACCGAGGACCTGTTCAAAACCAAGGTCAAGCAGCTCGGTTCGATCATAAGCCAGATCGGCGGCGCGGGACCGGATCTGCTCGGTGTCTGCGAAGTCGAGAACCGTTTCGTTCTGGAGACGCTGGCGGAACATCTGAACGACCTCATGCCCGCGCGCTCCTACCGGGTCGTGCATGCCGATTCCAGCAAGGACCAGCGCGGCATCGATACCGCCTTCATCTATGACAGCAAAAAGCTGCTGATCAACGAGAACGAGATTTTCAGCCATTTCGTGATGCGCCGCACCGGCACGCGCGACATTACCCAGTGCACTTTCATCACCAAGGGCGGCCGCCAGCTTATCGCGCTCTCCAATCACTGGCCGTCGCGCTCGGGCGGCGCGGTGGAAAGCGCCGGTTTTCGCATGACGGCCGGTGAAACGCTGGGCTACTGGCACCAGCGTATCAGGGAAGAGAAAGGCAACGACATCGCCGTTGTCGCCTTCGGCGACTTCAACGACGATCCTTCCGATGCCTCGCTACGCTACCACGCCAATTCCACCCGCGAGCGCGACGATGTCGAAAACTCGCAATCGGCCATGTTCTATAATCTCACCTGGAATTACCTGCGCCAGCCGGTGGTCGATTCCGTCGGCACGGCAAGAACGATCTACGGCACGCTCTATTTCAACGGAGACGCCAATATCTTCGATCAGATCCTCGTTTCCCGATCGCTTCTGACCGGCAGCAGTGGCTTCAAGGCGCGTGAGGAGACGGCAAAAATCGAAGCCATTGCCGCCATGGTCAGCCACAGCAAGAATGAGGGGCCGATCCGCTTCGGCCTGTCGAAAGGCGATGCGGTCAAAAACGTCAATCTCGGTGGGTTCTCCGATCACTTCCCGGTTTCGGTGGTTACCGAAGAAGAAGACGCCATCGTGTGATCGAGCACCAGGCACAATGCAAAAAAGGCCGGAGCTCTCGCCCCGGCCTTCCAATCTTCTGCAAGCAATGAAGCTTAGTTGACGGCCTTGTCGACCAGCTTGTTCTTGCCGATCCAGGGCATCATGCCGCGCAGCTTGGCGCCGACTTCTTCGATCTGGTGGGAGTCGTTGTTGCGACGGATACCCTTGAAGCGGGCGCCGCCGGCCTTCCATTCCTGCATCCACTCGGAGGTGAACTTGCCGGTCTGGATGTCGTGCAGGACGCGCTTCATTTCAGCCTTGGTGTCGGCGGTGATGATGCGCGGACCGGTGACGTATTCGCCCCACTCGGCCGTGTTGGAGATCGAGTAGTTCATGTTGGCTATGCCGCCTTCATAGATCAGGTCGACGATCAGCTTCACTTCGTGCAGGCACTCGAAATAGGCCATTTCCGGTGCGTAACCGGCTTCGACCAGGGTTTCGAAACCGGCGCGGATGAGTTCGACGAGACCGCCGCACAGAACGACCTGTTCGCCGAAGAGGTCGGTTTCGCATTCCTCTTTGAAGTTGGTTTCGATGATGCCCGAACGGCCGCCGCCAACGCCGCAGGCGTAGGAGAGAGCGAGTTCAAGCGCGTTGCCGGAAGCGTTCTGATGAACGGCAACGAGGCAGGGAACGCCGCCGCCCTTCTGGTATTCGCCGCGAACCGTGTGGCCGGGGCCCTTCGGTGCGATCATGACGACGTCGAGCGATGCCTTCGGCTCGATGAGGCCGAAGTGAACATTGAGGCCGTGTGCGAAAGCAATTGCTGCGCCATCACGGATGTTGCCGGCGATGTCGGCCTTGTAGATGTCGGCCTGGAGTTCGTCCGGCGTCGCCATCATCAGAAGGTCGCCCCACTTGGCGGCTTCGGCAACGGTCATAACCTTGAAGCCGTCGGCTTCGGCCTTCTTGACGGTCGGCGAACCGGCCTTCAGAGCGATGACGACGTTCTTGGCGCCGGAATCCTTGAGGTTCAGCGCATGGGCGCGGCCCTGGGAACCGTAGCCGACAACGACGACATTCTTGGACTTGATGAGATTGAGATCGGCATCACGATCATAATAAACGCGCATTTTATGGTCCTTCCCTAATGCTTGTCTCTCAGTTGTCTGAACCGGAATGTCAGGCGGGTTTGCCGCTGAGTTCCGAATGTACCTTTTCCGTGCCGTAGAGGGTCAGAAAGGCGACGACCGCCTTCTTCGCCCGGGCGGAAAAATCCTTGTCCGGCGCCTCGCCCAAAAGCATGCGCACATGCAGATCCGAAACGATGAGGCCGTAAAAACTACGATATGCCTCCTCGGCATCATCGAAACGCAGATAACCGGAACGGCGACCCGCCTCGATCAGCCCACGCGCCCGCCGGTCGATCTGGCGACGGCCGCGTTCCAGCAAGAGATCGCCGAGCTTCGAGCCGTCACGGCTCGCCTGCCCTATCGCCAGACGGTTAAGCGCCAGTGACACGTCACCCGCCAGCACATCCAGCAGATCATGCGCGAAAACCTCGAGGTGATCGGCAAGCTGCGGTGCGGAAACGCGGTCACCCGCCTTTTCAAAGGTGCGGACCTTGCTCTGCTGAAAGGTGATCATCGCCGCCAGCAGGCCGTCCCGGTCACCAAACCACTTATAGAGGCTTTCCTTGGAACAGTTGGCGGCGCGCGCCAAACCGGATGTGGTGAGCGCTTTCTCGCCGCCCTCGACCAATAGACGCAATGCCTGGTCCAGAACGGCGTTCTGGCGCGGCGAAAATTCCTGCGCTGTGATCGGGTCGGAAGCCAAGTCTTTCCACTCCAGGGGCTCGATTAATGTACCGTACGGTACGGTTCGAGCGCCATTTAAGCGGAGGCTGCGTTGCGGTCAAGCGGATTCTTCAGAGAGGATGAGAATTGACGCGGTGCGGCGGAGGGTGAATGCCGGCTTGGGGAGCTTTATCAGGAGGTTTTGTGTTGGTGGCAGATCGATGGTGGGGGCTTTACCCCCCCCCGCCCTGCCGGGCATCTCCCCCTCAAGGGGGGAGATCGACTCGTGGTTGGGTCTCGCCCATCTCAACGTTTGCGAATGGAGCGGTGGTAGGGCCTCCTGCCGATCTCCCCCCTTGAGGGGGAGATGCCCGGCAGGGCAGAGGGGGGTAAGCCCCACGTGCCACCGCTCCGCCTTGAATGGACACCTACCCAGCCGCGCTGATCTCCCGCGATGCATCGATATCCCGCGACGGCGATAATCCGTAAAAGCGGCTATATTCACGGCTGAACTGCGACGGGCTCTGATAACCGACGCGGTGGCCGGCGGTGCCCGCATCCAGCCGCTCCAGCAGCATCAGCCGCCGCGCCTCATGCAGGCGCAGCTGCTTCTGGTACTGAACCGGCGTCATGGCCGTGATCGTCTTGAAGTGATGATGGAAGGACGAGACGCTCATGCCGATATGATCGGCCAGATCCTCGATACGCAGCTGGCGGGCAAAATTCTCGCGCAGCCAGGCGATGGCGCGGGCGATGCGGTTGCCATGGCTGCCGGCCGCGATGATGTTCATAAGCTGCCCGCCGGCCGGTCCGGTCAGAATACGGTAGAGGATTTCCTGCTCGATCAGCGGCGCCATGGCCGGGATGTCCGCCGGACGGTCGAGCAGACGCAACAGGCGAATGGCCGCGTCGAGAAGTTCCGGCGTGGCCGTATTGACGACGATGCCGCGCTGCGCATTCGCCGGCTCGGCGGGCGGATCGATGGGCACGCGCCGCATGAGATCGAGCAGCTTTTCGCTGTCGATGGCAAGTGCGATGCAGAAATGCGGCACCTCCCTGCTCGCCTCCACCACCCGCCACGCAACCGGCAGATCAAGCGAGGTCAGGAGATAATCCCCCGCCCCGTAATTGATGGTGTCGGTTCCCAGCCGAACGCTTTTCGAACCCTGGATCACCATGGCGAGACAGGGGCGATAGCTGCCGTGGCATGGGGCGCTTGGCGTCGTGCGCCGGCTGATGCCGAGGGAGTCGATTACCGTCTGCACCTCACCGTCCTCAGTGGTATGCCGCGCGGCGATGGAGGCGATCTCCTGATAGACATTGAACGGCAAGGACATGGGGAAATCCCTTAGCTTAAAGAAGAGATGCGGCTGATGCCTTTTATCTAGAAAGCCGCGCGGCCCGCGCAAAGAGTGGCCCACCATATTTTTGCAGGATCGTGCAAAAAGCTCGGAGGATCGCTCTAACGCCGCGTCCCTCTTCCATCGCATATTCCGACGTCCCCAACTCCCGAAAGGATATTCAGATGGCTATTGCTAGAGGTTACGCTGCGACCGATGCGTCGAAGCCGCTTACCCCGTTCACCTTCGAACGCCGCGAGCCGAATGATGACGACGTCGTCATCGACATCAAATATGCCGGCATCTGCCACTCGGACATCCACACCGTCCGCAACGAATGGAAGAACGCCGTCTACCCGATCGTTCCCGGCCATGAAATCGCCGGTGTCGTGAAAGCCGTCGGTTCAAAGGTCACGAAGTTCAAGGTCGGCGACCGTGTCGGCGTCGGCTGCTTCGTCGATTCCTGCGTCGGCTGCGCCACCCGCGACCTCGACAACGAACATTATATGCCTGGCATCGTCCAGACCTATAATGACGTCGACCCCTTCACGAAGACCGCGACCCATGGCGGCTATTCCGACTCGATCGTCGTCAAGGAAGGTTATGTCCTGTCGATCCCGGAAAACCTGCCGCTCGACGCTTCCGCACCGCTTCTCTGCGCCGGCATCACGCTCTATTCGCCGCTGCGCCGCTGGAATGCCGGTCCCGGCCAGAAGGTCGCGATTGTCGGCATGGGCGGCCTTGGCCATATGGGCGTTAAGCTCGGCGCGGCCATGGGCGCGGATATCACCGTTCTTTCCCAGACATTGTCGAAGAAGGAAGACGGCCTGAAGCTCGGCGCGAAGGAATATTACGCCACCAGTGACGCCTCGACCTTCGAGAAGCTGGCCGGCACCTTCGACCTGATCATCTGCACGGCCGGCGTCGCCATCGACTGGAACGCCTATCTCGGCCTCCTGAAGCCCAAGGGCAGCATGGTCGTCGTCGGTGCGCCGGAACATGCAATCCCGGTGCACGCCTTCTCGCTCATCATCGGCGCGAAAAGCCTGTCCGGCTCGATGATCGGTTCGATCAAGGAAACCCAGGACATGCTGGATTTCTGCGGCGAGCATAACATCGTCTCGGAAATCGAGACGATCAACATCCAGGATGTCAACGAAGCCTATGAGCGCGTGCTGAAGAGCGACGTGCGGTATCGCTTCGTCATCGACATTGCATCGCTCGACGCTTGATGGGCGCCAAATCGACGTCGTAACTAAAAAAGGGCGGGGAGCAATTGCTTCCCGCCTTTTGATTGGGGCAAACCTCTCCTTCCACACGACGTCATCCTCGGCCTCGTGCCGAGGATCTGCCAACGTCCCGTCAATTCGATACGTTGCAGATGCTCGGGACAGGCCCGAGCATGACGACGGAGAGGTTATTACCCTCTAGGACAGTAGGCGGCCGGGATCTCCCGCCCTTTCCGCCTCCGCCTCAGGCTTCGTCCTTCAGCGTCTCTTTCTGGGTAATAAGCCGAGCGCTGTGCTGGCCGCTCAGGTAAATCCACAGCCAACTCCACGCCACGGCAAGCCGCGACCGTGTTCCGATCAGGAAGTAGATATGGGCAAGCCCCCATATCCACCAAGCCAGTACGCCCTTGAGCTTGAACCTGCCGAAATCGATCACCGCCGCGCGTTTGCCGATGGTCGCCAGATTGCCCTGATGGCTGTAACGGAAGGGAGCCGGCAATGGTTTGCCGTCAAGCCGCGCCTTGATGACCTTCGCAACATAGGCGCCCTGCTGCTTTGCCGCGGGCGCAATGCCCGGCACCGGCTTGCCGCTTTCCTGATTGACCGCCGCCGTGTCGCCGATAACGAAGATGTCGGCATCGTCTTCCAGATTGAGATGAGGTCCGACGATGACGCGCCCCGCCCTGTCGGCGGCGGCGTCAAGCCACTTCGCGGCGGGCGACGCCTGCACGCCGGCGGCCCAGACGACTGTGCGGCAGGGATAATAGGTCTCGCCCACCGTCACCCCTTCATCGGTGCACGCCGTCACCGGTGTTCCGAGCAGAACCTCGACGCCGAGCTTTTCGAGCGCCGCCTTTGCATAGGCCGAAAGATCTTCGGTGAAGACCGGCAGAACGCGGGGGCCAGCCTCGACGAGCAGCACCCGGGTCTTTCTGGTATCCACATTGCGGAATTCCGCCGGCAGCGCCTTGTGGGCCAGCTCGGCGATCATGCCTGCCATTTCCACACCCGTCGGGCCGGCCCCGATGATCACGAAGGTCAGCAGCGCCTGCCGCTCTTCCTCGCTGGTGGCGAGTTCGGCCCGCTCGAAAGCCAGAAGCAGGCGACGGCGAATTGTCGTCGCATCTTCCAGCGTCTTGAGGCCGGGGGCTGAACGTTCCCACTCATCACGGCCGAAATAGGCGTGGCGCGCGCCGGTGGCCAGCACCAAGGTGTCGAAGTGGATCGCTTCACCCGAATTCAGCTGCACGGTCCGTGCCGCCCGGTCTATGCCGGTCACTTCCGCAAGCAGGGTCGTCACCTCCTTGCGGTCGCGATAAAGATGGCGGATCGGCCAGGCGATTTCGGATGTCGCGAGAGCCGTCGTCGCAACCTGATAAAGCAGGGGCTGGAACAGGTGGTGATTGCGGCGGTCGATCAGTGTGATGCGGACAGGGGCCCCCTCCAGCCCGTGTACCAGTTGCAAACCGCCGAAACCTCCACCCACGACGACAACATGATGTTCTTGCATATGTCTCTGCCTTCCAAAGCTTGCGCACGGAGCATGCGCAGGCAAAGCATAGGCGAAAAAATTGACTTTGGTTATGAAATAGCCTGACCGCAGGCCTGACAAAAACGCCGGACTGTTTCAGCCATGCCATATTCCAGCGCATCCGCCGTCAGCCCGTGACCGATGGAAACCTCCGCCAGATAAGGGATACGTTTCATCAGCCTGGGCAGGTTCGCCACAGTGAGATCATGGCCGGCATTGACGGCAAGCCCGAGCGCTCTGGCATGATCCGCCGTCTGCCCGAGCTTCTCGACAAGCACATCCGCCTTTTGCGGATCGTCAAAACAGCCGCCATAAGGGCCGGTATAAAGCTCGATACGGGAAGCCCCCGTCTCCGCCGCCAGTTCCACCGGCTCCCGCTCTCCATCGCCATCGGCAAAAAGCGAGACGCGCATGCCGCCGGCCTTCAGGCGTCCAACGACATCCTTCAGGAAAACGGCGTGTTTGCGGAAATCCCAGCCATGGTCGGACGTCGCCTGCGACGGGTCGTCGGGCACCAGCGTCACCTGCTCCGGCTGGGTCTTCTCGCAAAGGACAAGGAAATCTTCAGTCGGATAACCTTCAATGTTGAATTCCGCACCGGGGAAACGATCATCGATCAGTGCCCGCAGCACCGGCAGGTCTGAAAAGCGGATATGGCGCTGGTCGGGCCGCGGGTGTACAGTCAGCCCGCTTGCACCCGCCGAGAGTGCAATTTGCCCGAAATGCGCGACATCCGGCCATGGAAGATCGCGACGGTTGCGTAACATGGCAATTGCGTTCAGATTGACAGAAAGTTTAGCGGGCATGTCATCAGGGCTCCGGTTCGGAATTGACATCCTGTTTCACGCAGGTTGAGGCCAACCGCAAGGAGGCCGGCAGATTTTTTATGAGGGCGGGAACGAAAACACACAATACACGTTACGGTTCTTATGTAGCGTTTGGCATGATGTCTTGATCGGAAAACAGGTCCGTTGCCGGGGAACAAGCAACGGACGCCTTAAAAAGGCAGGCACGCTGCCTGAAAGCGCGAAGGGGGAGACAATGCAGGATGGCCGGATGCCGTTCGAAAATCACGGCGACGAGGACAAACCCAATCTAAGGATCAGCAGCTTTTTACCGGATATAAGCCTGCCTTCCTCCCTGCCCGCCGAACCGGTCCCCATTGCCGACATGGCCAATATCTTCGGCGTCACCCATCGGACGCTGCATTTTTACGAGGAGAAGGCGCTGCTGACCTCGAAGCGCATCGGCCAGATGCGGGTCTACACCCATCGCAACGTCCAGCGCATGGCCGTCATCAATGTCTGCCGCGAAGTAGGCATTTCCGTCGCCGCCATTACCGAGATCATGGAAAAATTCGTCCGTTCGCTCTCGCAAGATGAGGCGGACGACATATTCCACGCCGCGCTGCGGCAGCGGAAGCGGGAATTGACGGCGGAACTTTCCACCCTTCAGCGCCAGGCGCAGCAGATCGAGGAACTGCTGGTCACCGACACCGATGCGGACGGCATGGATGGCGCGGAACGGGCCCCGGCGAAGGACATCGCCCTGACCGATACCGAACGAAAATGTCTGGAGCTGATGGCGGAGGGTTACGCCCCGGTGCGCCTTGCCCGCGCCCTTGGTCTTTCGGGCAGCGATCTCAATGTCCTCGAGGCGAAGATCATCGGCAAGTTCAATGCCAGCAACCGCTTTCAGGCGGTCGCCAAGGCGGTTCTGCTCGGCGTCATCCGTGCATAGTCACGATCAACGAACGATTGTCAGTGTCTCCGCCGCACGGGTAATGGCAGTGTAAAGCCACCTTTCGCGCGAGTACCGGAAAGCATAGCTTTCGTCGAAGAGGACCACGTTGTTCCACTGCGAACCCTGCGCCTTGTGCACGGTCAGCGCATAACCGAAATCGAACTCGTCGTATCGCTTGCGGGTCGACCACGGAATTTCGGTCTCCACGTCCTCGAAGGCCGCCTTCAGCAATTTGATCTTGGCCGCACCGCGATCCATATCGTCGTCTTCCGGCCGGATCATCAGGTTGATGCCGGGCTTCACCGTTTCGCGCGATGAACTCATCACCTGCCATAGCGAGCCGTTGAGCAGCCCCTTGGCCGGATCGTTGCGCAGGCAGACCAGCTTGTCGCCGGATTGCGGGTAATCGGCGGTAAAACCCTTCAGCTCGCGAAGCCGCTGATTGTAGCGGCGGCGGGTGCGGTTGGTGCCGACCAGCACCTGGTCGGCGTCGAGCACCAGCGACTGCGTCACCTCGGATTTGGAAATCACCTGCGCGGTCCCGTAATCGCCACGCATGATCTCGCGGCCCTCCCGCACATCCATGGCAAGATGGATGATCGGATTGTCCTTGGCCTGCCGATGGATTTCCGACAGCAGATAATCCGGCTCCTGCTCGGTGAAGAAGCCACCTCCCGAAACCGGCGGCAGCTGGCCGGGATCGCCGAGCACGAGGATCGGCGTGCCGAAGCTCATCAGGTCCCTGCCAAGCTGCTCGTCCACCATCGAACACTCATCGATGATGATAAGCGCCGCCTTGGCGAGCGGGCTCTGGCGGTTGATGGAGAACATCGGCGCAATCGAAGTCTTGCCGGTTTCCTCGTCTTCCACGGTTTCTTCGCCGCGCGGGCGATAGATCAGCGAATGGATGGTGCGGGCATTGGTGGCCCCGCGCGAGCGCAGCACCTGCGCCGCCTTGCCGGTGAAGGCCGCAAACAGCACCTCGCCATCGACATTTTCCGCGAAGTGCTTGGCAAGCGTCGTCTTGCCGGTTCCGGCATAACCGAACAGCCGGAAAACCGGCGTCCGGCCTTCCTTCAGCCAGCGGGAAACAGCCTTCAGCGCTTCGTCCTGTTGCGGTGAAAATAACATGCGCCCTCATCGCAGGATTCGAGCGTTGTGCGCAACAGAAAAAGAACGAAAGATGAATCATCTCGCCAATATGAAGGCTCAATTGACCGCTTGCTTCTCGACAAGCTGCGCCAGCTGCTCCGCAACCGTGTTCCAGCCGTCGAAGAACCCCATCTCCGCGTGCCTGTCGCGATCCTCAAGATTGTTGTGCATGGCGTAAGCCACATATTCCATGCCGTCGGGGTGATCGCGAAACGTCATCACGGCGGTGAGGAACGGCTGGGCGGAGGGGCGAAAACCCGCCGTCAGCGCATCGGTGAAAACCAGACGCTGCTCATGATCCACCGCCAGAAAACATCCTTTGACATGCGGACCGAAGGCCATGCCGTCCTCGCTGTAGCGCGTTTCGAAAGCGCCGCCGGGATGGAGCTCCATGCGGTCGACCCGGCATTGGCCGGGATGCGGCACCCACCATTGTTCGAGGCTCGCCCTGTCCGTCCAGGCATTCCAGACGAGCCGGCGCGGCGCCCTGATGACGCGTGAAATCTTCAGATCGAGGTCGGGATTGAAAGTCTCGGTCATTGGTCATTCTCCCCTTTGCTGGACATCCTGTCCTGTTGTGCCATCACGAATTGTTCGAGCCGGTCGGTGCGGCCTTCCCAGATGGCGCGTTGTTGTGACAACCAGCCATCGAGCATGGAGAACCTCTGTTTCTCCAGGGAACAGAACCGGACACGCCCTTGCTTGCGCGTCACGATCAGCCCCGCCTCTTCCAGCTGGCGGATATGTTTCATGAAGGATGGCAGGGCCATGTCGAAGGGCTCGGCGAGCGTTCCGATACTCGCCTCCCCGCCGCCCAGCCTCAGAATCACCGCCCTGCGGGTCGGATCGGCAAGAGACTGGAAGATATCGTCGAGCGCGTCTGAATAGTTTTCCATAAGGCTAACTATCATATCGAAATAGTTAGCTCAATGGATAAGTTTAAAAATCGCGAAAATTCGTTGCCGCAGGGAATAATCCGTCGGGCTGCGGTGTCTCTTGATGTGCTGGCGGCAGAGGCCGCCCGAACCAAGGAGGATATGTCCATGAAGATCCGCTTTATCGTTCCCGCCCTCGTTCTGGCTTTTGCCGGAACGGCCTATGCCGCCCCTATGGTCGAAACCGTCAAGACTGCCAAGGGCGATGTGCTGGCGGGCGAAAAAGGCATGACGCTCTACACTTTCAAGAACGACAAGAAGGGCGTATCCAATTGTTACGACAAATGCGCGGTGAACTGGCCGCCGTTTTTCGCAGCCGCCAGCGACAAGGCCGAGGGCGCCTATTCCCTCGTGAAGCGCAAGGATGGCAAGATGCAATGGGCGAAGGATGGCATGCCGCTTTATTACTGGGTCAAGGACACGAAAAAAGGCGACGCCACCGGCGACGGTATGAACGGTGTATGGGATGCCGCAAAACCCTGATGGCATGAAGGACGAAAAGCGGGGGAGCCATTCCCCCGCAGCCGGCAGCTTCGAGGCGGAGATGCTGGCGCTGATGCCCATGCTGCGCCGTTATTCCCGCAGCCTTTCCCGTTCCGATGCCGATGGCGAGGACCTCTTGCAGGATTGCGTGGAAAAGGCGCTGACCAATAAAAGGCAGTGGCGCGGAACGGGTTTGAAATCATGGGCTTACACGATAATGACGAATCTTTATCGTAACCGCCACCGCGCCGAGAAACGCCATCCTTCCGAGAGCCTGGACGGCCATGAGAGCATCGCCGGCGCAGAGACGCTCTCCGACACGCTGGAGAACGACCGGCTGCACGGCGCGCTCGCGCTTCTTTCGCCGGACATGCGCGCGGTGCTGATGCTGGTGACGGTGGAAGGCTACAGCTATCAGGAGGCGGCAGAGACATTGTCGATCCCGCTCGGCACCGTCATGTCCAGATTGTCCCGCGCCCGAGAGACCCTTCGCCAGCATCTGGCGGCGGACAATATCATTCCCCTGCGGAGACCCCGATGAAACGGCCCGACACCATAACCGAAGACGACCTGCACGCTTATGTCGACGGACTTCTCTCCGACGACGATCGCGCGGCCGTCGAGGCCTGGCTGGCGGAAAGGCCGGAAGAGCAGGCCCGCGTGGAAGAGTGGAGAAAACAGGCCGATATTCTGCGCAATGCCTTCGCCTCCTATGCCGCCGCACATCCGCATGACGCATCCATGCTCGCTCCACAAAAGAAGGCCCGCGCATGGCGGGCAAAACCGGCTCTGCTGCAAACAGCGGCCGCCCTTTTGATCTTCGTGGCGGGCGCTGCAGCCGGCAGGCTTCTGCCGCCGTCTTTTTCCACACCGCAGGACGTGACGCTCGCATCGTTGACGACGGATATTCCGGCGCAGGCGAAATCCGCCTATCTCATCTATGCGAGCGAGGTACGCCATCCCGTTGAAGTCGGTGCCGGAGAACAGCAGCATCTCGCGACATGGCTCGGCAAGCGGCTCGGTTACCCCTTTACCATCCCCGATCTCTCGAAGATCGGATACGACCTCGTCGGCGGGCGTCTTATCCCCGTCAGCGGCAAGCCGGGCGCGATGCTGATGTATCAGGACAAGACCGGCCGCCGGGTGACGGTGCTGATCGGCCACAACGAGGAAAACCGCACCACCAGCTTCCGCATGGCCAGCGCCGACGGCATCGAGACCTTCTACTGGATCGACAATGAACTGGGTTACGCCGTTTCCGCCGAGCTGACGCGCGACGAGGTGCAGGCGATCGCCGAGGAGTGTTACCGGCAGTTCCCGACGTGAAGGCGGTTATTTCAGCATCGGCCACAGACTGATGACAAGAAGCACGGCCATGGTGATATTGAACCATTTGAGCCGGACCGGGACAGCCAGCCAGTCGCGCAGGGCCGAGCCGAAACCGGCCCAGGTGGAAACGCTGGGAAGATTGACCGCGGCGAAGGCCACACCGACGAGAAGCACGGTGAGGAAATATTGCCGCTCATCCGTATAGGTCGCCATCGCCGTCACCGCCATCACCCACGCCTTGGGATTGACCCACTGAAAGGCGGCCGCGGCAAGGAAACTCATCGGCTCCAATGCGGCCGAACCCTCGCTCAGGCTGCGGGAGGTGCCGATCTTCCACGCGATCCAGACGAGATAGAGCCCGCCTGCGAATTTCAGCCCGGTGTAAAGCACGGGCACCGAATGCAGCAACGCGCCGAGACCTAAGCCGACCCCGATCAGCAGCGACAGGAACCCCGCCCCGATACCCAGCATATGCGGGATGCTGCGGCGGAAACCGAAATTCACGCCTGACGCAAACAGCATCATATTGTTCGGGCCTGGTGTGATGGAGGTGGTGAAGGCAAACAGCACCAGCGCGACGAAGGTTTCGACAGTCATGATCTCTCCTTGAGCCGAAACCCTATCCGCCGGCCCATCATCAAGCCACCCCGTGAGGTCGATGGGCGTGGTCAATTTTTTTGATGGGTCGATCCTTCCCATGCCGGGTTTGAGAAGTCGGCACAAAGGACTATTGTCCAATCGACAACCGCTGGAGCGAAACCATGCATGACGACATTCCTTCCGTCACCCTGACCTCCGGGAAAGACGTTCCAGCCCTTGGCCTCGGCACCTGGAACATGGGGGAGACAAGATCATCCGCGCCGCAGGAGGTCGAAAGCATCCGCAGGGCCATCGATCTCGGCATGACGCTGATTGACACGGCGGAAATGTATGCCGACGGCAGATCGGAGGAAGTGGTGGGCGCCGCAATCGCCGGCCGCCGCGACGACGTGTTTCTGGTCAGCAAGGTCTATCCCTGGAACGCCAGCGCCAGAGGCACGGCGGAGGCCTGCGAGCGCAGCCTCGCAAGGCTCGGCACCGACCGCATCGACCTCTATCTGCTACATTGGCGCGGCGAGCATCCCCTCGAAGAAACCGTGGCGGCTTTTGAAAGGCTGAAGAGCGACGGCAAGATCGGCGACTGGGGCGTCTCCAATTTCGATACCGACGACATGGAGGAGCTTTTCGCGGTTCCCGGCGGCAGGAACTGCGCCGCCAATCAGGTGCTCTACAACCTGTCCCGGCGCGGGCCTGAATTTTCGCTGCTGCCCTGGTGCCAGGAGCGCGGCGTGCCGCTGATGGCCTATTCCCCCATCGAGCAGGGCCGCATCTTGAAGAACCACGAACTCATCCGCATCGCCAAGGCCTATCAGGCGACGCCGGCGCAACTGGCGCTGGCCTTTCTTCTGGAGAGGGACGGCGTCATCGCCATCCCGAAATCCGCCAGCGTTTCCCGTGTCGAGGAAAATCGCGGCGCGACCGATCTTGAAATAACCGAGGAAGACTGGGCCGCACTAGATGCCGCCTTCCCGCCGCCAATGCGCAAGACGGCGCTGGAAATGCTTTGATATAACAGCTGATTAAGAAGAATTTCGGACTCTGTCGCTCAAACGGTTGAATCGGAATGTGAACAAGCCTTTTTGCACGCATCACGGCAGGCGCGGGCTGGAAACAACGGCGCGGAGAGCCGCGCCGTCGAAATCGAAGAATGCAACGCCCTTATTGCGGTATGCGCTGCTCATATTCCTTTTTCAGTTCCAGCCAGGCGTCCCAGAATGGCCCCGGCTCCTTTTCCCGAAGACGACCGGCGAGAATATCGAGATGCGCATGCCAGCCGGCGCTGACATTGAGCCTGGTGTTCCTGTCCGCCAGCCGGCGATGAACCAGCGTCAGGAGCACGTCCTTGCCCAGGGCCTGTAGCTCGATCGACACCTCACCGCCTTCGCCCCAACTGAAGACAAGTCGATGCGGCGGAACGACGGTAATGATGCGCGAGGCCATCTTCTCCTCTTCGGAAAAGCCTTCCGGCCGTTTGCCCGGCGGATCGGAAAGTTCGTCATTACGCCAGACGAGTTCGAACGGCGCATCGGGTGCAAGTTTCATTTCACCGGATGCCAGCCAGCGGCGGCGAAGCTCGCTTTGTGTGAGATAGGCCCATACCCGCTCGATCGGCCCCGGCAGCAGCCGTTCGATCTTCAAGGTAGTCGGCTCGACGAGACGGCCATAGGCGTCGGGCATTGCAATATCAGCCATTGTCATTTCCTCCATCTGCAGGGGTTTTTCCCTGATCATCCTCCCTGAGCATCTGCTCAAGAATATCGAGGCGGCTGCCCCAGAACTGCCGGTAGAAATCCAGCCACTCATGCGCTTCTGCCAACCGTTCCGGCGCAAGGCGGCAGACATGGGTGCGCCCCCTCACCTCGCGGCGGATAAGCCCCGCATTTTCCAGCGCCTTGATATGTTTCGAGGCGGCGGCGAGCGATATGTCGAACGGCCGGGCCAACTGGCTCACCGTTCGTTCACCAAGGGAAAGGTCACGTAGCATCGTGCGTCGCGTGGCGTCGCCAAGGGCATGAAAGACAGTGTCGAGATGTGAAGCGGATAATTCAACCATGCTGTTGAATATAGACCGACGCCCCGGAAAGTCAACCATATGGTTGAATATAAATTCATCGAATGGATACGACAAACCGCAGGCCGAACGGCTGACAACAGCGGATCGAGTTTTCGGATCGGAATCAGATTCGGAGAAACTTCATTGCCAACTGGCATTCTTTGAAACGTAAATATCAAAGCGCAAACAACAAGATATGCGCACGAATACATATTAATATACAAACACTCTAATAATCATAAAAACAGTCAAATGAAATAGCGAAATTGATTAAATTTCACGATCTATATTTACGGTAGCGCAACTGGAATGCACGATCATACTGATATATTCATCGGGATCACCAGTATTATGATCGGGAAATATACCAACCAAATGCAAACAGCCCTCCTTTTGGAAGGCAACTTCACCTCCTCGCCATTACCGGGTCTGATCAAGCAGCTCCAGACCGTGTTCAACCGGCTCGGCATTCCCCTGACGTGCCCCGGAATGTCTTCGACCTATGTGCAGATGTTCGGGCCGAACGATCTGCAGGTCACCATCGAGTTCATGGCCGGGCCGGCGGATCACGGCGTTTTCGCTGGCACGCTCGGCTCACCAATCTCCACCATGCTGGTGCCCGATGCCACAGACCGTATCAGACGCCATAAATCCCATCTGCTTGTCTACGTGCAGCACGGTGTATTTGGCGGTGTGATGGGGGAAAAAGGTATTTCGAGCCTGTTCAACGAACTCGGCATGCACCAGCCCGGACATTCGCTTGCCGAGTTTCTCGAGCGGATCAAAATCCTGTCGATTGCCTGCGAAACAATCTGCGCGGAAATGCCTGCAAGCCTGATCCACTGGACACAGAGCAACATGGTGTTTTCATCCACCAACTTCACGACAGTCGTGGAAGAGCCCATCGGTCCGCTGACGGTTCATCCCTGCCTTTACGGTCCGGAACCGCCCCGGGGAGCGGCGAAGCAATATGTCGGCATCCACACCTTGGGGGCAGCAGACTATATTGGGCGGGAAATCCACGTGGAAGCCGCGCCGGTTCCCTGGACGGAATTATATGCGGGCGCCCTGAGTTTCATCAAAATCGCTATCGAGAAAAACGGATATATCATCCCCGATGGCGACATCTTCGGGGTGGAGGGCGATTCCGTTTCTTTCAGGGTTCGCCATGTCGGAGCAAATGCCGAACAAGGCCTGTCGGATCATTACCAACTAACCCTTCGCTACTCTCGCGAACATGGGTATACGATGCCTGATGCCAAACGTCGGCTGACGGTTCCAGGTGGCGTCGACGGCGTTGAGAGGCTGATCGGCACGGCGACGCCGGAAGCACGGGCCCAGCTTCGCAGAATGCGCGAAAGCGCGGCGCTGGCTGAAGGTATCGGCGGCCGTCTCGTCGTGACCCGACCTGCGGATGAGCCGCCCCAGGCCCCCGGACGAACCGGAAACGCACGCATCATCCCCTTTGGAAAACGCACCGGACTATAATTGGAAAAACACAAGCCCGCGACGTAGCGCGGGCTTGATACTCAACGGCGTTTACTTTGCTTACGGAGATTACATCCCCTGCGAGCCACGGTTCATTGCGGCAATACCCGTGCGGCAGATCTCGATCAGGCCGAGCGGCTTGATGATGGCGACGAACTGGTCGATTTTCGAGGACTTGCCGGTGATTTCGAAGATGAAATGCTCCACCGTCGCATCCACCACCTTGGCCTGGAAGGCATCCGCAAGACGCAGGGCCTCGGCGCGCACTTCGCCCGTGCCGGCGACCTTGATGAGCGCCACTTCACGCTCGATAGGCCGCTCCTGCCCGAGTTCGCGGGCGCGGACGGTGAGATCGAGAACCCGGTGCACGGGAACGATGCGCTCCAGCTGCGCCTTGATCTGCTCCAGCACGATGGGCGTACCGCGCGTGACGATGGTGATGCGCGACAGATGCGCCTCATGCTCCGTTTCCGAAACCGTCAGGCTTTCAATATTGTAGCCGCGGCCGGAAAACAGGCCGATGACCCGGGCGAGAACCCCCGGCTCGTTGCTGACGAGAACCGACAGCGTGTGATTTTCGACGGCAGCCGTTTCCTTCTGGATGAAATAGGCGGAGCCGGTGGGTTGTAGGTGTGCGTTCATGTCCTTTTCCTCTCCCGGCTCAGACTAGCTGACGGCCCTTGGCGTCAATGGCGTTGGCAACCGCTTCATCCGTCGCCTCATCCGGCAACAGCATCTCGTTATGGGCTTTACCAGACGGGATCATCGGGAAGCAATTGGCAAGATTGGCGACGCGGCAATCGAAGATGACAGGCTTCTTGACCGCGATCATTTCGGCAATCTTGTCGTCCAGTTCCTTCGGATCGTCGCAATACATGCCGACCGCGCCATAGGCCTCCGCCAACTTGACGAAATCGGGCATGGCTTCGGTATAGGAGTTGGACAGGCGGTTACCGTGCAGCAGCTGCTGCCACTGCCGCACCATGCCCATATACTGGTTGTTGAGGATGAAGATCTTCACCGGCAGACCGTACTGGATGGCGCAGGACATTTCCTGGATGCACATCTGGATCGAGGCGTCACCGGCGATGTCGATGACCAGCGCATCGGGATGCGCGACCTGGACGCCGATGGCCGCCGGCAGGCCGTAACCCATGGTGCCGAGGCCGCCCGAGGTCATCCAGTGGTTCGGCTCCTCGAAGCCGAAGAACTGCGCCGCCCACATCTGGTGCTGGCCGACTTCGGTGGTGATGTAAGTGTCGCGCCCCTTTGAAGCCTCATAAAGCCGCTGCAAGGCATATTGCGGCATGATGACGTCGTTGGAATTCTTGTAGGCGAAGGAATTGCGCGCGCGCCAGCGCTCGATCTGCGCCCACCAGTCGGCAGTCTGCGCCTTTTCCGGCTTCTTCGGCAAAGCACGCCACAGGCGGACCATGTCTTCCAAGACATGGCCGACATCGCCGATAACAGGCACGTCGACGCGGACCGTCTTGTTGATCGAGGACGGGTCGATATCGATGTGGATCTTCTTCGAATTCGGCGAAAACGCATTGATGCGGCCGGTAATTCGGTCGTCGAAACGCGCGCCGATGCAGACCATGACGTCGCAATCATGCATCGTCATGTTGGCTTCGTAGGAGCCGTGCATGCCCAGCATGCCGAGCCAGCTCTTGCCGGATGCCGGATAGGCGCCGAGACCCATCAGGGTCGAGGTGATCGGGAAGCCGGTCAGCTCCACCAGCTCGCGCAGCAGCCGGGTTGCCTCAGGCCCGGAATTGATGACGCCGCCGCCGGTGTAGAAAACCGGCTTCTTCGCCTTCGACATCAGCTCGATGGCCGCATGGATGGCGTTGAGATCGCCCTGGACCTTCGGCTTGTAGCTCTTCTGCTGGATGGCGGCGGCAGGCGGCGTATAGGTGCCGGTGGCGAACTGGATGTCCTTCGGAATATCGACGACGACCGGGCCCGGACGGCCCGTCTGGGCGATGCGGAAGGCCTCATGGATGATCCCGGCCAGCTCGTTAACGTCCTTTACCAGCCAGTTGTGCTTGGTGCAGGGGCGCGTGATGCCGACGGTATCGCATTCCTGAAACGCGTCGGAACCGATCAGCGTGGTGGGAACCTGGCCGGACAGGCAGACGAGCGGAATGGAATCCATCAGCGCATCCTGCAGCGGCGTGACCGCATTGGTCGCGCCGGGGCCGGATGTAACAAGCATGACGCCGACCTTGCCGGTGGAACGGGCATAACCTTCGGCGGCGTGGCCGGCGCCCTGCTCGTGGCGCACGAGGATATGCTGGATGTCTTCCTGCTGGAAAATCTCGTCATAGATCGGAAGCACGGCACCGCCGGGATAACCGAAGATGTGCTCGACGCCATTGTCCTTCAGCGCCTGCAGAACGATCTCCGCACCCGTCATGCGATTGCTGTTTTCCGTATTGTCCTTATCCGTCATTGCCTGTTTCCATCCCGATTTGGCTTTGGATATCGAGGAGCCCGAGGGCCTGTTTGAAGACATAAAAAAAGGCCCCTTAAGGAGCCTCGTTCAGCGCATGGGTGCTTTCGCCGGATGGTTACACCATCCTGCCCATGCGCCGTCCCACCACGATAAGTACGTTAAGATTTTTCATGGGCCGGAGTGTTAGCCACAAAAGCCCCAGCCGTCAACGCATATTGCAGGAAAAAATCACCGCCGCCTTCTTTTATTACCCGAAAGCGGGCTTCCGCGAAATTTTCGAACGCAGTCGGTACACCTGTTGTTAAGCATAATCTTTTATACCGAGATAGCAGATGCTGCCCGAACCACCGCGATCATCCGCATGTACCGGGAAAAAATGTGAATAACGACAGGTCTCATAACGCGTCCCGCATGGACGAAAACGAACGGCGATCCGGCGAGCAACCCGCGAACCGCATGCTCGGCCGCGTCATCGCCTGTAACGGTGCGCATGCCACGATCGTCGCCGAAACGGAGCCCGGCTCGACCGATGCGTCGCAGCTCTGGTCCGTCGGACGCCTGATCTCCATCGAAATGGGCACGAGCCGTGTCGCGGCACTGGTCTTTTCCATGCGCACCGGCGAGGACCATTGGGCGGCGGACAGGCCGAACAGGCTGCTGATTGAGGTCGAACTCGTCGGAGAAGTCTATCGTACCGAGGACGGCAGCGAGCGTTTTTCCAGCGGCATCTCGCGTTACCCCTATCTCGGCGCGGTGGCGCACCGCATCCGCACCAGCGACCTTTCCAAGATTTACGACAGCGGCAGGCGTGACGCCTGCGTGATCGGCAAGCTGACGCAGGACGACACGATCAATGCCGCCATCAGCATTCCGCAGATGCTCGCCAAACATTTCGCCGTCGTCGGCTCGACCGGTGTGGGCAAGACCACGACCGTTTCGCTGCTTCTGAACAAGGCGATCGAGACCGATCCGAAACTGCGCGTGCTCATTCTCGATCCGCATAACGAATTCGCGGCCGCCTTTCCCGATCACTCCGTCGTCATCGATACGGATACGCTGGACCTCCCCTTCTGGCTGATGCGGCTTGAGGAATTTGCGGAAGTGATTTTCCGCGGCCGCAAGCCGGTGCCGGAAGAAATGGATGTGCTTCGCGACATCATCCCGGAAGCCAAAAAGGGGTTTCGCGGCACCGAAGGTTCCGCCGTGCGCCGCACATCCGACAAAAGCGTCATCACGCCGGATACGCCGGTGCCCTACCGCATGGCCGATCTTCTTGCCCTCATCGACGAGCGCATCGGCCGGCTGGAAGGGCGCGGCGAAAAACCCGCATTGCGCGCGTTGAAAGGCCGCATCCTCTCGGCCATCAACGACACACGCTACAATTTCATGTTCTCCAGCAATACGATCAGCGACACCATTCTGGAAACGGTGGCGCATATTTTCCGTATTCCCGGAGAAGGCAAGCCGATTTCGGTGTTCCAGCTCTCCGGCATCCCCTCCGAAGTGGTGAATTCGGTGGTCTCGGTCCTTTGCCGCATGTCCTTCGAACTCGCAGTGCTGGCGCGCGGCTCGCTGCATATGCTCGTCGTCTGCGAGGAAGCGCACCGTTATGTGCCCGCCGACCCCGAGCGCGGTTTTTTCCCCACCCGGCAATCCATCGCCCAGATCGCCAAGGAAGGCCGCAAATACGGCATTTCGCTCGGCGTCATCAGCCAGCGGCCAAGCGAGTTGGACCAGACGATCCTGTCGCAATGCTCGACCCTGTTCGCCATGCGGCTGTCGAACGAGATCGACCAGAAGATCATCCTCTCCGCCGTACCGAACGCATCGACCTCGACCACCAGCTTTCTGTCGTCCATCGGCAATGGCGAGGCCATCGCCTTTGGCGAGGCCGTGAATGTGCCGATGCGCATGCGCTTCGATCGCGTAGCCACGGCCAAATTGCCGAAGGCGAGCAGCACCACCAGCCATGCGAACCACGAAACGCCCGATACGGTCGACCTGAACAGCATCGTCACCCGCATGCGCGCCACAGCCAAGCCTGTTATCACCGGTTTCCAGCAAAGCGTGGAAGCCGCATTTTCCGATCTGCCGGAACCGGCGGCCCCAAACCGGACGACGGACGAGATCGATACCTGGAAACGTGAGCTTGGAACAGCCGCAACAGGGGGATATGAACCCTACCGCCCTGACATGCTGCCCGGACGGCTGCCATCCGCGCCATCCACCACCACGGCAACGGATCCCGCCTCCGGGGCCGTCAACGAATTGCGCAAGGCCGGTTTCCAGATGCAGGCCCAGAATGGCCCGCCGCCTGGAGATACGCGGCCTTCCCTTCGTGAAAGCCTGCTGAAGAAACCGCTCGGCAGCCTCTACCGCAAGGATTGAGGCCGGCTCTCACGGCTGGATGCGCGCCCAGTCCGGCCCCATCTGGTTGCGGAACCACGTCATCTGCCGTTTGGCATATTGACGGGTCGCGGCCGCCGATTTTTCGATAACCTCCGCCTCGCTCATGCGCCCGGCCAGCATATCGGCGATCTGGGCGACACCGATCGCCTTCATCGCCGTTGCATCGGGCGCGAGATCGAGGGCGAGGAGCGCCTGAACCTCCTCCACCGCGCCGCTTTCCATCATGGCCTCGAAACGGCGGTTGATGCGGTCATGCAGCACCGGCCTTTCCGGCAGGACCACGATTTTCTGCGCCCGGTCAGGGTCGACGATCATCGGGCCGCTGGCGCGCTGAAAGTCCCGGATCGATTTTCCGGTTACCTGAAACACTTCCAGCGCCCGGACAATCCGCTGCCCGTCACCCGGCTGAAGCGCATCCGCCATGGCCGGATCGTGGCGGGCAAGCTCAGCGTGAAGGACCGCTGCCCCCTCATCAACCAGCCGGGCCCGCAATCCCTCGCGAATGTCTTCGGGAATGGCCGGCATGTCGGAGAGACCGCCCGTCAACGCCTTGAAATAAAGCCCCGTACCGCCGACGATGACAGGAAAACGCCCCTGCCGGCGCAGATCCTCAAGCAGCGCGGAAATATCCCGCAGCCATTCCCCCGTCGAATAGAGGCTGCTGGCGGGCACATGGCCATAGAGAAGATGCGGCACGCCTTCCATCTCGTCTTCGGAAGGCCGGGCGGTCAGCACCCGCAGCGTGTCGTAAACCTGCATGCTGTCGGCATTGATGACGACACCGTTCCGCTCCCGCGCCAGACGAAGCGCAAGCGCGGACTTGCCGCTTGCCGTCGGGCCGGTTATCAGGATCGCATCAAAATTCTCATCAAGGTTTTTCATCATGGCTTTCGTTGCCACGCTTATCGCCAATCCGTCAAATCCTGTTCTGACACCGGCCCTCGGCGAAGCGGCCGCGAAGGCCGTCAACGCATCGGGCCTTTATTGGCTGGCCGATGGCATTGCCTGCGATATTGCCCTGCCGGAAGGAACGGATGTAGACACCGCCGATCGTCTCCTCCGAATGGCAATCGTCGATCGGAAAATAGACGTCGTCATCCAGGAACAGGATCAGCGCCGCAAGAAGCTGCTGATCGCCGATATGGATTCGACCATGATCGGCCAGGAATGCATCGATGAGCTGGCCGCCGAAGTCGGGCTGAAGGATAAGGTCTCCGCCATCACCGCCCGCGCCATGAATGGCGAGATCGCCTTCGAACCTGCATTGCGCGAGCGTGTGGCGCTGCTGAAGGGCCTGCCGGTCTCTGTCATCGATGACGTCATCGAAAAGCGCATCACGCTGACCCCCGGCGGCAGGGAACTGATCGCCACCATGAAGGCGAAGGGCTACTACACCGCCCTCGTTTCCGGCGGTTTCACCGTCTTCACCGGCCGCGTTGCCGCCATGCTCGGTTTCGATGAGGACCGCGCCAACCTTCTCGGCGAAGCCGATGGCGAGCTTGACGGCACGGTGGCCGAACCCATCCTCGGCAAGCAGGCCAAGGTGGATGCGCTGAACGATATTGCCGCAAGGCTCGACATCTCTCCGGAAGAGGCGATGGCCGTCGGTGACGGCGCCAACGATCTCGGCATGCTGCATCTGGCCGGCGCGGGTGTGGCCCTGCATGCGAAACCGGCCGTGGCCGCCGAGGCGAAGATGCGCATCGACCATGGCGATCTGACCGCGCTTCTTTACATTCAGGGTTACCGCAAGACGGATTTTGTCACCCCATGATCATCCGAGAGACGCCACGACTCATTCTGCGCGAGTGGAAGGAGAGCGACCGCGACCTGTTCCGCGAAATCAACGCCGATGAAAAGGTCATGGAATTTTTTCCCTTCCGCCGCAGCCATGCGGAAGCGGACGCCGTTCTGGAAACCATCAACGGCATGATCCGCGGCAGCGGTTATGGCTTCTACGCCATGGAGCTACGCAAAACCGGCGACATCATGGGCTTCTGCGGCATATCCCCCGTCATGAACCTCGATCCGCCCTTCCCTGTCGGCACCATGGAGATAGGCTGGCGGCTCGCCACCCGCTTCTGGGGACACGGCTATGTTACGGAAGCCGCGCAATCGCTGCTCGTCATGGCCTTCGATGAAAAGGAGACGCCGGAAATCGTCTCCTTCGCCGTCCATAACAACCACCGTTCGACGGCGGTGATGGAGCGCATCGGCCTGAAACGTGATCCGTCCCGCGACTTCGACCATCCGCGCGTGCCGGAAGACACCCATCCGCATCTGCGTCCGCACGTCACCTATGCGCTGACGCTGGAGGAATGGCGGGCGCGATAATATCCCCGCCCGCCGGTTTTGGACTTTACTTCACCGCCGCATTGCCGCCATCGGCAAATAGCGCCGCCCCTGCGACGAAGCTCGCCATGGGGCTTGCCAGGAAAAGCGCTGCCTGCGCCATTTCCTCCGGTCGCGCAATGCGTTTCATCGCATGCAGCCCGGCAGCCCATTCCTTCTGGGCATCATCGCCGGCCATGGCGGTATCGACCCCGCCGGGCAGCAGCGCATTGGCCCGAATGCCCCTGACAGCATAATCGGCGGTAATGCCTTTCACCAGCCCCATCAGCGCCGCCTTGGACGCGCCATAAGCGGCCATGCCCGGAATGCCGGCACTGGTGCCGACAAAACTGGAGGTGAAGACGATGGAGCCGCCGCCCCGCCTCAGCATCAGCGGAATCTGGCAACGCGCACCCAGAAAGGCGGAGGTGAGATTGGCGGTCAGCACGTGATGCCACTCCTCGGGCGAAATCTCCGCAAGAGGCTTCATGGCCCCGACTGCACCGGCATTGTTGACGGCGATATCGAGACCGCCAAAGACGCTCTCAGCCGCCTCAGCCATCCGGGAATGGGTTTCTTCAACACCGGCGTCACCCACGACCGCGCGAACGCGGCCGCCCATCTCACGAATATCTGCGGCAACCTTATCCAGCGCCGCCTCGCCCCGCGCATTGATGATGACGGCCGCGCCTTCGGCGGCAAACAGCATCGCCGTCGCCCGGCCGATGCCGGATGACGCGCCGGTGATGATGGCAACCTTGTTTTCGAGTAATTTCATATCCTTGGCCTCCGTTTGATGGAGACCAAGGATTAGGGAGCAGCCGGGACTACAACCACCCGATTCCTGCATGACAGGGCGGAAAGCGCCTTATTCCAGCGGCAGCGCCACGACGCGCAGATTGCCCTGCGCATCGGCCACCATCATATGCGCATTCTTGCGGCCCTCGGATTTCAGGCCGTTGACGCGCACCAGCACATCGCCCGGAACCTCCATGAAGTCCTGCCCGACCTCGACGATGATATCGCCGGCCTTCATGCCCTTCTGCTCGGCGGGCGAGCCCGGATCGACGCTTGCCACCAGCACGCCTTCGACGCTTTCGGCAATGCCCTTTTCAGCGCGCAACTCGTTGCTGAGCACCACGAGGTTCATGCCGAGCACGCTCTGCGGCGCCTCACGCACTTCCGGCGTCTGGTCCTGCGCCTGATCGTCGGCGCCGCCATCATCTTCGGGCGCGACCACGCCGCCATCGCCGTCTTCGCTCTGCTGATCGTCGGCCGAGGCCTTTTCGTCGGTCGTATCCTGCAATTGCCCGAGCTTGACTTTGACGGTCTCCTCCTTGCCGTCACGCAGGATCACCACATCGACCTCCTTGCCGACAGGGCTTTCCGCCACGATCCGCAGGAGGTCGCGCATCTCATGAATATCCTTGCCGTCGAATTTCAGCACGACATCGCCAGCCTGGATTGGGCCGTTCTCCACCGGCCCGCCCTTGGCGACGCCGGAGATCAGCGCACCCTTGGCGCTGTCCATGCCGAGGCTCGCCGCCACATCGTCGGTGACCGGCTGTACACGAACGCCGAGCCAGCCGCGGCGGGTTTCGCCGAACTCGATGAGTTGCTGGACGATATTCTGGGCAAGCTCCGTCGGCACGGCAAAACCGATACCGATCGAACCGCCGCTCGGGGAAATGATCGCCGTATTGATGCCGATCACCTCACCCTTCATGTTGAAGAGCGGGCCGCCGGAATTGCCCTTGTTGATGGCCGCATCCGTCTGGATGAAATTGTCATAGGGACCGGCATTGATGTTGCGGCCGCGCGCGGAAATGACGCCGACTGTCAGCGAGCCGCCAAGCCCGAAGGGGTTGCCGATGGCCATCACCCAGTCGCCGATGCGCATGCTGCGCGAATCGCCGAACTTGACAGCCTTCAAAGGCGCTTTCGGCTCCACCTTCAGCACCGAAAGGTCGGTCTTGGTATCGGTTCCGACCAGCGTTGCCTTGAGCTTCGAGCCGTTCGGGAAAATCACCTCGATGGCGTCGGCGCCCTCGATGACGTGGTTGTTGGTGACGACATAACCCGCCGGATCGATGACGAAACCCGAGCCCAGCGAACTCACCTTCTCGCCGCCCTCGGGCTTCTGGCTGTCGAAATAATCCTTGAAGAACTCCTGGAAGGGTGAGCCCTCCGGCAGACGCGGCGAAACAGGACCCTTGCCATCGGTCTTGACGTTCTGCGACGTCGAAATATTCACCACCGCATCGAGCAGCGGCTCGGCAAGATCGGCCACCGATGCCGGCCCATGGCTCTGCGCCCATGCCGCAACCGGTGCCGAGAGGCTGCCCGCCACAAGCGCGATGCTTGCGACTGCGGCGATGCTGCTGCGAAAAGGCGGAAGAAGGGTCACGGCCATAAGCGTCCTCGCGTTTCAAATAGTCTTGCCCTGCATATATCGGCAAAGCATAAGGCGGAATGATGAAGTGTAAAAATACCTTTTCGTGAACAGGCGGGGGACGCCTTGCCCTTCGCCACAGCATTGGCACGAAATCGGACCAATAAAGAAAGGGCCGGTAAAACCGGCCCCTCCAAAATCATTTTATCCGCTATCAGTTCGCCGGCGCTGGCGCAGGGGCAGCCGGAGCAGCAGGCGCTGCGCCGTCGATATTGTTGAAATAACGGAAGAAGGTCGAATCCGGAGACAGGACGAGCGTCGTACCGTTGCCGTTCAGCGAATTCGCATAGGCCGACATGGAGCGATAGAACTCGAAGAAGCTCGGATCGCGCTGGAACGCCTCACCGAACACCTTGTTGCGTTCAGCGTCGCCTTCACCGCGCAGCACTTCGGACTGACGGCGGGCGTCGGATTCGAGCTCGACGACCTGACGGTCGGCGATAGCACGGCGGCGCTGCGCCTCTTCGTTTCCGCGGGCGCGGATCAGTTCGGCCTCGGCCAGACGTTCCGACTTCATGCGCTCGAAGGTCTGCTGCGAGACTTCCTGCGTCAGGTCGGTGCGGCGGATGCGGACATCGACGATGCTGATGCCGAGCGATTCCGCATCAGGACGCAGATCGTCGCGCACTTCTTGCATCATCGACGCACGGGCGTCCGAAAGCGCCGATTCGAAGCCACGCAGACCGTAAACCCGGCGCAGCGATGCGTCGAGACGGGTGCGCAGACGCGATTCCGCCGACATCTGGTCACCCGAGACCGTCTGCCGGAAGCGGCGTGCATCCGTGATGCGATAGACCACGAAGGCATCGACCTCGTAGAACTTGCCGCCGGAGACCTGAACACGGATATTGTCGTGATCGAAGCGCAAGGCCCGGTTCTCGACATATTGCACGCGGTCGGCATCCATGAAGGCGAAGGGCAGCTTGAAATAGAGGCCCGGCGCCGTTTTCACGTCCTGGATCTGACCGAAGCGGACGACAATGGCCTGCTGGCGCTCGTTGACCACGAAGATCGACGAATAGCCGAGGAAAAGCAGGACGGCGAGACCGACGAGAACGGCCGTAAGACGGTTACCCATATCAGTTGCCTCCCTGCTGTGCTGCGCCCGGATTGTTGCGCATGATCTCGTTCAGAGGCAGATAAGGCACCACGCCCTGTTTCTCGTCGATGATGATCTTGTTGGAACCCTTCAGGACCTGTTCCATCGTTTCCAGGAACATGCGCTGACGGGTTACATCAGGCGCCGTGCGATACTGGTCGTAGATGGAGACGAAGCGCTGCGCCTCACCCTGTGCCTCGTTGACGACGCGCGACTTGTAGGCGTTCGCTTCTTCGAGTATCTGCGCGGCCTGACCGCGTGCGGCGCCGAGCTTCTGGTTGGCGTACTGGTTGGCTTCCTGAACGAAGCGGTCTTCGTCCTGTTCGGCGCGCTGCACCTCGTCGAAGGCATCGGCCACTTCGCGCGGCGGCGCCGCATCTTCGATGGCCACGGCATTGATGGAGATACCGGCGCCATAACCGTCCATGGTGGACTGGATGATGGTGCGCACATCCGCCGCAATCGCCTGACGGTTATCGCGGAAAATATCCTGCGCCGGGCGACGGCCGACAACTTCGCGCATGGCGCTTTCGGAAACCTGCTGTAGGGTTTCGGCCGGGCTGTCGACATTGAAGAGATAGGATTTCGGATCGGAAACGGTATAGAGCACCGAGAACTGCACGTTGACGATGTTCTGGTCGCCCGTCAGCATCACGCCGCTCGACGAAGACGACGAGGCGCGCGAACCGATATTCTGCTGCTGCTCGGTAACCTTGACGATTTCAACCGTCTCGATCGGCCACAGATGGAAATGCAGGCCGGGCATCGAGATTTCGTCCTTGGGACGTCCGAAACGCAGCTCCACGCCGCGCTCGTCCGGCTGGACGGTATAGATGGACTGGATACCGAGGAAAACCAGCACGACGAGAACCACGATGGCAACCGCGCCGCCGTTGAAGCCGCCGGGCAGGACATTCTTGAAACGGTCCTGGCTGCGCCGGATGATCTCTTCCAGATCGGGCGGGCCGCCATTGCCGCCGCCACCGCCGCGAGGCCGGTTAGGCCCCTGCCCCCATGGGCCGCCACCGCCGCCCTGGTTGTTTCCTCCACCGCCGCCGCCCCAAGGGCCGCCGCCGCCATTCTGATTGCTCCAGGGCATCAATACCTCTTTATAAAAGCCTCTCCCGGTTCCGTTCGTAAGCGAATGCTCGCGTGCGGCGGGAATATCGACCCGTTATAGGAAGGAGAAGCGTCCGTTTCAACGCAGAGGTGGTAACTAAATACCCAATCAGGGTAAATAGTTCACTTTGACGCGGCTCTTCGCACATAAGTGGTAAACAGAACCGGATAATTGTCCTTTTCCCCTGCGGGAGCGGGGATTTCCTCGGTTTTCTCAAAAACGGCAGGATCGATTTCCGGAAAAAAAGTGTCGCCATCCAGCTTTACCGCCACATGGGTGACGGAAAGTTGATCGGCAAAGGCCATGGCCTGACGGTAAATCTCACCGCCGCCAGCCACGAAAACCTCATCCACACCCAATCCCGCCGCCTTGCTTCTGGCAAGCTTCAGGGCCTCCTCCAGCGAGGAGACGACATCCACACCTTGCGGCCGGTAATCGGCATTGCGACTGACGATGATATGCGGGCGGCCCGGCAGAGGGCGCTCGCCCACGGACAAGAATGTCTTTCGCCCCATAATGAGCGGTTTGCCCATCGTCATCGCCTTGAAGCGCTTGAGGTCGGTGGAAAGCCTCCACGGCATGTCGAGATCGCGGCCGATGACGCCGTTTTCGGACACCGCAACGATGATTGTGACGCGCGGCCCGCTCATACCGCGATCGGCGCCTTGATGCTTGAATCGGCTTCGTAGTTTTCCAGCGTAAAGTCTTCGAACTTAAAGCTGAAAATATCCTTCACGTCCGGATTGAGGCGCATCGTCGGCAGGGCCTTCGGCGTGCGGGTCATCTGCAGTCGCGCCTGTTCGAAATGATTGGCATAGATATGCGCGTCACCCAGCGTATGGACGAAATCGCCCGGCTTCAGCCCCGTGACCTGCGCCACCATCAATGTCAGAAGCGCATAGGACGCGATATTGAACGGCACGCCGAGGAAAATATCGGCCGAGCGCTGGTAAAGCTGGCACGACAGCTTGCCATCGGAAACATAAAACTGGAACAGGCAATGGCAGGGCGGCAGCGCCATCTCGTCCACCAGCGCCGGGTTCCAGGCCGAAACGATATGACGGCGGGAGTTCGGATTGGTTTTCAGGCCCTCGATCAGAAGCGCGATCTGATCGACATGGCGTCCGTCCGGCGCCGGCCAGGAACGCCACTGCGCGCCATAGACCGGACCGAGATCGCCGTTCTCATCGGCCCACTCGTCCCAGATGGAAACGCCGTTTTCCTTGAGATAGGCGATATTGGTATCGCCCTTCAGGAACCACAGCAGTTCATGGATGATGGAGCGAAGATGCAGCTTCTTGGTGGTGAGAACCGGAAAACCTTCGGAAAGGTCGAAACGCATCTGGTAACCGAAGACCGAGCGCGTGCCGGTGCCGGTGCGGTCTCCACGGTCGGAGCCGGTTTCCATCACGTGCCGGAGAAGATCGAGATATTGTTTCATGCGTTCTGCCGCCGATTCCCTGATATCGAGGGAATATAATAGCACAGGGCGGCAGAACCAATCACCTAATGCGGGTTTATCCCCGGCTCAAATCAAAGCGACTGGAGCTTGCCCAGTTCCTTGGCCACCAGATAATAAAAGGTCACGCGCGACTTGGAGCGATCCGCAGCCATGGCCTTGGCAACGGCGGCAATCGCCGTATCGGCGCTGTCGTCGGTCACGCCAAGCTTCTTGCCGCACCAGCTCGCCTTGACACGTGCAAGCTCTTCCGGATCGGAAGCGGACACCAGCGATGAATCCCGGTTGCGCAAGGCAATGCCGAGATGTTTGACGATCTTGCCGACAACGGCTTCGTCGGCGGCGGCGTCGTATTTCTTCACATCTGCGAGATAGTCTGTCATGTCCACTCCTTCGTGTGTCCCCGGCCCGGTGTTGCTTCTGGTGACCGGTTGCACGGAGAATGGGACAGCAATCCCTCGTCGTCAAGAATAGTCTAAAGTGTGCGCAGCAATCACGAAACCTTTTCATGGAATTGTCACCGAGCACATTCCAGCGCCCACTCGCCCGGCAAACTACGCCGCGCTAGGCTGGGCCACGATTGTCATAGAACTGTCTTTGTGCTCCACGCGCAGGCCCAGATAATCGGCAACGCTGGCGCGGCCCTGAAGGGTCGAGCTGTTCGTGTGGGTGATCACAAGCACGGAGGCGCCGGCGGCTTCCGCAGCATGGATACCGGCATCCGCATCCTCGAACACCAGGCACCGTGCCGGATCGACGGAAAGGAGCCTTGCGCCGGCAAGAAACGGATCGGGCTGCGGCTTTCCCCTCGTCACGTCCTCAGCTGCGACGATGGCGTCCGGCAGCGGCAGTCCCGCCGCCGCGATCCGCCGGAGGGCAAGCTGCTTCGGGGCGGACGTCACGACGGCCCACTTCCGGGGCGGAAGCATTTTCAGAAATTCGGCCGCACCGGGAATGGCAACCACGCCGGCGAGGTCATCAAGCTCGCGTTGGGTGATTTCGGAAGCCCCCTTTTTGGGGTTGATGCCAAATCCCGTCAAATCGGCCATCGTATCCTCAACGCGCCGACCATGGTAAGGCGGTGTCGGTATGCCGTTCTCCCTGGCCCAGCCTCCCCATACCCGCTCCGAGGCGGCGCTGGAGTCGAGAATGGTTCCGTCCATATCGAACAGGAAGGCGTCAAAGGATTGGGACTGGATCGACCTGAACGACAACATGATGCTTCCTGTGCTTGCTGAATGACGGATTGTAGGGGCGCGGCAGATGCAGCGCCGTTGCTCGTCGACGTGCAATCTGTCAAAAGGTTAGATCAATTGCAACAAATGAGCGAAAATCTTCTCAAATGCCTCGACGCCCACTTCAAAAACTTCAGGCTTCCCTCGTCGCTCGCCGTTTCTACATCGAGCAGAAGACGAAGTCCCAGATCGCCGATGAACTGGGCATTTCCAGATTCAAGGTCGCCCGCCTTCTCGACACCGCCCTTGCCGATGGCATCGTCAAGATCGAGATCAACGATCAGGGCGACATGAATACGGAGCTGGCCGAGAAGCTCAGGCAGAAATATGGCCTCAAGGCCGCCCTTGTTCTGGACGGCCCCGACCTTCATTCGAACGAATTGTTCGAGCCACTTGGCCTGCTCGCAGCCGACTATCTCGAGGAATCGCTGATTGACGGTCAATTGCTCGGCCTGTCCTGGGGGCGCACCCTTTCCGCCACGGGCAAGGCGCTTGGCCGCCTGCCGCGCGTGGATGTCGTGCAGGCCGGCGGCAGCCCTGCGGGGCTCGACCTTTCCCAGAACCCTACCGAACTGGTTCATCGCGTCGCGCGCGCCAGCGGCGGCGCGGCCTATCCGCTGTTCGGCCCCATGTGGGTGGATGATCCCGACCTGATTGCAAGGCTTCGCAACGAGACATCCATCGCAAGCGCCATGTCGCGTTACGACAAGATCGACGTGCTTGCGGTCGGCATAGGCTCCTGGCGGCCGGCGGAATCGTGCCTATGCTCGGGTTTCCCGGAAGACTGGCGGCGCGATGCATTGAAGAAAAACGTATGCGCCGACGTGTGCGCCACCCTAATCGACGAGGATGGAGAAGCCGTGGCAAGCCCGCTCGACCAGACCGGACTGTGCCTCAGCACGGACCAGCTTCGGCGTATTCCCGAGCGCATCGGCATCGGCGGCGGCATCGAAAAGGCGGATGCCATCAGGGCCACGCTGAAAGGGAACTGGGTGACAACACTGATAACCGACGCCGGGGTGGCAAGGAAGCTGATGGCGACCTAAAAGTTAATAACGCTCAAATGAGCGCATATATACTCACTTGACGAATTTGCGTGTCTGTCATATGACTGCCTCATCAGGGAGGCATTCTATGCAGTCAGAACATGAGTGGGTCGGTCGCGCCAAAGAGGTCATCCGTGCGGATGCTGCGGCCATTCTTGGAACGCTTGACGGGGTCGACGAGACCTTTCTGGCCGTTGCCGGGAAATTTATCGCGTGCAAGGGCAAGATCCTGGTCACCGGCAGCGGCACCTCCGGCGCAATCGCCAGCCGCGCGGCGCATCTTCTTTCCGTCGGCGGCACGCCCGCCTTCTACCTGCCGCCGGCCGATGGCCTGCATGGCGGCCTCGGCGTCCTTCAGAAGGATGACCTCGTCCTTGCCCTTTCGAAGGGTGGCAGCTCGGATGAGCTCAACGACTTTTGCGCACGCGCCAGGACGCTCTGCGCCGGCCTGATCTCGATCACCGCCGATCCGAAGTCGCCGCTGGCGCAGATGTCGGATGAGGTGATCACGCTGACGCTTCCCGCCAACAGCGATCTCGGCGCCGTCGTTGCCACCGGCAGCTCGCTTGCGACCGCCGCCGTTACCGACGCGCTCGTCGAAGTCTGCCGCGTCGCACGCGGTTACGGATGGGACAAGCTCCTTTTCACCCATCCTTCCGGCGCCGTCGGCCGCGATGCCGAAGACAGCCTGAAGCGACTGAAAAACGCCGAGGGCTGATCAGATGCAACGCGATCTCGTCGCCGGCGTCGATTCCTCCACGCAATCCTGCACGATCGTGCTTCGGCGTCTGGAAGACGGCGCCGTTATTGCCGAAGCCCGCAAGCCGCACCCGCCAACCACGCCGCCGCGCAGTGAACAGGCGCCCGAGGCGTGGTGGCAGGCGCTCGTTTCCGCCTTCGGCGAACTGACGACCTATCTCCCGCGCATCGCCGGCATTTCCGTGGGCGGCCAAGGCCATGGCCTTGTCATGCTCGGTGACGACGGCCTGCCGCTGCGGGACGCCAAACTCTGGAACGACACCGAATCCGCGCCCGACGCGGACATTCTTCGGCAAAAACTGCCGCTCAAGGACTGGGCCGGGCGAACCGGATCGGTGCCGGCGGCAGCCTTGACCGTGAGCAAGCTCGCATGGACCGAGCGCATGCACCCCGGCACCGTCGCCCGGGCGCGCAAGATCATGCTGCCGTCCGATTATCTTCTCTATCGGCTGAGCGGACGGGCCGCCACCGAGCGCGGCGTCTCCTCGGGAACGGGATACTTCAACCCCTTCACCAATCAATGGGACTACGCGCTCGCGGAACTGGCCGTATCAGGCATCGACTGGGAAAGCGTGCTGCCTGACATCATCGGCTCGAGCGAAGCCGCAGGCGCGGTTCAGCGGATCGATGGGCTTGAGGCGCTTCAGGGCGCAATCGTCGGCGCCGGTTCCGGCGACAACATGACGGCCGCACTCGGCATGGGCATCCGTGCGGGTGACGTGATCATTTCTTTTGGCACCAGCGGGACGCTTTACGGGCGCACGCCGATCGGCATCAAGGATGAGACCGGTTCCATCAATGGCTATGCGGATGCCGCCGACGCCTTCCTGCCGATGATCACCACACTGAACTCGGCAAAAGTAACCGACGCGTTCCGCCGAATCCTCCGGGCAAGCACCGAGGAGTTCGATACGCTCGCCCTTGCGACCGAACCGGGTGCACGCGGACTTGTCCTCGTCCCCTATCTCGATGGCGAGCGGACCCCCGACCTGCCGGACGCCACAGGCATACTCGCCGGTATTCGCAGCGATGTCGAACCGGGGCAGATCGCCCGCGCTGCCGTGGAGGGCGTCATCTGCGGCCTGCTGGAGGGCGGCGATCACCTTGCGTCTCTCGGGCTGGAGCGTAACGGCCGGTTGATCGTGACCGGCGGTGCGTCCCGCTCGAAGGCCTATCGACAGATCCTCGCCGACCTCACGGGCCAGCAGGTCTGGACCTGCAACCTTCCGGAGGCGGCGGCCGCGGGCGCGGCAGTTCAGGCAGCCGCGGCGGTTGCCGGACAGCATACAGCAAAGATCGCCGAACAATGGGAGCCCCGATACGAAATCGTGGCGGAGCCGCGCGCGCGAGATGCCGCGCGGAGCGAGGATGTGCGCGAAGCCTACAGGGCCGCCCTGTCCCTCGCAAAGTGGAGGAAGGAATGACGGACATGACACAGACCCAACCCTATGACGGCAAGGGAATTCGCATCCCCGCCGAAGCAGGCATCGCCTTCGTTCTTCTCGTCGTGATGATCGCCGGCGCAATCGCGTCTCCGAATTTCCTCACGCTGTCGAACATTTTCGTGCTGCTTCTCAACGGCGCGGTCATCGGCTTCCTCTGCCTCGGGCAATCGTTTGTCCTGTTCACGGGCGGTATCGACCTTTCCTGCGGATCGATCGTCGCGATGACCTGTGTTCTTGCCGCCGTCTTCATCGAATATCTCGGCCTGCCCTGGCCGGTGGCAGCGGTGCTTGTGCTCGCGTCAGGCGCTCTCGCCGGCGCATTGAACGGCATTATCATCGACAAGACCGGCGTGCCGCCCTTCATCGTGACTTTCGCCATGATGGGGGTCGCAGCCTCCGTGCCGCAGATCATCACGGGTGCGGAATCGATCCGCGTCATGGACTTCGGTTACCGTTTCATCGGGCAATATAAGCTGTTCGGAATTCCCTTCCCGGTCATCGCCCTTGCCGTCGCCGTCGTACTGGCCGCCCTGTTCATCAAGCGGACCGTGACCGGCACGCATATTTTCGCGGTCGGCGGCAATGTCGAGGCAGCCCGTCTGGCAGGCGTTAATACCTCCCGCATCACCATTCTCGTCTACGCGATCTCCGGCTTCTGCGGCGCCTGCGGCGGCCTGATCTACGGATCGCGCCTGATGACGGGCTATCCGACCGCCGGTCGCGGCGACGAGCTGTTCTTTTCGATTGCAGGTGCAGTGGTCGGCGGCGTCAGCCTCTTCGGCGGCATCGGATCGATCTGGGGCGCGATGATCGGCGCCACCCTGATCGCCACCATCTCCAATCTCATGAACGTCCTGAACGTCAGCGCCTACTGGCAGCCCCTGGTGATCGGCGTGATCATCCTTGTCGGCGTGACCTTTGACACGATGCGTTCATCCAGCCGGCTCTCCCTGCCCTGGGTCGCCCTGCTGAAGAAGAAGTTTTCGGCCAGCGCCTGAACGCGCGGACCAGAGACGGCGCCGGCCGATCCGGCAATCGAATTCATCATCCAATAGGAGGAGAACGATGAAGAAACTCGTGAAGAATTCCGTATTGGCGGCGTTTGGCATGTCGCTTGCGCTGTCCGCTGCAGCTGTCCATGCACAGGACAAGAAGGTTCTGGGCGTTGCCCTGCCGAACCTGACGAACCCCTATTACGTGGCGATGAAGAAGAGCTTCGAAGAAAACGGCGCCAAGCAGGGCTTCGACGTTCGCGTGCTGATCGCCGACAATGACGACGCCAAGCAGCTTTCGCAGGTCCAGACGCTTGCCCAGCAGGGTGTGAGCGCCGTCGCGCTGAACTGCGTCTCGTCCGGTCCATGCGTCGCCTCCGTTTCCGAGCTCAATCAGGCAAAGATTCCGGTCTTCACGATCAACCTCCTGCCCGATCCGGCGGGTCTGAAGGCTGAAAACCTGAAGGTCGAACAGGCCGTGCAGACGGACCAGAAGGCCGGCGGCGTCTATATCGGCAAGCAGCTGCTGAAGGATATCGGCGCGGACGGCAAGGCTGTCATCGGCATCGTCGGCGAACCAACCTCCGTGGCGGCAAATGCACGTGATGAAGGCTTCAAGGAAGCCCTGGCGTCCAACCCCAACGTCAAGTTCGTCGCGCTCGTCAACGGCAAGGTCGAGGAAACCACCTCGCTGAAGGTCACGACGGAAATGCTTCAGGGCAACCCTGAAATCACCGTCGTCTATTCCGACACCGAACCGTCCGCGCTCGGCGCGATCGCCGCAATCGAACAGCTCGGCCGCAGCGATGTGACGCTCTACGCCTTTGTCGACAAGCTCGGCGTGAAGCACATCGAGGACAACACCATCCTGAAGGCCGGTGCGATCCAGGAGCCGGCCAAGCTTGCCCAGATCCAGGTTGAGAACATCAAGAAGTTCCTTGACGGCGGGAAGCTTGACCCGATCATCGACAGCCCGCCGCTGCTCGTCAACAAGGACAATGCCGGCGAAACCGTCGACAAGGCCTACTAAGGGCATTGCCAGAAAAAGTGGAGCACCGTTTTCCATCCGGAAATACGACTAGGCTCTAAGACTGTCCGGGCGCGCGGAAATTCGCGCGCCCGCCTTCCGGTCAGTAGATGTGAGGTACGCGATATGTCGAGCTATAAGGCGACAGACATCACCAAGTCCTTCGGCAGCGTCGGGGTCCTGCATGGCATCGGCTTCGAAGTGAAGCCGGGAACGATCCATGGTCTCTTCGGCCACAATGGCGCGGGCAAATCGACCTTGCTGAAAATCCTCGCCGGCGCTCAGCCGCAGGACAATGGCACGCTCAGCGTCGACGGCGAAACCGTCACCCTCGCCTCGCCCAGAGAGGCGCTCGGCAAGGGCATTGGCTGCGTTTATCAGGAACTGCGTCTCATCCCGAACCTCACGGTTGCGGAAAATCTCTTTCTCGGCAGGGAAGTGACGCTGCATGGCCTGAAGAAAACCGCCGAAATGAACGCCTATTGCAAGACCCTGCTCGCAAGCTATGGCCTGCATGTTGACGTGACGCGGACCGTTAAAGGGCTTTCCCACCCGGAGAAACAGCTCCTCGAAGTGATCGCCAATCTCGAAGGCAAGGTCCGTTATCTCTTCCTCGACGAGCCTACCACCGCACTCGACGGTAATCAGTCCACGGAACTGCTGGCCCATGTCCGCCGCATCGCGCTGGAGCGCAATATCGGCGTCGTTCTGGTCTCCCACAAGCTCGATGAGGTTCTGGCGGTCTGCGACGAAGCGACCGTGCTTTCGGGCGGGCGCGTCGTCTACCATGCGGCCGGTCAGGACGTCAGCAAACAGGCGATTGTCGACGCCATCGTTGGCGACGCCCATGGCAAGCATGTTGCCAGCCGGCGCGAGGCGCGGGCTGCGGGCGAAATATTCCTCAAGGTTGAGGGACTGGCTGGCAAGAGGCTCAAGGGCGCCGATATCGTGGCGCGGCGCGGGGAAGTTCTCGGCCTTTACGGTCTTATCGGCTCCGGCCGCACCCGTTTCCTGCGCACGCTCTATGGTATGGAACCCATATCGGCCGGTACGGTGGAAATCTCCGGAAAACGCTATACTCCATCGAGCCCCAAGCTCGCCATCCAGCACGGTATCGCCTTCCTGACGGAAGAGCGAAAGCAGGATGGCTTCATCCCCCTCATGTCCTCGTTCCAGAATGTCGTTCTCTCGACGCTGACGCGCTACCGCAACAACGGAATAGTTGACCTCAACGCCGCAAGGGCCTCGGCGCAGAAAACGCTTGCCTCGATCGGCACGCGCGGACGGCTCGACGCCCCGACCAAATCGCTGTCGGGCGGCAACCAGCAAAAGGTGCTGCTCGGCCGCATCATCGAACAGGATGCCGACCTCATCCTTCTCGACGAACCGACCAAGGGCGTCGATATCGGCGCGAAATCGGACATATACGACATCATCCGGCGTCTGGCCGATGAAGGCCGCTGCATCGTCGTCGTCTCCTCGGAAGAAGAGGAGCTGGTGGAAATCTGCGACCGCATCGCGATCTTCCAGCACGGCTTCTGCACAACCGCGCCGAAGCCGGTGGAAGAATGGTCGCTGGGCAAGCTTCGCGAAGCCGCATGGGCGCCTGCAGCATGACCGCGCTCTCAGCCTCCGTTTACGCCGCCGATCCATTCCGCCTGGCGGAAGACATCGAAGCGGTGCTGCCCAACGTCGAATCCCTGCATCTCGACGTGATGGATGGCGTCTTCGCCCCGGAATATGGTTTGACCGCAAGGGTCATCCGCAATCTCAGCGAATGCGCATCCAAACCGCTGGATGTTCACCTGATGGTGGCGCGCCCGAGAGATGCCGTCATCCGCTTTTCCGAGCTGGGTGTCAGGTCGATTGCGATACATCTCGAAGCCGAAGAAGACTTCGTGGAACTCTCCCGTATCGCAAGAGCAAACGGTTCCGGCGCATTCGCGGCGCTGAGGCACACGACACCCATATCCGAACTTGAAAAGGTCGCCGAGCACACGGATGGCTGCCTTCTTTTGACGGCACCGGCCGGCGGCGGCTCCTTCGACGACAGGGCCTTCGAGCGCCTCTCCCAGCGCCCGACCGGGCTTTACACCATTGTTGACGGAAAGATCGTTCCCGAACACTTCGAGAGGCTGGACCAACTGGGCGTCGATCTGGCGGTGGTTGGCGCAGCGTTGTTCACGGATGGCGACGCGCGGGAACGCGCCAGAGCTTTCTCACGCATGCTCGGGAAGCGTGCCGCGTAATCCACAAAAGCCGATGGCAGGCGACTCCTCGATCTGAAGGACGCTCCGAAGAGCGTCCCCCTGATGGCTTATCAGTTCGCTGCCATGACCTTGTCGACATTCTCCGAAGTCACCGCAAGCCATGGAACATAATAGTGCTGTTCCTTGCCGCCGTTCCACGCCAGCTTGCCGCCATTCGTGTCCCACACCTTGGCACGCGGCTTGTAGCTGTCACCGAGGAGCTTGCTGAGCGCGAGGTCGATTGCACCCTGCGCCTGGCCGTTGGCATCCTGCAGGATCGACATTGTCTGTTCGCCGCGCTTGACGGCCTCCAGCGCGTCCTTGATGCCGTCGACGCCCGCGACCGGGAGCTTCTTCGGATCGAGGCCATGGTTACGGATGCCTTCGATGGCACCGACCGCCATTTCGTCGTTCTCGGCCAGCACACCCTGAATCTGATCGCCGTGCGACGTGAGGAAGTTTTCCATCAGGGTGATGGCCTCCGCACGCGACCAGTTCGCGGTGTTCTGCTCCAGCACGGTCACGTCCGGATTCTCCTTCAGAACCTTCGTGATGCCTTCAAGTCGCTGGACCTGTGCGGATTGACCGAGCATGCCTTCAAGCACGACGATCTTGGCATCCTTACCGGCCTTGTCGATGACGGCTTTTGCCAGCATCTCACCGGCTTCAACGTCGTTCGAATTGATATAGGCATCATAGAGATCGGTCTTGGACACAACGGTGTTGGAACCGAAGACCGGAATGCCGGCCGCCCTGGCCCGCTCGATGGGATCGTTGCCGGCGTCGATATCGACGGGAATGAAGATGATCGCATCGTATTTTTCAGTGATTGCCGTGTCGAACAGGTTCGACTGGGTAAGCACGTCCTGGCGGCCGTCGAGCACGGTCAGGGCAGCCGTTCCGTCAGCAAGAGCCGGATGCGCCTTGGCGGCATCGGCCCATAAAACGTTGTATTCCGTGTTGAGGCTCTGCACGATGGCGGCGATCTTGAGGGTCTTCGCATAGGCGGGTGCGCCGGTCAGAGCGCCGCCCATCAGGCAAAGAAAGGTCGTCGCGCCCAGAAGGGCACGTCTGGTCATGGTCATTCTGGATTCCTCCACTTATTGGCGCAGCACCTGCTGCACCTTCAAACTGAGTTTGCTATTCGCCCCGGGATCTGGAGCGGTCGATCAGCACCGCAAGGACGATGATCGAACCCTTGATGATCTGCTGGTAATACGAAGACACCCCCATCAGATCGAGACCATTGCTGATCATGCCGATGATCAGGACACCCACGAGCGTGTAACCGATACGGCCGACACCGCCGGTGAGACTTGTGCCGCCGATGACCACGGCCGCAATGGCGTCGAGCTCATAGCCGATGCCGGCCTGCGGCAGCGCGGAGGTGGTGCGCGCGGTGAGCATGACGCCAGCAAGCCCGGCGAGAGCCCCCATGATGACATAGACGGAAAAGGTGATGCCCGAGGTGTTGATGCCGCTGGTCTTTGCGCTGCGCGGATTGCCGCCGACGGCGTAAACGCGACGTCCATAAACGGAATAGCGAAGCACCACGGCCGAGATGGCAAAGACGATGGCAAAGATGATGACAGGAACCGGTATTCCGAACACCAGCCCCTGACCCAGCCAGCGGAATTCCGCACTGAGGTTGGGGATCGGCCGGCCGCCGCTGTAAAGCAGCGTCGCCCCGCGTGCGACACTCAGCATACCGAGTGTCGTAACGAAGGCCGGAACCCTGAAATGGGCAATGACGGTGCCGTTGACCACACCGCAGAGAGCGCCAACGCCCAGACCTGCCGCAACCCCGAACAGCGGGTTCATCGCATCCGCGCCCGTCACCAGGCTCGCCGCCACCGCACCGGCAAGCGCCAGGATCGATCCGATGGACAGATCGATGCCGGCGGTCAGGATGACGAAGGTCATGCCGACGGCGAGGACGCCATTGATCGAGACCTGCCGCAGAACATTGAGGAGGTTGTTGGCGGAAAGGAAATTCTGGGATGCCACCGACAGGATGACGAACAGCAGAACGAACGAAATGACGATGCCGTAGCGGGCGATGAGCGAACCGTAGTTCGTTTCGCGCTTGACGAGAGTTGCGGAATTCACTGGTTTCTCCTCCATGATCCGGCGCCTTCCTTACGAGGCCAGATGGACTAGGGTTTCTTGGGTGGCGTCCGGTCCGGACACCTCGCCGGCAACGCGGCCGCGCTGGAACACGACGATCCGGTCGGCATTGCCAAGGATTTCGGGAATCTCCGAGGAGATCATCAGCACGGCATTGCCGGCCTTCACGAAGTTTTCGAGGAAGGCGTAAATCTCCCGCTTGGCCCCTTCATCGACGCCGCGCGTCGGCTCATCGCAGATCAACACCCGGGGATTGGTGTCGATGCAGCGGGCGAGAACGACCTTCTGCTGGTTGCCGCCGCTTAAGGACTGGACGGGAATATCCGGCGATGCGGCCTTGATCGAAAAGCGTTTCATATGCTCGCGGACGCTTTTCGCCTCCTGCGCGCCATCCATGAAACCGCGTCGCGCATAATGGGGCAGGTTCGCGACGGTGATATTGTGGGCGACCGAAGCCGTCAGCGACAAGCCCGTCTGCTTCCGGTCTTCGGTGACCAGCGAAATACCGGCCCGGATCGAGTGGGCAGGCGTCTTCAGATCGGCGGGCCTGCCGTCGATGAAAATCTCGCCCGCATCCCGTGGCTCGGTGCCGTAGAGCGCGTTGACGAACTCGCTGCGGCCGGAACCGAGGAGACCATAAAGACCGACAATTTCGCCCGCGTGAAGGGTCACATTGATGTCGCTGAACTTGCCGGCGGAGGAAAAGCCCCTCGCTTCCAGAAGCGGTTTTGCCGCCTCGAATGATTTTACTTCGCGCCTGTGATCAAGGAGATCGCGCCCAACAATCGACCGGATAAGCCCCTTGCGGTCGATCTCGTCAATGCTGCCCCCGCCGACGAAACGGCCATCGCGGAAAACGGTGTAGTCGTCGGCGATCTCAAAAATCTCGGTAAGGCGATGCGATACGTAGATGATGCCGACACCATCAGCCGTCAGCCTGCGGATGGCGTCGAAAAGCATCTGCGTTTCACGCTCGCCAATGGCGGAGGTCGGTTCGTCCATGATCAGGATTTCGCTGCGCCGGCTGATCGCCTTGGTGATCTCGACGAGTTGCGACTGGGCGACGGAAAGGTCGCGCAACCGGGCGCGGGCGGGAATATCGAATTTCAGGCGGCCGAGAATATCCTCCGCATCGGCGATCATCCGCCGGTCATCCACGAAGAACCGCCCCCTGCGCTGCTCGCGGCCGAGGTAGAGATTTTCGGCGACCGTCATGTCGAGGAACGGGCTCAGCTCCTGCGTGATGATCGCCACGCCGCTGTCCAAAGCTTCGGCTGGAGAGGAGAAATCGACCTCGGCGCCCCTGATGGTTACGGACCCCGCATCGCGGCGGAGCAACCCCATCAATATTCCGAGAAAGGTCGACTTGCCTGCGCCGTTGCCGCCGCATAACGCATTGACACTGCCCGGGCGAAGGGCAATCCTGCCATCGAGGAGTGCAGCCACTTTGTTGAAACGCTTCGCAACGCCCGATGCCTCAAGAAGCAACGGTCCTGCGGCACGTTCCTGAACGTGCTCCAACCCGGTCGTTTCCATTGAAATCCTCCCACGGTTTCGCCTTCGCCGAACCGGCCTCCCGGCGATTTCGGCGTGACATTCATGTTCAAGGTCGGGTGCGGAGGATGCCTCCAGCCCTTCCGCTTCAGCTTAAGTGCCCGGAACCCCTAGAGACCCGGCCGCATCACCAGCAGGTAAAACCGGCATCCACATTGACGATTGCGCCCGTCATCAGGCTTGCCGCACCGGATGCAAGAAAAAGCACGGCGCTCGCCACCTCCTCCGGGTTGCCCATTCGCCCCATCGGCGTATCCGCCAGCCAGATAGGGATACGCGCTTTATTGGCTTCCACCGCGGCGACCATGGGCGTCTCGATATAGGTCGGCGCGACCGCGTTCACCCTTACACCGTGATGCGCCCATTCGGCAGCCAGCGAGCGCGTGAGATGATGGACCGCCGCCTTGGAGACATTATAGGCCGTCTGCGGCTGGGGCCGGTTGCAGATATTACCCGACATCGAACCGAGATTGACGATGGCCCCCTGCTTCGCCGCTATCATATGCCGCCCGAATGCGCGCGAGCACCAGAAGACGCCGTTGACATTGACATTCATCATCCGAAGCCAGTCGGCATCCGTCACATCTTCCGCAGGGATACCGTTCTGGCCAATTCCTGCATTGTTGACGAGGATCGTCGCCGCCCGGCCCATATCGACAAGTTCGGATGCTATGGTCTCCATGCGGGCGGAATCGGTGACATCGCCAAGCCGGATGTCGATCTCATATCCTTTCGCCCGAAGGGCGATGGCCTCCCGCGCGTCTGCCTCGCTGCGCTCGATGACGATGACGGAGGCCCCCGCTTCCGCCAGGGCTTCCGTGCAGCACAGCCCGATGGCGCGCCCGCCCCCGGTAACGACGGCGCGCTCGCCGTCCAGACGGAATTTCTTCTGATAGGACATGGGCCTCTCCTTAGATGTCGAAAGCGCTGGGAAGAATGACGACGTCGCGGATCGTCACGTTCCTCGGACGCGTCAGCATGAAGATGATCGCGTCGGCGACTTCCTTCGGTTCGATGAGTGCGCCGACCTCCTTGGCCTTGCGCAAATTCTCCTCCGGCCAGTCGGCAAGCAGGGCGCTGATAACCGGCCCCGGCGAGACAGAGCCGACGCGGATTCCGTTTTTCAGGAGCTGGCGACGCATCGTCTGAACGAAGCAGTGCATGGCCCATTTGGAAGAGGAATAGACCGGCTCCCACGGCACCGCCGAATGCCCCGCCACCGAACTCGTCACGACGATATCGCCGGTCCCGCGCCCAACCATGTGCGGCGCGACGGTGCGGACATTCTTGATGACGACATTGATATTGAGATTGAGCATCCGGTCGATACCGTCGAGATCGGCATCGACAAGATCGCCGCCGATATAGGTTCCGGCATTGGCATGAAAAATGTCGAGATGCCCGACCTTCGACAAAAGGCCATCGAGTAGCGAGGCGCATTGCCCGGCATCGAGAAGATCGGCCGTCAGCGGGATTGCGCGGTCCCCGAGACGCGAGCAGACCGCGTGCAGCGCCCGCTCATCGCGATCGACGAGCACGACCGTCGCCCCGGCGGCGATCATCGCCTCGGTTGAGGCAAGCCCTATTCCCGATGCGGCGCCCGTTACGGCCGCGATCTTACCGTTCAATTCGTTCATGCGCTCCTCCTCCCTTTATTGCCCGGAGCCTTGTCGTATTTCCGGACGGAAAACCGGGCTCCACTTTTCCTGGAAATACTCTAGTGGCTTTTTCCAACCCCACATGCCGCGTGGTAATCCGCAATGCTGCGCATGACCCTCCAGATCAGGACGCCCTCCGGGTCGAGCGGCGATCCCGCGAATTCCTGGGCCGACGGCATATGCTGCCAGAACAGCGGAAGCGGAACGGACTGGCCGCGCAGCGCATCGCAGAGACGATCGACGGCAAGCTGGGCCTCGGGCGCCGCCCAGTAATAACGGATGCGGTCGGACAGCGAATAATGACGAAGCCACCGCTCGCCATTGTGATAATGGCGGCTCCAGTTTTCGGGCTGGCTCAGCATCAGGGCTTCCATGGTGGCATAGAGCGGTCGGTCGCCATAATCCGGCAGAAGGTCCGATGCGATGGCATCCAGCGCATAAAGCGCCTCGCGAAGCACGAAAGTCAGTTCGGGTCCAACCTTCAGGATCGGAAAACCATCCGCCACCAGTGCGGTTAGCGGACCGGTGCCCTGATAGTCGGTCGAATGGGCTTCGAACACGAATTGCGGCTCGTCAGCGAGCACGGATTTCAGCGCGTCGATCTTGCTGTGGTCATAGTGGATGACATTGTGATTGCCGAATTCGACGCCGGGCTGAACCACGAGACCGATCGCCCGCCCGAAAGCTTTGTCGAGTCCCAGATCCGAAAAGACGCGTCGGTGCACATCGATCGTCTTCAAGGCCGCGGCGGCCGATGTCGGCTCTATGGTATCGAGGGCGTGATCGGCCCCGCCCGGAGGCGGCACTTCCGTTCCGATGATGTAAACGGGCATTTCACCCCCGGCCCTCTCGGCGCAGGTCTCGGCGACAGTGGCAAGACGCGCCGCGCGTTGCGCGGTCGTTTCATCGTCGAGCGCGACGGGTTCGCCCTTGCAACCCATCGAAGCATCCAGATGGATTTTCCGGAACCCCGCCTCGATATAGGCGGCAACCATTTTTTCCGCCTGCGCCATGGCTTCCTCCGCCGGCCGGTCCCGCCAGGGATTGGGACCGAGGTGATCGCCACCGAGTACGATCAGTTTCTCGGGGCAGCCTTCCTCGGCGGCGATCTCGCGAACGAGCGCCGCAAAATCGTCAGGCGTCATCCCGGTGTAGCCGCCGAGGTGATTGACCTGATTGCAGGTCGCCTCGATGAGCACGGTGCTTTCATGCTGCCTGCCATGGCGAAGGGCGGCGCGAATGACAATCGGATGCGCGGAACATGCGGAGGTCACTCCCGTCGGACGTCCCTGCCGGCGAAGCGAAGCGAGCTGTCTGAGATCGACCTGCATCACACGCGCCTTTCCGTCGAGGAGATGAACGCGTCGAGTTCCTGCCGGGTCCCCGCTCCTTCCATGGGACCGCGAACGGCGACATTGCGGGCGCCGGCTGCCGAAGCATAGGTGAGCGCCTGCTCGGGCGGCATTCCCAGACGGCGGCAGGTCAGATAGGCCCCGCCGAAGCAGTCGCCCGCCCCCGTCGGATCGACTTCCTCGACAAGGAAGGCCGGCGCATCGATGCGCTCGCCATCCCGGCCGAAATAGGTCGCCCCTTCAGCCCCGCGCTTGAGGACGATTTCCTTCACGCCGATCTCGAACAGGCGGCCGATAGCGTTTGTCTCGCCCTCCACGCCCGCGGCTCTTTCAAGTTCCTCGCCGGAGGGAAGCAGGAGATCGGCGGCGGCGACCAGCCGCGCAAAACGCTGCTCGGTCGCCTCGTCCAGTTTCAGCTCCTTGCGGATATTCGGATCGACGGAAAGGGTTCCGCCCCGGCCCTTGACGATATCCACTGCCCGGTCGATGACCTCCCGCGCGCTCGGAACCGAGAGGGCTGAGCCCATGACATGCAGATGCCCGGTCCGCTCGATCAGGCTTTTGACCGTCCCGGACCATCCGAAGCGCGCGGCAGCGGATGTGGCGATGTTATAGACAAAGTCCCGTGACCCATCCTTGCGGTAGCGGACGAAGGCGCTTCCGGTCGGATAGTCGCTGTCGATCGAAATCGTCGAGACGTCCACGCCGTCCCGTTTGAGCCTGTCCGTGTTGACACGGCCGAAATCATCGTCGCCGACACCGCCGACCATGGCGGACGAACCGCCGAGCCGCCCGCATTGCGAGATGAAGATTGCGGGCGCGCCGCTGGGATAGGGCCCTACGAGCGGCTGTGCTTCGGTAAATCCATCGCCGACAGTGGTTGCGACGATCTCGACAAGTATCTCGCCAACGCAGACGGTGGGACCAAGTCGGTCCGGAGCAATTACTGAAGCCATCGCAATCCTGCTTTCGATATTGGTTTGTCTATGTCACTGCCAGTCGTGGCAATGCGCCGTCCTCGCTTCCGAACTCCTCGTTCTCAAGGGACAGGAAGCGCTGGTGCAGCATGCAGGCCGCACCGAATGCCGACCCGAACTCCGCATCGTCATCGACGACGATCTCGGGGGTCGGAAATGGAATATTCTGCCCTTCCGCCATGTGAACCGCGACGCGCGCGGACACCATCGGGTAAAGCGATGCGACCGACCCGCCAAGGACGATCCTGTGCGGATCGATGAGGCGGCAGGCCTGCAGAAGTGCGTAGGCGAGATGTTTCGACCACGTCTCCGCGATGTTCACGGCATCCGGCACACGGTCACGGACATCCGAAAGAAAATCCTGGATTTCCGCGCTCTTTTTACCGGTCGCCTCCCTGTATTGCCTGATGAGCACCTCACGGCCGATAAGCTGCTCGAATTTCTGCCCGCCGCTGCCCGGCACCAGCGTATGGCCGATTTCGCCCGCCAGCCCATGCCCGCCACGGAACAGCTTCCCATCGATCATGATGCCGCCGCCGACACCCGTTTCCATCGTCAGGAACAGGGTCACGCCGGCCGATCCGTTTCGGTAGCTGTCCCCGATCGCGAATGCATTCGCATCGTTTTCGATCAGGATCGGCACCCTGGCCGGGAAGGCTGCACGACCGATCTCCTTCAGCGGCACATCCCGCCACCCAATGATCGGCGCCAGACTGACGCTTCCATCCGGACGAATATGGGCCGGGGTCGAAATCCCGAGCCCTTTGCAGCGCCGGATCATGTCCTTCGACATTGCCCCGACGATAAGCTCCACAGCTTCCGCCACCGCCTGCTCGACCGTTGAAGCCGGCGTGTCGAAGGCCATTTTCCGGCAGACACGCACATCGGCGCAGAGATCCACCACGGCGGCCGAAATATGCTCCACGCCAATCTCGATGCCGACGAAGAAGGCCGCGTCAGGCACGAGTTCAAGCATGATCCCCGGCCGGCCCAGCCGGGCATGGTCCGAACGCGGCTTGCTGCTCTCCTCGGATTCCTGGACGAACCCGCCCTCCGTCAGCTCCGCAACGATCTCGCCCGAAGACGAGCGGTTCATCCCGAGCTTCCGCGCCAGATCGGCGCGGCTCATCCGGCGATGAGCGTAGATCGTCTGCAGGGCGGCAACGATATTGTTCTGACGAATCCTGCGTGGCGAACTTCCGGTGGAGGCGGTGTCGTTCATGATCATTTCCCTTCAAATCAACCTGCACCAACCCTTACACAATTGAAGCAGGCCACCAGAAGGATATTTAAGGCCGCGCATTCGTCGCGCGACGACGCTTGGCCTCTTCATATTTCAGTTCGATATAGGCCTTTGCATGCGCCGCAAGCGGATCGTTATCGGTCCAGGTGTCGCGCCAGATAGCGCAGGCAAGCGAAAGCCCCTCATCCACGACAGCCGTGGAAAAGCTCTCGAATACGACGTCACGCTTATAATCGATGTCGAGCAGCGCATCGAAGATCAGGTCGAAATTGATCGTCCCGTCACCCAGATAACCGCGATTGCTTTCGCCGATGTGGAAATAACCGATCTTGTCGCCAGCAAGGCGAATTGCCGCCGCCGGGTTGGCTTCCTCGATATTCATATGAAACGTATCGAGGTGCAGCCGGACATGGTCGGAACCGGTTTCGGAAATGAATTTCAGACCCTGCGCGGTGGTGTTGAGAAGGTTGGTCTCGAAACGGTTGACGACCTCAAGGACCAGATCGACATTGGCCTCTTTGGCGATATCCGCAGTCTCCGCAATCGCCGCGACGCTGTTGTCCCAGCCCCTGGCCGTCGGCTGCCGGCCGTATTTGGCATGTGCGGAGTACAGGATGCCGCCAAGCTTGTTTCCGCCGATATCCCGGACGGCGTGCACGGCGTCGGACAGCGTCCGCTTACCCGCCTTCACGACCTCACCATCCTCGCTGGAAACGTCGTTTTGAAATCCCAGCCCCATCGTCACACCGATCTCGACATCCAGTGACTGGGCAAGCTTTGCCAGACGGTCGAGGTTGAACTTCTCCGGACGCAGATAGGCAAATTCGATGGTGCGGTAGCCATGCTTCGCAGTCTTGTTGAGGGCCATTTCGAGACCCTCCTGAGTTTGGCCGCCCGTCCATACAAATGAGTGGATACCCAATCGCCGCATAACCGTTTCCCTCCACTGAATGCTTTCGGTTGGGCAATTGCTAAGTCATTTAGTATGGCAAAGCAACAAATAAATTTGATCACCTTGAATTTTGGCGGCGCAGGAAAAAACCTTGCAGTGCAGCATTTAATGGCAAAACAAGGAACATTCACACACAACAAAGCAAGCCGACAAAATAAGTTTCCGGGGAAATCAAATAGATAGATTTCATATTTGCAGGTTTAAACAACAAATATTGCGGGAACTGTTCTTTTCGTTTACAAAATGGACCAGCGAATGATCTCGCTGCTATCTGGGAGGATTGACATGAGGTACGCATTGAAGGCCAGCGCGCTTGCGCTGACGGTTAGTCTCGCGACCGCCGCATCGCCGGCATGGGCTGATTTCTGGTCGGACGCAGGCGCCAAATTTAAGGGCGTGACCCTTCACGGCGTGACCGAATCCACGCCCCCATCCAACTATATCCGGAACGTGCTTGCGCCTGATTTCGAGAAGAAAACGGGCATCAAGGTCGAGATCGAAACGACCTCATGGGACCAGATGTACGACAAGGCCATCAAGGACATGGAAGCCAAGACGGGCATCTATGACATGGTCTATATCGAGCAGGACATCATCTATTCGTATCTCGCCCGCGACTTCCTCGTCGACATCACCAAGACATTGAAGGACCAGCCGGACCTGAAGGCGCCGACCTACGACGACAAGAACTTCACCAGCTTCGCCGATTATTTCAAAGGCTCGAACGGCGACCTCTACGGCATTCCCATGGAAGCCTTCCTGAAGACCTACCTCTATCGCAAGGACCTGTTCGAAGACCCGAAGATCAAGGAAGCGTTCAAGAAGGAAACCGGCAAGGATCTGAAACCGGCGACCACCCATGAGGACTACACGCAGATCGCCGAATTCTTCACCAAGTGGGGAAAGGATAATGGCGAGCAGCTCTGGGGCACGACCGCACAGGCCCATACCGGCCATCCGGCATCCTGGTACGAGTTCTTCGAATCCGTCGCGCCGACCTTCGGCGTCTATAATTGGGGCATCGACGCCAAGAACAACTACGCCGCGGACATCAAGAATGGCGGCATGATGAACAGCGACAAGTCGAAGGCCGCGCTGAAATACTGGCTGCACCTGCGCGATATCGCCCCGCCGGAATCGACACAGTCCACATGGACGGAAACCGCGACGACATTCGCAGCCGGCCGCGTCGCCCAGGGCCTGATCTATGGTGAGAATGCCGCGTGGATCCAGAGCGATCCGGCGCAGTCAAGGGTCGTCGGCAAGGTCGGCTTCGCCCTTCCGCCGCTGGAACCGGGCGTTCTCGACGACGCCAAATCCGGCAAGGGCTACATCGGCTATTATGACGGCGGCGCCTTCGGCCTGCCAATCACCTCCAAGAACAAGGAAGCCGCCCTGCTCTTCCTGCAATATATCGGCCAGAACGACGTGCAGCCCGATTGGGCCGTCGCCGCGCCGCGCATCACCAACACCGCAACCTTCGATGATCCGAAGGTGAAGGAGATGGATACCAAGCTCGGCGGCTTCTACACGATGCTGAAGGAACAGGGCAAACTGTTCGCCGGCGCACCGCCCTATCCGTTCCACGCCCAGGTGCGTGAGGCGACCGCGCCGATCTTCTACGACATCCTGACCGGCAAGATTGCCCCGGATGCAGGGCTCGACCAGATGGCCGCCAAGGCCGAGGAAGAGCTGAAATCCCTCGGCTATCGCAAATAAAACATCCTCCCCAACTTGGCGGGCCGCCCTACCCCGGCGACCCGCCCTTTTTCGGCTCACAGGGCGCCCGAGGGTTGCCAAGAGGATGAGGCCATGCATTCACAAAAGCTCGGATGGCTGTTGCTGTCCCCAACGCTCATAGTCCTTGGGCTCTTCGGCATATTCCCCTTCATCTACGTCGTCTGGGTCTCGTTCCACCAGTGGAACCCCTTTGCCGCCAATCCCACGATGATTTTCAACTGGGCCTCGAATTATCGCACCCTTGTTTTCGATCCGCTGTTCCTTGCATCGCTGGGAATTACCGTCGCCTTCGTCTTCTTCGCCGTCGTCACCGAGCTGATCCTCGGATATGTGCTGGCACAGGCGCTGATGAAGGATTTCCCCGGCAAGGCCTTCTTCCGTACCATTCATACGCTGCCCCTGATCATGGCGCCGATCATCGTCGGATCGGTGTGGAAGCTGATGACGACGCCATCGATCGGCATCATCCCCCATCTGCTTAGAAGCTGGTTCGGCTACGATCTCAATATCGGCCAGAGCGCAGTCGCCGCCTTCACCGTCACGGTCATCATGGATGTCTGGCACTGGACCCCACTGGTGACGCTGTCGCTCATTGCGGCCCTGGTCTCCCTGCCATCCGATCCCTTTGAGCAGGCGCAGATCGACGGCGCAGGCAAGCGCCAGATATTCTGGCACATCACCCTTCCGCTGATCCGCCCTGCCCTGATGGCCACGGTCTTCATCCGGCTGATGGACGCACTGCGCACCGTCGACGAAGTGCTGATGCTGACCGGCGGAGGCCCGGGATCCTCGACCCGCTATATCGGCGTCCATATCTTCCGCGAGGTCTTCCCGAAGACGAATTACGGCTATGGTTCGGCGATTTCGGTCGTTGTCCTCTACCTGACCATCGTTGTCTGCTGGCTGCTTTATGTCGGCCTGATTGCGCCCCGCGTGAAGAGGAGCTGAACCGATGAGAAAACAGAACCCCTGGCTTTCAATCATCCTGTGGACATTGCTCAGCCTCGCCACGCTTTTCCCGATCTACTGGCTGTTCGTCATTTCGGTAAAGCAGCCTTTCGACCTCTTCTCGACACCCGACGTCATCCTGACGGACTTCTTCTGGAAGAACTATCAGGACGTCCTGACCAACGAGACCCTGCGGCGATATATGTGGAATTCGCTGATCATCTCGTCGGGCAACGCTCTGCTGGTCACGACGCTCGGCTTCCTCGCCTGTTATGCGCTCACCCGCTTCGATCTGGCGGGCAAGGAAAGCATCTTTTTCTGGACGATCACCAACCGCATGGCGCCGCCGGCGGTCTTCCTCCTGCCGATGTTTCTGCTGTTGACCCAGGTCTACAAGATCGGCGACTTTTCGCTGGCGGATACGAAGATCGGCATGATCCTTGTCTATTGTTCCTTCAACCTGCCATTCGCCATCTGGACCCTGCGCCCGACGATCGAGAGCATTCCCCGGGAGCTGGACGAGGCAGCCTATGTCGATGGCGCAAGCCCATGGACGGTGCTCTACGACATCGTTTTTCCGCTTGCCCGGCCGGGTCTCGCCGTCACGCTGATCCTGACCTGGGTATTCGCCTGGAACGAATATCTGCTTGCCGCCACACTCACCAACTTCAACGCCCGGACACTCACCACGGGCCTGTCGGAATATGTCACCACCACAGGAACCGCCTGGGGCATCATGGCCGCAATCTCGATGCTGACGCTGGTTCCGGCGCTCATCGTCTTTTCGGTGGTGCAGCGTCACATCGTCGCCGGCCTGACCTTCGGCGCAGTGAAAGGATAAGGCCATGGCTTCGCAACCTCAGAACAACGAAAAACAGCCCGGCTTCCTGCCCATAGAGACGAACTGGTTCGACCGCCTGTTCATCTCGGTGGTGATCTGGGTCGCCCTGTCGCTCCTCTGGATGCGCTTTCTCGAGCCGATGGGCCTGTCGATCTGGATCGCGGTCGCGATCTCCGTCGCGCTCGGCGCCTTCATCATCCGGAAGGGATGAAACGATGCACTCGATCAATCACAACAACAAGCAAGCCGCACGGGTTTAGGGGAGGAACGACTTTGGCAAACGTACAGGTTAGCGAGGTCACCAAGAAATATGGTGCGCTTCAGGTCATGCACGGGGTCAGCGTCGACATCGAGGACGGCGAATTCGTCGTGCTCGTCGGCCCGTCCGGCTGCGGAAAATCCACCCTGCTTCGAATGATCGCCGGGCTCGAAACCGTGACCGGCGGCGACATCCGCATCGGCGGTCGTGTCGTCACCAACGCTCCCCCGAAAGACCGCGATATCGCAATGGTCTTTCAGTCCTACGCGCTCTACCCGCACAAGACCGTCTCGGAAAACATGGGCTTCCCCCTGAAAATGGCGAAGCGCCCCAAGGCGGAAATCGAGGAAAAAGTCCGGAAAGCCGCTGAAATCCTCGACCTGACCCGCTATCTCGACCGTTATCCCAAGCAATTGTCGGGCGGGCAGAGACAGCGTGTGGCCATGGGCCGCGCAATCGTTCGCGATCCGCAGGTGTTCCTCTTCGACGAACCCCTGTCCAATCTGGATGCGAAGCTTCGTGTCACGATGCGCGTGGAAATCAAGGAATTGCATCAGCGCCTGAAGACCACGACCATCTATGTCACGCATGACCAGGTCGAAGCCATGACGATGGCCAACAAGATCGTCGTGATGCGCGACGGGCGTGTCGAGCAGATCGGCAGGCCGCTCGACCTCTATGATTTCCCCGCCAATATTTTCGTAGCCGGTTTCATCGGCAGCCCGTCCATGAACTTCCTGCAGGGAAAGGTCGCCACCCGGGACGGCAAAAGAATAGTTGTGACGGAGGGTGGCGTAGTGCTCCCGCTCGAAAACACCGACGTGGAAGACGGCCGGGCCGTCACCTATGGAATCCGTCCCGAGCACATTGCCGTCGGTAACGACGGCGTGCCGGTGGAGGTGTCCGTGGTCGAGCCGACCGGTTCGGAAACGCTGGTCTTCGGCCGGGCGGGAGGCGCGCCCATAGATGCGCTCATCCGCGAACGCATCGAGGTGATTCCGGGGCGGACAATGCATTTCCGCATAGATCCGCGCAGGGCGCATATATTCGACCGGGAAACAGGAAAAAGACTCTGAAAGACATGCGCAATGCGCACTGACGGCCCTTCAGCCCGTTCAAAGACACCCGGCAAAGCATCGGCGGCGTCACCGCCGATCTCCTGATTGCTCGGGACCCATTGAATTCGATATGAAAATGCACTACCTGATAATTGCCTTCGCAAGGAGGCTACGGTGCTAAACCTTTTGTGCAATAGATGTACAGGACGCGGCTTCGAAGCCGCCGCCTCCACCAAGAACAGCCAGGCCGGGCTGCTGTTGATGGGGGCGAAATGGGATCGACTGGCATTGAAAGACTTAAGCTGTGCTCGGCATGATACCGCCGTTATCGGGTCACAAGTGTAGTTGCAAACGACAACAACGCTAAGGAATATGCTCTCGCTGCCTAATGGCGGTGCGGGAATTCCGCTCCAAGTCCTCTAGGTTAGCCCCTTGAGGCGGGGTTCGGAGGTACCTGGCAACAGAAACCTCCACCTTCTCCATTTTGCCTGAATTGATTATATGATAGCTGACTTGCGGACGGTATCGGCTTTTCCGTTGCTGCCGTTCGGGACATTGCGTATACTTGGCCAACGCGTGAGCGTCAGGATCCGAAATGATCCGGCTCAAGGATTACGCGAAGATTCAAAGTGTTACAGCGTCCTTGGCGCGCAGCCTGCGCCGTGTATTAAAAGACGTTCGAATAAGGGAAAGACAGGACCGCATGGGGCAGGATCATATCCGTTACGACATTCTCGCACAGGATGCCCTTCGCGGCGTTATTCGTAAGGTTTTGGGCGAAGTGGCCGCAACCGGCCGCCTGCCCGGCGACCACCACTTTTTCATCACCTTCCTGACCGGCGCGCCGGGCGTGCGGATTTCCCAGCACCTCAAGGCGAAATATGCCGAACAGATGACCATCGTCATCCAGCACCAGTTCTGGGACCTGAAAGTAACGGAAACCGGCTTCGAAATTGGCCTCTCCTTCTCCGATACGCCGGAAAAGCTGGTCATTCCCTATAACGCCATCAGAGGTTTCTACGATCCTTCCGTCAATTTCGAACTCGAATTCGACGTGCCTCTGGCTGAAGAAGAAGAGATGGAGGACGCGGAGATCACCGCTTACCCCGTTTCCCATGAGGCGAAGCCTGCTTCCGCTGCCGAGACGCCCAAATCCGGCGAGGAAAAGAAGGAAGGCTCCGTCGTTTCGCTGGATGCGTTCCGCAAGAAGCAATAACGGCCTCTACCCTAAGCCTGCGAAACCCGAGGAGACATATCCCCATGGCGGCCGATATCGTCAATCTGCGTCAGTTTCGGAAACAGAAAGCCCGTAACGAAAAAGAAAAACAGGCGGAGCAGAACCGCCTGTCTTACGGCCGCACCAAGACGGAAAAAAACCTCACCTCGGCCCTGAACCAAAAAGCCGAAAAGGCGCTCGATCAGGGGCGGCTCGAAAAGGGCGAAGACGCGGACGGGAAAGACTGACGGGCCGCTGCGGATTTCGCGACTGCCGGAAAAGAATCACAAAACAGGGACTTGCCGGGGAGACATGATTCAGACCTCTAACCGGACCCACCGGAGACCGATCTGATGATCCGCAAGCACTCCGCGACCCTGCACGGCCACCGCACCAGCATTTCACTCGAGGATGCCTTCTGGGACGAGCTGAAAATCATCGCGGAGAGGCGCAAGATCAGTTTCGCGGCCCTGCTTGCCGAAATAGACGACAACCGCTCCGCCGACAGCAACCTCTCCTCGTCCCTGCGGGTTTACGTATTGAACTGGCTGAAAAGCCACTGACCTTCTCGGTACAGACTGCGATAGCTAATCCGAATATTATCATCCTCGACTATAAGAATTTCCGCCTAAAACTCGTAACGGCGTGAAAGCATTCATTAAACATTGGCAGCCTAGTTTGCGTTACAAGGCATTTCCGTATTGCGTAGCCTTGCTTTCAAAGATTGTTTTCCGAGCCCTTCATTCCCCGCACTCACAGTCTGGCGATCCGAGGTTTCTACCGTTCCTGAGGCGAATGAATACGGCCGTTATCGTCCCGGATAGAGCCCGAGGACGATGCCATTTCAGGGAACAACCCCACATTCTGCAAAACTGAAGAGCGATCGGCTCCTGCCTGACCGCAAGCTTACGGCGTGGCAGGAGCATTTTCCGGCGCCAGCTGCCGAATGGCATTTTCCGTCGGGGGCACCACCAGAACCGGCGCGGACTGCCGCTCGGGTACCGGCTGCTGCTCCTGCTCTTGCTGTTGTTGCAGCCGTTCCTGCTGCTCCTTTTCCTGGCGAAGACGTTCTTCGGCCTGGGCCTTCAGACGGGCCTCTTCCTCAGCCTTGGCCCTGGCTTCCGCCTCCGCCCGTTCCTTCTCCGCCTGTCGCTCGGCCGCCTGGGAGCGATAAAGCGCCACTTCGCGGCGCAGTCGCTGCTTTTCAAGAACGCTGGCCTGCATGGCTTCCACCCGGCGGCGCTCCTTTTCGAAGGCGCGCAGCGACAGGTAGTTGCTCAGCGCCGAAACATCTGTTGTCAAAGCCGGAGCGGCAAGCGGGCCATTATAGTTCAGACGCACCGACGGCTCGGCGCCCGCGACCGTTTCGGTGCCGGGATTGAATAGAAGATCGAGATCGCCATTCACGGTCGACGCCGCGAGATCGACCGTCGCATCGGCGGCCAGCGTCACCGGGTCGATCCCCGCCCGCAGATTCTGGAAATGAAGCGCGCCACCATTCAGCGAGAATGGCAGGGCGACATCGCCAAGCCCGATTTCACCCTGCCACAGGCTCTGGTCCACCAGCGGCCGCACCTTGGGCGCGTCAATCGGCTGCTGCAAGCCATCGGCCGCCTGCAGGATCGGCGGCAGGGCCCCGGGGTTCAGCCCCTTCAACACCAGCCCGCTGGCACGGATTTCACCCGAACCGCCCGCCGATTTCAGCATTTCACCGACACTTTTGGCGGTCGATTCCGCCGTCAGGTCGATGGCCACCCGGCCTGCCGCGACGGGACCGTTGGCATTGGCCCACAGGATCGGCTCGGGATTGGCATCGCTCACCGCGATCTTGGTGCGGAAAATGCCCGCCCCCTCGCCCGTCGACATGGCGAGCCGTCCCGTCAGCTTGCCGCCCATGAAGGTGCCGGCAACATCATCGAGCGAGAGACTGCCCGCATCATGCGTGACCTTGGCCGAAACGCCCGTGATCGTGCCGAAGGGGCCGGCTTCGAAGCTTTCCGCTTTCAAGGCAAGCGAGGCCTTCAACTGCGGGAACGCCGCCATGGCCAGAGGCTTGGCATTGAGTGCGCCGGTTTCCGGATCGATCACCGGACCGTAGATCGCATCACCCAGCCAGGCGAGATCGGCGGTTCTGACCGCAAGATCGCCGGTGACGGGATAGGGCGCGGCACGCTGGAACGCCAGATTGCCGGAAAAGGGATTGCCGCCCGCCTGCCCGCCGATTGAGGAAAGCGTGATCTTCTGCCCGTCGACGGCCACCTTGGCGTTGGCCTTCAATGCCATACCGCCGCCAAGCTGCGGTAAACCAACGGCATTCATGATGAGATAAGGCTCGATATCAGCGCTTTCGAGCGCCATATCGGCGCTGCCTTCGCCGAAATTTGCGGCGGCAACGGAAAAGGAACCGTTCATCGAAAAATGCGTGCGTTCCGTCGAGAATCGCAGTTCGGTCTGGGCCGGTGAACCAAGAGTGCCGTTGAGCTTGACGGAGAGAAGCCCCTCGCCATCCGCATCGAAGGGCAACGGATCGAGCCCCGCCTGACCGAACAGGATGGCGGTCGACTGGTTCTTCAGCACCGCCTCCAGCGACATGGCCGTATCATCGGTGATAGCAAGGAAATCCGGCATCTTGGCGATGGCCGACAGGCGGCTGCCATTGACCGTGCCGGAAACGGCAAGATTGGCTCCGCCATTTTCGCTATTGACCGAAACATCGACGGCAAGGTCGGAATTGGCATACCACGGCGCGCTTACCGCCAGACGGCTGAGGAACGGATGGTTCGGCAGTTTCTGCTGCAACATGGTGAAGAAGGGCTGCATATCGGCCGCATGCAGGTTCACCGTACCCTTGCCCGCATATTTCAGCAGCGAGCCCTGTAGCTGGCCCGTCGCCCGCACCTCCGCACCGGCTATGTCGCCGGCCGTCATGTTTTCAAGCGAGAGAACCCCGCCCGCCATGGTAAAGGCGGTCTCGACATGATTGGCGGTCACCCCGGCCATGTTGAAGCGGTCGGCCTTGAATTTCGCGGTGATTCGATGGTCGAGCACCGAGCTTCCGACCTGATCGCCAAGCGCCAGGCTGCCGAGCGCCTTCAGCGCATCGAGATCGATTTCATTACCGGCAAGATCGATGGAAAGATTGGAGGTCTTGCCGTCGGAGCGCCGCTCCAGCTCACCCTTCAGCGACGCATCGCCGACTGCAAGCTCCAGATTGTCGAAACGCTGGTTGAGCGTCGTCAGCGAGACATCGGCGGAAAAACCGGCGGCATTGAGCTGGCGGATCGCCGGATCGACGGAACCGGAAAGCCAGTTCGCCAGACCCGAGGGCTGGTTGGAGGCGAGAAGCAGATTGCCGTTGAAGGCGGGGCCGCCGAGAAGCGTCAACGACCCCTTGGCTTCGAGTTGCGTCCTGCCCGGCAGGGTCGCCACGGCATTCACCACCTGCCAGCCGCTGCCTTCCGGGCGCACATCCAGCCTGATGTCGCGAATGGTCGTATCATCGGAAACGAGCGCCGGAAGGCTGATGCTGGCCTTGCCCGGCACCGGCGGCACCGGAATGCGGGCCACCATGGCCGCAAAGGCCTCGATACGCTGGCGCACCGAGGCGGTGGGCTGGCGCGAGGTCTTGCCCGCCTGCACAACGGGCGGCGCAAAGCGGGCGACATCGATCTGCTGGCCATCGGCCGTCAGCAGGAATTCCGGCTTGGCGCCGGTATCGAGTGTCGCTTCCCCGGTCACGACATAGGGGTTTTCGCTGCCGCCGAGCTCCATGCGGTAGCTCGGGATACGCACGCTTTCATTGGTGAGTTCAAAGCTGCCGCGGGTGCGCGGCGAGGAAAACAGCGATTGTCCGACCTGCTGCTTCTGCTTTTCGTCTTCGCGGAAGCTGAAGGAGAAAGAACCGCTATAGGCCGGCTTTCCCGCCGTTGCGGCAATCGCGCCATCGAGATCGACCTCGACCGGATGTTCGTCCGGCACCAGCCGCACCCTGAGCCCCATGCGGCCGGCGGCATAATCCGGCTCGCTGCTGGAGAGCGAGAAGGAGCCCGGATGCCCGTCAACGGCGGCGCGTCCCTCAGCCTTCCATGGCCCGGCCAGCGAATTGGCGGACATGTCGGCATTGAGGCCGGTCACGACACGGTTACGGCCGGATTGCTCATCGATGAATTCGATCTGCCCGCCTTCGATCTGCACGCTTTCCAGAACCACGGTGCGGGCGGGAATTTCCGCGCGGCTGCCGCGCATCCAGTCCAGCGTGCCGTCCTTCAGCAGCCTTATCTTGGCCTTGGGCTCCTCGATGCGCATGTCGAAGATGCGCGCCTCGCCGGAGAGGAACGGCGCAAGCTCGGCATCCATGGAAAAACGGGCGACCTGAATGAGCGGCGATCCATCCGCATCCGTTCCGGCGCGCACATCATGCAATGTTACCGAAGGGAAAGGCAGGATACGGGCTTCGACGCGGCCATGCACCACCACCTTCTTGCCGAGAATACGGCTTGCCTGATCCTCGAAATCGCGGCGGAAATCCGTCCAGTCGACGAAATAGGGAATAAGCAGCGCCGAAAACAGCACCACGGCCAGCAGTCCGCCCAGAAAAACCAGAATACGTCCGAGCACTGACCTGCATCTCCCTTCGCGAACGCTGCAAACCTATTCTTTTCTGCCTTAACGGCAAGCAGCCTTTTGTACCAATCAAATATGAGAATGATCAGACAAGACGGAACAACTTGCCCGGATTGAAGATGTTATCGGGATCGAGCGACGTTTTGATGGCACGCATGAGATTCAGTGCATTTCCCGCCTCTTCGGCGAGAAAACTCATCTTGCCCTGGCCGATGCCGTGTTCGCCGGTGCAGGTGCCGTCCATGGCGATGGCGCGGCGGTTGAGGCGGGCGACGAAGGCTTCGGTTTTCGCAACGCTTTCCGCATCCTTGCCGTCGAACAGAATAAGGACGTGGAAGTTTCCATCGCCCGCATGACCGACGATCGGCGCCAGAAAGCCGTTTTCCTCGATGTCCTGCTGCGTTTCCACCACGCAATCCGCCAGCCGCGAGATCGGCACGCAGACATCGGTGGAAAGCCCGTCGAGATGGGGCGCAAGCGCGCGGGAAGCCCAATAGGCGTCATGCCGCGCCTTCCACAGCTTGTTGCGCTCGGCCGCATCGCCCGTCCAGCGGAAATCGACGCCGCCGCATTCGGCGGCGATCTCGGCGAACTGCTGCGATTGCAGCGCCGCCGTTTCCTCGGTGCCATGGAATTCCACGAAAAGCGTTGGCTTCTCCGCGTAGTTCAGGCCGGAATAGGCGTTGCAGGCCCGCACCTGCACCTCGTCGAGCAATTCGATGCGGGCGACCGGAACCCCCATCTGGATCGTCATGATGACGGCGTCGCAGGCCGTCTTGATGCTGTCGAAGGTGCAGACGCCGCCGGCGATCTTTTCGGGAATACCCTGCAGCCGCAGCGTTACCGAGGTAATGACACCCAGCGTCCCCTCCGCGCCGACGAAAAGCCGCGTCAGGTCGTAACCGGCGGACGACTTGCGGGCGCGGCGGGCGGTGCGGATTTCCTCGCCATTGGCGACAACGGCGGTAACGGCCAGCACATTGTCCTTCATCGTGCCGTAACGCACGGCATTGGTGCCGGAAGCCCGCGTCGAGGCCATGCCGCCGATGGAGGCATTGGCGCCGGGATCGATGGGGAAAAACAGGCCGGTATCGCGCAGATAGACATTCAGGTCCTCGCGCGTCACGCCCGGTTCCACCGTCACGTCAAGATCTTCGGCATTCACCTCAATGATGCGATTCATCCGGCTGAAATCGATGCAGATTCCGCCGTTCGGAGCATTCACCTGCCCTTCCAGCGAAGAGCCCGTTCCGAAAGGAATGACCGGCACCTTATATTGCGCGCAGACCTTTACCACGGCCTTCACATCGTCCGCACTTTCGGCAAAAACGACGCCATCAGGCGCCTGCAGCGTCAGATAGGTGGTGGTGTGGCCGTGCTGCTCGCGAAACGCCTGTCCGGTCTGCAGCCTGTCGCCAAGCTGCTGCTTCAGCACCGCGAGCACAGACGCGATGCCCTCTTCGTTTCTCGTCCCTGCCACCACGTCTTTCAGCGCCATCGTCCGTCTCCACCGCAACATCTGCCCGTAAAGGATTCGATCCGTTACGAAATTCCGTCAGGTGGTATGGGATAAGGTTAACGCTTTGTCCAGCATCGCAATTGTGCCGGATGCCGTTTGGCGAGAACCCCATGCTATTCCGCAGCGAGCAGCGGCTTGTCTTCCTCCAGCGCCTTGCGGCGAGCGGCAAGTTCGAGTTCACGGTGAAGGCGAACTTCCTCATCCGCCTGAGGTTTGGCGAAACGGGCAATCAGCAGGTAGGAGACCGGCGTGATGTAAAGCGTCACCAGCGTCGCAAAGCCGAGGCCGCCAACGATGACCCAGCCTAGCGCGATACGCGCTTCCGCGCCCGCGCCCTGCGCCAGCACCAGCGGTACACCGCCGAGAATGGTGGCGATCATCGTCATCATGACGGGGCGCAGGCGAATGCTGGTGGCCTTTTCAATGGCTTCCCGCACGGTTGCGCCCTGATCGCGCAGGTGATTGGCGAATTCGACGATGAGAATACCGTTCTTCGCCATCACCCCGACGAGCAGCACAAGACCGATCTGGCTATAGACGTTGAGGCTCGAGCCGGTGACGAGCAGCGCGATGACCGCGCAGGCGAGACCGAGCGGCACCGTCGTCATGATGATGACCGAACTGAGCACGCTTTCAAACTGCGCAGCCAGCACGAGGAAGATGATGGCGATGGCGAAACCGAAGGTCAGCAGCATGCCGCTCGAATTTTCCTCCAGCGTCGCCGCTTCGCCGAGCGGCAGCAGGCGCGCGCCGGGTGGCAGGACGGATTGTGCAAGTTCATTCACCTTTTGCAGCGCCTCACCCAGCGAAACGCCATCCTTGAGATTGGCGGTAAAGCCGACCGAGGGAAGCTGCTGTTCGCGATTGAGCTGCGGTGCGACCGCATTTTCCTTCAGCGTTGCGATGACCGACATCGGCACGATCTTGCCGTCGCCCGTCTTCAGGAAGACGTTTTCGAGATCGGTCGGATCGTTGATCGGCCGGGTGGAGGAGAGAAGCCGCACCGGGATCGCATCGCCATCCACGAAGACATCGACGATGGAGCGCCCTTCCAGCAGCGACTGCATGGCGCGCGACAGGCCGGTGATATCGATGCCGAGATCCGATGCGCGTTCGCGGTCGATGGAGACGGAAATCTGCGCCTGATTGGGCTCATTGTCGAAACGCGGCGTATCGAACAGGCCGCTTTCCTCCATGGAAAGCAGCAATTTCTGCGTCGCCTCAGTCAGCGCCGGATAATTGCTGCCGACCATCGCCATCTGCAGGCCGCTGCCGGCGCCGCGAATTCTGAGGCTGTTCGGCTGCATCGCGTTGCCGCGCAGCGCCGGCACCCGGTTGGCGGCGGAGGTGACATCGGCGGCGATCTGGTTCTGCGCCCGCTCACGATCAGCCCAGGGAGCAAGCGTCAGCACCATGAAACCGGTATTGGACGAACCGTTCATGCCGGTAATGGAGTAGATATTGCGGATTTCACCGCTGTCGCGCAGCGGCTGCAGGTTTTCCTCGATCCGCTGCAGCTGGTCGCGGGTATATTCCAGACTGACGCCCTGCGGCGCGGTGACCCGCATCATGATCGAGGCGCGGTCCTCGCGCGGTGTCAGCTCGTTCTGGATCATGCCGAAGGCGATCCAGGAAAGGCCGGAAAAGATCAGCGCCACGACGATGACGATCAGCGGATTGTTGAGGCAGGCGGAAAGCGTCGACTTGTAGGTGGAGGCAAAGACATTGCCGAACCATGCGAGCGGCCCCGTCGGTTCCTTCAGCCCCTCCTTCAGCATGCGGGAAGCCAGCATCGGGCAGAGCGTCAGCGCCACGATGGAGGACAGGCCCACCGCGAAGGCCAAGACGAAACCGAATTCACGGAACAGGCCGCCAAGCTGACCCGGCAGGAAGGAGAGCGGAATGAACACGGCGGCAAGCGTCGCCGTCGTCGCGATGACCGCGAAGAAGACTTCCTGCGTGCCGAGAACGGCGGCGGCGCGCGGCCCCATGCCTTCCGTCCGGCGGCGCACGATATTTTCCAGCACGACGATGGCGTCATCCACCACGAGGCCCGTCGCGAGAACAATGGCAAGCAGCGTCAGGATATTGACCGAGAAGCCGACCATGTAGATGGCGACGATGGTGCCGATCAGCGCCACCGGCATGGTGATCGCCGGAATGAGGGTGGCGCGCCAGTCACGCAGGAAGAGATAGAGCACGACGACGACGATGATCGCCGAGAGACCGAGCGCCAGCTCGACCTCGTGCAACGCGCCTTCGATGAAGACCGCATCGTCGCTGGTCACGACAATACGCGTACCCTCGGGCAGATTGGCCGACATGGTCTCGACCGCTGCCTTCACACCAGTGGAAATGCTGAGCGTGTTCGACTGCGCCTGACGGATGACACCGAGACCGACGCCCTGCACGCCGTTGGAGCGCAGCGAGGTGGATTCGTCATCCGCACCCAGCATGACGGTCGCGACGTCGCGAAGGCGGATATTGTTCTTGATGAGAAGATTGGAAAAGTCTTCGGGTTTCGTCAGGCTGGCCGTAGCGCGCACGACGATGTCCTGCGTCGTGCTTTTCAGCGATCCCGCCGGCACATCGAGCGCAGCGCTGGCCAGCGCATTGGAAACATCGGTCACGGTCAGACCACGGCTCGCCAATGCCGCCTGATTGAGATCGACGCGGAAGACCTTTTCCTGGTCGCCGTAAAGCTCCACATCGGCCACGCCGTCGACGGCGGCCAGACGGTCGATGATTTCGTCATCAACAAGCTTGGTCAGGTCTTCCATGCTGAGCGTGGAGGAGGTGACGGCAAGGCGCATGATCGGCTGGCTGTCGGAATCCGCCTTGATGATCTGCGGCTCGTCGGCATCGTCAGGCAATTCGTTGGTAACGCGGCCGATGGCGTCGCGCACGTCGTTGGCGGCGACGGCCAGATCGACATCGTCGCCGAATTCCAGCGTCACGCGGCTGGTGCCGAATTGCGAGTTGGACGAGATGGACTTGACGCCGCTGACACGCGCCACCGCGCCTTCGATGGTCTGCGTTACTTCCTGATCGATGGTTTCGGGCGCAGCCCCCTCATAGGTGGTCCTGACGCTGATCGTCGGCCGGTCGACGTCAGGCAGTTCGCGCACTTCGACGCCCACTAGGGCGGCAAGGCCGGCAACGACCAGCAGCGTGTTGAGAACCGCCGCCAGGATCGGCCGGCGAACGAACAATGCGGTAAAGGCGAGCTTGGAATCCTGACCGGAGGGCGGCTGCGTCGTCATTGGCTGGCAACCTCTTCGGGTTTCGGTTGATTGCCGACGCGGACCGCGCCGCCTTCCCTGACACGCTGCAGGCCCTCGATCACGACAGGCTCGCCATCCGCCAGTTCCGCCTTGACGAGAACGGCATCCGGGTTGCGCTGCACGATCTGCACCCTCACCTTGTTCGATTTATTATCGGTCACGCGCCAGACGTAGGAGCCTTCAGCATCCCACTGCACGGCCAGCGGGTCGACCGAAGCATAGGTCTCCCCGGCAAAACGCATGGTGACGCCGAAGGACATGCCCGCCCTCAGCTCATCCTTCTCATTGCCGAATTTCGCCCGGATGCGGATCGTCCGGCTCGCCTCGTCGACGCGGTTGTCGACGGCTTCGATTTCGCCCTTGAAGGTCTCGCCCGGCCGGGAAATCGACGTCGCCTCCACCGGCATGCCGATCTTGATCGCGGTTGCGAACCTTTCCGGCGCCCAGAAATTGACGAGAATTTCGGAACGGTCGTCAATGCTGACGATGGTCGACTGCGTGGTGACGTTATCGCCGATATTGGCGGCGACAATACCTGCCACGCCTTCAATGGGCGCGACGATGTCGCGACGCTTGAGATTGAGTTCGGCGGTGCTCAGCGCAAGCTTGGCGGCTTCCTCGGCAATCTGCGCATCCAGCACGTCAAGGCGGGACACGGATTTCAGGTTCTTGTAGGAATTGGATTTTTCAACGGCGCTGCGCAGCGCCACCTGCGCCTTGTCGCGCTCGATCACCTGCTCCTCGTCATCGAGCCGCGCCAGCACCTGCCCCTTCACCACGCGGGCGCCGGAGGAGGTGCGGATTTCCGAAAGCGTGCCTGAAGCCTGCGGCATGACGACGACCGACTGGATCGCCTCGCCATTGCCGATGGCGTTCAGCCGGTCATTGACCGTGCCTTTCTTCACCGGGGCCGTCACCACCAGTGTGGCGTTGCCGTTGCGGCGCGCACCGCCGGCATTCTGTCCCGTCGGCGCACCGGCCGCCGAGCCGCCGGATGCAGCGACTTCAACCGCCCCGGCAGGCGTTTTGCCAAGCCCGATCGCGGTGAGCACATTGCGGGCTTCAGGCGAATAAAAGCCCCAGAGACAGAGCCCTGCTCCCACCACGGCAACACTGACACCCACCTGTTTCCAGACCCGCATATATTTCTCCGGTCGATCCGCGCAGCATAAGGAATTCCCGGAAGCGCACGCCCCGGGACATATGCGCAGTATTCCCGCTCGCTTGAAACGAGGCAACGCACAAATCCGTTTCTTACGTAATTGTAATTTGTGATGGATTCTCGTCGAACACACGACAAACGCCATTTTTATCGCAAATATTCTTCGGCGCGGTAATCTGCCCCCAGGAAAAGAGCCGGAGGAAACCATGAGCACTGTAACGAAAGCCCCAAATCCCGAAGCCGACCCGCGCGTCAAGGCGGTGTTCGATGACATCCGCACCACCCGCAAATCGGATTTTATCAACAATATGTGGCTCTACCTCGCCTTCGATCCCGATCTGCTTGAAAAGACCTGGGCCGAGGTCAAGGCGGTGATGGCGACACCTTCGGCGCTCGATCCCGTGGTGAAGGAAATGCTCTATATCGCCGTTTCCGTCACCAATGGCTGCTCCTATTGCGCCCATTCCCACACCGCCGCCGCCAAAGCCAAGGGCATGACCACCGAGCAGCACGCCGATCTCTTGCGGGTCATCGCGCTTGCCGCCAAGACCAACCAGCTTGCGGTGGCGCTGCAATTGCCCGTGGATGCCGCTTTCGACGCCGACAGGCAGGCATGAAGTGAAAAAATGCCTTGGAATGGGCGTTTTGACTGATGATACTGGAATAAAAGCAGAACACGGTTCTGGCCTTTATATCCCGAATCACTACATTGGGCCGCATGAGCAACAGTTTTGACGATATGCCGTTCTTCGATGAAGAACCCGTGACGCCGCGCAGGGCGACGAACAATGCCGGTGCGGAAAACGGCGGCGGGCTTGGCATTGCCGCCCGCGCCATGGCGGCGCGCGATCAGGCGCGTGCTGCGCCCGACTATCTTTCCGGCCTCAACCCGGAACAGCGCGACGCCGTGGAAACGCTTGACGGACCCGTTCTCGTCCTTGCCGGCGCAGGCACAGGCAAAACCCGCGTTCTGACCACCCGCATCGCCCATATTCTCGCCACCGGCCGCGCCTATCCGAGCCAGATCCTTGCCGTGACCTTCACCAACAAGGCCGCCCGCGAGATGAAGGAACGTATCGGCGTTCTGGTCGGCGGCGCTGTCGAGGGCATGCCCTGGCTCGGCACCTTCCACTCCATCGGCGTCAAGCTGCTGCGCCGTCATGCCGAACTGGTCGGCCTGAAATCGGATTTCACCATTCTCGATACCGACGACGTGGTGCGGCTGATCAAGCAGCTCATTCAGGCCGAAGGTCTTGATGACAAGCGCTGGCCGGCAAAACAGTTCGCCGGCATGATCGACGGCTGGAAGAACAAGGGGCTGACGCCGCCGGATATTCCGGAGGGCGACAGCCGCGCTTTCGCCAACGGCAAGGGCCGCGAACTCTACGCCGCCTATCAGGCCCGCCTGAAGACGCTGAACGCCTGCGACTTTGGCGATCTTCTGATGCACCCGATCAGCATCTTCCGCCGCCACACCGATATTCTGAAGGAGTATCACCAGAAGTTCCGCTACATTCTGGTGGATGAATATCAGGACACCAATACGGCGCAATATATGTGGCTCAGGCTGCTTGCACAGCGCGCCAAGGGTGAGCCGCAGAATGTCTGCTGCGTCGGCGATGACGACCAGTCGATTTATGGCTGGCGCGGTGCGGAAGTGGACAATATCCTGCGCTTCGACAAGGATTTCCCCGGCGCCAAGGTCATCAAGCTCGAACGCAACTATCGCTCCACCGAGCATATTCTCGGCACGGCCGGCCATCTGATCGCCCATAATGAAGGACGTCTCGGCAAGACGCTGTTCACCGAACGCAGCAGCCCGGATGACGAGAAGGTCATGGTGCATGCGGCCTGGGATTCCGAGGAGGAAGCCCGCGCTGTCGGCGAGGAAATCGAACAGCTCCAGCGCAAGAACCATAATCTGAACGACATGGCGATCCTCGTCCGCGCCTCCTTCCAGATGCGCGAATTCGAAGACCGGTTCGTGACGCTCGGCCTCAATTACCGCGTCATCGGCGGCCCGCGCTTTTACGAGCGCCTCGAAATCCGCGACGCCATGGCCTATTTCCGTCTCGTCTGCCAGCCGGCCGACGATCTCGCCTTCGAGCGGATCGTCAACACGCCCAAGCGCGGCCTTGGCGACACGACGATCCGCAATCTGCATGATTACGCCCGCGCCCGCGATATTCCGATGCTGGCGGCAGCCGCCGACATCATCGAGACCGACGAGCTGAAACCGAAGGCGCGCAAGGCGCTGTTCGACGTGGTGCAGGATTTCCGCCGCTGGCAGGGCCTGCTGGAAAACACCGAACACACCACGCTTGCCGAGCAGGTCCTCGACGAAAGCGGCTATACCGCCATGTGGCAGGCCGACAAGAGCGCCGAAGCGCCCGGACGGCTGGAAAACCTGAAGGAACTCATCCGCTCGATGGAGGCCTTCGAGAGCATGCGCGGCTTCCTCGAGCACGTCGCGCTGGTCATGGATGCCGAGCAGAACGAAAATCTCGATGCCGTCTCGATCATGACGCTGCACTCCGCCAAGGGCCTGGAGTTCGACACCGTCTTCCTGCCCGGCTGGGAAGAAGGCCTGTTCCCGCACCAGCGGGCGCTGGACGAAGGCGGCCGCTCCGGTCTGGAGGAGGAGCGCCGTCTGGCCTATGTCGGCATCACCCGCGCCAAGAAGCTCTGCCATATCTGGTTCGTGTCGAACCGGCGTATCCATGGCCTGTGGCAATCCACCCTGCCCTCGCGTTTTCTCGAAGAGCTACCGCCCGCCCATGTGGATGTCGCGGCGTCCGACAGCAATTACGGCGGTTATGGCGGACGCGGCGGTTATGGCCAGTCGCGCTTCGACAAGGCCGACCCCTTCACCAACAACTATTCCACCCCCGGCTGGAAACGCGCGCAGCAGAACCGCAGCGATGCCACCCGCGACAATTGGGGCACCCGCTCCGGCCATGCGGTCGAACGCATCGGTTATGGCGAAAGCGGCCCGCGCAGCCGCACGATCGACGGCGAACTGGTGGCGAAATCCGTCGCCGACACGCCATCGAAATTTTTTGTCGGCGACCGCGTCTTCCACCTCAAATTCGGCAATGGCAACATCTCCGCCATCGAAGGCAACAAGCTGACGATCGACTTCGATCGCGCCGGCCAGAAGCGTGTGCTGGACGGATTTGTGGAAAAGGTCTGATTCGACAACCATGAGTGCCTGAAGGCGGCTTTTTCCATAGCCCGCGTCATGCCGTTGCAATAAAGGAGTTGCAATGGGGACCTGAGAACCGGGCGAGGACTGCTTTGCATATATTACCGAAAAGTCAGCGCAGGCTCGCCGTTTTCCTGATCAATATGGACAGCGCCACCAAACGCCTCGCGGATATGACCGCGCGCCTCGACGCCATGGGGCTCAAGGCGGAGCGTGTCCCCGGCGTCAATGGCCGCGAACTGAATTATCCGATCCCGGAATTCAGCGAGATATCCTACATGCTCATGCATGGCCGCCGTACCTCGCCGCCGGAAATCGGCTGCTATCTCAGCCATGTCGCTTGCGCCAATAAATTCATGGCGGGTGATGCAGATATCGCGCTTATCCTCGAGGATGACGTGGTCTTCGACGATGATTTTCTCAACGCCATAGACGAGGCGGTGCTGAACGACGGCGACTGGGATTTGCTGCGGCTCACGACCGTCAGCAATGGCCGGAAATTCCCGTTCCGCCCGCTTTCCAACGGTCGTTCGCTCGCCATTGCCATCACGCGGGAAAAAGGGTCGGGAGCCTATCTCGTCAACCGCCGCGCCGGAAAATGGATATCGAAGCTGATCCCCATGCGGCTCGCCTATGATATCGCATTCGATCTCGAATATCTCGCGGGGCTGAAGGCGGCCTTCCTCTACCCGCTCTGCGCCACACAGGATGCGGATGGGGAAAGCCAGATTCAGAACAATCTGCGCATCTACCGCCTGCCGCGCTGGCGCTATTTCACCGTACTGCCCTATCGTGCCTTTCTGGAAACCAGCCGGTTCCTGCTTCACGGCATCCGTTATTTAATGGCGAAGACACGCGTGGCGATGGAACGCGGCAAGAACACGACCGCCCCGGCCGGTCATTGATCGATCCGCTTTATACTTCGCCGGGCGTGAAGCCGACCAGATAGACTGCCGCGACCACGGCTGCGAGAATAAAAAGCGAAATGACGAAAATCGTCATCCGGTTCAATGGTTTGCGCGTCGTTTTCTGCATATTGCAATAATGCGTGGCAGGCTCGCTTGTTCCGTAGCGCACAGGATAATGTCGCCCGACGCGGCAAAGCGGTGCAATTCGATTCCGCTTCAGGCACATATCGGCTAAAGCTCGGGTTCCTCTTCAGCTTTCCGGCCCGCCATGACAGATACGACGCATCCCCGCCTCAACCCGCTGCATCTTGCCGCCGCCTTCGCCAGCGGCTGCCTTTTGACATTGATGGTGCATTTCAACGGTCAGCTCGCCCACTACGGCAATGCGTTGTTTTCCTCCTGGACGGCGCACGGCACCGGCACGGTGGCGGCGCTGATCTATCTCGCCATCATGCGCCCGAAAAAAGACGCCGCGACACCGGCAAAGCCGAAAGCGCCGCTCTGGGCCTATTGCGGCGGGGTCGTGGGTGCGGCCATCGTCATCCTCACCTCGACCGCCGTCAATTCGCCGCTGGCGCTTTCCGGCACGATTGCGCTCGGTCTCGGTGGACAGGTAATCTTCAGCCTGCTGGCGGATCTTTTCGGCCTCTTCGGCCTGCCCAGAAGAAAGCCGGACCTGCGGGACATGGCGGCGGTGGCGCTGATCCTGTGCGGCAGCGCGCTCATCATCCTTGTCGGGAGAACGGCATGATTGTCTGGATCGCCATGGCCTTTGCCGGCGGCGTCTTCGTGGCGCTGAGCCGCCAGATCAACGGCCGCCTCAGCCTCTCGAATTCGCCGCTGATCGCATCGTTCTGGAACCACATTGTCGGTTTTGCCGTGCTGACGGTCATCGGCCTCATCGTCGGCGGCCTCATTCCGCCGGGCGCGGCCGATGCCCCCTGGCTCGCCTTTATCGGCGGCCCGATCGGCGTCGTCTTCATCGCTTCGGGAAGCTGGCTCATTCCGCGCATCGGTGCGGTCAATACCGCCCTTCTGGTCATCAGCGGCCAGATGGTTTCAGGCGTGGCTCTCGATCTTTTCAGCGATCACCCGCCGAAAATCTGGGCAAGCGCACTCGGCATCCTGCTCATCCTCGCCGGCATGGTGCTGACACAGCGGCGCGGTCGCTAGAGCATTTCCATTAAAAAATGCGCTGCGGTTTTACGTCCGGAAAATGCGTGGAACGAGGAAAGCTCAGGAATCGCTGCCGCGCGAGAACATGCCGAGCAGGGTCTTGCCGCCGCTTTTACCGCCACTGCTGGCCAGCGTCGGCCGGTTGCCGTTCAACTTCGGCACCACCACCATGCGCTTGACTTCGCCGCGCTTGAAGGCCGCAAGAAAGCGCGGGTAATCCCGGAACACCACGCAGCCATTCGATTCGCCGCGTTTCGCCAGCATGTAGGTATGCGCCAGAAGACCGTCGCGGCCGTGCGGGTTGACGCCGTTTTCCGGTGTCAGGCGAATGGCCTCGACGCCATGGAACCGCGCCTCGCGCATCGTCAGACGATAGCTGGAAGGCGGCGTCGAACCGCGCATTCTCACATGCACATAATCGGGGTTGTCGCGCATCTTGCCAATGCCGGAATGCGCTTCGAGCTTCTCGCCATTCGGCATGTGCACGACGCCAGAGGAAATATCGTAGATCGCCGTGCCATTGCCGCGATCCGGCCACGGAACCGCATCCATCTTGCTCGGCTCGTGCATTGGATTGTCAGGTTTTGCAAAGGCGAGCATGGCGCCGGTGCTCTGCTTCGGCGGCGCAGGCGCACGAAGGGGGACCGGCGCATCGAAAGCCGGTGCCGAAGCGACGGCCGGAACATGTTCCTCGGTCTTGGACGATGTCGCGGGACGCGGTGACGGCTCAACGGTCTGAGCCGTCGCAACCTCGGGACGGAAGCTTGGCAGCGGCACATCATCGGGCAGCAGGCTGCTTGCCTCTTCCTCGATCTGCGGCCGCGCCAGCGCCACTTCAAATGCCGGATGCTGCGGAACGGCGCTCCGATAGGCAACCTCGGAGGTGCGTCCAAGCGCCGAATCGACGATCGCCGAGGGATTGAGCGCAGCAAGTTCCTTCACCCTCGCCTGCCCCTTTGCATTGGCAGCCGCGCCGAAGCGCTCGCCGAATTCCTTCGCGCCGATCTCGGGCATGATACCGGCAAGTCGAACCGCCTTCTGCTGGCCCTGGCTATGGTCGCCCAGGCGGGAAAACTTGCGAACGTGAATATCCCGCGCAGCCGTGTGGGCAATCGCCGTCTCAGTGGAAGCTAGTCTCGTCACCAGCGTCTTTTCAAACTGACCGGCACCATGCGAAGCGGCAGCCATGCTGTGCAGCGAGGCGAAGGCGGCGAAGGCGAAAAGCCCGGCAAAGGCGCCGCCGCCGAGCAGGGCGGACATTCGGCCGAACGAAAAGGATTTGCCTCTCTTGACGGAAGACGAACCGGCAAGACCGGCGCCATTATAGGCCGCAGCAGAAAACGCCATGATACTCGTTACTCGAACCGTTCACGCACACCCGGCCGATGCCGGTGGGATTTTGGGGCATCCGAAAAGCGGGCGGACACCACGCCGGTTTCGGAACTGACTGGTTCGAAGCATGACGAATTATGGTAACCAAAGTGTTTACGAGTCCCTGCAAAAATAATTCATTAAGGTCTGCGCATTGTCAGGCGAAGGCAAAACAATGACTTGCGCGGGTACTGCGTGCATCCGCACCGCATCGTCCCGGGAAATGCCCCTGAGGGCGTCATCGGCCCTTAAAATTTCCGTCGCCGCATCGTCAGGTAAATTCCGACTTGGCCGGAAGTTTGCTGCAAATACGGCAGGACTGCGGCTGGGCGGCTCCTGCCCGACCCCCTGCCTGCCGGATAGGTCGAAAGGGGCTTGATCCGTCAAAGCCGGCTTGGCATCCTGCGATAAAAGGGAGGCACATCATGAAGGCGCTGCTGCTCATCGATATCCAGAACGGTTTTTGCCCCGGCGGCAATCTGGCCGTTGCCGATGGCGACAGGGTCGTGCCCATCGCCAATGCCCTCATCGACAATGGCGGCTACGATCTCATCGTCGCCTCGCAGGACTGGCACCCGGAAAATCACGGCAGCTTCGCCTCGCAACATCCCGGCAAGAAACCCTTCGACATGGGCGAACTCTCCGGAAAGCCGCAGATGATGTGGCCGGACCATTGTGTTCAGGGCACGCCGGATGCGGAATTCCACCCCGATCTGAAGACGGAAGCCTTCGATTACATCCAGCAGAAGGGCGAAAACCCCGCCGTCGACAGCTATTCCGCCTTTCGCGACAATGACCAGGGGGCGACGACGGGACTGGCCGACTATCTGAGCCGCCAGGGCGTCACGCAACTCGACGTCTGTGGCCTTGCCACCGACTATTGCGTCAGTTTTTCGGTGATCGATGCCCTCGACATGCTACCCGGTGTGAATGTCCGTTTCATCGAGGACGCCAGCCGCGGCATCGATCCGCAGGGCATCAAGGCGGCGATTGTGACAATGCGGGAAAAAGGCGCGGCCATTCTCAAAAGCCGCGACATATTGCGGGACTGAGAGACGAAGCACCCTTAGCGCGGCTTCGGCTTCTCCAGCACGTCGATATCGCCTGCCGCGTCCTCAAGGCGTCTCAGGATCGCCGCATGCGCATCCCTGAGCCCCTCATTATAGAAGGCATGCCCCAGCTCCTCGGCCAGAAAATCCACAAAGATTTCCGCCTGCAGCAGGCCGATTTCGGCTTCGGTCTCACGGGCGAGATAATCCCTGATGCGTGCGGCCAAAGCGGCCTTTTCCTGCTTTTCCAGCATCGATCTTCCAAAATCTGACTATCGAGGCGCACGGAGGAAGCGCAAGGCCCCTCCATCGCGCCAACCGCAAGAGGCGTTACCGTAACGGAAGCTTCAAGTTAATCAATCGATCCATTCATGCAATTCGTTTGTCAGCCGGACGTGACGGCGATAGAGCGGCGGACAAGGAGTTTCCAGACATGTTCAATGCAGATTTTCGCGAAGGATTGAAGAGCGGTTTCCCGATCGCCCTCTCCGCCGCCCCCTTCGGTGCGCTGTTCGGCGCGGTTGCAGTCGATAACGGGCTGAGCATCACTGAAGCCACGATCATGAGCGGCACCGTCTATGCCGGCGCCAGCCAGCTTGTCGGTATCGAATTGTTCGGCCAGAAGGTTGCCCCCTGGCTGATCGTTCTTTCCGTCTTCGCCGTCAATTTTCGCCATATCCTCTATTCGGCCGCCATTGCCCGAATGATCTCGAACTGGTCTTTCCTGCAGAAGGCCGCGGGCTTCTTCGTGCTGGTGGATCCGCAATTCGCCGAGTCGGTCAGGAAATACGAAAATACCGGCGCGGTCGGCTTTTCCTGGTATATGGGCTTTGCCGCACCGGTCTATGTGCTGTGGCTGGCCATGACCATTCTCGGCGCATCGCTCGGCAACCTCGTCGGCGATCCGAAAGCCATCGGTCTCGACGTGCTGCTGCCGATCTATTTCATGGGTATGGTCTTGAGCTTCCGCCAGCGGGAGAATTTTTATCCTGTCATGCTGGCCAGCGCGGTTGGTGCAACGGTCGCCTATCATTTCGTCGGCTCGCCCTGGCATGTCAGCCTCGGCGCGGTCGCCGGCATTCTCGTCGCGGTACTTTATCCACCGAAACCGGAAGCCGCGACGGATTCTGAAAGCAAGGTGGAAACGCCATGAGCGACATGCTGCACGCCGATACGCTGATCCTGATCGCACTCGCCGCCATCGCCACCTATATCACCCGCATCGGCGGTTACGTGCTGATGACGCGGATGAAATCCATCCCGCCGCGCATGGAGGCGGGACTGAACGCCGTACCGGTGGCGGTCCTGACCACGCTGGTCGCACCCGCCTTTTTCGAAGGCGGGTACGAGGTGAAGATCAGCATGGTGGCCGCCCTTCTGGTCTGCCTGCGGTTTCCCGGCCTGACGATGCTGGCCATCGGCTGGGCCATCGTCATCATCATCAGGCACTTCTCGCTGCTTTAAGCGCTCCGCTCCAGTGGCTTCGTCGCGGCAACCAGCCACGCCCTTACGTCCTCATCGGTGATCAGGGGAGAGAGCTTCTCCAGAACCCGGGCGTGATAGGCGTTCAACCAGCCCAGCTCCTCGTCGGTCAAAAGCGCCGCAACGACAAGCCGGCGGTCAATGGGGCACCAGGTCAGCGTTTCGAAGGAGAACATCGGCTGGTCGCCGCCGGCGACCTCCTCCGCCTCGCGAACATAGATCAGGTTCTCGATGCGGATGCCGAATGCGCCGGGGCGGTAATATCCCGGCTCGTTCGACAGGATCATGCCCGGCAACAACTCCTGCGTCGAAAGCCTGGATATGCGCTGCGGCCCCTCATGCACGGAGAGGTAGGAACCGACACCATGGCCGGTGCCATGGGCATAATCCGCCCCCGCCTTCCACAGCGCGATACGCGCCAGCGGATCGAGATCGCAGCCGCGCGTTCCCTTCGGAAACCGCGCGGTGCTGATGGCGATCACGCCTTTGAGCACCAGCGTGAAGAAACGCCTCTGTTCTTCCGGCACCGCGCCGATCGCGACGGTGCGGGTGATGTCGGTGGTGCCGTTGACATATTGCGCGCCGGAATCGACGAGGAACATCTCGCCATCGGCAAGCGTACGATCCGTATCCGTCGTGACGCGGTAATGGATGATGGCGGCATGTTCGCCAGCGCCCGAAATCGTATCGAAAGACACATCCTTCAGCGGGTTCTGCATTGCTTGCCCCACCTTCACCCGTGCGGCTTCCAGCGCCTTGACCGCGGCGATTTCGGTGACGCCGCCCGGCGGCTGACGATCCAGCCAGCTGAGATATTCGACCATGGCCGCACCATCCTGCACATGGGCGGCGGCCGAGCCGGCCAGTTCCGCCTTGTTTTTACGCGCACGCGGCAGGCGGACAGGATCGGCCTCCTCGACGAGCGAGCCGCCCGCCGCGGTGATTGCGCCGGTGAGCGCCACCGGGGTCAGATCCGCATCCACCATGACGCGGCCTTTGGCGCTGGCGATGGCATGCAGACGGTCAGCGATCTTCGATGGCGGCAATTGCGTCGCAAGCTGCGCCAGATAGGCCTCGGTCTCGATGCCGGTCTTGCGCTTGTCGAGAAAAATATCCGCCCTGCCATCCGCATAGATGATGCCGCGGGCAAGCGGGTGTGGTGTGTGCGGCACGTCATTGCCGCGAATATTGAAAATCCAGGCTATGGAAGACGGGTCGGTGACCAGCAGGGCATCCGCGCCTTTGGCCGAGACCGTTTCCGCCAGTGAGGCGATCTTTTCCTTCGCCAGCACGCCGGTAAAGCTCTCCGGCTGGATGACCACGGCTTCCAGCGGCTCGGCGGGGCGATCCTGCCACAGGGCATCGAGCGGGTTTTTCTCCAGCAGAACGACCGATCCGCCCTTGCCGGCCAGCACCTTTTCCAGCCGCTTCAGTTCAGCGCCTGTGTGCAGCCATGGATCGATACCGAGCCGGAAACCCTGCGGACCATGTTCCGCCAGCCAGACGGAGGGCGGCGCACCGACCAGATCGCCGCCGCTGAATACCGATTGATCGACCTGTGACTTGAGCTGCGTCGTATAACGGCCATCGACAAACACCACCGCTTCGGTACGCGTTACCAGTGCAATGCCGGCGGAACCGGTAAAACCGGTCAGCCATGACAGGCGCTCGGCGCATTCGGGCACATATTCCCCCTGATATTCATCGGCGCGCGGCACCAGAAAACCGTCAATGCCGAGGGCGTCGAAACCGGCGCGCAGCGCCTCGACGCGGGCCTTGCCGAATTGCGGCGCGGATTTGTTTTCGAAGGTCTGGAACATGGGTGTCTTTCGGGAACTGTCATGGGAAAAGCTATTCGGTCGCGCCATCAAATCACTGACGCGCAACGACAATGCCATGCGGATAAAGCCGGTTTCAAGCCATATATGACAGAGCGGATTGCGGCGATAAATTGTGCATATTTCGCGAAATAAGTAATACTCAAGGCAATAAGACATGCGAAATTCGCATATCTACCGTGAGATATCTCCCCTAACCAAACAAAAACACATCGCTTATCTTTGGGTCAACACAGCGAGAGAGACACTCTCCTGGCAAACAAGGATTTGAAGCAATGGCAAAATCTTTCTTCCGCACCGCCTTCGATCGCGTTGTTGAAGCACGCGAGCGTCAGGTCAGCCGCCATGTCAACGCCGCCCTTCTGAACCTCGACGACAAGTCGCTGGAAGCGCTCGGCATGAACCGCGCCGATCTGCGTCGCAAGGCAAAGTCCAGCTACGTATTCTGATCACGTCGGGCGCGGCGATCCTCCCTCCACCGCACCCAACAGGAATACGTCAACCCGCTTGAGCAAGCTCCTCCCATGCTCGCGGGTTCCCAGGCGGCGCGAAAGCGCCGCCTTTTCTTTTGCCCGAAAGGGATGTTGCCGCAGGTTCAGTCCCTGCGCAGATGCAGCGTGACCCAGCCGTTGCGCCAGATGGTGCGGACATGGGAAAGCCGCGCGCCATTATAGGCGGAAAGCACCTTCCAGCGCTGTGACGCCAGAATGCCGGACAGGATGACGGTGCCGCCGGGCGCCAGATGCGTGACGAGCTGCGGCGCCATCTTGATGAGCGGCCGGGCCAGAATATTGGCGATGATGAGATCGAACGGGCCGTGCTTGCGGAAGGCGTCCGAGTGGAAGCCCGGTGCTGTTTCCAGCGCCATCCCGGAGACGATGCCGTTCAGCCGCACATTCTCCTTCGCCACCTTGACGGCAATGGGGTCGATGTCCGTCGCCAGCACGGGAATGGGACGCATCTTGCGCACGGCAATCGCCAGAACGCCGCTACCGGTGCCGAGATCGAGCGCATTGCGCACGGTCCGCGCCCGCAGAACCTCCTCGATCATCTCAAGGCAGCCGGCCGTCGTGCCGTGATGGCCGGTGCCGAAAGCCTGTCCGGCCTCGATTTCGATTGCCAGATCGTTCGCCCGCACCTTGTCGCGATCATGGGCGCCATGCACGATGAAACGCCCTGCCCTGACCGGCTTCAGCCCCTCGAGCGACTTGGCGATCCAGTCGACATCAGGAACGGTCTCCTTCTCGATGACGAGACCGGGAAAGGCGGGAGCAAGCAGGGCTTCGACACGCTCGCGAAACTCCTCTTCCTGCTCGGCCATCAGATAGACGGAGGCTTCCCAGATATCGCGCTTCTCATCCACCTCGGTCGTGGCAATCGCGACATCCTCCTCGCCGAAATAGTCCGACATGAGATCGAGGATTTCACCCGCCTTGATTTCGGTCGTGGTGACGTAAAGTCGGATTTCGCTCACGGCGGGCTGCTTTCTCTGGATGAGGTTATTGTTCTTGCCTTTGCCACAAAACCTCGGCCAGTCCAATAAGCCCGGCGCAATTATGCCGCCTCTATCAGCCCTTCAGAAGATTCTGGAGCTTCTGCTCGGCAACTTCGGGGTTTTCGCCATAAGCAATGGTGCCGGAAAAACGGCCATTGGCATCGAGCAGGATGACGGACGCCGTGTGATCCATGGTGTAGTCGCCATTCGGATCCTTCTCGTCCACCGGCACCTTCTTGGCATAGATGCGGTAGCCCTTCAGCGTTTCGGCGATCTTGTCGACCGGGCCGGTGATGCCGGTGATGCGCTTCGAGACGTTGGAGACATATTGCTGCATGATTTCAGGCGTATCGCGCTCGGGATCGACGGAGACGAAATAGGCCTGCAGCTTGTCGCCGGCCGGGTCCACCTTCTCCATCCAGCCGTTCAGCTCGAAAAGGGTGGTCGGGCAGACTTCCGGGCAATGGGTGAAACCGAAGAACAGCGCTGTCGGCTTGCCCTGAAAGGCCTTTTCGGTGATCGGCTGGCCGTTTTGCGCCGTGAGTTGGAAGGGCACGCCATAGGCCGTCTCCACCATTTCATTACGCGTCTTCGTCATTTCGATCGTCAACCAGCTGACAACACCGGCGAGAACGAGCACGACGGCCCACAATACGATGCGAATATTTTTCATTGTCCAATCCTACCCCGAAAGCCGGCGGCATGTCGCTGGCCCTGGCCGACTGATAACGAACGGCGGCGGCAACGGCAAATCAACTGGGCGTATTTGCGGGAACCGCGCTGATTTGTCACAAAGCGCAGACGGCCAAAACGATCACAGACACCAGGCGATGCCGCTCTGCACCGTAGACAGGAAAATATCCGTGCTGTGCCGGACCCAACCGTCGAAGGCAAGAAGCACGACGGCAAGCGAGGCCACGGCGGCAAGACTTGCCAGAATAAACTTGAGCGGATGGGACGTGAGCGCGTTCATGCACCTGTTATAACCTGTTTGCAACGGTGCGAAAACCGCCAAAATACTGGGTTTCGGCACTCCTGCGGCGGCAATTGTTAGGGAAAGTTTAAAATCTTGCTGTGCATGATGACAGCAGCGGTTTTTAAAGCCTCGACATGATGTCTCCCGGTCCATTCTCCGGCCACCGCATAAAGCTCAATCCTGCGCGGGCCTGTTAGAGAGCCATCAGAGGAAACCTGCCGTCATGTCCAACGCCATCAAGCAATCCGGCGCATATCTCGAAATCGTTTCCTTCCATCTGGGCGATCAGGAATTCTGCATCGACATCATGGCGATCCGCGAAATCCGCGGCTGGGCGCCGGTGACCCCGATGCCGCACACCCCGCCCTATGTCCTCGGCCTCATCAACCTGCGCGGCGCCGTCATCCCCGTCATCGACATGGCCGGACGCCTCGGCATGAAAATGACCGAACCCTCCGAACGCTCCGCCATCATCGTCACCGATATCGGCGGCAAGCTGGTCGGCCTTCTGGTGGAACAGGTCTCCGACATGATGACCATCCGCTCCGAGGATTTGCAGCCCGCGCCCGATATCATTCCGGAAGAACAGCGCAGCTTCTGCCGCGGCATCGTCGCGCTGGAAAAGAGCATGGTCTGCTTCCTCAACCTCGACACCGTGATTGCGGACGAGCTGGCGCGCGAAGCGGCCTGATCGACACCGTCGATCATCGCCAGCTGCATGCGTGAGAAATCTTACGGTTTGCAGGGGAGCAGCGATGGAGATAAACGTATCTCCACACACGTCGTCATCCTCGGCCTTGCGCCGAGGATCCATCAATGCATCGTCGAGTCGCTAGGTCGTGGATTCTCGGGACAAGCCCGAGAATGACGGCGAGAGATTTACCACTCCAAGCTTCATAGAAGCAAACCTTCACGGCTTGCCCTTTTGCCATGTGACCTGCTGATTATAGAGCGGCACCGTGGAAATCGCCATCTTGGCCGAACCGTCGGTCAGCTCCCGCGCATGCACCAGATAGATCAGCGTGTCATTCGCCTTGTCATAGACGCGGCTGACAACGAGCTTCTTCCAGACCAGTGACATGCCCTGCCGGAACACTTCTTCCCCGCCCTTCGACAGATCGATGTCGCCGATCTCCACCGGCCCCGTCTGGCTGCAGGAAATGGCATTGTTGGAAGGGTCTTCGAACCAGTTGCCGTTCTTCAGTCGGTCGATGACGCCGCGCTCGAAATAGGTCACATGGCAGGTCACACCCTTGATCTTCGGATCGGCGATCGCCTCGATGACGATATCGTTGCCGATCCAGTCGACGCCGACCTCACCGACCACCTGCGAATGCGCCGCTGTCACCGGAAGCAACGCCAGAAAGCCCGCAAACAAACCCGACAGAGTTTTCATCGTCATCGCATCTTCTCCGTTACGCTGCTTCAAACATAAGTGCGCGGAACGGTTACGCAACCCGGGAGACGGCGCGTTTTTTCATGCTGCAGGGCTGGTAACCGGTGGAGGTGAGACGCCCCGCGACCATGCCGATCTTTTCCGGCAGCTCGCGGATATGGGCAACACGCAAGGCCTTGGCCGCTGCAATCGAAGCGGCCGCGCAGACGACGGCATCTTCGGCGGCATTATGGTGCACGAAACGCAGCTGGAGGTGATGGGCGATGACATTCAGCTTGTGCGACGCCAGATTGGGCCAGACATGCCGGGCGATCTTGACGCTGCATAGATAGGAAAGATCGGGATAGGACTGCCGGTATTTATCGAAGGACGCCCGCATGACGCTGAAATCGAAGGCGGCATTGTGGGCGATCATGGTGGCGCCGTGGAAGTCGTCGATGAACTCCTCCATCACATCAGGAAATTCCGGCGCATCTTCGACATCGGCCGGGCGGATGCCATGCACCGCGATGTTGAAGGGCGAAAACCGCATGTCCTTCGGCCGGATTAGCCGTTCCTCGACGCGAACAATCTCGCCGCCCTCTATCCATGCAAGTCCGACGGAGCAGGCGCTGCCCCGTTCCTCATTGGCGGTCTCGAAATCGATGGCGATGGTTTTCAAGAGTGATTCCCGTTGTTTCATTCCGGCATAGACCGGATTGACGTCAAAGAGAACCGGCCTCGGCAGAGCCCGCCTCCGAAAGCATCCAGTCGATGAGCGTCACCAGATCGGGATTATCAAGCATGCGCCGCGGATAAACGAGGAAATAAGCAAGCGTGCTGGCCATGTCTTTGCCGAAGGGCGCAATCAATGCGCCTTCCGCAAGCTCGCGGGAAACCAGCGAACGCCGGGTCAGCGCAATGCCGTGCCCGGCCTTGGCCGCATCCAGCGCACCATTGCTGTCGATGAAGACGGTGCCGCCGGAGGCATCGACATCCGATGCTCCCGCCGCCTCTAGCCAGCGCCGCCATTCATTGCGGTTTTCATCGTGCAGAAGCGGAATGGATTTCAGGTCCCCCGCCTCCTGAAGCGGCCCATATTTCTCCAGAAGCTGCGGCGAGCAGACCGGCAGGGTGCTGTCATCGATGAAGCGGATGCTCTCCAGCCCTTCATAACGACCAGAACCATGCCGCACCGCCAGATCGACATCGTCCCTCGAAAAATCCACCAGCCGGTTCGTCACGCTGATGCGGACATCCACATGCGGGCGTTGCTGCTGGAAGGCAGGCAATCGCGGCATCAGCCATTGCACGGCGAAGGTCGGCGTGCAGCTCAGCGTCAACACCGTAATCTCGGAGCGCGCCGTCAGTTCCGCCGTCGCCTCCCGCATCATCCGGAAGGCGGTGCGAAGCGCGCCGTAATAACGCTCCCCTTCACGCGTCAGCTGGATGCTGCGCGGCTTGCGGAAAAACAATTGCACGCCAAGGCGCGCCTCCAGTTCCCGGATTTGCAGGCTGACCGCACCGGGCGTGACATTCAACTCATTGGAAGCGAGCGTGACGCTGCGATACCGCGCTGCGGCCTCGAAGGCCTGCAACCCTTTCAAAGAAGGAAGTTCGGTCGCCATGATTTAGCTTACCTCAATTATCGCGCGAGAAACTATCGTTTGAAGACACCATAAAACAGGGAGTAAATAGAGACAACACGACATGAAATGCAGTGAGAGACACACATTATCAGCTTGAGTTAAGCTCAACCGATATCGGGTGGATGGCGTCGGCCTCATCTGCGATCATGTCGATACTCATGCTTTTGGGAGATGACGATGGCGATACAGAAACAGATGGATGCCGGCGAATGGGCGCTGCTCGTCGCGCTCTCGCTCCTGTGGGGCGGATCGTTCTTTTTCATCGGCATCGCCGTCAAGGAACTGCCGCCGGTCACCATTGTCACGCTGCGCGTCAGCCTGGCGGCAATCGCGCTTCTCATGGTCTGCCGCATCATGGGCCTTCGCCTGCCGCGAGAATGGCCGGTGTGGCGTGCGTTTTTCGGCATGGGGCTGCTCAATAACATCATCCCTTTCTGCCTGATCGTCTGGGGCCAGACCCACATTGCCAGCGGACTAGCCTCGATCCTCAATGCCACCACGCCCCTCTTCACCGTCATCGTCGCCCATTTTCTCACCGCCGACGAGAAGATGACCGGCAACAAGCTCGCCGGCGTGCTGATCGGCTTTGCCGGCGTGGCGACCATGATCGGCCCGGCCGCCTTCACCGGCTCATCCGGTCTCTGGGGCCAGATCGCCATTCTCGGCGCGGCCGTATCCTATTCTTTCGCAGGCATATTCGGCCGCCGTTTCAAGGCCATGGGCGTGCCGCCGCTGATGACCGCCACGGGCCAGATTTCATCCTCGACCCTGATGCTGATCCCGGCGGCCCTTCTTATCGATAAACCATGGGCGCTTGCCATGCCGAGCCTCGGCACCTGGGGCGCGCTTGTCGGCATCGCCCTGCTGTCGACGGCGCTCGCCTATCTCATCTTCTTCCGCATCCTTGCCAGCGCCGGCGCCACCAATCTTGCCCTCGTGACCTTCCTCATACCGGTCAGCGCCATCCTGCTCGGCTCGCTCATTCTCGGCGAGCAACTGGAAATCAAGCATTTCGCCGGCATGGCGATGATCGCCGCCGGTCTTGCCGCGATCGATGGCAGATTGCTTTCCAGATTGCGCCAGCCTCGCCAGCGGTTGCAGTGAAGACCGGAAGAACGAGGCCGGCCTGCAAGGTAACGACCTCGTTCTTTCCTCCCTCCAATATTTTCGGACATGAACCCTGCCATGCCGTCTTGACGCCCGGCGGCTCCTCTGGCCTTATGCCGCCATGACCGGCTTTGTTACCCACATGCATCTTACCGTGACCATTCGCCCCGCAGGGCGCGTGGCGGTGTCGGTGCGTTAATCAACCGGCCATCCGTCCACCACCCTGCCGCATATTGGCAGGGTTCGGTGTTCCCGCTCTGCCTCGGCTGAATATCCAAGGAGAGCAGACATGCCGGAATGCGATATACCCTCACCGCTGGACCCCGATGCGCGCTGGCCCGAAGGTCTGAGCATTCGCGCCCGTACCCCGGCGGATGCGCCGGGAATAACGGCGCTGCATAACATGGCCGGATATCGCTACGGGACATTGCGCTGGCCGCATCACAATCCAGAGGATATTCGCAAGGGGATCGAAACCCAGCCCGCCAACAGCTTTGCGCTGATCGCCATCCTCGACGGCAAGATCGTCGGCGATATCGGCTTGACGCGCCACACCAACCGCCGGGCGCATGCGGGCAGCATCGGCATGGGTGTTCATGATGCCTATAAGGGACAGGGAATCGGCAGCGCCATGATCGGCGAAATCCTCGCCATTGCGGATCGCTGGCTGAACCTGAAACGGATCGAACTGACCGTTTTCACCGACAATGAAGCGGCGCTGGCGCTTTATCGCAAATTCGGTTTCGAGGTCGAAGGACACCTCAAATCCTTCGCTTTCCGAGACGGTGAATATATCGATGCCTATTGCATGGCACGACTTCGATAGGTCCGGTCAGTTGCCCAGGTGATCCGCGAACACTTCCCGAATGGTCCGCCGCGACCATTCGGCCATTTTGTCGTTACGCCCGCGCTCGGCATCCAGCACGATCAGCGCCTTCCACAGCGCCCAGCCGCGCCCGCGCTGCCATGTAGCCTCATCCAGATCCAGTACTCGGCGAAAAACAGCGCGGCTTTCTGCATCGAGCACATTCCAGGCGAGGATGAGATCGGAAGACGGATCGCCGACGCCGGAACTGCCGAAATCGATGACAGCCGACAGGCGCCCGTCCTTCACCAGCAAATTGCCCTCGGCAATATCGCCATGCACCCACACGCCTTGCTCCCGCCAATGGCTGGAAAGCGCCAGCTGCCATATTTCCATGGCCAGCGCCTGATCCACCTCATCGGTAAGCCGCGCCGCCGAGGCCCGCGCCTCCCCGTCATAGACCGCAAGCGAGCCGCCGCGATGAAAATTATGCGCACCCGCAGGCGGTCCCTCCGAAGCGTCGATGCCGTGCAGGGTTTTCAAAAACGAGGCAACATCGATGGCGATGGCCGAAAGATCGACGCTGCCCGGATGCCGGGCAAGAGGTTCGCCCTCAAGCCAGCGATAGATGGACCAGCTGAATGGATACGCCTCTCCCGGTTGCCCCAGCGCCAGTGGCTCCGGGATAGAGCAAGGCAGGAATGGCGCAAGCAGGGGAAGCCAACGGTGTTCTTTCTCCACCTGCGCCACATAACGGCTGGCACTTGGCATGCGCACCAGCATCCCGTCACCAAGACGAAAGCTGCGATTGTCCCAGCCGCTCAGTTCCACCGGCCGGACATTAAGATGCGCCCATTGCGGAAACTGGCTGGCGATCAGCGCCCGGACCTGCTCTGTGCTGACGACAATGCGGTCATCCATGCTGTGCTCTCCGTGTCCGGTGCAAAGCTCTAGCGGCAGAGAACAACATCGCCATGACGGTGTATCAGCCGCCGATCAGGGCCAGCCACTCGTCCTCGTCCATAGTCTGCACACCCAGTTCCGTCGCCTTGGCAAGCTTGGAGCCAGCTCCCGGTCCTGCCACCAGAATATCGGTCTTTTTCGAAACCGAGCCGGCCACTTTCGCGCCGAGGCTTTCGGCACGCGCCTTGGCCTCATCGCGAGTAAATTTCTCCAGCGAACCGGTAAACACCACCGTCTTGCCCGCCACCGGGCTGCCGTCAGTGGAAGGCTTTTCGGCCTCCTTCGGGCGAAGCTCCCGTATCAGCCGGTCGATGACATCGAGATTGCGCGGCTCCCTGTAAAACTCGATGATGGCGCGGGCCACCACCTCGCCGATACCGTCGATGCTGTTGAGTTCGGCCCAGGCATCGCTCGCCGGATCGGCTGCCGCTTTCATGCTCTCTTCAAAATGCTCATAGGTGCCATAGGAGCGCGCCAGAAGCTTCGCCGTGGTCTCACCCACATGGCGGATGCCGAGCGCGAAGATCAGCCGGTGCAGATCGATCTCGCGGCGAGCATCGATGGCATCGAACAATTTCCTGACGCTGACCTTGCCGAAGCCGTCGATATTCTCGAGCTTGGTCAGCTGCGAGGCGTCCTGCCGCGCCTTCAGGGTGAAGATGTCAGGCGCGGTCTTGATCGAGAGCGCCGGATCGTCACTTTCGAAGAAGAAATCGATCTGCTTGGTGCCAAGCCCTTCAATGTCGAAGGCATTGCGGGAGACGAAATGTTTCAGGTGCTCCACCGCCTGCGCGCGGCAGACGAAACCGCCCGTGCAGCGCGTGACCGAATCGAGCTTGCCCGTCTTTTCATTGCGCTCCCGCACCGCATGGCTGCCGCAGACCGGACATTTCTCCGGAAACGCATATTTCACCGCTTCAGCAGGGCGCTTTTCCAGAAGCACATCCAGCACCTGCGGAATGACATCGCCGGCGCGCTGCACGATGACCGTATCGCCGATGCGAATGTCATGATCCTCCGGGCGGATGCGCTCGCCGCTATTGCCAATGCCTTCGATATAATCGGCATTGTGCAGCGTCGCATTGGTGACGACGACACCGCCGACGGTGATCGGGGTGAGACGCGCCACCGGCGTCAAGGCACCGGTGCGTCCCACCTGGATTTCAATATTCTCGACAGTGGTAAAGGCCTGCTCGGCCGGAAATTTATGGGCGGTGGCCCAGCGCGGGCTGCGCGAACGGAAGCCAAGTCTTTCCTGCAGATCGAGCCGGTCGACCTTATAGACCACGCCATCGATATCATAATCGAGATCGGGCCGTGCGACGCCGATTTCATTATAATGCTCAAGCAATTGCTCGGCGGAGGTGAATCGCTTCATCAGCGGATTGACCGGAAATCCCCACTCCCGGAACTTCTCGACGATGCCATATTGCGTATCGGCAATTCGCGCCGGCTGGCCGCCATTCGAAACCTCGCCCAGGGCATAAGCGAAGAACCGCAGCTTGCGTTTCGCGGTCACATTGGCGTCGAGCTGGCGCAGGGAGCCGGATGCCGTGTTGCGCGGGTTCACATAGGTCTGCTTGCCTTCGGCCTCCATCTGGGCATTGAGCGCCAGAAAGTCGCTCTTGGCCATATAGACCTCGCCGCGCACCTCCACCACATCGGGCGCATCGGCGGGCAGTTCCTCCGGGATTTCCTTGATGGTCCTGATATTGGCGGTGACATTCTCACCCGTCGTGCCGTCACCACGCGTCGCCGCCGTCTTCAGCCTGCGGTTCTCGTAGCGGATCGACATGGAAAGCCCGTCAATCTTCGGCTCGGCGGTGAAGGCGATGGAATCGTCGGGCAGCTGCCCGAGGAAGCGATAGACGGAACTGACGAAATCCCGCAGATCTTCTTCCGAAAACGTATTGTCGAGCGACAGCATCGGCCGCGCATGCACGATGGGCGCAAAGGTCGGAAGCGGTGCGAAGCCGACTTTCCTCGACGGGCTATCGGCCCGCACCAGCGCCGGAAAAGCCGCCTCTATGGCGTCGTTGCGACGCTTCAGCGCGTCATAGTCCGCATCGGAAATCTCCGGCGCGTCCTTGCCGTGGTAAAGCGCATCATGGCGCGCAAGCTCGGCTGCCAGAAACGCAAGCTCGGAAGAGGCTTCAAGCTCGGTGAGGTTTTCGACGGGTTTCTGGTCTTTCGACATGACGGCCTCTTTTCGGAATTACCGAACGCTTTTAGCCGAAATAACAAACATTAAAAACAGTTTTGCCGTTGGACTCACAACGCCGAAAGGCACTCCATCGGCATTGCCGCGAGCAGTCAGTCCTTGGCAGCAAGCAGGCGGGCCGCCGCAGCCCTCGCCTCGTCCGTCACCGACGCACCGGCGAGCATGCGGGCAATCTCTTCGGTACGGTGTTTCGGCTCCATGGTCGCCACGCGGGTGGCGATACGCTCGCTGCCGTCGCCGGATGGGCCCTTGGAAATGAGAAGATGGGTTGCCGCCCGTGCCGCCACCTGCGGCGCATGGGTAACGGACAGAACCTGCACGGTTTTCGACAGGCGGCGCAGCCGCTGGCCAATGGCATCCGCCACCGCGCCGCCGACACCCGTATCGATTTCGTCGAACACCAAGGTCGGTGCAGAACCGCGATCCGCCAGCGCCACTTTCAGCGCCAGCAGGAAACGGGACAATTCGCCGCCCGAGGCCACTTTCATGATCGGACCCGGCCGTGTACCCGGATTGGTCTGAACGTGGAATTCCACCGTGTCGATGCCATCGGCCGTCGCCTGTTCGGCATCCGAGGTCACCTCGACGGTAAACCGCGCCCGCTCCAGCTTGAGCGCCGGCAGTTCCGCCATGACAGCATTGGAAAGCGCATCCGCCGCATGGCGGCGTTTGTCGGAAAGCGATTGCGCGGCACGGTCGAAGTCGGCCTTCACCACCCCGAGATTGGCCTCGAGCTTGCCGAGCTTTTCTTCGCCGGCATCGAGATCGGCGAGATCGGCCACCATTTTTTCGGCAAGGGCCGGCAGGTCTGGCACGGCGACATTATATTTGCGTCCGGCGGCGCGCAGGGCAAACAGCCGCTCTTCCACCCGCTCCAGTTCACGCGGATCGAATTCGGTGCGGCGCAGCGCCGCCTCCACTTCCATCTGTGCATTGGAAAGGCTGTCCAACGCGGCATCCAGCAATTGCACCGTGTCTTCCAGCAAACCGGGAGCTTCGTGGCTCTTGCGCTCCAGACGGCGCATCATCGAGGCGATGACAGGCACGGGCGACGCATTGCCATTCAGAAACTCGCTGGCCTCGGCGATATCGCCGGCAATGCGTTCGGATTTCTGCATCACCGCCCGGCGTTCGGCCAGTTCGTCTTCTTCACCGTCGCGCGGCGAGAGCGTCTCCAGTTCCTCGACGGAAGAGCGAAGGTAATCCGCCTCGCGAGCTGCCGCCTCCACCTTGGCGCGGTGCGTCTTCAGCGCACGCTCGGCATCCTTCCAGGTGCGGTAGAGGCCCTGAACGGTGCGAGCCTCATCGCTCAGCCCGGCAAAGGCATCCAGCAGCGTGCGATGTGCATCGGTATCGACAAGCGCGCGATCATCATGCTGACCATGGATCTCGACCAGCAATTGCCCGAGCTGGCGCATCATCTGCACGCTGATGGCCTGATCGTTGATATAAGCCTTGGTGCGACCGTCGGAGGATTGCACCCGACGGAAAATCAGGTCGCCATCGTCGTCGAGACCGTTTTCGCGCAACAGGAGCCGTGTCGGGTGATTGTTCGGGACTTCGAAAGTGGCGGTGACCTGCCCCTTCTCTTCCCCGTGGCGCACAAGGCCGCCATCGCCGCGGCCGCCGAGCGCCAGCGAGAGACTATCGAGAAGGATGGATTTGCCCGCACCCGTCTCGCCCGTCAACACGGAAAGGCCCGCCTCAAAACCGAGGTCGAGCCTTTCGATGAGAACGATATCGCGTATCGAGAGCTGGACCAGCATGGCCTATGCCCCGTCTCAGGCGCCGATAAGCTTCTTGCCGGCACGCGAAATCCAGGACCCCTTGTTTTCCCGCGGTTCCAGCCCCTGACCCTTCAGCAGCTTATAGGAATCCGCATACCATTGGCTGTCGGGATAATTGTTGCCGAGAACGGCGGCGGCTGTCTGCGCTTCGTCCACCAGTCCCATCGCATAATAGGCTTCCGTCAGACGCGCCAGCGCTTCTTCGATCTGGTTGGTGTTCTGGTACTGCTCGACGACGATGCGGAAGCGCGAAACGGCGGCGAGATATTCCTTGCGTTCCAGATAATAACGGCCGACCTGCATTTCGCGGCCGGCGAGCTGGTCGCGGGCGAAACGGATCTTGGCCTGCGCATCAGCGACATATTCCGAATCGGGATAGTCGTTGACGACCTTGTTCATCGCCTCGACCGTGCGCTGTGCTGCGCGCTGGTCCTGCGTCACGTCGGAAATCTGCTTCGAATAGGCAAGGCCGATCATGTACTGAACATAAGCAGCATCCTTGGAACGCGGATATTGCCGCAGGAAGCGGCTGCCGTTCGTGATCGCCACATCGTTCTTGTTGGTGCGCGTGGCAATGAAGGTCTGCATGACAAGCGCCTTCTGGCCCCATTCGGTGAACGGGTACTGCTTGTCGATAGCCTCGAACTTGCGCGAGGCTTCCGTCATATTGCCGGCGTTCATGTTGGCAAGCCCCTGCTTGTACAGAACGTCAGGCGGATCGGTCTCGACGCCGAGCTTGGTAATGTCGATATCCGGATCGGACTGGCAGGCCGTGACGGCGACACTTGCACCGACCAATAACAACGAAACGGCGATCCCCCGCATCGTACCCTTCATTGCACCAGACCCTACATGCTTCATTCGACAGTTCCCACTTCCCGCGCAAATACATAAGCATCGGCTTTGCACTGGCGTTCTAGCCATAAAAGCATCCGCAGGGCAACGCAATGATGACGCATTAACGCATTTTTATGGCATCGGCCCGTGCAATCGCATGAATATCAGGCGATATAACGCAACTTCTTGTTCGCATCACGAAAAAGCCGCCCCAAAGGGAGCGGCTTTTTCTGTCAATTGATAGCCTGCGAAAGAACTCAAGCAGACCAGGGGGCAAATTCCGGCATGTTGACCGCAACGAATTCGCGGGCGCGCACCATCTGGTTGCGGGCGGCCGGCGCTTCGACGATCTCATAGGCGGTGCGGTCGCTCAAAAGCGCCTTCAGCGCATTCGCATTGACCTTGTGGCCGCCGCGATAGGAACGGTAACAGCCGATGAACTGCGCGCCGGCAAGCGCCAGGTCGCCCACGGCGTCCAGCGTCTTGTGGCGGACAAATTCGTCCTTGGCGTAACGCAGGCCTTCCATGTTGATGACGCTGTTGTCGTCGGAGATGACGACCGAGTTCTCAAGCGAGGAGCCGAGCGCATAACCGGCGGCCCACAGGCGCTCCACATCACGCATGAAGCCGAAAGTACGGGCGCGCGACAGTTCGTTCTTGAACGTATCCGCCGTCAGGTCGCCCTTCCAGGACTGCTTGCCGATCAGCGGCGTGTCGAAATCGATGTCGACCTCGAAACGCGTGCCGTCATAGGGACGGAACTCCGCCCAGGAGGCGCCCGAATCGATGCGCACCGGCTTGGTGACGCGAATATAACGGCGCTTCGCACCGAGATTCTTGATACCGACCGATTCAATAGCCTCGATGAAAGGTGCGGAGCTGCCGTCCATGATCGGCGCTTCCGGACCGTCGACTTCAACGATGAGGTTGTCGAGGCCCATGGCGTAGATGGCGGCCATGACGTGCTCGATCGTCGCCACCGACTGGGAAAGCGAACGGCCGAGCACGGTGCACAGATCGGTATTGCCGACGTTGGAAGACACCGCCTTCAACTCGGTGACGCTGCCATTGTCATGAAGGCGGTGGAAGACGATGCCCGTTCCGGCTTCTGCAGGCTGGAACGTCATCGAGACCGGATTGCCGGAATGCACGCCAATGCCTTTGAGCTGAACAGCATGTGCGATAGTTGTCTGAAATCCGAGCAGTCCGATAGTCATGCGTCTATGCCTTGTTTTGCAAACCGCGCCGCCTGGGCGCCGTTCAAGTTTTCAAGCCGGTTTTGGCAACCGGCCAAGTCCGTATTTTCCTCTACCCAGCCTCATACATACGCACATGTACGTGCCACGACAAATCACTGTTCGTTTCGGATTGTTACACGCGCAAGCAATTGAAAAGGCGAATTAATTTAGTGTTAATAACGTAAAATAAACAAAACGCCCGGATCGTGAAACCCGGGCGTTCGAAGAGGCGGATGGAATCGCCTTTAGTTGGACTGGCGGCGCAGGAAGGCCGGAATTTCCAGCTGGTCGTCGTCGTGGTGGCTGGCCGAAGAAGGCGTTGCGCGGCCGTGATCGTCAAGCTGGCCGCGACGCGGTGCGTAGAGGCTGGCTTCCGGCGAAAGCGGGGCGCGGCGCTGCTGCGGCGCCATGCTCGGCGCATCCATCATGTCAGACGGAACTTCTTCCTCTTCGCGGCGGCCAAGCGAGTTGGTGATGCGCTTCAGAAGACCCATCGGGCCACGCTCTTCCTGGGCGGCAGGAGCGGCGTGGGTGCGGTGGTCCAGCTCGGCCTTCACGACCGGCGGAAAGTCCTCGACCTTCGGCATGCGTACCGGCTCGGGCTGGCGGGCAACCGGTGCGGGTTCCTGATAGACAGGAGCCTGCGGCTGCTGCAGACGCGGAGCCTGCGCGGCAACCTGTTCCGGTGCATGATAGACCGGGGCCGGAGCAACCGGAGCCGGAGCGGCCTGCTGAACCGGCTGGGCCGGACGGAGAGCCGGTGCTTCAGCCGGAGAAGATGCGAACAGCTTACTCTGCGGACGGAAATCCTGAGCCGGCTGCTGGTGTGCGGCGAAACCGAGTTCGCGTTCCATTTCGGCTTCCGCCGAACGGATGGTCTGGGCGATCGGGTCTACGGCCTTCTGTGCCTGCGAGACTGCTGCAGGCTGTACTGCGGCCGGAGCGGGAGCAACGGCCGCGGAAGGACGGATAAGCGGCTTGGCAACGGCAGCTGCGGCGCGCATATCGGCGACGTTCTGCTCGCCGACGCCTGCAACGCGGTCAATGCCGGTTGCAACGACGGAGACGCGGATGAGACCTTCCAGAGCTTCGTCGAAGGTGGCGCCGAGGATGATGTTGGCGTCCGGATCGACTTCTTCGCGAATGCGGGTGGCCGCTTCGTCGACTTCGAACAGGGTAAGATCGCGACCACCGGTGATGGAGATCAGCAGGCCCTGTGCGCCCTTCATCGAGGTTTCGTCGAGCAACGGGTTGGCGATTGCCGCTTCCGCAGCCTGCATCGCACGGCCCGGACCGGAAGCTTCGCCGGTGCCCATCATCGCGCGGCCCATTTCACGCATGACCGAGCGAACGTCGGCGAAGTCGAGGTTGATGAGGCCTTCCTTCACCATCAGGTCGGTGATGCAGGCAACGCCGGAATAGAGAACCTGGTCGGCCATGGCGAAGGCGTCGGCGAAGGTCGTCTTGTCGTTGGCAATACGGAAGAGGTTCTGGTTCGGAATGACGATCAGCGTATCGACGGACTTCTGCAGTTCCTCGATGCCCTGTTCGGCAAGACGCATGCGGCGGCCGCCTTCGAAGTGGAAAGGCTTGGTGACGACGCCGACCGTCAGGATGCCCTTGTTGCGCGCAGCCTGTGCGACGACAGGAGCTGCACCCGTGCCGGTGCCGCCGCCCATGCCGGCGGTGACGAAGCACATGTGGGTGCCGTTCAGGTGATCGATGATCTCGTCGATGCATTCTTCAGCGGCGGCGCGGCCGACTTCCGGCTGGGAGCCGGCGCCGAGGCCTTCGGTGACGTTGACGCCGAGCTGGATGACCCGGTCTGCCTTCGTCATGGTCAGCGCCTGCGCATCCGTGTTGGCGACGACGAAGTCGACGCCCTGGAGGCCGGCCGTGATCATGTTGTTGACAGCGTTACCACCACCACCGCCGACACCGAAAACAGTGATGCGTGGCTTCAGCTCGGTGATATCAGGCTTTTGCAGCTGTATCGTCATTTTAGCATTCCTTCTTTCTCTGGCCGCATCGCCCCGCTGGCCGATTCTTGAAAACTCAACTCTGAAACCTCCGGCTTACGCCACGAGGCCACTCAAAAACTCTCTTTCAGCCATTGCCCCACCCGGGCTATCCGGCCGCTACCCGTACCAAACGGCGAGAACATTCCGCCTTGCGCCGCATGAATTTCGATGTCCGCCACCTGCGGATAGATCATCAGTCCGCAGGCGGTTGAAAATGCCGGTCCCTTCGCCGCGACCGGAAGACCGGCCACACCCATGGGGCGGCCGATGCGAACGTTGCGGGCGAGAATGCGCCGTGCCGTTTCCGGCAGCCCCGTCAGCTGGCTTGCGCCGCCGGTCAGGACAACGCGCTTGCCGACGATGGGACTGAAGCCGGACTTCTGGATACGATCACGGATCAATTCCAGCGTCTCTTCGATACGCGCCCGCACGATGCGGGTTACAAGTGCTCTTGAAACTTGCGATGGTTGATCGCGATCATCTTCGCCAATCGGCGGGATCGAAATCATGTCGCGCTCATCCGCGCCATTCAGCAATGCCGAACCATGCACCACCTTCAGTCTCTCCGCATCTTCGATTCGTGTCGAGAGGCCACGTGCAATATCTGTGGTGACGTGATGGCCGCCAAGGCCGATCGCGTCGGTGTGAATGAGCCGACCTTCGGCGAAAACCGAAATCGTCGTGGTGCCGCCGCCCATGTCGATGGCCGCGCAACCGAGTTCGACTTCATCGTCCACCAGCGCCGCCAGACCGCTGGCATAGGGCGTCGCCACCATGCCTTCCACGGAAAGATGCGCGCGGTTGACGCAAAGCTCGAGGTTCTTCAGCGCCGTGCGCTCGACCGTCACGACATGCATGTCGACGCCGAGAAGGTCGCCATACATGGAGAGCGGATCGCGAATGCCGCGCTCGCCATCCAGCGAATAACCCGTTGGCAAAGAATGCAGGATCGCCCGGTCCTGGCGCATGGACTGCTGGCTTGCCGCCACCAGAACCTTGCGCAGGTCGCTTGCTTCCACTTCCTGGCCGCCGAGATCGATGCTCGCGGTATAGATATCGCTCGCCAGCCGTCCGGCCGATACATTGACGATCAGGCTGTCGACGGTAAGGCCCGCCATGCGCTCGGCCGCATCGACCGAAAGACGGATCACGCCTTCCAGCGCGTCGAGATCGGCGATCACGCCGGATTTCACGCCGCGCGAACGCTGATGGCCGATGCCGATGATTTCGACCTTGTGGGTACGGCCGGGCAGGATTTCGCTTTCCTGGCGCGGCGTCAGCCGGCCGATCATGCACACGACCTTGGTCGAGCCGATGTCGAGCACCGAAACGATGTGGCTGCGCTTGGAAGAAAGCGGCTTCAGGCGAGGCAGGCCGAAATGGGAAGAACCGAAAAAGCTCATGTGTTCTTCTCCGCCTTCTTGAGAGCCTTGGTGCGCGCATCGACAGCGGCCTGACGGCGTTCCGTGGCGCCCTCGGTCAGCTGGATCGTGGTGCGGTCAGCAAGCCGGAGATCGACGGCGGCGACATCGCGCGACAGCACCTTTTCCTCGAGATCGAGCCGCGCCAGCAATTGCAGCGCCTGCGGCAGGTTTTCTTCCGGCAGCTTGACGACGATGCCATTGTCGAGATGCAGATCCCAGCGACGGCCGGCGATGCGCACATAGGCGCGGACACGGCTGCGGATTTCCGGCCAGTCGGCCAGCTGCTCGACAAAACCGGCGGCACCCGTTTCGGCGTCGCGGCCAACGAAGAGCGGCAGTGAGGCGAATTTATTGTCCCGCAGCGGTGCTATCACGCTGCCGCTTTTTTCGATCAGCGACAGTTCCGTCCCATGTTGCCAGATGCCGAAGGCCTGGCGCTCCTTCAGGCGAACTTCCACGGTCTTCGGGTACACTTTGCGGATATCGACATCTTCCACCCAGGGAAGCTGCACCAGCTTGCGGCGGGCCGCATCGATATCGAGCGCGATCAGCGAGGTGCTGCCATCGAGGCCGAGAAGCTGGAACACTTCAATTTCCGAGGTCTGCAGATTGCCGGAGACCTTCACGTCCTCGACCGCAAAGCCCGCAGCCGATGTCGTGGTCTGGGTGACGATATTGGTGTGCCCGCCAAGCGACATGCCGTAAAGCCCGGTCACCGCGTAAAAGGCGACGGCCGAAATCGTGCCGGTATGGGCGGGAATATGAATGCGTCCGGTCGCAAGGCTGACGCAGAAGCGCACGACGCGACGCATCGGACGCGGCAACACCCTGCGATCGTCGGCATTGGCCGCCGCCGCATATTGCTCGCGCTTTTTTGCCGTCGACTTTTTGCCGATCACCGCAAACACGAAGCGTCCTCCACCATCCAGCTGACAAGGTTACCAAAGGAGCGGCCAGCATGGGCCGCCATTTCCGGCACCAGGGAGGTCGGCGTCATGCCCGGCTGCGTATTCACTTCAAGCCAGATAACTTCGCCATCTTCTGAGAAACGGTCGTCGTAGCGAAAGTCTGAACGGCTTACGCCACGGCACCCGATCGCCCGATGCGCCATAACCGCCAGTGTTTGAATTTTTTGGTAAATTTTCGGTGAAATTTCTGCGGGAATGACATGTTTCGAGCCACCGGCCGCATATTTAGCGTCATAATCATAGAAATTGTGACCGAGCGGCACCACTTCCGTGACACCAAGCGCCTCGCCGTCGAGCACACCGCAGGTCAGTTCGCGGCCGTGAATATAGCGTTCGACCATGACCTGATCGCCGTAACGCCATTCCGACGAGGTGAGGATTTGCGGCGGATGCGACTGGTCTTCCTTGACGATGACAACGCCGAAGCTCGAACCTTCACGCACCGGCTTCACCACATAGGGCGGCGAGAGCGGATGTTCGCTGGTGAAATCGAAACGGTTCATGACGCGCTCGGCGGCAACGGGGATACCGGCCGCGGCGGCAACCTTCTTGGCCTGCGCCTTGTCCATGGCGAGTGCCGAAGCGAGCACGCCGGAATGCGTATAGGGAATGGCCAGATATTCGAGAATGCCCTGAATGGTGCCGTCTTCACCGAAGGGACCGTGCAGCGCATTAAAGGCAACATCCGGGCGCAGCTCATCGAGTACGGCGGCGATATCGCGCCCCACATCGACCCGGGTGACCTTGTAGCCCTCGCCCTCAAGCGCAAGCGCGCAGGCATTGCCCGACGACAGGCTGACCGGCCGCTCCGACGAAAATCCACCCAAAAGAACAGCTACATGCTTGCCGCCCATCGAACCCTCTGACACCAACTCTCCGTTACGGACCAGACCCGAACCGAACCGACCGAATTTGAAGAACGGTGATTCTGGCACATGACCCTTGAGATCAGTTAAACGCCATTAAGGTTAATGAATCGTTTACTTTCGTTAACCGCCGCGTCCAACGTGCCGAGTTCCGTTAAAGAATCAGCACCGATCCGGATTCCCTCCTTGGAATCAGAGAGTTGCATGGATTGCAACATGCAGGTTTTCAATGATCGGAAATAAAACGGCGCGCGTGCGTCCACCGCCCTGCGACAAAGGCAAGGTCGAAACGTTAACAGACGGGATTATTCCCCAGAGAAAATAATCTGGCGTTTCAGCGTTTTAAAACCACAGCCTGAATCAGTCTCTCAATCGCTAAACCATGACAGGCGGTCCGCCGCGAGGCGGTCATGTTCAACAATCACATTATTTGCATTATTTCTTTTTTAGCATTCCATAGGAACAAAAATTGCGTTAACGCAGTCTTCGCCTCCCAAGGCATGACATTGCAATCATCCACAATGGAACCAATACCATGACCGACGCGATATCTCCGGTATCGCCGACCGCTGACAATTCGAACGCTGTAAAGACAAATTCGCCTGCACGAGTTCTCACTGCCAGCCTGGTCGGCACGACCATCGAGTTTTTCGATTTCTACGTTTACGCCACGGCCGCAGTGCTCGTGTTCCCCACTTTGTTCTTCCCGAACAATGACCCGATGACGGCGCTTCTGGCGTCCTTCGCCACCTTCTCCATCGCCTTTTTCGCCCGCCCGCTGGGCGCTGTGGTCTTCGGCCACTATGGTGACCGCGTCGGCCGCAAGACCACCCTTGTCGCAGCACTCCTGACCATGGGTGTCTCGACGGTCGTCATCGGCCTTCTGCCATCCTATGAGACGGCGGGCGTTCTTGCCCCGCTGCTTTTGGCAATTTGCCGCTTCGGTCAGGGCTTTGGCCTTGGCGGAGAATGGGGTGGTGCCGTGCTCCTCGCCACCGAAAATGCACCTCCCGGCAAACGCAGCTGGTACGGCATGTTCCCACAGCTCGGCGCACCCGTCGGCCTGTTCCTTTCGTCCGGCGTGTTCTGGATTCTCCTGCACTTCATGTCGCAGGAATCGCTGCTCAGCTGGGGCTGGCGCATTCCCTTCGTCGCTTCGATCATCCTGATCGCGGTCGGCATGTGGGTTCGCCTGTCGATCACCGAAACGCCCGACTTCCAGAAGGCAATCGAAAAAGAAGAACGTGTGGCCGTGCCGGTCGCGGAACTGTTCCGCAACCACAAGCGCAGCCTCGTGCTCGGCACCTTCGTGGCGCTGGCCACCTTCGTGCTGTTCTACATCGGCACCGCCTATCTGCTGTCCTACAACGTCAAGGTTCTGAAAATCCCGTTCCTCGACGCGCTGGAAGTGCAGATCCTCGGCTCCATCGTTTTCGGCATCTTCATTCCGATCGCCGGCAAGCTTGCCGAGAGATTCGGCCGTCGTGAAATCCTGATCCTGACGACAGTGCTGATCGGCCTGTTCTCCTTCCTGCTGCCCGGCCTGATGACCGGTAGCGAAGGGTCGATCTTCGTCTTCGCGGCTCTGGCCATGATGCTGATGGGCATGACCTACGGCCTGATCGGCACGGCGCTTGCCGCGCCCTTCCCGACCCGCGTGCGTTACACCGGCTCGTCCATCACCTTCAACATGGCTGGCATCTTCGGCGCATCGCTGGCGCCTTACATCGCCACATGGCTGCAGGTGAATTACGGCATGGGTTATGTCGGTTATTACCTCTGCGTATCCGCGCTCATCACGCTGGCCTGCATTCTTCTGTCCCGCAAGGACGAAGTCTGAGCACCGTGAAATCCTGACAGCAAAGAGCCCGCGAAACCTTCGTTTCGCGGGCTCTTCCGTGTTTGCTTTCACGCTTACGCCACGGCCTGACGCCGCTCCACATGGCCGGTCGTGCAGACGCGATTGCGTCCCTCCCCCTTGGCCCGGTAGAGCGCCAGATCGGCATTGTGCATAACCTTGTCAAAGATTTCCGCATCGCCGCGGAAGGCCACGCCAATCGAAATCGTCACGCCGATCCGCAGGCCCTGATGCTCCACCGGTGCCGCCTCGATCGCCGCACGAACCCTCTCGCACATCTGCAGAAAGGAGAGCGGACTGGTCTCCTGTACCACGACAAATTCCTCGCCGCCCAGACGGGCGACATGGGCCGGCGGATCGAAATGGTCCCTTATCCGGCGCGCAACGCTCGCGATGACGAGATCGCCGACGAGATGGCTATACCTGTCGTTCACCGACTTGAAATGATCGATATCGAGAAAGGCGACACAATATTCCGCGCCGAGATTGGCGCATGCCGCATAAAGCCCAAGCCGGTTGCTCAAACCGGTCAGCGCGTCCGTATGGCTCAGATGCAGGAACCGTTCATGGGATTGCACGAGAGTTTGTACTTCCCTGGCATTCAGCCAGCAGACCAGCAACGTCACCACAAACGCCACGGCCGCACCAAGCGTCCCGCTCAACACGATCCCGTTGACGAGATCTGTCACCAGCCCGAACTGCGCCAGCAGCACAAGGCCGGACGTACACATCGCGATGACGATGACTGTCACAAGGCAGGCGACACGAATGGAAAAATCGAGCGGTTCAAGCCGCCGGCGCCCCTCCGCCGTTGCGACCGAAAAACTGATCATTTCGATCGGTTTTTTCCAAAGACCCAACATCATGTTCAAAAGTGCCTAAATCACGTAATGTCGCCGGCATTCTCTTATAAAATTACTTTGAATATTGAGGGGGCGAGACCCGCTGGACCTCGCCCGCTCACGCATTTCCCATAATATGGGCAAAAATCATTGATCGATCGTTACGATGTATGCTCGTATCAATCCTGCCATCGCAAATTACGGTTGAGCACCGCTCACGCCCCGAGGAAGGGTTCCACTTCCCGTCCAGGCATGAAAAGCCCGAGCCGCTTGATTTCCCATTCCAGCCGGATGCCCGACTTCTCGAACACCCGCTTGCGGATGGTCTCACCAAGATATTCCAGATCGTAACCGGTCGCATGGCCGGTATTGATCATGAAATTGCAGTGCAGCGATGACATCTGCGCGCCGCCGATGACAAGACCACGACCGCCCGCCTCGTCGATCAGTTCCCAGGCGGAATGCCCCTCGGGATTCTTGAAGGTCGAGCCGCCGGTCTGTTCGCGGACCGGCTGTACGGTTTCGCGGTGGTGGCGCACGGCATCCATATCGGCGCGGATTTTCGCCTTGTCTTCCGGATAACCTTCGAACAATGCGCCCGTGAAGATCAGGCCCGCATCGGCGCCGGAATGGCGGTAGCTGTAGCCCATATCGGCATTGGAGAGCACATGCTGCTTGCCCTGACGGTCCACCGCATAGACTTCCACCACACGCTCGCGCGTCTCGCCGCCGTTGGCGCCCGCATTCATGCGCAGCGCGCCGCCAATGGAGCCGGGAATGCCATAATAGAAATGGAAACCGCCAATGCCATTATCCATGGCCATGGCCGCAATATGTTTGTCCGGGCAGATCGCGCCGGCCTTGATGCGGTTTTCACCCGCAAGTTCCACCTGACCGAAACCCTTTGCCGACAGGCGGACGACAACGCCCGGAATGCCGCCATCGCGCACCAGAAGATTGGAGCCGACGCCGACCACGGTCAGCGGCACGTCTTCCGGCAGGATTTTCAGGAAGGCAATCAGATCGTCGACATCATGCGGCTGGAACATCACCTCCGCAAGACCGCCGGCCCTGAACCACGTCACGCGGTCCATGGGCGCATCCGGCGTCAGCCGTCCCCTCAGTTCATTGACCCCGTCGCCGAGCCTCCCCAGCAATTTAACCCCATCGACCTGTCTCATTCAGACTTTCCTGATATGCTCTTCAATTCCGAAGGCAGCACCGCTGCCCATTGCGTGATATTCCCAGCCCCCAAGAGAACCACGAAATCACCCGGATTCGCAATGGCTGCAACCTGCGACGCAAGGTCTTCCCGCTTTTCGAGAAAACGGGCGTCGCGGTGGCCGGCGGCCTTGATGGCCGAAACCAGTGCTTCGGAGCTTGCGCCTTCAATGGGATCTTCGCCCGCAGCATAAACCGGAGCAAGAAGAATCGTATCCGCATCGTTGAAACAATGCGCGAAATCGTCAAACAGGCTGGAAAGGCGGCTGTAGCGGTGCGGCTGATGCACGGCGATGATGCGGCCCTTGCAGGCTTCCCGCGCGGCCGCCAGAACGGCCTTGATCTCAACCGGATGGTGGCCGTAATCGTCGAACACCTGCACGCCATTGGCTTCGCCCGTCAGCGTGAAACGCCGCTTGACGCCGCCGAAGGAGGCAAGGCCCTTCTTTATGTCGGCTTCCGAAATGCCGAGACGGTTGGCAACGGCAATCGCCGCCGTCGCGTTAGAGACGTTATGGCGGCCGGGCATCGGCAGGACGAGGTCCTTGAACGAGAATATCTTGCCGGTGCGGCGACGGCGGATTTCCACGTCGAAGACCGAGCGCGTGCCGTCGATACGCACATTCGAAAACCGCACGTCGGCCTGCGGGTTCTCGCCATAGGTGATGACCTTGCGGTCCTCGATCCGGCCGACCAGCGCCTGCACTTCCGGATGATCGAGGCACATGACGCCGAAACCATAGAACGGCACGTTCTCGACGAACTGCCGGAATGCAGCCCGCACGGCGTCGAAATTGCCGTAATGGTCGAGATGCTCCGGATCGATATTGGTGATGACGGCCACATCGGCCGGCAGCTTGAGGAAAGTGCCGTCGGATTCGTCGGCTTCCACCACCATCCACTCGCCCTCGCCCATGCGGGCGTTGGTGCCGTAAGCATTGATGATGCCGCCATTGATGACGGTCGGGTCGAGATTGCCGGCTTCCAGAAGCGTTGCGACCATGGAGGTGGTCGTGGTCTTGCCATGGGTGCCGCCGATGGCGATGGCGTTACGGAAGCGCATCAGCTCGGCCAGCATTTCGGCCCGGCGAACGATCGGCAGGTGCTTTTCACGCGCGGCGATGAGCTCCGGATTGTTCTTCTTGATGGCGGTCGAAACGACCACGACCTCGGCATCGCCGATATTATCCGCCGTATGACCGACGAAGACCTCGATGCCCTTGTCGCGCAGACGCTGCACATTGGCGCTGTCGGCCTGATCCGACCCCTGAACGCGGTGGCCGAGATTGTGAAGCACTTCGGCAATGCCGCTCATGCCGATCCCGCCTATGCCGATGAAATGCACAAGGCCTATGGCTTTCGGCATCTTCATGCCCCAACTCCTTCATTCTTCTTCTTGAATTCCTGTACGGACTGGCCGGAGGCAATCGCCTCGACCAGATCGGCCAGCACATCCGCCGCATGCGGTTTGCCCGTCGCCTTTGCCGCCGCCGCCGTCGCGCTCAAACGGTCAGGCTCGGAAAGCGCCGACGACAAAAGGCCGGAGAGCTTCTGCGGCGACAGTTCCGCCTGCTTGATGACGCTTGCCCCGCCCGCCGCCGAAAGCGCTGCCGCATTGGCGGCCTGATCGTGATCGAGCGCATGCGGATAAGGCACGAGGATCGACGGACGGCCGATCACCGAAAGCTCCGATACCGTCGAAGCGCCCGAACGGCTGATGACCAGATCGGCCTCGCCGATACGTGACGCCATGTCACCGAAGAAGGGCGAGATATCCGCCTTGACGCCGAGCTTCTGATAGGAGGCGATCACGCTGTCCTTGTCTTCCGGCCGCGCCTGCTGGGTGACGACGATGCGCTTGCGCTGCTCGTCCTTCAGCAGGCAGATCGCTGCGGGCACCGCACTCGAAAAGAACTGCGCCCCCTGGCTTCCGCCGAAGACGACAAGCTGGAATGCCTCACCCGTCTGCGACGGCGTATAGGGTATCTCCGACGCCGCCAGCACCGCCGGGCGTACGGGATTTCCGGTCGCCACCGTCTTGTCGGAATATTGGCCGTTGGCAGGCGGCAGGAACCCGCCGGCGATTGCCTTCACTCGGGCCGCCAGCGCCTTGTTGGCGCGGCCCATCACCGCATTCTGCTCGTGAATGATGGAGGGAACGCCGAGCCCGGTGGAAGCCAGAAGCGGCGGCACGGTGGGATAACCGCCGAAACCGACAACTGCGACCGGCTTCAGCTTCGCCACCAGCCGGCGCGCCGCGCGCAGACCAACCCATAGCTTCCACAGCGAACGCGCCACGGAAATGGGGTTTTTCGAGCCGATGGTGGCGGAAGGCACCACATGAATTTCGTCCGCCGGGAACTTGCCGGCATAACGCTCGGCGCGGCTGTCGGTAACGAGATGCACCTGATAACCGCGCGCTTTCAGCGTATGCGCCAGCGCTTCTGCCGGAAACACATGGCCGCCGGTTCCCCCGGCGGCAAGAAGAACAATACCCTTGCTCATGATCGTTTACTCCGCGGGAACGCCGGAACCGACGCGGAAGAAACTCCGCTCCTGCGCCCGCTTTTCGGGTCTGTGGCGTGTCAGCGCCAGAAGGAAGCCGGCGGTCACGCAGATCGCCATCATCGACGAACCGCCATAGGAAATCAGCGGCAGCGTCATGCCCTTGGCGGGCATCAGTTCCAGATTGACGCCGATATTGATCATCGACTGCATGCCGATCTGCAGCACAAGGCCGGCCACGGCGAAGCGGCAGAAATCATCCTTTTCCTTGAAGGCGTGCGAGAGGCCGCGCAGCACGATGAAGGCGAAGATCGCAACGAGGAACATGCAGAAGACGATGCCGAATTCTTCCGCCGCTACCGAGAAGATGAAGTCGGTATGGCTGTCGGGGATGATGCGCTTGACGATGCCCTCGCCCGGTCCGCGCCCGAACCAGTCGCCGCGAATGATCGCCTCACGCGCCGTGTCCACCTGGAAGGTGTCGCCCTCGCCCGTCCAGAAACGGTCGATACGGCCGGCCACGTGCGGCAGAAGCAGATAGGCGGAAATAATACCACCGAGGCCGACGCCGCCAAGCATGATGATCCAGAACCACGGCACGCCGGCCATGAAGAACATGCCGCCCCAGACCACTGACGTCAGGATGGTCTGACCCACGTCCGGCTGGGCGATCAGGAGTGCGGCCACGATGCCGAAGGTGATGATGGCGAAGAGATTGCCCGGAATTTCAGGATGACGCGCCCGCTCGGCGAAAAGCCAGGCGCAGACGATGACGAAAGCCGGCTTCATGAACTCCGAGGGCTGGATCGAGAAGGTGCCGATGGAAATCCAGCGCCGCGCGCCCTTGACCTCCATGCCGAAGAACAGCGCGAAGATCATCATCAGCAACGAAACGATCAGCATGATGACCGCCACACGGCGCACCTGGCGCGGCGACAGGAAGGAAAGACCGACCATGATCGCCAGCGACGGCACGATGAACATTGCCTGGCGCTCGACGAAGAAGAAGCTGTTAAGACCGATGCGTTCGGCAACTGCGGGCGACGCTGCGAAGGACAGCATCAAACCGATGCCCATCAGCGCAACGAACGCCGCCAGAAAGAAACGGTCAATGGTCCAGAACCACTCCGCGACCGGACCGCGATCAACTCGGCTTACCATGGCCTTCAGCCCCCTTTTCCAGAGTCAACCAGCATCGTCATGCCATCGAGCGCCGCGACCTGCGCGACGAACGAATCACCTCTGATCTCAAAGTTCTTATATTGATCGAAGCTTGCGCAAGCCGGGGACAACATCACGATATTGCCGGCCGTCGCATCTTTTTCCGCATCCGCCGCCGCATGTTGCACGGCCTTGTCCAGCGTGCCGGATATTTCGTAAGGCACGGCCTCGCCCAGCGTCGCGGCAAATTCGGCCGCCGCCTCGCCGATCAGATAGGCTTTGGCGATACGTGGAAACAGCGGCGAAAGACTGGTGATGCCGCCCGCTTTCGGCAGGCCGCCGGCAATCCAGTAGATACGGTCGAAACTCGAAAGCGCAGGCGCGGCAGCATCGGCATTGGTGGCCTTGCTGTCGTTGACGAAGGTGACATTGCCACGTCGGCCGACCGGCTGCATACGGTGCTTGAGGCCGGGAAAAGACTTCAGGCCTGCGCGAACTTCCTCTTCGGAAACCCCAACCGCAAGGCAGGCGGCGATTGCCGCCGCAGCATTCTGCGCATTGTGGCTGCCGCGCAGGGTCTGGATACCGTCGAGATCGGTGAGCAGCGAAGAAGTGCCGCCATGCGCACGGAAAATGCGGCTGCCTTCGGCATAAAGACCTTCGGAAACGACATTGCGCTTGGAAATGCGCTCGACCTTGACACCGGCGCGCTCGATGCGGTCGGCAATCAACGTCGAATAGCTGTCATCGACGCCGACGATTGCCGTGCCACTGCCGGCAACAAGCCGTTCCTTGATGTCGGCATAATGCTGCATGGTGCCGTGACGGTCGAGATGGTCGGGCGTCAGATTGAGCAGAATGCCGGCAGTCGGATTGATCGTCGGCGCCAGATCGATCTGGTAGGACGAGCATTCGACAACGTAGAAACGCTGCGCCTTCGGCGGATCGAGGCTCAATACCGCCGTGCCGATATTGCCGCCGAGCTGCGTATCGCGGCCAGACGCCTTGAGGATATGGGCGATCAGCGCCGTCGTCGTCGATTTGCCGTTGGTGCCGGTAATGGCGATGAAAGGGCAATCCGGCGCGTGCGCACGGCGCTCGCGGATGAAAAGCTCGATATCGCCGATGATCTCGACGCCCGCAGCTTTCGCAAGGTCGACCGACCAATGCGGTTTCGGATGCGTCAGCGGCACGCCGGGCGCCAGAACGAAGGAAGAGAAGCTCGGCCAGTCAATCGTCCGAAGATCCGCCGTCTTGATGCCTTCGGCCTCGGCCTTCGCGACACTGTCGGGATTGTCGTCGAAGGCGACAACCTCCGCCCCGCCGGCGACCAGCGCGCGGGCCGTGACGAGACCCGAACCGCCAAGCCCGAAAAGCGCGACCTTCTTACCTCTAAACGACGTGACCGGGATCATCGCTCACCTCAGCTTCAGGGTGGCGAGGCCAAGCAACGCGAGACCCACGGAAATGATCCAGAAACGGATCACCACCTGGCTTTCCGTCCAGCCCTTTTTCTCGAAATGGTGATGGATCGGCGCCATCAGGAACACACGCCTGCCGGTGCGCTTGAACCAGAAGACCTGGATGATGACCGACAGGGTTTCCATGACGAAAAGACCGCCGACGATGACCATGACGATCTCGTGCTTGGTGGCGACAGCGATGGAGCCGATCAGGCCGCCAAGCGCCAGCGACCCCGTATCGCCCATGAAGATGGCGGCGGGCGGCGCGTTGAACCACAGGAAGCCGAGGCCCGCGCCGATGACCGCACCGACGATGACGGCGAGTTCACCCGTGCCGGGCACGAAGTTGATCTGCAGATAATTGGCGAAAACCGCGTTGCCGGCGAGATAGGCGATCACGCCAAAGGTGGCGGCCGCGATCATCACAGGCACGATGGCGAGCCCGTCGAGGCCATCCGTCAGGTTCACCGCATTGCCAGCGCCGACGATGACGAAAGCACCGAACAGCACGAAGAAGTAGCTCAGATTGATCACGAATTCCTTGAAGAAGGGAAAGGCGATGGAGCTGCCGAGCGTGCCGCCATGCGGCGCGGAAGCCAGCGCCATCTTCATCATGAAAAACACGGCAATCGCCGCAATCAGGAATTCGATGCCGAGACGGGCCTTGCCGGAAAAGCCCTTGTCGCTCTGTTTGGTGACCTTGAGATAATCGTCGTAAAAGCCGATGGCCCCGAAACCGAGCGTCACCATCAAGACGGCAACGACATAGACATTCGACAGATCGCCCCAGAGCAGCGAACCGCCGAGAATACCGGCAAGGATCATCAGCCCGCCCATGGTCGGCGTGCCGGCCTTCTTGAAATGGGTCTGCGGCCCGTCGGCGCGGATCGGCTGGCCCTTGCCCTGGCGCACGCGCAGCGAATTGATGATGGCCGGCCCGAACAGGAAGACGATCAACGCAGAGGTGAACATCGCGGCACCCGCCCGGAAGGTGATGTACCGGAAGAGATTGAAGAGTTGAATTTTATCCGACAGTTCGACGAGCCAGATCAGCATAATTGCCCTTTCAAAAGGCTATTTCAGACTTGGCGTTCCGTCTCGGGGAATGCCGGATACTTGTCAAGCAGGGCGGCGACAATCTTGCCGAAACCGAGGCCAAGTGACGATTTTATCATCAGCGCGTCTCCCGGTTGCACCCATTGCAGGGCGAAATCGGTCAGTTCCGCCGTCGTCGGGAACCAGATCACAGTGACGCTGTCGGGAAGCGCATCGCGTAGAGCGGCCATCGCCTCTCCCGCCAGCCAGACATGTTCGATACCCGCCGCGAGCAGCGGCCCGGCCAGTTCCTCGTGCAGCTGCGCTGAGAACTCGCCCATTTCGAGCATGTCGCCCAGAACAGCAACACGACGGCCATGGCCCTGCGTCGGCGTTTCCGCCAGCACGGCAATCGCCGCGCGCATGGAGGCCGGGTTGGCATTGTAGCTTTCATCGATCAGCAGGAAGGTGCCGTCATTGATCGTCAGACGATGGCGCTGGCCACGCCCTTTTACCGCCTCAAGCGTTCCCAGCGCCTCGAAGGCGCGGTCAAGATTGGCGCCGGTCACGGCAACCGCGCCGAGAACAGCCATGGCGTTATCGGCAATATGCCGGCCGGGAATATTGATATGCAGCTCGCTCGTCTCGCCGTTCAGGATCGCCCAGATCGTCGAGCCCGTTGTCGTGCTCTCGAAATCCGCGAGGCGGAAATCGGCCTTGGCGTGCTGCCCGAAGGTAAGGATGTGTTCGATACCCTCATCCTGCGCCGCTTCTTCAAGCTGTTCGAACTGGGCATTGTCGCGGTTGAGGATGACCGAGCCGCCCTCCTCCACACCCTCGAAAATCTCCGCCTTGGCGGCGGCGATCTCTTCGATGTTCTTGAAGTTGCCGAGATGGGCAGGTGCGATGGTCGTGATGATCGCCACATGCGGGCGCACCATCTTGACCAGCGGCCGGATTTCGCCGGAATGGTTCATGCCGATTTCGAACACGCCGAACTCCGTGTCGGCAGGCATGCGCGCCAGCGTCAGCGGCACACCCCAATGGTTGTTGAAGGAGGCCACCGCCGCATGCACCCGGCCCGACGGGGCAAGCGCCTGCCGCAGCATTTCCTTGGTCGTGGTCTTGCCGACCGAACCGGTCACCGCAATGATGCGCGCCGATGTTCTTTCACGCGCCGCGATAGCGAGCTTGCCGAGTGCGGCAAGCACGTCTTCCACCACGATCATCGGCACGGTCAGGCGGCCGAGCGCCGGCAGCTTGGCCTCGGCAACGACCAGAAGTCCAGCGCCGTTCGCAACCGCGAAGCTGGTGTAATCATGACCGTCCACCCGGTCGCCCTTGATCGCGAAGAAAGCTTCGCCCGGCTTGACCGTCCGGCTGTCGATGGAAATGCCGGTGATTCCGGTCGGCAGGTTGCCCACCGGGCGTCCTGCCGTGATGGCGATCATGTCGGCGACTGTCCATAACCAGCTCAAATCTTCGATCCTTCCAGCCCTGCCAGTGCAGCGCGCACCTGTTCATGATCGGAAAACGGCAGCGTCACGGAACCGACGATCTGCCCCTCTTCATGCCCCTTGCCCGCAACAATCAGCGTATCGCCATGCGAAAGCATCGACACCGCATGGCGGATCGCTTCAGCCCTGTCGCCGATCTCCAATGCGCCTGGCGCCGCCGCCATGACTTCGGAACGTATCGTCGCGGCATCTTCCGAACGCGGATTGTCGTCGGTGACGATGACGATGTCGGAAAGCCGCGTCGCCACTTCGCCCATGATCGGGCGCTTGCCCTTGTCGCGGTCGCCGCCGCAGCCGAAGACGGTGATGATGCGCCCCGAGGTGAAGGGCCGGACCGAGGTGAGCACATTTTCCAGCGCATCCGGCTTGTGGGCATAATCCACATAGGCAAGCGCGCCGTTCTTCGTCTGGCCCACGAGTTCCAGACGGCCGGCGGCGCCGATCAGCTTTTCGAGCGCCTTCAGCGCCGTTGCCGCGGGAACGCCGGTGGACATGGCAAGACCGGCAGCGACGAGAGCATTCGCAACCTGAAAATCACCCGCCAAGGGTATGTCGACTTCATAAATCTCGCCGTCATGATGCACTTCGATCATCTGCTTGTGACGGAAGTGCTCCACCCGCTTCAGGGCCAGATATTCACCCTTGCGGCCGACGGTGCGCACATCGAGACCGGCTTCGCGCGCCGCCCGGATTGCCTTGTCCGACCATGGATCATCGGCGAAGATCACGGCGGGAGCGCCCTTTTCCATCAGCGTATCGAAGAGCCGCATCTTCGCGGCCATATAGTCTTCCACGGTCGGATGATAATCCATGTGGTCGCGGCCGAGATTAGTGAAACCGGCCGCAGCGAGCTTTACGCCATCGAGACGGCGCTGATCGAGACCATGGCTCGAAGCTTCCATCGCCGCATGCGTCACGCCCTCGGCCGCAAGCTCGGCCAGAAGCGCATGCAGAGTCACCGGATCCGGCGTGGTGAGTGCGCCGTAATCTTCCCGGCCAGGTGCAATCACACCTGTCGTGCCGATCTGTGCCGCGGCATGGCCCGCAAAGGCCCATATCTGCCGTACGAAGGAGGCAACCGAGGTCTTTCCCGCGGTGCCGGTGACGGCGACCATGGTTTCCGGCTGTTTTCCATAAAAGCGGGAAGCGGCAAGGGAGAGATAAAGGCGTGGATCCGTGACCGAAAGCACCGGCACATCGGCGTCCACAGGATGCCCGGAAACAACGGCGACCGCGCCTTTGGCAACCGCGTCCTTCACATAGGCCGCGCCATCCGCCCTGGTGCCCGCAACCGCCACGAACAGGCTGCCGGGCGCAGCCTTGCGGCTGTCTGCGGTGATCCCCCCGATTTCGATCGCCCCGATCTCAGACAGGAGCAATTCATTCAATTCCGGAAACGCATTTCCGGATATATCTCGCAAATTCATCGACTGTGTCCGTCTTGTCCCCCCGGCGCGAATCGCCGGAACATCATAAGCTAACAATCAATAAGACACGAGCAAGGCCGAGCCATCCTTGCCGAACTTCGGCTTCACGCCCAGCACCGCCGCCGTGCGGGCGATGATATCGCGCACCATCGGCGCTGCGGATGTGCCGGCGAGTGCCGCGCCATTGCCCTTGTCCGTCTTCGGCTCATCAATGAAGGTCAGCACCACATATTGCGGATCGTCGATCGGGAAGGCCGACAGGAAGGCGTTGAAGTTCTTGTCACGCACGTAACGGCCATTGACGACCTTGTCGGCCGTGCCGGTCTTGCCGCCGACGTTGAAACCGTCGACACGCGCATTGCGGCCGGAGCCGTTGACGCCGTTCCATTCGAAGAGGAAGCGCATGTCCTTGCTGGTGGTGGGCTTCAGAACCTGCTTGGCCACCAGGTCAGCCTGCTCACGGGTGCGCGGCAAGAAGGTCGGCTCGATCAGCTTGCCGCCATTCACCAGCGCAGCGCCTGCAACCGCCGTCTGCAGCGGCGTCGTCGAAACACCGTGACCGAAGGAAATGGTGATGGAGTTGATCTTCTTCCATTCACGCGGCTGCGACGGCAACGCCACTTCCGGCAATTCCGTCTGCATGCGGCTCAAAAGCCCGAGCTTCGTCAGAAACTCCTTGTGACCTTCGGTGCCCACCGTATCGGCGATCTTGGCCGTACCGATGTTGGACGAATACTGGAAGATTTCCGGCACCGACAGAACGCGGTTCTTGCCGTGGAAATCCTTGATGGTGAAACCGCCGATCCGGATCGGATAACGGGCATCGAAACTGTCACCCAGACGGACACGGCCCGAATCGAGGCCCATGGCTATGGTGAAGGACTTGAAGGTCGACCCCATTTCGAACGTACCGTTCGACATGCGGTTGAGCCAACCCTCTTTCGCGCCTTCCGCCGGGTTGTTGGGATCGTAATCCGGCACGGAAGCCATGGCGAGCACTTCACCGGTGTGTACATCCAGAACCACCGCGCCGGCGCCGATCGCCTGGAACTTGGTGATGGCCGAGGTTACGACTTCACGCACGATGGACTGGACGCGCAGGTCGATGGAGAGCTTTACCGGCTCCAGCGGCTGGTCGCTGGTCATGCCGAGCGCCGTCAGATCGGCGAGCCCCTGGCTGTCGACATAACGCTCCATGCCCGCCACGCCGCGATTGTCGATGTTGACGTGGCCGACGACATGGGCCGCCGTTGGGCCACCCGGATAGAACCGGCGTTTTTCCGGACGGAAACCGATGCCGGGAATACCGAGCGCCAGAATCTGGCTCTGCTGCTTCGGCGTCAATTGGCGGCGCAGCCACTGGAAGCGGGAATTGGAGGTGAGCTTCTGATAGGTGCCGCGCTGATCGAGATCAGGCAGGACGGTGCGCAGCTTCTCGATCGCCTCGTCGATATCGACGATGCGATGCGGCTCGGCAAACAGCGAGACGGTGCGGATATCGGTGGCCAGCACCTCACCGTTGCGGTCGAGGAGATCGGGACGCGACGCCATCAGCCGGTCGGCGGGTGCGATGCTCGAAACCGTTTCCTGTTCCGCCATGCCATATTGCACGAGGCGGCCGCCAACGATGGTGTAAAAAGCAACGAAGCCGAAAATGATAAGGCCGACGCGGCTTTTCGCCTGGGCGGCGCGCTTCTTGCGGGCGCCCTCAAAGGCCGCATGATCCGTAAAGACACCGGTGGTGCTGGCGGAAAAGTGAGCCTTGCTCTTCAAAACCATGACACGGGAGAGAAAAGACATCAGCGGTTCACCGATCCTGTTATCGTGTCATCCATGTCGCCGGATTCATCACCCGCGACGTCGGAGACGGCCGGAGCCGCCGGGGGACGGGAAACACGCGCCCGGGGCGTCGGAACCGGAGCGCCATTGGCGGCAATCTGGCCGGCTGGCGGCGATTTCTTTTTGACGGCCGCACCAAGCGTCGCGCCCGGCTTGGAACCGTTGACGGCGGCGGCGATCACATCTTCAACGCTCATGCCTTCCGGCTCCGGCGGCTGCGGCAATTGCGAACGCAGCATGGGCAGCTCGCGCGGCTGCGCCAGTTGCGTCGGCAGCGTCGGCGAAAGGCCAAGCTCGTCCTGATAGGCATTCACGAGCCGGTGCAGACGGTTCGGCTGCGTCAAGAGCGCCCAGTCGGCCCGCAAAAGATCGATCGTATCTTTTTCAAGCTTGATTTCGGCCTCGAGCTTTCGGACCTCCTCAAGCTTGAGATCGGCCTTGTGCTTGATCGAATAGGTGACGACCGCCGCGGCGACCATCACACCCATCAAGATGACATCGAAAGTGCGCAGCATATCAGCCTCCCATCTTTTCAAGGCTGGCGAGATCCGGAAGCTCGAAGATCGAGAAATCCGCCGCCCGCGCCGGAGCGGTGGTGCGCAGGCCCGCACGAAGCTTGGCCGAACGAGCCCGCGGATTGAGTTCCGCCTCCTCATCGCTGGCGGCGATCATCGGTTTGCCGATATTGTCAAAAATGGCGGGCCTGTCCTCAACCATCGGCAGATGCCGGGAACCGGCGGCCTTGCCCGAACGGTCGGCGAAAAATTTCTTGACGATGCGGTCTTCCAGAGAATGGAAGGTGACGACGACCAGCCGGCCGCCGGGCTTCAAAACCTGTTCGGCGGCAAAAAGCGCCTGCGCCAGCTCGCCCAGCTCATCATTGACGAAAACGCGCAGCGCCTGAAACACCCGCGTTGCAGGATGAATCTTGTCTTTGGCCTTACGCGGCGTGACGATCTCGATGAGGCCCGCCAGATCGCGCGTGGTGCGGAACGGCTCTTCCGCCCTCTTCTTCTCGATGGCGCGGGCAATGCGGCCCGGCTGCTTTTCCTCGCCGAGAAAACCGAAGATGCGGATCAGGTCGCCAACCTTGGCGCGATTGACGACATCCGCCGCCGAAACGCCGGAAGCGGACATGCGCATGTCGAGCGGACCGTTTTTCTGGAAGGAAAAACCGCGCTCGGCCTCGTCGATCTGCATGGAGGAAACGCCGATATCGAGAACTACGCCGTCAAGACCGCCTTCCGGCGCGTGCCTGGCCAGATCGGAAAATTGCGATTGAATGAGACTGAGCCTGCCGCCATTTGCGGCTACCATGGACTGACCGCCGGCGATCGCGGTCGGGTCGCGGTCGAGCGCTATGACGTTTGCGCCCTGATCGAGAATGGCCTGGGTGTAGCCGCCAGCGCCGAAAGTGCCGTCGAGGATGATCTTGCCGGGCGCAGGTTCCAGTGCGGCGATGACTTCGCGAAGCAGGACAGGGATGTGACGCTGAGGTCCGCCATCGGCATCAGAAGATCGTCCGCCAGAATTCGCCGCCATCCCGTGTCCCCGTCCTAGGCGGGGCGAGCAGCCGAAAAACCGCGCCCCGCTCTTGCTTCCGCCTGCGCCGCCAAAAACGCATCCGGTTGCCAAAGCTGAAAATGATCCGCCCGCCCGACGAAGGTGACTTCGGTGGATATGCCGGTGAATTCCCGCACGAAATCCGTCACCATCAATCGACCTTCCTGGTCGAGCTTCATGAAAACGCCGCCGCCGTGAACCAGCAGCGACATCGCGTTCGCCTCGGGCGAGAAGGCATCCATGGACGCAATCTGCCGCTCGTAGCGTTCCAGCAAATCCGGACCGCCGACACTGACTGCCGGAAAGGCGAAATCCTGAAGACAATAAAGCTCCTGAATGCCGCGCTTCGCCAGCACCGAACGAAACGGAGACGGAACCGAAACGCGCCCCTTGGCGTCGATCCTGTTCGTCACGTTCGATAAAAAGCGGTCCATTACTCAACTCGCCAAAACCGCATTCCGCAAAGCGAACCATCCACTTTGCAGACGACACCGGTACGCACGACACATCGCCAAGCGCCAGGGCGACATGCCCTGCAGCAGCCCCTCGCAGGCTCCTCACTTGTTTCAGCGATTGCGGGTCAAAAACACGACCCAATGTGGTGTGCATTTGGGATATCATGGGACACTATGGGCGTCAATGGGAGAAGCCGGCACGATACCGACTTCGCATCGGAAATTCATAAGCCGTTAAGTTTAACGAATGGTTTATTTGGCGCGCGACAATGCGCCCTCACGGCACGGGAAGATGCGGCGAAGTCGCTGTTTTTCTCTGCCAAAACAAGGAAATGGCCATATCATCCGGATTCACGAGCAGATGGGTCAGGCCGTCAATGTCAGAAAATAATGGAATCGATGAGAAGCTCAGTCACGATGGTTTCCATCGCTGCGCTCTATAACCGCTTTCTCAAGGCGCAGTGCTTCCTCATCAAACTCCTGGCCTTTAGCCAGAAGGCGCAGAACGACCACATCGTCCTGCTCCACCACAAAAGCGACACTGGTGCTGCGTTCAAAACCGATTATGCGGAGTCCCACACGCAGTTCGTTACGCACCGTGCCCCGTTCGGGAAAGACATTCAAAGTTGAAAGAAATATGCCGATGCGATCAATGTACCGATCTGCGACAGCGGGCGACCCTGATTTGCCGACGATATTTTGATGGATATGCACCAGATCGGTCTGCGCTTCAGGTGACAGGCGCACAGCGTAATACTTCATTTAAAAGCGTTTCCAGCAAAAACATGCGGCAACTTGGCATTACGAATTACATAAATATAAATAGATAAAGGGTTTCCGAGAGGTGAGAGCTATGTGCGCCCCTCACCCTTGGCAATCCGCGCCCTGACCTCAGCCAAACCTTCATTGAGGGGCTTGGCCCTGCCCGGGTCTGCTTTGTGAGCATCGTATGCGGATGTCACTTCTTCCTGCAACCAGCGCTCCACGGCCGCATCGCGGGCCGCCAGGGTTCGAAGGCCATCACGGATAACCTCGCTCTCCGTCGCATATTCGCCGGAAGCGACCTTTGCCTTGACCATTTCCGCCATTTCCAGGGGAAGTGTGATGCTGAAAGCTTGGGTGGTGCGCATGGTTTTCGCCTTTCATTCACCCTTGTATCACACGGTATGATTTAATCATACACATTCCGGATTATCCATGAGGACGCGGCATGTCGGAGCCGCCGCAAGATTGAGGAAAATTCGCCAGTTGGCCTGTAAGCCGGGTTCTGTATGGCCCCGGTTTGACCCGGAACGTGGCAGCCATTCATCTGGGACGGCATTTGCATGCCGCCTCGCGCAACCCACCCGGATGACGGGCCCGGAAACCGGCTGTGAATGGGCTTTCGCCCATCCCGTGTCATCCCTATTCGGTCTTGCTCCCGGTGGGGTTTACCTTGCCGCCGCTGTTACCAGAAGCGCGGTGGGCTCTTACCCCACCCTTTCACCCTTACCATGCGATGCATGGCGGTTTGCTCTCTGTGGCACTTTCCCTGGGGTCGCCCCCGCCGGACGTTATCCGGCACCGTATTTCCGTGGAGCCCGGACTTTCCTCACCTTACCGTCTTTCGACATTGGTAAAGCGCGGCTGCCCGGCCAACTGGCATGGGCTCAATAACCATGTTCCGGGGCGAAAGCCACCGAAAAGCGCAGGCAAGGATCAAAGAAATGCCGGCTTGAAATCCGTCGCAAAGGCGCCGTCGGCGATTTTTCCGTCCCGCAGCAGCACAGCGCCGAGCCGTCCGATCTCATCGGAACTCTTGGCCGCCGTGCCGTTACCGCCGGTCAGAACCGCAATCTTCGGCGAGGCGGTGAAGCCGATGGCCGGATAACCGCTTTGCGTTTTGGAGACGACGCAGGCGGCCATCGAGACACGCGAGAGATCGATGGAAGGCACCAGCGATCCGACGATCTCCGAGAGATGATCACGCACGCTTTCGCGTCCGCCGGAGCGGAACCATTCCCGGATTTCCGGGTCGCTGCCGAGCCTCTTGTCGTCGGGATCGCCGCCGATCTTCAGATAGAATTTGCCATCCGGATAACGCACCGGCGGCAGAAGATAGATATGTTTCGTCGTGTCGCGCGGCTCATAGATCAGCGACGGCATGTCCGCATATTGATCCAGATCGCCCTCATCTACCTCGAAGAACGCGACGGTGCGTGCATAGACATCGAGGGCCACCGGCTGCGGCAGCAGATCTTTCGTGATCGAGAAGCCGCCGGCCGCCACCAGCACCCGGTCTGCGGTATAAACCGCACCCGAGGCCGTCTCCACCCGTGCGCGACCATCCTCTTCCAAAGTCGAGACGACGATATCGTCGATAAGCGCAACGCCCGCCTTTTCAGCGAGAACAGCCTGCGCCCTCACCAGCCCACGCGGGTTGACGTATCCGGCATTGTCCCTTTCGAACACGCCCTCAGAACCCTGCTCGAAGGAGAAATAGGGAAAGCGGCTTTTCAGACTTTCACCGCCGAGCAGTTCCGTCGAAACGCCGAGCCGTGCCGCCGCCTTGCGGACATCGTCGACAAAAGGATTATCGCCGCCCCGTTCAGGCCCCACCATCAGGCAACCGACCGGCGCATAAAATTCAACGCCGCTTCTTGCGGCAATATCGGCGTAACGCGCTATCGAGCGGTTGGCGAGCAGCGCCCAGTCGACATCGCCATCGATGGTGCGGGTAATCCGCGCCTCGTCATAGTGACTGGCGTAGACGCCTCGATGCGATTTGATGTCGGCAGGTTCGCCGGGACCGATCAGCGCGACGCCATCCACCGTTTCGGCCAGATGGCGGGCGGCGGCCGCGCCCATCATGCCGCAACCCACGACGATGTATCTGAAATGTCCCGACATGCCGCCCTCTTCACCCGCTCATTTCCGTCGCAACCTTGTAGCTGCTTCGCCCCTGAATGTCAGACGAAAACCGGCGACATTTCGGCGGCGAATTCATCCTCGGTCAGCTGGCCGTTCAAAAGCAGCATGGCGCCCAGCCGGCCGATTTCGTCAGAAGACTTGGCGGAGACGAAATTGCCGCCGGTCAGAACCGCGATATTGGAGGACTGCGTATAGCCGATATAGGGATAGCCGCTGCGGGTAATGGAGGCGACACAGGAGCCTGAAGTGACCGGGCAGCCGGCAAGCTCCGGCATCAAGGAGAGCGCCCGCCTTTTCAGAAACTCCACCTCATCAGGCGCGCCGTCCGAATGGAACCAGCCGACCGCCTCGGCCAGCGTTTCAAGCCTGCCCTTTTCGCTCTCGCCGCCGATCTTCAGATAGACCTTGCCGTCGGGATAACGCACCGGCGGCAGAATATAGACGATGTCATCCTCGGTCTCCGCCAGTACGATGGTGGAAGGCATGGCACCGAACAGCGCCTGCCGCGCCTCATCCAGCTCAAAAAAGACGATGGTGCGGCCCGTGGCCGCCATATCGACCGGAGAAGGCAGAAGCTCGGCCATGTTGGTGAAGCCGCCGGCCGCTACGATGAGTTTTTCAGCCGTATGGACCGCCCCTTCCCGAGTCGAAACCTCGACGCCATGGGACGTATCGCGAATATGCGCCGCCGTCTCACGCACAAGCCGCGCGCCCTGTGCAGCGGCAATCGTGCATTGCGCCCTCACCAGGGCGCGCGGATTGACTTGGCCGGCATATTGCGGCTCGAAATAACCGCTGTGATCGGCCGGCAGGGAGAACATCGGAAACCGGCCAGCCAGCGCATCAGCGCCGAGTGTCTCTACGCCGAGACCGAGACGGTCGGCCGAGGCAAGCGCGCGCGAGACATAGTCCCCCGCAAGCCCCTTGCCGTTTCCGGTGAACAGGCAGCCCGCTTCCGTGAAAAAGCGGATGCCGCTTTTGGCCTCGATCTCCGCATAACGGCGGATGGAGCGCTGCGCGAGTTCCGCCCAGACCGGATCGCCATCAAAACCGCGGGTAATGCGCGCTTCGTCGTAATGGCTCGAAAACACACCCCGATGGGTCTTGCGATTGGCGGGCTCGTCCGGGCCGATCAGCGCCACGCCATCCGTTTGCACTGAGAGATGCCGCGCCGCGGCCGCTCCCATCATCCCGGCCCCGACGACGATATATTTGAAATCCGGCATGTCATGCTCCGTATCAGATTTGCTTCTGACTACAGCATGCCGGGCCGAACCGGAATCGCTTTTCGCAATTTCGCAGACGGTGGCGGCCTCAGCCGGCCAGCAGCGCCTGCACCTTGCCGCAATAGCGCTTGGAGACCGGGTTCATCCGGGTGGCGCCATGGCCTGCATTGTAACGCAGGATCGTGCTGCACACCTGACCGCCGCCGAGCTGATGCGCCGTCGCCAGATATTGCATGCCCCAGCGAATATTGGTCTCGGGATCGTAGAGCGCCTTGGTCGTGCCGCGATAGCCCATCATCCGCGCCGTCGCCGGCTTGATCTGCATCAGCCCGACCTCGCCTGCGCTGCCGCGGGCCTTCGGATTGAACTTGCTTTCCACCGAAACCACGGCATGCGCCAGATTGGTGGGAACGCCGTAACGCTTGGCATATTTGACGATCAGATCGGAATAATCGTTCCTGAGCGAAGAAGGCAGGCTCTTTTCGGGAATGGGATAACCGGACTTGCGGAAGAAGGTCTCCAGCGTCACGGTTTTGGTCTTGACGTCCTCGTCTTTGGCAAAAGCAATCCCCGCCTGCGAAGCGAGCGCAACAACGCCCGCCACGACAGCAACAACAACCCTGTTCATATGTAGAAAAAGTCTCCAGATCGGATGACAGAAACAATGAAGCGACACAAATAATCTGCGCCCGGAAAGTCGATCACGACCTTCCGCTGTCCGGTCTCCTTGATTGATATTGACGGCAGGTTCCCCTGAAGAACGACACCGCATGCAGTGACGTTCTTAAACTTCCTCAATGCGGATTAACTGTGGCACAGGAAAAAAAGCGACTTGAACACGCCGGAAAACCGGGAACGCTTTTCCAGTTTCCGCGTTCAGGCGGCCGAAAATCTCGGCAGGCTGGCGATCAGCCGGTGCAGCGTGTCAATAGTGGAGAAATCCGCGATGCCATCCACCAGGGCGGGACGGAAATGCCGCTGGAAGGCAGCCACGGCGCCTTCGGTTTTCTCGCAATAAGCGCCTGTAATTTCAACGCCATAACCATAGATGGACAACATCGACTGCAGCGCTTCGACCGGCTGGCCATGGTCGCCGCGCTGAAAAAAGCGGCCGCCACGGATCGGCGCAGGCTCCACCCAATGGCCGACACCGTGCTGCGACAGGATGTCCCACGGGAATTTTTCACCCGGATCGACCTTGCGGATCGGCGCGACATCCGAGTGCGCCAGCACCCTTTCAGGGGCGATAGACCAGCGCTGGCCGCAATCGCGACACAATTCGATGACGGCTTCCACCTGTTTCTTCGGAAATTCCGGCAGGCCGCCGGGATGGCCCTGATTGGCGATCTCGATGCCGATGGAGCGGGAATTGATGTCTTCATCCCCCGCCCAGCTGCTTTTGCCCGCGTGCCAGGCACGGCGGATTTCCGGAACCATCTGGATGATGCGCCCATCCTCGAAGACAAAATAATGGCTGGAAACCTGACTTTCCGGATTGCAGAGCCACGACAGCGCGCCGTCGGCCGTCGTCATGCCGGTATAATGCAGCAGGATAATATCGGGGCCGGCCACACCAAGCCTTTCGCCATGGTTAGGCGAAGGCGCAACAGTTGCGCCCCGGAAATCCGGGATAAAATCCGGCAGACATTCACTCATGCGACGCGGCGTTCTTTCTCGATGGCCGCATAGGCGGCGTTAAGAGCCGCCATACGCTCATTCGCGGCCGCATGCAATTCCATGGGAACGCCGCGTGCAATGAGCTTGTCAGGATGGTGTTCGGCAACCAGCGAACGGTAGCGCCGGCGAATATCGGAAAAATCGTCAGAGGGCGAAACGCCGAGCACGCGATAGGGGTCGCGCCCGTCCATATGGACATGCCGCGCCATGATCGTTTCGAAGTGATCTTCGGTAATACGAAAGATTTCCGCGATCCGGCCGAGGAAGGCCAGTTCCCGCTCATGGATCAGCCCATCCGCCTTGGCGATGTGGAACAGGCCGTCGATGACGCTTTCCAGCATCTCGCAATTGGCATGTCCGGAACCGCAGAGACCGGCAAGCCGCTCGGCATAGGCCTCGTAACCGGCAACATCCTGACGGGCGAGATTATAAAGACGGGCGACGTTCTTGGCTTCCTCTTCCGGAAAATCGAAGATTTGCCGGAAGGCGCGCACCTCGGCGTCGTTGACGACGCCGTCGGCCTTCGCCATCTTGGCGGAAAGCGCGATGATGGCCACGGAAAAGGAAACCTTGCGGCGGGTCTCCGGATCACCTTCGAAAAGGGTGCGGATGGCTTCCACCACGCGCCCGAGCGCACCGCCTGCCGCGTCGCCGATTGCGCCGAGCAGCCGTTCCCACAGGGATGAAATTTGCAGACAGGCGAAATCGAACATCATGCGACAAGCATGACGGGATATTGCCGCGAATGCAATATGTCCAGCGGACCGGCGGCATTAACTTTTATTCATCTTTGCGACAGTTTTGCTTCAGGAACAAGGGTGCCGCAGACGATGGGGCCATGGTTTTCCACAGACGACGGGGAGTCGGCCACCGGCTATGCCGATTGAAACGATTATATTCCGCCACTTTGCTCAAGCCGCTGAAAAACCGCGAGAAATCGGCGTTTTTCTTCATAAATTCACTTTACACCTACACGCGGCTGTCGCATCCATTTGCCAGACATGTCTTTGGGTATATGTGAAAAGGAGAGCCATGATGGCCAAACAGAAAGTCGCAATGCTGACCGCGGGTGGCCTTGCGCCCTGTCTCTCTTCGGCCGTGGGCGGCCTGATCGAGCGTTATAGCGACATTGCGCCTGAGATCGACATCATCGCTTACCGCTCCGGTTATCAGGGCGTGCTTCTGGGTGACCGTATCGAGATCACCAAGGATATGCGGGAAAAGGCGCATCTGCTGCACCGTTACGGCGGCTCGCCGATCGGCAATAGCCGCGTCAAGCTCACCAATGCCGCCGATTGCGCCAAGCGCGGTCTGGTCAAGGAAGGCGACAATCCGCTGCGCGTCGCGGCTGACCGGCTGGCGGCTGACGGCATCACCATTCTCCACACCATCGGCGGCGACGACACCAACACGACGGCAGCGGACCTTGCCGCCTATCTCGGCGCCAACGGCTACAACCTCACCGTTGTCGGCCTGCCGAAGACGGTGGATAATGACGTGGTGCCGATCAAGCAGTCGCTCGGCGCCTGGACGGCCGCCGAAGTCGGCGCATCCTTCTTCGACAATGTCAGCAACGAACAGAGCGCTGCGCCGAAAACCTTCGTCATCCACGAAGTCATGGGCCGCCATTGCGGCTGGCTGACCGCCGCCACCGCCCGCGCCTATATCCAGAAGACCAGCGGCAACGACTATGTCGAAGGTCTGATGATGAACACGCAGATGAAGAACATCGACGGCATCTACCTGCCGGAAATGGCCTTCGACATCGAGGCGGAAGCCGAGCGCCTGAAGGAAATCATGGACAGGAACGGTTATGTCACACTGTTCGTTTCCGAAGGTGCGGGCCTCGATTCCATCGTCGCCGAGCGCGAAGCCTCCGGCGAGGCCGTCAAGCGCGACGCTTTCGGCCATGTGAAGATCGACACCATCAATGTCGGCGGCTGGTTCCAGAAGCAGTTCGCCAGCCTCATCGGTGCGGAACGCTCCATGGTGCAGAAATCGGGCTATTTCGCCCGCTCCGCCGCCGCCAATGGCGACGACCTGCGCCTCATTCAGGGCATGGTCGATCTCGCCGTCGAAAGCGCGCTCAACAAGGTCTCCGGCGTCACCGGCCATGACGAAGACCAGAATGGCAAATTGCGGACCATCGAGTTTCCGCGTATCAAGGGCGGAAAGCATTTCGACCTCTCTGCAAAATGGTTTACCGAAGTGATGGAACACGTCGGTCAGCCGTTCACAGCCGCCTGATTTTAAGATAGTCTAAAATAAGACGGCGACAGGGAGGGCAAGGAGGAAGAGAATGTCTGGACAGGCCTGGCTGATTTTTTGTGCAGCATGTGCCGTTGTGTTCGCACTCCCCTCTCCCCTTGTATTCTCTGTCGCCTCCTACGCCGCCATTCGCGGCAGGAAGACGGTCTTCGCCTCCGTCAGCGGCGGCGCTCTCGGCATCGTCACGGCCATGACGATCTCAGCCATTCCGGTGGCCGGTCTCGCCTGGCTGCCGCAATCCTTCGTGGAAATCGTGCAATGGGCCGGCATCGGCTGGCTGATGCTGTTCCTTCTGTGGACCTTCGCCACGCCTGCCGCCCAGGCGGCCAATGCCGACAATGACAATCTGCCGGGCAAATCCTGGAGCGGCATTTTCCGTGATTGTTACGCCATTGCCGCCCTGCGGCCGCGCTACTTCGCTTTTTTTCTGGCGTTGCTGCCGCAATTCGTTTCCACGTCAGGCAATGCAATTGAAACGCTTGCCATGGCGCAGGCCGCCATCCTTCTCCTGACGCTGGTGATTCTGACCGCGCAGGCGCTGTTTGCCGGGCCTACTCTGGCGATGGTGCGCCGCATGTCGGGCGATAAAAAAATCCGGCCGAAATACCGCACCCACTTCATTTCCGGCCGCGCCGTCAGCGCCGGATACAGGCGCATCGCAGCCTGAAAAACCACCCGAAAGCCGGGGAGAAACGTCCCGGCTTGCCGCTATCCTTACAATAGGTTAATGAAGGCTCGACGGGACACTGCCTGCTTCGCTCGACGCGGGGGTATCGAAAGACAGGCATAACGAAGGCGGCAACATGCGAAATTCGGGAAAATTCCGCGGAAGAAGTGCACTTCTTCTGTCTTCCACCGTGGGTCTGGCACTGGCATTGAGCGCATGCACCAGCGTCGAATATACCGCGAAGGAAGGGCCGGACGGCCCGAAAATCGCGACGGTCAGCCCCACTGCCGTCCCTGCGCAAACACCGGCGCAGCCGGCAACAGCCGAAGCCGCAGCGGGCGCAACCCCGGCAGCAGCAACGGTGCAGACGGCCGAAGCCGCAACCTCTTCCCAGCCGACAGCACTTCCCACAGCCGTCGCCGTCAAGGGCGGACGCGTGGCCCTGCCGCCAGCTTCGGAAATCGCAGCCGCCGCAGCCCTCACCACGCAGATGCAGCCGCAGCAGAACGAAATTGCCCAGACCACCGTTGCGACCTCCACGGCCGCAGCGCTTGCACCGACAAGTACCGCCCCGGCAGCCGCAGCCATCGAAACGGCCGACATGGCGGCGAAACCGGCCGCCGCCGACCTGCCGCAGGTCGTCGCCGTCAAGGGCAGCTTCCCGCCCGCTCCGCCGCCGCCCGGTTCGCCCTCCATCGGCACCGAACTGACGGCCGAACGGAAAGTCATTCCCCTGCCGAAGCCGGACAGCACGGTTCTCGCCTATGCCGCCGGCCCCACCAATGCCGCGCTGGCCGCCATCCGCCAGAACGAATCAATGACGGCACCGCTCAATTCGGCTCCGGCCGGACGCGAAAAGCTGAGCGGACTGATTACCAAATACGCCACCATGTATGATGTGCCGGAAGATCTGGTTCACCGCGTGGTGCGGCGCGAAAGCATGTATAATCCCGGCGCCTATAGCAGCGGCAATTTCGGCCTGATGCAGATCCGGCACGCCACCGCCCGCTCCATGGGCTTCGACGGCCCGGCCTCCGGCCTGTTCGATGCCGAAACCAACCTCAAATATGCCGTCAAATATCTGCGCGGCGCATGGGTCGTGGCGGGTAACGACCGCGACAACGCGGTCCGGCTTTATGCGCGCGGTTATTATTACGACGCCAAGCGCAAGGGCATGCTGCACGTTCTGCGCAAGTGAGGGCCTCCGGCTGCGCTGGGAGCGCCGTGCTACCAGGCAGCCTTTTTAAATAAACGCCGCATAGGTTTCTTTCGTCGTCCTCGGGCCTGTCCCGAGGATCTGCAAGCTTTTGATTTTTACGATACGTGGCTGGATCCCCGGGACAAGCCCGAGGATGACGCCGCAACCAATGGAAGCCTGTCGGCAATCCGAGATTGGGGCTGGTTTTCCACCGTCTCCCTTATTCCCCACCCTTGCCCACAGCCCCTGTCATCAAATTGTAGTGTCACGGCTGTAGACGCCTCTCAATCGACTGAGAGGTGAACAAATGACGAGTGCGGCACCCAAGACCGGCTTCAGCAAGAACACGAAACTGAAGTCCGCATTGCTCCAGCACAAGGCACTCTCCAAAAGCGGACTGTCCGAGCGCTTCTTCGGCGTCCTTTTTTCCGGCCTCGTTTATCCGCAGATCTGGGAAGACCCGGAGATCGATATGGAGGCGATGGAGCTGGGCGAAGGTCACCGCATCGTCACCATCGGTTCGGGCGGCTGCAACATGCTGGCCTATCTCTCCCGCAATCCGGCCAGCATCGATGTCGTTGATCTCAACCCGCACCATATCGCGCTGAACAAGCTGAAGCTCGCCGCCTTCCGCCATCTGCCGGCGCATCAGGACGTGGTGCGCCATTTCGGCCGCGCCAATACGCGCAGCAACAGCCACGGTTACGACCGCTTCATCGCCGAGCATCTCGACGCCACGACCAAGGCTTACTGGTCGAAGCGCACCCTTTCCGGCCGCCGCCGCATCTCTGTCTTCGACAGGAATATCTATCGCACCGGCCTGCTCGGCCGCTTCATCGGCGCCGGCCATCTGATGGCCCGGCTGCACGGCGTGAAGCTCACCGAAATGGCCAAGACCCGCACGCTGGACGAGCAGCGCCAGTTCTTCGACAGCAAGGTCGCGCCGCTGTTCGACAAGCCGGTGGTACGCTGGCTGACGAAGCGCAAGAGCTCCCTGTTCGGCCTCGGCATTCCGCCGCGCCAATATGACGAGCTGGCCAGCCTTTCCGATAACGGCACGGTTGCCTCGGTTCTCAAGCAGCGACTGGAAAAACTTGCCTGCAACTTCCCGCTCAGCGACAATTATTTCGCCTGGCAGGCCTTCGCGCGCCGTTATCCCGAGCCGCATGAGGGCGCCCTGCCCGCCTATCTCAAGCAGGAATATTACGAGACGATCCGCAACAACACGGCGCGCGTCGCGGTGCACCACGCCACCTATACCGAGCTTCTCTCGCGCAAGCCGGCGAGCGCCGTCGACCGTTATATCCTCCTTGACGCGCAGGACTGGATGACGGACACGCAGCTCAATGAGTTGTGGTCGCAGATCAGCCGCACCGCCGCATCGGGCGCGCGCGTCATCTTCCGCACCGCGGCCGAAAAGAGCGTCATCGAAGGCCGGCTTTCCCCTGACATCCGCAACCAGTGGGTCTATCTCGAAGAGCGTTCCAACGAGCTCAACGCCATGGACCGCTCGGCCATTTACGGCGGCTTCCATATTTACGAGAGGGCTATGGCATGAGAACCGCCGGCGAGAATGTGGGCCTTGCTGACAGCGCGCATGCGAGCCTGATGGACCGCATGTATCGCCACCAGCGGCATATCTACGATATCACCCGCAAATATTACCTTCTCGGTCGCGACCGCACCATTTCCGGCCTCGACGTGCCGAAGGGCGGCTCGCTCCTGGAAGTCGGCTGCGGCACCGGCCGCAACCTGCTGCTGGCCAGCCGCAAGTTTCCGGATGCGAAACTCTTCGGCCTCGACATCTCCGCCGAAATGCTGCTGACCGCATCCGAGAATTTCGCCGGCAAGGCCGAACGCCCCAATCTGCGCGTGGCCGACGCCACGGCGTTCCGCGCTTCGGAATTCGGCCAGCCCGACGGCTTCGACCGCGTCATGATCCCCTATGCGCTGTCGATGATACCGGACTGGGAAAAAGCAATCGAACAGGCGCTCACGGTGCTGAAACCCGGCGGCTCGCTGCACATCGTCGATTTCGGCCAGCAGGAACAGTTGCCGGCGTGGTTCCGCACGCTTCTGCAGGCCTGGCTTACCCGTTTCCACGTCACGCCCCGCGCAAATCTCCGTTATGTTCTGGCCAACATGGCCGGCCGTTTTGACGGCAACCTCGAATTCGAGGAAATCGCCCGGGGTTATGCCTGGCGGGCTGTCATCACGCTTCCAGTCGTTGAAGCACAGCAGCCGAAAATCCACCGCATATTGGCCGACGCCTGATTCTCCTGGGGAATTGCGAATCCTCCAGGGCTGCAAGGAACGTCTCCTTCAACACTCCGGCCGCGCCGGATTTCGGTGCTGAAACCGCAAATCGCTTCAAATCCAGCGGCTTGCGAGGTGCAAAAAGCACGCTGCCTCTTGCCATATCAGTTTGTTTACCATGTTATGGCTAGATCGGGAGATTGCGGCGCGCCGTTTTGCGGCCGCGGGATGGGCAACAATAATCATCAGGATTCCAATGCGGCTGCGTTTATCGGCACTATTGTCGGCTTTGCTGTTGATCGGCGGCTGCACATCCACGAGCTACGACCTGCTGGAAACCGCATCCGTTTCCAAGCCGAAGTTCTCCGATACCGACCCGCAGGATTTCGGCATGAACAACCCGCACCGCCACGAGGTGCACGGCATCGACGTGTCCAAATGGAATGGCGATGTCGACTGGCAGACCGTGCGCAAGTCAGGCGTCTCCTTCGTCTTCATCAAGGCGACGGAGGGTTCAGACCGAATCGATCCGAAATTCGACGACCATTGGCGCAGCGCGGCAGCCGCCGACATTCTGCATGCGCCTTACCACTTCTATTATTTCTGCTCGACGGCGGATGCCCAGGCCGACTGGTTCATTCGCAACGTGCCGAAGGACGCCGTCACCCTTCCGCCGGTTCTCGACGTGGAGTGGAACCCCTCCTCGCCCACCTGCAAGACGCGCCCGGCGCCCGGCGTCGTCCGTGCCGAGATGCAGCGTTTCCTCGACCGCATCGAAGCCCATTATGGCAAGCGCCCGATCATCTATACCTCGGTCGATTTCCACCGCGACAATCTCGTCGGCCAGTTCAAGGACTACCATTTCTGGGTGCGTTCCGTCGCCGCCCATCCGGCCAAGATCTACGAAGATCGCAAATGGGCCTTCTGGCAATATACGGCAACCGGCGTCGTGCCCGGCGTGAACGGCCCGACCGACATCAATGTCTTTGCCGGCACGGAGAAAAACTGGCGAAAATGGATTGCTTCGGCCAAATAACACGGCCAAGAAGCAACACTTTCGAAAAATCGGCGTTGTTCTGCAATGTCAGATCGCTCAGTCCGTTTTTTTGTCGCAAACATATGGGTAAAGCGGGCCAACAACCTATCGAGGAAATCCCCATGCCCACGTTCCGGTCGCGCAGCATCGTTTTTGCCGCCGCTTTGTCGCTTCTTTCCACTGGCTCCGCCCTCGCCACACCGCCCGTGGCTTCGCCTGACGATCCCAAGCAGGTTGCCTGCGGTGGCGATCTCGGCGCATTCCTCGAAGGCGTGAAGACCGATGCACTTGCCAAGGGCATTCCGGCCGATGCGATCCAGAAGGCGCTTGCCGGCGCGCAGATCGACCCGAAAGTGCTCTCGCGTGACCGCGCCCAGGGTGTCTTCCGCCAGACATTCCTGGAATTCTCGCAGCGCACCGTCAGCCAGGCGCGCCTCGATATCGGCCGCAGGAAGCTGCAGGAACTCTCCTCCACCTTCGCCCGCGCCGAAAGTGAATATGGTGTGCCGGCCGGCGTCATCGCCGCCTTCTGGGCCATGGAGACGGATTTCGGCGCCGTTCAGGGCGATTTCAACACCCGCAACGCGCTGGTGACCCTTTCGCATGATTGCCGCCGTCCGGAACTCTTCCGTCCGCAGCTGCTGGCGCTGATCGAAATGGTCCAGCACGGCGATCTCGATCCCGCCGCCAATACCGGCGCATGGGCCGGTGAAATCGGTCAGGTGCAGATGCTGCCCAAGGACATCATCGCCTTCGGCGTCGACGGCGATGGCGACGGCCACATCAATGTCAAGAGCAGCGCCCCGGACGCCATCCTGACGGCGGCGAAATTCATCCAGCATCTCGGTTTCAAGAAGGGTGAACCCTGGATTCAGGAAGTTTCCCTGCCAGAAAACCTGCCCTGGGAAAAATCCGGCCTCGGCGGCCCGCTGACTGCCGGTGAGTGGTTCGCGCTCGGCGTCACCCCGCGCGATGGCAACAAGAACTTCGCCTCGCTGCCCGCCGCTCTCATCATGCCGCAGGGCCGCAAGGGGCCGACCTTCATCACCTATCCCAATTTCAACATCTATCTGGAATGGAACCAGTCGTTCATCTACACGACCTCGGCCGCCTATTTCGCTACCCGCCTGATGGGGTATCCCGTCTATAACAAGGGCAATCCCGAACCCGGTTTCGATGACGCGACCATGAAGGAACTTCAGACCAAGCTCGAAGCGCGCGGACACAATGTCGGCAAGGTGGACGGCATTCTCGGTTCCGGCACCCGTGTCGCCATCCAGAAGGAGCAGCAGCGTCTCGGAATACCCGCGGATGGCTGGCCGTCTGCGGCACTTCTGCAGGCGCTTTAACACGTCTTAACAGCGCTCTGCGGCCCTTAATCTGTCGGCCGGAATCAAGGCAGAAATCGTTAATCTCGACCGGATGACTGGGGATAACACCCCGGTCATTTACTTTTTTTAAACATATGAAGCAGTGCGTGATAAGAAAATAATCATTTGTTTTCAATGCATTGCAGAGTTTTCTTTTTTACGTCGCAAAAAAGTGTGCTGCACCGCATCACAAAAACCGCTTTTCAACTGCCACAAAACGGTCATATTATCGAACCTGTCAACAACAGGAGGCACCCATGGGACTTACAAAATCTCTCAATGCCTTGGCAGTCGGTTTGGCGTTTTTGTTCGTAGCGATGATGCTTTTCATCTGACGAGACGTGAAGACCAAACGCAGATAAGAACCGTAGATGACACGAGTTTAAAAAGCGCAGGCCCCGAGGGACCTGCGCTTTTTTCTTGTCCGAAATCGGCTGGCGGAAATCAGGCGGCGCTGCGGCGCAGACGCTCCAGACCGAGATTTTCAAGCACGGCATCAACCAGCGGCGCGCGGTTCATGGTGTAGAGGTGGAACTCATTGACGCCACGCCGCTGCAGATCGGCAATCTGCTCGGCGGCGACCTCTGCGGCGACGCGGGCGCGGCCTTCCAGATCCTCGTCATAGCCTTCGAAGCGCTCATCCAGGAAACCGGGAATGCTGGTGCCGCAACGACCGGCGAAACGCTTGAGCTGATGAAGATTCTGGATCGGCATGATGCCCGGAACCACCGGAATTGTGATGCCCGCCGCCGTGACCCTCTCCATATAACGTTCGAACACGTCATTATCGAAGAAGAACTGCGTCAGCGCCCGGGTCGCGCCATTATCCGCCTTGCGCTTCAGCATATCGATATCAACAGCTTCGCTTGCGCTTTCCGGATGCTTTTCCGGATAGGCCGAAACGGAAATCTCGAAATCACCGATGTCGCGCAGCCCCTTCACCAGAGCCGCCGCATTTTCGTAGCCTTCCGGATGCGGCTTGTAGGCCGTGCCGATGCCGGTCGAGGGATCGCCGCGCAGCGCCACGAAATGACGAACGCCGACATTGCGAAACTCTTCGATGACCTGATGCACGTCGTCACGGCTGGCATCCACGCAGGTCAGATGCGCGGCAGTCGGCAGATGGCTGTCGCCGATCATGCGGCGCACCGCATCCAGCGTCGGCGCCTTGGTGGAGCCACCCGCGCCATAGGTGACGGAGACAAAATCCGGATCCCATTTCTTCAGCTCGGCAACCGTTTCCCAGAGCTGGGTTTCCATCTCGGCGTTCTTGGGCGGGAAAAACTCGAAAGACAACCGGATATCGCCCCGGATTTCGCCATTGTGGCGCGCGGTTTCCGACCTCAACATATCATGCCCTCCCGGAGCCAAGTAAAACCACCTCTTGCGCCACATCGTCTGCCATCAGCAGCCGCTGGTCGCGGGCAACCCATATAGTGACGTCCAGAGCTTCGTCGGACGCTTTTTCAGAATGAAGATCGACGGCGCGCTCCAGAGAAAGCCCGGCCTTTTTCAACCATTCTTCCATCAGCGGATGCGAGAAACCGAGCCGCACATGCGCATGCTCCTCACGCAGATATTCGAAGGAATGCGGCGCCAGATCGATGACGATCAGCCGCCCGCCGGGACGCAGCATGCGCGCGGCCTCGGAAAGCGCGATTTCCGGCTGGTCGAGAAAATGCAGAACCTGATGGATGACGATCAGATCGAAATCCTGCCCCTCCAGCGGCAAGTTCAGAATATCGCCATGGCGGACCGAGGCGTTGCCCACACCCGCCTTGTCGAGATTGGCGCGCGCCACCGAGAGCATGTCGCGGCTGGCATCGACGCCGATCGCGCGGCGATAGATGCCGCTCAGAAGCTGCAGGATGCGGCCGGTGCCGGTGCCGAGATCGAGAAGAGAATCGATCGGGCTGGTCCCCACCAGTTTCAGCAACGCGCCCTCCACGGCCTCGTCGCTGACATGCAGACGGCGCAGCTCGTCCCAGGCAGACGCATTGCGGCTGAAATAATCCTGCGCCCGCTCCGCCCGCACCCGCTTGACGGTGGCAAGCCGTTCGCTGTCACGCTGGAGAACGGCATCGGAGGGTGATGCGGCGGCAAGCAGCTGCTGAACCACAATGGCGGGTTCACCATCCTGCCGCAGGCGGAAATAGGCCCAGGCGCCTTCCTGATAACGCTCGATCAGCCCTTCTTCCGTCAAAAGTTTGAGATGACGGGAGATACGCGGCTGCGACTGGCCGAGAATTTCGGTAAGATCGGTGACCGTCAGATCGCCGGCAGAAAGAAGCGCCAGCAAGCGGAAGCGCGTCGGCTCACCCGCCGCCTTCAGAAGATCCACCAGTTTGTCCAGACCAAACGCCACTCTGCCGCGCCTCGCGAGCTAATCAAGATATAAAGATATCTTTATGTCGATGTAGCGCTCGATGCAAGCGCAAAGTGTCCTGCGCCGCCATCAAGTCCATTACTGCACAAGAAAAGGCCCGCTTTACGGCGGGCCTTTCTGAAGCGATGCGGGAAAGGATCAGCGCGTCAGGCGCTTGTAGCTTACACGACCGGGCTTGATGCTTTCCGGGCCGAGGCGGCGGACCTTGTCCTTTTCGTAGTCTTCGAAGTTGCCTTCGAACCATTCCACATGGCTGTCACCCTCGAAAGCGAGGATGTGGGTGGCCAGGCGGTCGAGGAACATGCGGTCGTGGCTGATGATAACGGCGCAACCGGCGAAGGCTTCCAGCGCTTCTTCGAGCGCGGCAAGCGTTTCCGTATCAAGATCGTTGGTCGGTTCGTCGAGCAGCAGCACGTTGCCGCCGGCCTTCAGCATCTTGGCGAGGTGCACGCGGTTACGCTGACCACCCGAGAGATTGCCGACCTTCTGCTGCTGATCGCCGCCCTTGAAGTTGAAGGCGCCGCAATAGGCGCGCGAGTTCACTTCGAACTTGCCGAGCTTGATGATGTCGTTACCGCCGGAGATTTCCTCCCAGACGGTCTTGTCACCCGCCAGCGTATCGCGGCTCTGGTCGACATAACCGAGCTGAACCGTCTCACCAACCGTGACCGAACCGCTATCCGGCTTTTCCTGACCGGTGATCATCTTGAACAATGTGGACTTGCCCGCACCGTTCGGACCGATGACGCCGACAATGCCGCCGGGCGGCAGCTTGAACGAAAGGTTTTCGATCAGCACGCGATCGCCATAGGACTTGGTAAGGTTCTCGGCCTCGATAACCACGCGGCCAAGACGCTCGGCAACCGGAATGACGATCTGCGCATCGCCGGGACGGCGGTTTTCCGCCGCTTCCACCAGCTCGTCATAGGCCTTGATACGCGCCTTGGATTTCGTCTGGCGTGCCTTCGGGCTGGAGGCGATCCACTCGCTTTCGCGGCTGATGGCCTTCTGGCGCGACGCGTCCTCACGGGCTTCCTGCTGCATGCGCTTGGCTTTCGCCTGCAGGTAAGCGGAGTAGTTGCCTTCGTAAGGAATGCCGCGGCCACGGTCGAGCTCGAGAATCCAGCCCGTGACGTTGTCGAGGAAGTAGCGGTCGTGGGTGATCATCATCACGGCGCCGGGATAATCGCGCAGGTGCTTTTCAAGCCAGGCGATGGTTTCCGCATCAAGATGGTTGGTCGGTTCGTCGAGCAGCAGCAGATCCGGCTGCGACAGCAGCAGACGGCAGAGCGCCACACGACGGCGTTCACCGCCCGAGAGACCGGTTACGGCCGAGTCGCCGGGCGGGCAACGCAGCGCGTCCATGGCCATCTCGACCTGGTTTTCCAAATCCCAGAGATTCTGGCTGTCGATGATGTCCTGAAGCTTCGCGCCCTCATCCGCCGTTTCATCGGAATAGTTCATCATCAATTCGTTGTAGCGGTCGACGATGGCCGTCTTGCTCGCCACGCCTTCCATGACGTTTTCCATCACGGTCTTGTTTTCGTCGAGCTTCGGCTCCTGCTCGAGATAACCGAGGGTCGCACCTTCGGCGAGCCAGGCTTCACCGGTATATTCCTTATCGAGGCCGGCCATGATTTTCAGAACAGTCGACTTACCGGCGCCGTTGGGGCCGAGGATACCGATCTTGGCGTCGGGGTAGAAGGAGAGATGAACGTTCTCCAGAACCTTCTTCGCACCATAGGCCTTGTTCAGCCCGGCCATGTGATAGATGAATTGACGTGCCATTGTAGCGAATGCTCCACATCGGATTTTTAAGAGTACGTATCGGGAAATTTGCCGCTATGTAGGGTAAATAGGACCTTGGGGCAACCTCTGGCACGATTATGACCCCATGATTATGACAAGGGACACTATGACAGGCACGGGTGCGAGCATGAGTGAGACGACGGAAGAGTTGGCCTTCAGCCGGATCGAGAGGCTCGACGCCCCCTCCGGGGCGTCGCTTGCCTTTCGCCACCAGCCTTCCGCCCTGTCTCCCGCGCGCGGCGTGCTGATGATCTGCCACGGCCTCGTCGATCATGCCGGGCGTTATCGCCGCCTTGCCGACATCATGTCGAAGCAGGGTTTCGAGGTCTATGCCCATGATCACCGCGGGCATGGCCGCACCCGGGCAGCCGATGCTCCTCTCGGCCGCTTCGCCTGGAGGGACGGCGCAAGCAAGGCGATTGCCGATGTGATGGCGATGCGTCTTCTGGTGGGCGAAAGGCATCCCGGCCTACCCGTCATCCTTTTCGGTCAATCCATGGGCGGGCTCATCGCCCTCAATACCGCCGTCAGCCACCCCGACGCCTTCGATGGCCTGTCGATCTGGAACTCCAACTTCAATTGCGGCCTTCTCGGCCGCTTCGCACAGGTCGTGCTGCGTCTTGAAAAAATGCTGAAGGGCTCCGACGTACCGAGCGCCATCCTGCCGAAAGCGACCTTCCGCGCCTGGAATGCCAGGATGCCGGAAAAACGCACCCATGCGGACTGGCTGAGCCATGACAAGGCCGCGGTGGATGCCTATGCCGAAGATCCGCTCTGCCAGTTCGAGGCCAGCGTTTCGCTCTGGCAGGATGTCTTCGAACTGTCCTATCGCGCACCGAAGCTCATCGAGCGGCTGCCAAAGACTTTACCGCTCCTCCTTGTCAGCGGCGATCAGGACAAAGCCACAAATGACGGCCGGGAAATCGTCTGGCTGGCCGAGCGCTTCCGCGAGGCGGGTTTCAGCCATGTCGAACACACGATCTACAAGGGCATGCGCCACGAGACCCTGAACGAGATCGGCTGGCAGGCCGTCGCGGCGGATTTCGCCGCCTGGTGCGGCCGTGTCATCGGCGACTGAACGCGCTGTGCCGAAACGGAATAAGCCCATGAGATAAAATCACATGCGGCGGGGCAGGCAGCGGTCTATAAACCGGCAGACACAAGAATACCGGGGGACCGATGACCGACATGCCGAACAGGAAACCGCCGCTATCAGGCATTCGCGTCATCGAGCTGGCGCGCGTTCTGGCCGGTCCCTGGGCTGGGCAGATGCTGGCCGACATGGGTGCCGACGTCATCAAGGTCGAAAACCCCGAGGGCGGTGACGATACCCGCGCATGGGGACCGCCCTTCGTCGAAAGCGATGATGGAGAAAACCTCTCCGCCGCCTATTACCACGCCACCAATCGCGGCAAACGCTCCATCGTCGCCGATCTGAAGACGCCCGAGGGCTGCGAGCTGGTGCGCCGGCTGGTGCGCACCGCCGATGTCGTCATCGAAAATTTCAAGCGCGGCGGGCTTGCCAAATATGGCCTCGATTACGAGAGCCTGAGGGTCCTCAATCCGAAGCTGATCTATTGCTCCATCACCGGCTTCGGCCAGACCGGGCCTTATGCCGATCTCGCCGGATACGACTATATCGTACAGGGCATGTCCGGCTTCATGTCGATAACGGGCGAAGCCGACGGCCAGCCGATGAAGGCGGGCGTCGCGGTTGCCGATATCTTCACCGGCATCTATTCCGTGTCAGCCATTCAGGCGGCTCTGATCCATGCCATCCGCACCGGCGAAGGCCAGCATATCGACATGGCGCTTCTTGATGTGCAATCGGCCGTGCTCGCCAACCAGAACATGAATTACCTGATTTCCGGCAAGCCGCCCGTTCGGCTCGGCAACGCCCACCCGAATATTTCCCCCTATGAGGTGGTGCCGACGGCTGACGGTTTCCTGATCCTTGCGGTCGGCAATGACGGCCAGTTCCGCCGCCTCTGCACCATTCTCGGCATCGGCGCGATTGCCGATGACGAACGTTACGCGACGAACAAGGCCCGCGTGGCCCACAAAACGGAAGTCCGGCAGATCGTTTCCACCGAAACGCTGAAATGGCAGAAGCGCGATCTTCTGACCGCCTGCGAAAACAACGCCGTCCCCGCCGGACCGATCAATTCCATCGAGGAAATGTTCGCCGATCCGCAGGTGAAAGCGCGCGGCCTTCGCGTCGATCTGGAGGCGGAAGACGGCACCGTCATCCCCGGTGTCCGTACACCCATTATCATGTCGCAAACGCCGCTGCGCTATGAACGACCGAGCCCCAAGCTCGGCGAACATCAGGCGCAGGTGCTGGCCGAACTGGAAAACATCGAAAGGACCACGACGCCATGAAGAGAACAGGCGGACAGTTGATCGTCGAAGCGCTGAAGGCCAATGGCGTCTCCCGCGTTTCCTGCGTTCCGGGCGAAAGCTATCTGGCGGTGCTGGATGCGCTTTATGAAAGCGGCATCGAAACCGTGGTCTGCCGCCAGGAAGGCGGCGCCGCCATGATGGCCGACACCTGGGGTCGGCTGACCGGCGAACCGGGCATCTGCATGGTGACCCGCGGACCGGGCGCAACCAATGCCTCGGCCGGGCTGCACATCGCAAGGCAGGATTCCATTCCGATGATCCTGTTCATCGGCCAGGTGCAGCGCGAAGCGCGTGAGCGCGAGGCGTTTCAGGAAGTGGAGTATCGCCGCGCCTTCACCGAATTCGCCAAATGGGTGGGTGAGATCGACGATGCCCGCCGCATCCCTGAATTCGTCACCCGCGCCTTTGCCGTCGCCACCTCCGGCCGCCCCGGCCCGGTGGTGCTGACGCTGCCCGAAGACATGCTGGTGGAAGAGGTCGAAGCGCCCAAGGCAAAGCCCTATACCCCTGTCGAGGCGCATCCCGGCCCGTCACAGATGGCCGCCTTCGCAAAAATGCTTGATGAGGCGAAGCGCCCGGTCTTCATCATCGGCGGCACCCGCTGGTCAGAGGAAAGCGTCGCAGGCTTCAAGGCTTTTGCGGAAAACAACAAGCTGCCCGTCGGCTGTTCCTTCCGCCGCCAGATGCTGTTCGATCATCTGAGCCCCTCTTATGCGGGCGATGTCGGCATCGGCATCAATCCGGCGCTGGCCAAGGAGATCAAGGAGGCCGATCTCGTGGTGCTGCTCGGCGGCCGCCTCTCCGAAATGCCGTCTTCCGGTTATACGCTGCTCGACATCCCCTACCCGTCGCAGAAACTCGTCCATATCTATCCGGAAGCCGAAGAGCTTGGCCGCGTTTACCGCCCCGATCTCGCGATCTGCGCTGCACCGGATGACTTCGTTGCCGCCCTCTCCTCGCTTACGCTTTCCGCAAATGCATGGGCGGATCGCACCGCCGCCATGCATGCGGCCTATCTCACCTGGTCTACGCCGCCGAAGACCGGCCCCGGCGCTGTGCAGATGGGTCCGATCATGGACTGGATCGAGGCCAATGTGCCCGAGGATGCGATCTTCACCAATGGCGCAGGCAACTATGCCACCTGGGTCCATCGCTTCCACCGCTTCCGTCGCTTCAACACGCAATCGGCTCCGACATCAGGATCGATGGGTTACGGCCTGCCGGCGGCGGTCGCAGCCAAGCATCTGTTCCCCGAGCGCGAGGTGATCTGCTTTGCCGGCGACGGCTGTTTCATGATGCATGGACAGGAATTCATCACCGCCGTGCGTTACGGCCTGCCGATCATCACGGTACTGGTCAATAACGGCACCTACGGCACGATCCGCATGCATCAGGAACGGGAATATCCCGGCCGTGTCAGCGGCACCGATCTTGTCAATCCGGATTTCAACGCCTTTGCCAAAGCCTATGGCGGCCACGGCGAAACGGTGGAAAGAACGCAAGACTTCGCCGCCGCCTTCGAACGGGCGCGGGCAAGCGGCAAGCCGGCCATCATCGAGGTGAAGCTGGATGCGGAAGCGATCACGCCGACGCGTACCCTGACGCAGATCAGGACCGGAAGCTGATATTACGCATGGACACGGCTCCGGCATGGTGTAAATCCTGACGCTCGCACGACGTCATCCTCGGGCCTGTCCCGAGGATCCAATCACGTATCGTAAAGTTCATCGGTTGCAGATGCTCGGGACAGGCCCGAGCATGACGAAGGAGGGGTCTCACACTTCTTTCAGCAGCCCTTTGGATCAGGAAACGACATGCCGGATGCAGCCCCTCCCGTCATCACCCCGCGCGGCGCAAAGATCGAGCCCTCGGCCGGTGCGCCTTTCGAGGCCGTGCGCGTGGCCCGGGATGTGCTGCACACTTCCCGCACGGCAGCGCTTGCAACCCTCGACCCCATCAGCGGCTATCCCTATACGACCGCCACCAATATCGGCATCGAACCGGACGGCACGCCGTTCTTCTTCGCGGCGGGGCTGACGCTGCACGCCCGCAACGTGGAGACAGACGCGCGCATCTCGCTGACACTCGCCCCCTTCGGCAAGGGTGACGCGCTGACGCTGCCGCGGCTGACACTGGTGGGCAGGGCGGATCAAATCGGCCCGGACGAAGTGCCGCTCGCCATCGCGCGCTACATTGCCCGTTATCCCAAAGCGAAACTTTATCTCTCCCTTCCCGACACGCGACTTTACCGGCTGCGGACGGAAGGCGTGCAGATCAATGGCGGCCCGGCCCGCAACGCCAGCAACATCACCCCGGCCGATCTGCGCACCGATCTGTCAGGCGCAGACGAACTGATGGCGGCGGCGGAAAGCGAAGCGATCCGCCTCAACGCCATCAAGGGCGAAGCGGCCCGGCTTGCTGTTCTCGCCGGCGCAAAGACTGGCCGCTGGGCAATCACCTCTATCGACCCTGAGGGCATCGATCTCGCCTCGGCGAGCGATCTGGCCAGGCTGTGGTTTGCGGAGCGGGTGACGACGTTGAAGCAGTTTGAGAAGGCGCTTGCTTAGCCGGTGAGGTGACGGACGCAAGCGATTCAAAAAAAATGAAAATTGCTTCTACTTGGCATTTTGTGGCCATGTCGCCACGCCGCGCCGTCACCCCGGACTAGATCCGGGGTCCAGCGCGATCAAGTCCTTGATCGCGAAAGACTCTCTTCACGGCGCAGACGCGCCGTGGCTGGATGCCGGGTCAAGCCCGGCATGACGAGGAGGGTTTTGACCCCATCCCATCAAAAAAGGCCGGGCCGCATTCCGCGACCCGGCCCCTTCTTAAAAACTCAGACGGATGCTCAGAGAGCAGCGGTCACGATGAACTCAACCTTGTAATCCGGCGTTGCCAATGGTGCACCGCTGGTGGCGCGGGCCGGCGGGTTTGCCGGGTCGATCCAGCCTTCCCAGACGGCGTTCATTTCGCCGAAGGTGGACATGTCGGAGAGATAGATGATCGTCTGCAGGATCTTCGACTTGTCCGAACCGGCAGCAGCCAGCAGGCGGTCGACTTCAGCGAGAGCGGACTTGCTCTGTTCCGTAACGCTCGTGCCTTCGCCAACCTGGCCGGCCAGATAAACGGTGTTGCCGTGAACGACGGCGCCGCTCATGCGCTTGCCCGGCTCGATACGCTTGATGGTCATGGAAAACTCCTGTTGATTGGCATTTGAAAATAGAAGAATGCGCGGAAAATCAGCCGCGCAGGTGATGGGTCTTTTCGTAGATCGCCGTCGAGCGCGCGCCGGAACGGCAATAGCCGAGCATCGGGCGCTGCAATTCGTCCAGCGCATCGACCATGCCGGCAACGGCATCCGCATCGACGCCATAACGGCCGACCGGCACATGCATGATGGTGAGGCCAAGCTGCTCGGCACGCTCGGCAATATCGGCGAAAAGCGGCTGGCCTTCTTCTTCGCCGTCAGGGCGGTGGCAGACGATCGACTTGAAGCCGAGCGCCTTGATCTCGTCGAGATCGGTGACGCTGATCTGTCCCGTTACCGAATATTCGTCGTCTATGCGCCTGATATCCATGTTTGCCTCCGCTGAAACCGGCGTCCGCGCCGCCGGCTGTCATCCTTGAAATCCGCATCCGATGTAAGCGGTCAAACCCCATGCGTCAATGACGGCGCACCGTCATTCGCTACAGTTCAGAGGATGGAAAAGCGCAGGCCGAAGGAACGGCTTTCGCCCGGCTGGAGAATATTGAACTCGCCGGAAGCCTCAAGCTCGCTCCGCCCCACCCAGCGATGCGATACAGGCTCGATGCCGAGCACATTGGCCGGCGCCTGCTGGTTGCGCCACATCTGCAGATAGGGCAGCGTTTCCGTGCGAAAACGCACGGTCAGCGTCTTCCCGCCAATGGCCGCAATCGGTCCGAGCGCGAGCGACGCCCACTCGTCATCACCGGCGGAAACGCAGAAAACATTGCCCGGCTCCTCGCCGAAACGCCAGCCGTGGCCGCCGCCTTCCAACATCGCGCCTTCAAGCCGCACGGCATCGTCGAAGAGGCGTGCACCGATATTCATATGATACATCAGAAACACCGGGACCGGCCGCGCCGAGGTGTTGACGATCTTATCATCAAGGCTGACTTCGCCGCTTTCCCCGTCGATACACCATGTCCGTTCCAGAAGGGCAGTGCCGCCATCGGCAAGCTTCACGGGAACCTCGACGCGCGCCAATGCATTGGACTCTTGAACATCGAACGCGATGGTCGTCGCGGGATGGGAGGAAAACGATCCATGCAGCGGATATCGACGCCCCTCCCCGTCGCCATCGATCGGCTCGGGGTGGCGGATATGGTCGGGGCCGCAGGTGAACAGAAAACCTTCCAGCGAGTGGTCGATGCGCGCATCGCCGTCGTCGGGAATGGCGCGGCCGGGTGCGATGTCGACGCCATCGACGACACAGGCGCCGATATCGAAAACGGAGGTTTCATCGAGGAAAATGCGTGGCGATCTGCCGGCCTGAAACGAACGCAAGATAACCTCCCTGTGGCGATAAAAACGCATGAATCACGGAAACGCTACTAGTCGTGACGGAAATTAAGATTGCATTAACCGCGAATTCACCTTTTTCACAATAGGGTCAAGATTGCGGTGTGTTTATCGGTGAACAAGCAAGGGATAGCAGAATCGTGAAACAGTTTCTTAACGCAGCTCTGGGTCTGACAGTCGCGCTGGCGGCAGCCATCGCCCCGCTACAGGCTGGCGCGCAGCAGCGTTATGGAGATCAGCAGACGATGCTGGTGACCCCTGATGGTCGCGTGCTCGACTTCATGCCGGAGCGCGGCGATATCGTCATCAGCCGCGATGCGATGGGACGCACGGTGTTTTACGACCAGTACGGCAATCTCCTCGCCACCGAAATGCCCTCCGGTTACCAGCAGCGGCAGCAGGCGCGCCAGCGCGACACCACCTATTATCCGCCCGCCCCCGGCGGCCAGTATCGTGAGCCGCCGCGCGACTACGGCTATCAGGACAACGGCAGCGTGCGCGATTACCGCGAATATCGCGGCGACGGCTCCGACGACAATTTCTATACCGGCTCCGTTCCCGCACCCGGCACGGTTGAAAGCGGCCCGCTCGGCCAGCCAATGCCCGGCGAAAGCACCACGGCCGCCGTCCCGCAGCCGGAACACCTGATCGAGCGGCATACTCCTGTCACCACACCGGTCAATCGCTCGCGGCAGGAAATCGTCGCGCTCCAGACATTCCTCGACCGTGAAGGCATCTCGCCCGGCGTTATCGACGGCAAGATGGGCGACAACGTCAACAAGGCGATTGCCGCCTGGCAGGACATGACCGGCGAGAAGCTCGACCCCAACAATTCCGATGACATTCTGGAGCGTCTGCGCGCTTCCGGCGGCATGCCGATCGTCGACTACACGATCACTGCCGCCGACGCCGCCGGCCCCTATGTCGCCTCCATCCCGGACGACTATGCCGAGAAGTCGCAACTGCCTGCCCTGTCCTTCACCAAGACTTCGGAAGCGCTCGCCGAACGCTTCCACATGGATGAGAACTATCTGAAGGAACTGAACCCCGGCATCGATTTCTCCGTTCCCGGCACAATCATCAAGGTGGTCAATCCGGGCGAGACGAAAAAGGGACAGGTTGCCCGCATTGTCGCCCATAAGGGCATCAAGCAGGTCTTCGCCTATGGTCAGGACGGCAATCTGATTGCCGCCTATCCGGCCACCATCGGTTCCACGGACACGCCCTCGCCGAGCGGCACGCATACGGTCGAGCGTATCGCGCTCAATCCCGGCTATACCTACAATCCGAAGATCAACTTCAAGCAGGGCCAGAACGACAAGATCCTGCAGATCCCGCCGGGTCCGAACGGTCCGGTCGGCACGGTCTGGATTGCGCTGTCGAAACCGACCTACGGCATTCACGGCACGCCGGAGCCGTCCAAGATCGGCAAGACCAACAGCCACGGCTGTATCCGCCTGACCAACTGGGATGCGACCGAACTGGCGAAAATGGTCCGCCCCGGCGTGGTGGTCGAATTCGCGGAATAGGATCGACCGAAAGAAAAAGAAAAAGCCCGGCGGTTTGGTCCGCCGGGCTTTTTTTATTTGGTGGCGTTTCAGTCGCGTTTTTCCGTGAGGAAATAAAGCAGGGCTGCCACCGGCAAGGCGAAGCCGATCCACGAGGCGGCTTGCCATTCGCCGACGGCATAGGCCCAGCCGCCGACGGCGGAACCGATTGCGCCGCCCATGAAGAACGTCGCCATATAGATGCCGTTCAGGCGGCTGCGGAATTCCGCTCCGAGCGTGAAGATGGCGCGCTGGCCGAGCACCAGATTGGTGGTGACGCCGAAATCAAGAACGATGGCCGCGACGACCAGAATGGCGAGCGCCAGATGCGAGCCTTCCGGTGCAAGATGCGTGACGGCGAAGGAGAGCGCCACCGACGCCAGTGCAAAGAAGGTGGCCGCACGCGTCCAGCCACGATCGGCCATCCGCCCGGCAATCGGCGCAGCCACGGTGCCGGCCGCACCGGCCAGCGCGAAAAGCGCGATTTCACCCTGACTCAGATTGAAATGCGGTCCGCTCAGATAAAGCGGTGTCGTGGTCCAGAACAGGCTGAAGGCCGCAAACAGGAAGGCGTGGTAGATCGCCCGCCGCCGCAGGATCGGCGTGTGCAGCGCAAGCCTGCCCATCGAGGCCATCAAGGCGCCATAGCTCAGCCGCGCATCCGGCATGCGGACGGGCAGACGCCGGAAAAGCACGACGGCAAGAAGCGCCATGACTGCCGCTGATGTCAGAAACACACCACGCCAGGAAACCACTTCCGACAGCAGGCTGGAGACCGGCCGCGCCAGCATGATGCCGGCCATCAGCCCGCTCATGACATTGCCGACCACCCGGCCGCGAATGGCGTGCGGCGCCATATGGGCGGCATAGGGAACGATGACCTGCACAGCCACCGAACTGACGCCGACCAGGAAGGCGGCAATCAGAAACGGCGCCGCATGCGGCGCGAATGCCGCCGCCACAAGGGAAAGCACCGCCATCCCGACGGAACCGACCACCAGCTTGCGGTTTTCAACGAGATCGCCAAGCGGCACGACAAACAGCAGACCGATACCGTAACCGATCTGGGTCAAGGTTACGATCAGACCCGTCGCACCGGCGGAAAGACCAAGCTCCGCACCGATGATGCCGGCCAGCGGCTGGCCATAATAAAGATTGGCGGCAATCAGTCCGCAGGCTGTCGCCAAGAGGAAAGTCAAAGCAGGGGAAATGGATGTTGCCTCAGCATCATCCCCATCAATTACACGCATCGTCATCACTTTTCTCCAATATGGAAACAATCGTTTCCTAAATAGTCACAAAATCAATCGGCAAGCTTCATGGCGATATCCACCACGGCCACCATGTCTTTGAGGCTGCGCCCCGTCTTTCCCACCACCCGCATGCCATACATCATGCACAGCATCGCCCGGGCTAGATCGTCGGGATCGGCCTTCGAACGCACGGAACCATCCTTCTGCCCTTCGGCAACGAGACGGGCGACGATCCGCTCCCTCGCCTTCACCGCCCGCTGGACCACGATTGCAATATCGTCGTCCAGAGCCGCCAGATCGGCAGCGGCGCCAACCACCAGACATCCGTCAGAGCCGACACCGCCATGCGACCGTTCCGCATAGAACATCAGGCCTGCCCTCAGACGCTCATAACCGGTATCGAAACCGGCCACCGCCGCCTCGAAACGCTCGGTCTGCACGATCCTGTAACGCTCCATCGTGGCGATGAAGATGGCCTTCTTGTCCTTGAAAGCCTTGTAAAGACTGCCCTGCGCCAGTTCCATCGCATCGGTGAGATCGCCGACGGAGGTGGCGTGATAGCCGCGTCTTGAAAAGACGCGGATCGCACCATCGAGCGCACGGTCGACGTCAAACTCGCGTGGCCTGCCGCGATGGCGCTGTTCCTGGGAATTGGGTCGGGTGATATTGGTCATGATCCCTATATAGAAAACGATCATTTCCAAATCAAGCGAATAATTGAGGACAGTGAAAAGTGGCGGCCGCTAGCCGCACACGGGCGACAGACCGCCCGTCAGGAAGCCGTGGTCTCCCGTTTGCGGTGATGAACCCCGCAAACGGAGTGAATGTTTAGAGCCCGTGTTTCAGGCGGCCTTGCGGGTGAAAAGGCGCATGGGTTGCGTGCCGAACCGCATAGGCCGTTTTGGCAGAAGGTCGAGCACGTCGCCCGCGAATGCCTTCGCATTCTCCACCGCCTTGTCGATATTGCTGACCTTGTCCTTGTCGAGACAGAGGAGCGTGCCGCCATAGTCGAAAATATCGCGATAGGCCGCTCTCTCGACAATTGCGGTATTCAGAACCGAAACATTCTTCTCAGCCAGCAGCATCTTGACGAGAAGGAGCGAGCGCGTCGCCACCATGGCGTTGACCCGCGTCAAAACGATCGAGTGGGCAATCGCCTTGCCCATCTTGCGGTTCAGGAATTCGATGTGGTCCAGAACCTCGGCGGCCCCGCGCGCATCCATGGCTGAGCCCTGAACCGGGATCAGCACGTGATCGGAAATGCCGAGCGCCATGGTCAGAAGCGGGGTTTTCGCCCCCGGCAGATCGATGATGAAACAGTCGGTATTAACAGTGTTTTCGCGAATATGGCCTTCGATGGAGGCCATCGTCACATGCGAAATCACCGAGAGATTTTTGATCTCGCCTGATAATTCGTACCAGCGGGAAATCCACAATTGCGGATCGGCATCCAGAACCGTCACGCGGTGGCCGCTGCGGGCGAGTTCAGTCGCCAGAAGCAGCACGGCCGTGGTTTTTCCCGCGCCGCCCTTGGTGTTGGCAAAAGTAATGACAGGCATGATATCCCCTGTTGATCAGAGCCATTTCATGCTCATTCACGCACCGAGCCAATCATGGTGCTTTCCATAACCTTTACGAACATGGTTAAGAAAAGGCTAAGAACGATTATGCGCCGCAACAAAAAGCCCGCGACTGGATCATCGCGGGCTCTATGGATTGCGGGTCGTATCTCAGCCCTGCCCTGATGCAGGACACGATGTTGCAGCACGGTTTCTTCTCCCCGCCGGGGAGAAGGTGGCCCGAAGGGTCGGATGAGGGGGCCAGCTCTCGATCTATCGCTGGCCTTGCCCCCTCATCCCGCTGCCGCGACCTTCTCCCCCTCGGGGAGAAGGCGAAAACCGCACCCGCTAGGGCTCTCATAAACCTAGCGAATGGCAAGGCTCATCAGAAGCAGTCCTCGAACAGCTTCTTTGTATTCTCCAGCGTCATCGGCACCGGATTACCGCCGCAGCTCGGATCCTTGATTGCCTCCGCCGTCAGCTCGTCGATACGATCAGGCTTGATGCCCATGGCGGTCAGGTTTTCCGGCACGCCGAGTTCCCTGCGAAGCTCCAGCACATAATCGTAGAAGCCGTCGAAGCCGCCGGAAATGCCGAGATAGGCGGCCGCGCGCGCGATCTTGTCTTCAATGGCGGGGCGATTGAAACGCAGCACCGCCGGCATGACAACGGCGTTAGTCATGCCGTGATGGGTATTGTAGACCGCGCCGATGGGGTGCGACAGGGAATGGATTGCGCCGAGACCCTTCTGGAAGGCGACCGCCCCCATCGCCGCCGCCGCCATCATATTGGTGCGCGCCTCGATATCGGTGCCGTCCTTATAGGCGCGCGGCAGGAATTCCTTGACGAGCCGCAGGCCCTCAAGCGCCACGCCGGCGCTCATCGGATGATAGAAAGGCGACGAATAGGCTTCGAGGCAATGGGCAAAGGCGTCCATACCCGTGCCCGCCGTGATGACCTTCGGCATGCCGACTGTGAGTTCCGGATCGCAGATGACGACGCCCGGCAGCATCTTCGGATGGAAGATGATCTTCTTCACATGGGTCTGCGAATTGGTGATGACGCTGGCGCGTCCGACTTCCGAACCGGTGCCGGCTGTCGTGGGAACCGCAACGATGGGCGCAATCTTCGAGGCGTCCGCCCGCGTCCACCAATCGCCGATATCCTCGAAATCCCAGACCGGACGCGTCTGCCCGGCCATGAAGGCGATGGTCTTGCCAAGATCGAGGCCCGAGCCGCCGCCGAAGGCGACGACGCCGTCATGGCCGCCGTCGCGGTAAACCTTGACGCCGGCTTCCATGTTGATCTCGTTCGGGTTCGGATCGACTTCGGCAAAGATCGCCCGGCCGAGGCCCGCCTCTTCCAGCACATCGAGCGCATGCGCGGTGATCGCCATGTTGGCAAGGCCGCGATCCGTGACAAGCAGCGGCTTTTTGATGCCGAGCGTCTTGCAGGCTTCCGCCAGTTCCTTGATCCGGCCACGGCCAAGCTTGACGGCGGTGGGATAACTCCAGTTGGCGACGATATTCATTTCGTGACTTTCTTCAGATGGTAGGATTTCGGGCGGGTCAGGTTCTGGAAACCGAGGACGGAGAGCGAACCGCCACGGCCGGTTTCCTTCACGCCGGTCCAGCAAAGGGCGGGATCGAGATAATCGGCGCGATTCATGAACACGGTTCCGGTTTCGATCTCGCGGCCGATGCGCCCGGCGCGGGCGGCATCCTGCGTCCAGAGCGAGGCGGTCAGCCCGTATCTGCTGTCATTCATCAGCGCGATGGCTTCATCATCGTTCTTCACTTTCATGATGCCGACGGCCGGGCCGAAGGTTTCTTCGGTCATGAATTCCATCGAGTGATCGACATTGACGAGCACTTGCGGCGCGACATAAGCGCTCTCGCCGTCATCGGCGGGGAAAAGCTTCGGATCGACCAGCGCCTTGGCGCCCTTGGCAACAGCATCGGCGACCTGCGCGCGCACCACCTTGGCGAAGCGCTTGTTGGCCATCGGCCCGAGCGTGGTTTCCTCAACCAGCGGATTGCCGAGCTTGTAGTTGGACACCCAGGCCACAGACTTCTCGACGAATGCGTCATAGAGGTTTTCATTGACGTAGATGCGCTCGATACCGCAGCAGCATTGCCCGGAATTATAGGTCGCGCCATCCATCAGCGTGTCGACGGCGGCGTCGAGATCGGCGTCCTCCATCACGTAACCGGGGTCCTTGCCGCCGAGCTCAAGCCCGAGACCGGTGAAGGTGCCAGCAGCAGCACGCTCGATGGCGCGCCCGCCTTCCACCGAACCGGTGAAATTGACGAAATTGAACAGGCCTTCGGAAATCAGCGCCGAGGTCGTGGCATGGTCGAGGAAGACATTGATGAAGACGTCTTCGGGCACGCCGGCCTCGACAAAAGCCCGCACCATGCGCTCACCGACGAGAAGCGTTTGCGCCGCATGTTTGATGACCACCGTATTGCCGGCCATCAAGGCGGGCGCGACGGTGTTGATCGCCGTCATGTAAGGATAGTTCCACGGCGCGATGACGAAGACCACGCCATGTGCCTCGCGCTCGATGCGGCGCTCGAAATTGCCGCTTTCCTCGATGACGAGCGGCGCCAGCGCATCGGCGGCGATGGAGGCGACATAGTTGGAGCGCTCGTTGAAGCCCTTGAACTCGCCGCCATAACGAACCGGCCGGCCCATCATATGCGCCAGTTCCGGCACCACCTCAGCCACCATTTCGTTGAGGCGGGCGACACCCTTCAGAACCAGCTGAACGCGGTCCTCAAGCGGACGCCGCGCCCAGTCCTTTTGCGCCTTGCGCGCTTTTGAAACGGCGGCGCGCGCCGCCTCCAGCGACATCGCCTCCCGCTCGGCATAAACCGAGCCGTCGATGGGCGAGATATTTTGAATGACAGTCATGCCTCAATAACTCCGGTTCTAACAGGCTAAAGTCTTCACGTGGCCGGCCTCGCCATAGGCCAGAATGACGCGATCGCGCGTCATGATAGTCAAATCATTTTCCCGTGCCGTCGCCATCAGGATTCGGTCGATCGGATCCCTGTGCGCAAGCTGGGGAAGAAAGCAGGATGCGATAAAAATGTCCGCCGTGACGGGATGCTCCCGCACCTCAGCCTCCCGCCTGAAATCGTCATACCAGCGCTTGGCGCTCTTCGTCTCGCTGATCCGGCCCTTCGCGACCAGCATGGCCATTTCCCAGGCCGTCGCGGAAGAGACATAGACATGTCCACCTTCTTCGTAGGCCCGGTTCAGTGCCGCTGACGCCTCCTGCGAGACCGGCTCATCCTGTGACATCCAGATGACGGCGCATGTGTCCAGCAAGAAGCCGTCACTCATTGTAAAGCTTTTCTCCCCATTCAAAATCCATGGGCTCGGTCAGGTCCACATCGGGCATGACGGTGATCGTGCCTTTCATACAGCCGAAGATCGGATGCCCCGACGGAGACGACGTGGCCTGTCGGCTGGTTTCGGATGCGGGACCGGCATAGGGCGCCTGTCCGCTTTCGGAAAATCCGTGTGCGCCACCCCGACGATGAAGGGCGATTTCGCCGACGGGAATGCCGAGATAGTCCGCAATCCTGTCCTGCTCGTCAGCGCTCATATTCCTGTCTCCTTTGAGCATCCGTGTGACAGCACTGCGATCCAGGCCTAAAAAACGCGCCAGATCGCTCTGATTGCCCCCTTTTTCCTGAAGGCGCTGTAAAAACCACAGCGTATCGATTGCGTTTTGCGCCAAGACACGTTTCTCCGTTGTCAATCACGCAACAAATTACCATTCAGCTGCATTTTTTACAACATTTGCACTCACGCCCGTTCAAAGCCACGCGCCACTTCCCAGTCGGTCACGCGGCGGTCGTATTCTTCCTGTTCCCAGCGTCCGGCATGGACGTAATGATCGATCACATCGTCGCCGAAGGCGTTGCGCAGCATTTTCGATCCGTCCAGAAAGGCAGTGGCGTCACGCAGTGTCTTGGGTATCTCGCGCACGTCCTTGCCGCCATAGGCATCGCCGACAAAAGCGGGCTCAAGTTCGAGTTTATTTTCGATGCCGTCAATGCCTGCCGCAAGCAAAGCCGCCATGGCGAGATAGGGATTGAGATCGGAGCCGCCGACGCGGCATTCGATGCGGATGCCCTTGGTGCCTTCGCCGCAGAGGCGATATCCCGCCGTACGGTTGTCGAGGCTCCAGATCGCCTTGGTGGGCGCAAACGTGCCGGCCATGAACCGCTTGTAGGAATTGATATAGGGCGCGAGGAAATAGGTGATCTCGCTGGCATGGGCGAGAAGCCCGGCAACATAATGCCGCATCAGTTCCGACATGCCGTGCTTGGCGTCCTTGTCGAGGAAAGCGGGCGTCTTGCCGTCGGCACTCCACAGCGACTGGTGAATATGCGAGGAACTGCCGGCGGCATTGTAGTTCCACTTGGCGAGGAAGGTCACCGCCTTGCCCTTGGACCACGCAATCTCCTTGGTGGCGTTCTTGATGATGGCGTGCCGGTCGGCCATGGTCAGCGCATCGGCATAACGCACGTTGATTTCCGCCTGACCTGCGGACGCTTCACCCTTGGAATTCTCGACCGGAATACCGGCGCCCTGCAGGCCCTTGCGCAGCGCCCGCATGACATCCTCTTCCTTGGTCGTCTGGAAGATATGGTAATCCTCATTATAGCCGCTGGCGAGGTTCAGGCCCTTGTAACCGTTGGCGCGCGCCGCATCGAAGGTCTGGTCGAACAGGAAGAACTCCAGTTCGGTCGCCATATAGGCCTTCAGCCCCATGGCCTCCAGCCGCGCCACCTGCTTTTTCAACAGCGCGCGCGGCGAATGCGGCACTTCTTCATGGGTGTGATGATCGAGCACGTCACACAGCACCAGCGCCGTGCCTTCCAGCCACGGCACGCGCCGTAGCGTCGAGAGGTCGGGTTTCAGCACATAGTCGCCATAACCCTTTTCCCAGCTGGAGGATTTGTAACCGGGAACGGTTTCCATCTCCATATCGGTGGCAAGCACGTAATTGCAGCTATGGGTTTCCTCAAAGGCGCTTTCAACGAAGAATTCCGCCTGGAACCGTTTGCCCATCAGACGCCCCTGCATGTCGACAAGGCAGGCCAGAACCGTGTCGATGCGCCCCTCGGCGACATCCATTTTAAGCGCGTCGAATGTGTAGCTCGTCATTTTGTCCGTTCCCTTTTATTGTGGCGACCGGGCGGCCGGGATGCGGCCGCCCGTTTTGTTTGAGCATCAGGCCTTTGCAGCCGCTGCGGCAACCGCAGCCTGCTTGTGCTCCAGCGCGAATTCCTCTTCCGGCGACAGGATGAGGCGATGGCGTCCGACAAAGGCGAAATAGGCGATCGCCACGGCGAACCAGATCGCGACCCAGAGCACGCCCTTGCTGAAATTCGGATCCTGGATCTGATAAAGCAGCGTGACGATGGCGATGATGATCGTCAGCACCGCACCCGGAATGCCGAAGGGCGAGCGGAACGGCCGTTCGATATGCGGCAGGTTCTTCCGGAGCAGGATGAAGGAAATCGCCTGCATGATGTAGGAGAACATCGCACCGAACACCGCCATGTTCAAAAGCAAGCTGCCGATGATGCTGCCGCCCTGTTCCGCACCCAGCGCGAACCAGATGACGAGCATGACCGCGAGGCCGACGATGGCGCCGGCAATATTGGCGACATAGGGTGTGCGGTATTTCGAGTGGGTGATCGACAGAACCGTCGGGAAATAACCCGCACGCGACAGCGAATAGATCTGCCGGCCCTGCGCATAAAGGATCGTATGGAAGCTGGCGATCAGGCCGGTCAACGCGACGAGACCGAGCAGCACCACGCCGCCATCGCCGTAGATCGCCTTGAAGCCATCCAGCAGCGGCTCAAGCGAGGAGCCGAGATGGAAGGCGCCGACACCCGGCAGAGACGGATTGAGCAGCACGATCATGAAGGCCGAAACCATCAGCGTGATGACGCCGAGGATGATGCCCTTCGGCATGTCCCGCTTCGGATCGACCGATTCTTCGGCCGCCAGCGGCAATTGTTCGATGGCAAGGAACAGCCAGACCGCGAAAGGCAGCGTGGCGAGAACGCCTGAAAAACCGAAGGGGAAGAACGATCCGCCGCCTTCTGGCAACTCGACCGCCTTGCCATCAGGACCGACGCCGATATTCAGCGCATAACGCGAGAAATCGATATTCGGAATGGCGCTGATCCAGAAGAACACCAGAACACCGAGCGAAATCAGCGTGATGACCAGCGTGACCTTGAAGGAAAGCTCAAGCCCGAAGACATTGAGCGCCAGGAAGATCGCATAGAACCCTATCCACACGAAAGGTGAATAGGCCGGATCAAGCCCCAGAATGGAGTTCATATAGGCCGTAATGAAGGTGACGATAACCGCCGGCGTCAGCACATATTCGACATTTTCGCAAAGGCCGGTGATGAAGCCGCCCCAGGGACCCATCGCCGTGCGGGCGAAGGAATAGGCCGCACCCGTATGCGGCAGGGCCGGGCTCATTTCCGCGATCGAAAAGGTCAGCCCGAGATACATGATGGCGATGATGATGCCCGCCACCAGCATGCCGCCCCAGCCGCCGGTGGAAAATCCGAAATTCCATCCGGAAAAATGCCCTGATATGACAGCCCCGACGCCAAGCGCCCAGAGCGACCACACGCCCGCATAACGGGAAAGTCCGCGTTTTTCGAAATAGGATGCATCAGCCTTCTTGTAGCTGACGCCTGATGATGAACTGTCCATGCCCTTCTCTCCTGATAAGAAAAAAACAAGCCAGTCAGCCATTATTGGCCGATTGTGCCCCAGTATTCGGCATTACGCGGGAGATTTCCCGCGATTGGCCGCACGCACTTGCTGTTCCCTTGCCGCTTTGCGCCTTTCCGGCTTTTTAAATGGCGGCAGTCTCATTGGCGGCCGGCCCCGGTGCTTTCACCATCGGCCGGCCATGGCTCCCTCACTCATCGATCGATGAGAGCGCCTTCCCCATAAGCTCGTGGAGGAAGCCGGCAATGGCCGCCTGCTCTCCCTCATTGGTGATGAGATCGTTGCGGATCTCGATCATGACGTTCAAAAGCCCGTCCGGCAGCGCATGCAGCCGCAGCGTATGCGTCACGCCGTCTTCCGGGCCGTAGGGATCGTTGCGATTGACCGTGAGCGAGGACCCCTCGGCGCCCGCCAGCATCGCATCCGCAAGACGGCTGTCGGTATCGTGCAGGATGCCGATCTCGACCTTGCGGAACCGGCCATGATAAACCGGCGTGAAACTGTGGATGGTCACCACCACCACCTTGCGGCCATCCGCCTGCCGCGCGGCGACGATCTCGCTCACCCGGTCATGAAACGGCACATAAAGCGCCGAGGTGCGGGCGAACCGCTCCGCTTCGCCGAGATCGAAATTGCCGGGAATATCGTAAATCTCGCTTTTCACCGGCATGGCGGAAGCCGATTCGGGCGGCCGGTTGCAATCATAGATCAGACGCGAAAACCGCTGATAAACGAGTGTCGCATCAAGCTTTTCCGAAAGCAGACGGGCAACGGCCAAGGCGCCCGGATCCCAGGCCGCATGGCTTGAAAGCACCTCCGGCGAAAGACCCAATGTGCCGAATTTCTGCGGAATGGTGGCGGAGGCATGTTCACAGACGAGAACGACATCGCCCTTCGCCGCGGCGTTCTCGACAGCAACCGCCTGCCCTTCCGCTTCTGTGAAAAACCGTGAACGCACCGTCATGCACGCACCCCGCCCGGAAAACCCGTTATTCCGCCAATGACGAAAAGAATTCTTCACATTATTGCAAGTGTCAAATGGAATTTTGAAATTATCTCTTCATTTTTTCCATTGACTCGATAGCTGGCGCAGATGTTTATTTTAGCCATGCACCGGCAAAAGACCGGAAGGGGAAAAATTTGCGCAGCACGACGGCGACCGTGTCGGATGTCATCCATGCCCATTACGACGCGCTCACCCGTTCGGAGAAACGGCTGGCGGAGAGCCTGCTCGGCAACTACCCCGTTTCCGGCCTCGGCAGCATCACCACCATCGCCGAAAACGCCGGCGTTTCGACGCCGACGGTGGCGCGCATGGTGCAGAAGCTGGGCTATAAGGGCTATCCGGAATTCCAGGCGCATCTGCATCAGGAGCTGGAAGCGACGATATCGGGCCCGGTTGCGAAACACGACCGCTGGGCCACCAATGCGCCGGGACTGCATATTCTCAACCGCTTCGCCGACGCCATCACCGGCAATCTGCGCGATACGCTGAGCGATCTCGACACCGCCGTCTTCGACAATGCCGCAGCACTGCTCTCGGATCGCAAACGCAGCATCTATTTCGTTGGCGGGCGCATTACCGGTGCGATTGCCGAATATTTCTTCACCCATATGCAGGTGATCCGCCCGAAAACGACGCTGATGTCGTCGAATTCCAGCGCCTGGCCGCAATATATGCTGAACATGAGCGCCGGTGACGTGCTCGTCATCTTCGACATCCGCCGTTACGAGCACGATATGACGACGCTGGCCGAGGTCGCCAAGGCAAACGGCGTCGAGATCATCCTTTTCACCGATCAATGGACATCGCCGGTGGCGCGCCATGCGCTGCACACCTTCCGCGTCAGGATCGAGGCCCCTTCGGCATGGGATTCTTCCGTTGTAACCCTGTTCGTGGTCGAAGCCCTGATTGAAGCGGTACAGAACGGCACATGGGATGAAACCAAGGAACGCATGAATGCGCTGGAAGGGCTGTTCGAACAGACACGGCTGTTCCGCAGGCCGGACAGGACGTGAAACTATATAGCCGGCAACTTGCTTGACGCGGATGCCGCACGCTGATTGGATACCTGTAATCGCTACCAGCACGATAAAACAGGATAAGAGACCAAGCTGGGGAACTTATCTAGCCACCACGGATGACGAAGGGAATCTCCCGCAATTGCAGGCAAAAAAAGCCTGATGATGGCGGAAAACGGGCGTAAAGTGACGGAATCCGGATAAATAAATTGCAATCCAACCGTCACATTAACTTCATCGAGAATCCGTATCAGCGTCCGCAATATGAGAACACGAAGAGGAGAAAAAAGTGATCTCTCACTGCCGCCGACTGCTTGCTACGACCACTGCGCTGGTCATCGCCTCCACCGCCATCGCTGCCGCTGAGCCGAGCGCCGAGCTGATCGCCGCCGCCAAGAAGGAAGGCATGCTCACCACCATCGCCCTGCCGCACGACTGGTGCGGTTACGGCGACGTGATCGCCTCCTTCAAGGCGAAGTATCCGGAAATCACCGTCAACGAACTGAACCCCGACGCCGGCTCCGCCGACGAAGTCGAAGCGGTAAAGGCCAACAAGGATAACAAGGGCCCGCAGGCTCCTGACGTTGTCGACGTCGGTCTCGCCTTCGGCCCGCAGATGAAGGCCGAAGGCCTGCTGCAGCCCTACAAGGTTTCCACCTGGAGCGAAATTCCTGACAACGTCAAGGATCCCGAAGGTTACTGGTACGGCGACTATTACGGCGTCATGTCGATGTTCGTGAACAAGGACCTCGTCAAGAACACGCCGAAGGACTGGGCCGACCTGCTGAAGCCGGAATATTCCGGTCAGGTAGCACTTGCCGGTGACCCGCGCGCTTCCAACCAGGCGATCCTCGGCGTTCTCGCCGCCGGCCTTTCCACCGGCGCGAAATCCGGCAAGGAAGCCGGTGAGGCTGGCCTGAAATACTTCGCCGACCTCAACAAGGCAGGCAACTTCCTGCCCGTTATCGGCAAGGCGGGCACGCTGGCGCAGGGCGCAACCCCGATCATCGTCGCCTGGGACTACAACGCCCTTTCCTGGAAGAAAACGCTGAACGACAACCCGCCGACCGAAGTCGTCGTTCCCGAGAAGGGCGTTCTCGCCGGTGTCTACGTTCAGGGCATTTCCGCTTACGCGCCGCATCCGAACGCTGCCAAGCTTTGGATGGAGCACCTCTATTCCGACGACGGTCAGCTCGGCTGGCTGAAGGGCTATTGCCACCCGATCCGCTTCAACGCCATGGTCAAGGCCGGCAAGGTTCCGCAGGAACTGATCGACAGCCTGCCGCCGGCAGCGGCCTATGAAAAGGCGATCTTCCCGACACTCGAGGAAGTTGATGCCAACAAGGCTGCCGTCACCGGCGGCTGGGACAGCGTCGTCGGCGCGAACGTGAAGTAAACTGTTGAAAACGCACCCCGGCCGATCAAAAAGCCGGGGTGCTTCTTTTATAATAAATACTTTAATAGACAGACCGTTTTGAAAGCGGCGTTTGGGGACAAGGCATGTCATCGACCAACACCGGTGCACCATCCGATGCGGGCAGGAAGCTGCCTCTTCACTGGATAGGTGTCGTACCTTTTGCCGTTTTTGTTCTGCTGTTTCTGCTTCTGCCGACGATGAAGATCGTGATCGGCGCGTTTCAGCGTACCGATGGCAGCTTCACGCTGGAAAACATTGCCGGACTTTTCACCTCTTCCATTCTCGCGGCCTACTGGATTTCAATCAAGATCAGCCTCGCTTCTGCGGCTCTCGGCTGCCTGATCGGCTTTGCCGTCGCCGCTGCCGTGGTGCTGGGCGGCCTGCCGCAGCGCATTCGCGGACCGCTTCTGACCTTTTCGGGCGTCGCCTCGCAATTCGCCGGCGTGCCGCTCGCTTTCGCCTTTATCGCCACGCTCGGCCCGGTCGGCCTGCTCACCGTGTTTCTGAAGACGCAGATCGGCATCGATCTGAGGCTGCTTGGCTTCAACATCCTGTCCTTCTGGGGCCTGACGGTTACCTACCTGTTCTTCCAGATACCGCTGATGATCCTCATCATCACGCCGGCGCTGGACGGGCTAAAGCGCGAATGGCGCGAGGCGGCGGAAATCCTCGGCGCGACCGGCCTGCAATATTGGCGCATGGTGGCCTTCCCCATTCTTTTGCCGTCGCTGCTCGGCACCATGTCGCTACTGTTTGCCAATGCCTTCGGCGCGGTGGCGACCGCAATCGCGCTCACCGGCTCGTCGCTCAACATCGTGCCGATCCTGCTCTTCGCGCAGATCCGTGGTGACGTTCTTGGCAATCCGCATCTCGGATATGCGCTTGCCTTCGGCATGATCGTCGTCACCGGCATCGCCAATGCACTTTATATCTGGCTGCGCGCCCGCAGCGAAAGGTGGCTGAAATGAAGCGGTTCTTCGCCTGGGGCGCGCTGATCTTCGGCCTGCTCTATTTCGCCCTGCCGCTGATCGGCATGACCAACTTCTCGCTGAAAATGCGGCGCGGCGAATATTCCTTCGATGCCTATGCCAAGGTGCTTACCGATCCGCGCTTTCAGGAGACCTTCAGCTATTCCGTGGTGATGGCGCTGTTCACCATCGTCTTCGGCGTTCTGCTTGTCGTGCCCACCGCCTATTGGGTGCGGCTGAAGCTGCCGGGCCTTCGGCCCTATATCGAGTTCATCACGCTTCTGCCGCTGGTCATCCCGGCCATCGTCATCGTCTTCGGTTATATCAGGCTTTATAACACCTCGAGCTGGCTGCCGCTGACGGGCACGACCTTCGGCACCAACCTGCTTTTGATGTTCGGTTATGCCACGCTGGCGCTGCCCTATATGTACCGCGCCGTCGATACTGGCCTCCGAACCATCGATGTCGCCACGCTGACGGAAGCGGCGCAGAGCCTCGGCGCAGGCTGGACGACGATCCTGTCGCGCATCATCCTGCCCAATGTTCTGGTCGCCGTGCTCTCAGGTGCGTTCTTGACCTTCGCCATCGTCATCGGTGAATTCACCATGGCGGCCCTTTTGAACCGCCCGGCCTTCGGTCCCTACATGCAGCTGCTCGGCGCCAATCGCGCCTATGAACCGGCAGCGCTTGCCGTTATTTCCTTCGGCATCACCTGGGGTTGCCTCGGTCTGATCCAACTCGTTTCACGCTACCAGAAGGGCGCGCCTCCCAAGGCCTGAGGACAAGATTTTCATGAGCTTTTTGACACTTAGCAACATCAAGAAATCCTTCGGCTCCGTGCAGGTCGTGCATGATTTCAACATGGCCATCGAAAAGGGCGAATTCGTCTCCTTTCTCGGACCATCGGGCTGCGGCAAGACCACCGTGCTGCGCATGATCGCCGGCTTCGAAACACCGACCGGCGGATCGATCGTCATCAACGGCAAAGACCAGACGGCGCTCAGACCGAACCAGCGCAATATCGGCATGGTGTTCCAGGCCTATGCGCTGTTCCCCAACATGAATGTCTATGAAAACGTCGCCTTCGGGCTCAAAGTCGCCGGCAAGCCGAAAGCCGAGATCGACGCCCGCGTGAAGGAAATGCTCCAGCTCATCCACCTGGAACATCTGGCCGACCGCTACCCCTACCAGATGTCGGGCGGCCAGCAGCAGCGTGTGGCGCTGGCCCGCGCTCTGGCCCCTAAGCCGGAAGTCCTTCTCCTGGACGAGCCGCTCTCCGCGCTCGATGCCAAGATCCGTGTCTCGCTGCGCGAAGAAATCCGCCAGATCCAGCAGAAACTCGGCATCACCACCATTTTCGTGACCCATGATCAGGAAGAGGCCCTGTCGATTTCCGACCGCATCGTCGTCATGAATGCCGGCCGCGCCGACCAGATCGGTTCGCCTTTCGATATCTACAACAAACCATCGACCCGTTTTGTCGCCTCCTTCGTCGGCACGCTGAACCTCATCGACGCCACCGTGGTCGATTCCTCGTCCAACACCATCCGTGTCGGAGAGCAGCAGATCACCCTGCCCAAGCCGGTCGATGCGGCCAATGGTGAAAAAATCACGCTCGCGCTTCGACCGGAAGCCGGTTCGCTCGGTCATGACGCGAAAGGCGATGTCGCCATTTCCGGCCTCGTCACCTCCAGCCAGTTCCTCGGCTCCGTCATCCGCACCCGGCTCGATCTTGGCGGTTCCACCCTGTCTTTCGACATGTTCAACGATCCCGGCACAGCACCGCCCGCCGTCGGCGAACAGGTGACGCTGAAATTCGCAGCCGGCGACCTGATGCTCATCAAGGACTGAATCACCTTTCCAGGTGCAAAACCGCTTCGCCCATTTGCTGGAAATGGTAGAGCAGGTATGACTTCGAACCTGCATGCCAATAATGTGAGGCCATGATGCGCGCGCTTTATTACGAACGTTTCGGCGAGACCCCTGTCGTTGCGTCCCTTCCCGATCCGGAACCCACCGATGGCGGCGTGGTCATCGCGGTAAAGGCGACCGGCCTCTGCCGCAGCGACTGGCATGGCTGGATGGGACATGACCCGGATATCCGCCTGCCGCATGTTCCCGGCCACGAATTCGCAGGCGTGATCGCCGCTGTCGGCAAAAACGTCACCCGCTTCAAGACTGGCGACCGTGTCACCGTGCCTTTCGTCTCCGGCTGCGGCCATTGCCATGAGTGCCGTTCCGGCAACCAGCAGGTCTGCGAGGCGCAGTTCCAGCCCGGCTTCACCCATTGGGGCTCCTTCGCCGAATATGTCGCCATCGATTATGCCGATCAGAACCTCGTGCACCTGCCTGATACGATGAGTTACGCCACCGCCGCCGGCCTCGGCTGCCGTTTCGCCACCTCCTTCCGGGCCGTGACCGATCAGGGACGCCTGAAGGGCGGTGAATGGCTGGCGGTGCATGGCTGCGGCGGCGTCGGCCTCTCCGCCATCATGATCGGCGCTGGCCTCGGCGCACAGGTCGTCGCCATCGACATCGCCGAAGACAAGCTGGAACTCGCCCGGCAGCTCGGCGCGACCGCGACGATCAACAGCCGCGCGGTTGCCGATGTTGCCGAGGCGGTTCGTGAGGTAACCGGCGGCGGCGCACATGTCTCCGTCGACGCGCTGGGCCACCCGCAAACCTGCTGCAATTCCATCAGCAATCTGCGCCGGCGCGGACGCCATGTGCAGGTGGGGCTGATGCTGGCCGATCACGCCATGCCCGCCATCCCCATGGCGCGGGTGATCGCGCATGAGCTGGAGATCTATGGCAGCCACGGCATGCAGGCATGGCGTTACGAGGACATGCTGGCGATGATCGAAAGCGGCAGGCTTGCGCCGGAAAAGCTGATCGGCCGCCACATCACGCTTTCCGAGGCGGCTACCGCCCTGCCCGCCATGGACAGCTTCAGGGAAAGCGGCATCAGCATCATCGACCGGTTCGAATAACCGTCCGGTCGTGGCCATTCATTCTCCGCGTCAGACGTTCCTGCGTCCAAAGGCCCGGACCGGAGCGTCTGACCGGGAAGATGCCTGCGCGGCCGACGGCGTCGGGCTGCGTGCGGCATGATCGGTGTCGCTCCATTGCCGATTTACCAATTTCTTCTTGCGAACCTCAAGCGGCGTGGAAACAGCCTCATCTGAACCAATGGCGGCGGGGGTCGTCAATGCTCGCATCATCCAGCGCATGACATTCAACCCCTTGTGGATGAGCACGGAAAGACCGAGCACCCCCACAGCGATGAAAATAACGAGGCCCCAGCCCGTGACGCCGGCGCCGGTGCCGCGCGACGCCTGTTCCATACGATGTTTGGTCGTCGGATCAAAACCGAGCATCGCCTTCAGCCTGGCAATATCCGTATCGCTGAGTTTGCTGTAGCGGTCGCCATGATAGAGAACGTAAGCATTGCCATTGCTGCTGTTCAGATAACCGAGATCGAACGCTTTTCCCTCGCGAAGGAAAGCCGGATTGTCCGGCAAATCATAGACAAGGTCGATCGTCTCACCGCCACCAAACCCGGGAATGGCGAAAAACCGTGCCTTCCGGGCCTCCGCCTGACCGATGAACGCCAGAGAGAACAGCATGACGGCAGAAAATAGCGCAATATAGTTCATCCATTCCCCACAGCAGCAACGAGAATGAGTGACGATTGCCATGAGTGTATTAATTATAAGTATATCCTGAAAATAATACTTTATTAGCGCAGAAATAATCCACCAGAAATGAGAAATAGAATTATTTATACATATATTACATATTGTAATTTTATTGCACTCTAAACAATCGCACGAATCGATGTCGGGAGGTTGACGCCGACATCACGCACCACGTTAAACTCCAGATACAATCACCCGCTTCAGGCTTGATGATGAGCCACGGCGCAACACCTCCGAACAGGACGGATTATTGGCAAGGAACGCGACATGCTGTTTCTCGACAGCGTAACCATGAAAGACACCCCGGACGGAAGAGATGGTTATCCCTTCTCCGTTCCGGCGCTGCGCCATCTGGAGCGCCTCGAATTCAAGACGCCGATCACCTTTTTTGCCGGCAATAACGGCTCCGGCAAATCGACGCTGCTGGAAGGGCTGGCGGCCGGAATGACGGCCTATGCCATCGGCAATCACGGCCAGGTTGCCGGCGATCTCTACCTTCAGCATGCCGAAACCGTGGCGAAATCCTTCTATTTCGCCCGCAAGAAATATCCGAAAATCCGCATGTTCATGCGCGCGGAAGACGTGCTTGGTTATATTCGCCGGCAGAACGAGGACGCGCTGGACGATTTTCGCTGGGAGCGGGAAAAGGCCCTCAAGAATGGTGAAGACTTTCCGGAAGAAACCCCGGATACGTTTCGCAGGATAGTCAGGAACAATGTCATCGACCGGCGTTCGCATGGCGAAGGATTTCTCGATATCATGCAACAGCGGCTGCATGGCGCCGGCCTCTATTTTCTCGACGAACCGGAAAGCCCGCTTTCACCGCAAAAACAGCTCGAACTGGCAGCCCTTATCCGCGACGCCGCCGATGGTGGCGGGCAATTGATCATCGCCACCCATTCGCCGGTGCTTCTGGCTATCCCCGAAGCGACGATCTATCATTTCGACGCTGATGGCATCACCGAGCGCCTCTATGACGAGCTGGAAAACATCAGTTTCCTGCGCCGCTTCCTCGACCATCCGTCGAAATACCTGAGCGATTGAGCATGGATAAGGCTTGAAATCGCGCCGCGCTTGCCGCATGCCCATAAGTAATACGTAATTTAGAAAAGAAGCAGCCTCATGTCTCCCACCACCACACCGGCGGCAGCCCGACCCCTCAACGGTCAGGATTACAGAACTCTTGGCCTTTCGGCCCTCGGCGGCGCGCTGGAATTTTACGATTTCATCATTTTCGTATTTTTCGCCACCGTCATTGGCCATCTGTTTTTCCCGCCGGAAATGCCGGACTGGCTGGTGATGATCCAGACTTTCGGCATCTTCGCCGCCGGATATCTGGTGCGGCCGCTGGGCGGCATCGTGCTGGCGCATTATGGCGACCGTTACGGCCGCAAGCGCGTCTTCGCCTTCTCGATCCTGCTGATGGCGCTCTCGACGCTGGGCATGGCACTGATGCCGACCTATGCCACCATCGGCGTGGCCGCCCCCATCCTGCTCATCATCCTGCGCATGCTGCAGGGTGCCGCCATCGGCGGTGAAGTGCCGGGCGCTTGGACCTTCGTTGCCGAACATGTACCCTTCCGCCGCGTTGGCCTCGCCTGCGGCTTCCTCACATCCGGCCTTTCCTTCGGCATCATGCTGGGTTCGCTGATCGCCTTCGCCATCAACTCGCTCTTTTCGCCGGAAGACGTGGCCGGTTACGCCTGGCGCATTCCCTTCCTGCTCGGCGGCATTTTCGGCCTGATCGCCGTTTATCTGCGCCGCTGGCTGGAAGAAACGCCGATCTTCATGGAGATGAAGAAGTCGAAATCGCTGACGGACAAGTTGCCGCTCGGGCTGGTGCTGAAGCACCATATGCGCGGCGTGGTCATTTCCGCCCTGCTGACCTGGGTTCTCTCGGCGGCCATTGTCGTCACGACGCTGATGACGGCCACCTTCCTGCAGAAGCTCTACGGTTATACCCCGACACAGGCGCTGGCCGGCACCAGCTTCGGCACGCTGTTCCTGATCTTTGGCGTCATCATCGCCGGCGCGCTGATTGACCGCGTCGGCTCCGGCATCTTCTTCATGGGGGCGAGCATCTTCTTCGGCATCGCCACCTTCACCTTCTACAGCTATGCCGGCACATCGCTTCAAACCATGTTTGTGCTCTACGGCGTCATGGGCCTGTCGGTCGGCATGGCGGGTGCGGTGCCCTATGTCATGGTCCGCGCCTTCCCGGCCTCGGTGCGCTTCTCCGGCCTCTCCTTCGCCTATAACGTCTCCTATGCCGTCTTCGGCGGGCTGACGCCGATTGGCGTGACCACGGCGCTCGCTATCAACCCCATGGCCCATGCCTGGTATCTGGTCTTCATCGCCGTCCTCGCCTTCGCGATCGGCCTCTATCTCTATCTGCGTGGCAGCGAGGTCGAGAGCCATGTCGGCATCGAGGAACTGGCGGCATTGAGGTCGTAAGACGGTATAAAGGCGCGCGAATCCTACGCTTTCGCAAACCTCTCCAGATACCCGACGTCATCCTCGGGCTTGACCCGAGGATCCATTGATTTCAGGTGGTTATGGATCCTCGGGTCAAGCCCGAGGATGACGAAACAGAGGTCGCAGCAATGTTGAGCAGTGGCAACGTCCGCGCTCCAATGCAAAAGCGTGAGGCGCGAAACCTCACGCCGCGCTGTCGATTTCCTCCGCGCCGTTCGTCGGCACGTAGTTGAGGACAGGACCGAGCCAGCGCTCCACCTCTTCCACCGGCATGTCCTTACGGCGCGCATAATCGAGAACCTGATCGCGCTCCACCTTGGCGACACCGAAATAATAGCTCTCGGGATGGCCGATATAGATGCCGGAGACGGAGGAGCCCGGCCACATGGCGTAGCTTTCCGTCAGTTCCACACCCGCCGCATTGGTGGCGTCGAGCAGGGCGAACAGCGTCTTCTTTTCGGTATGGTCGGGCTGGGCCGGATAGCCGGGCGCCGGGCGAATGCCGGCATAGGCCTCGCCAATCAACTCCTCGCCGGCAAAAGCCTCGTCCGGCGCATAACCCCAGAACTCCTTGCGCACCCGCTCATGCATGCGCTCGGCAAAGGCTTCCGCGAAACGGTCGGCCAGCGCCTTGACGAGAATAGACGAATAATCGTCATTGGCCCGCTCGAAGCGCTCGGCAATCGCCACTTCCTCGATACCCGCCGTCACCACGAAGCCACCGACATAATCGGCAACACCGCTATCGACAGGCGCGACGAAATCCGACAGCGCAACATTCGGGCGACCGTCGCGTTTGGAAAGCTGCTGGCGCAGCGTGAAGAAGGTCGCCAGCTCTTCGCCGCGGCTTTCATCCGTAAACAGCCTAATATCGTCACCCACGGCGTTGGCCGGCCAGAAGCCGATCACCGCCCGCGGCCGGAACCAGTTTTCCTCGATGATCTTCTTCAGCATCGCCTGCGCATCGCTGTAAAGCTGCCGCGCCGCCTCGCCCTGCTTTTCGTCATCGAGAATGGCCGGGAAACGACCCTTCAATTCCCAGGTCTGGAAGAACGGCGTCCAGTCGATGTAGCGGGAAAGCTCTTCAAGATCGTAAGTCTCGAACACCCTGGTGCCGAAGAATTGCGGCTTGACGGCGCTATAGGCCGACCAGTCGATCTTGTGCGCATTCTCGCGGGCGCGGGAAAGCGGCAGGCGCTGCTTTTCGCGCTCATTGCGGGCATGCGCCTCCGCCACCTTGGCGTATTCGCTGCGAATACCGTCGATATAAGCGGGCTTCTGTTCGGCGGACAGAAGCGCCGACACGACGCCCACCGCACGCGAGGCGTCGGTGACATAGATTGCCTGTCCCGCCTCGTAACGCGGATGGATTTTCACCGCCGTATGCACACGGCTCGTCGTTGCGCCACCGATCAGCAGCGGGATGTCGAAACCCTGCCGCTCCATTTCGGCCGCCACATGCACCATCTCGTCCAGCGACGGGGTGATGAGGCCGGAAAGGCCGATCACATCCACCTTTTCGGCAATCGCCGTTTCAAGGATTTTCGTCGTCGGCACCATGACGCCGAGATCGATGATCTCATAATTGTTGCAGGCGAGAACGACGCCGACAATGTTCTTGCCGATATCGTGCACATCGCCCTTCACGGTCGCCATCAGCACCTTGCCGGCGGCGCTGCGCTCGGACCCGCCATTCAGGCGTTTTTCCTCTTCCATGTAAGGAAGCAGCACGGCCACCGCCTGCTTCATCACACGGGCGGATTTCACCACCTGCGGCAGGAACATTTTGCCCGAACCGAAGAGGTCGCCGACCACGTTCATGCCGGCCATCAGCGGCCCTTCGATGACGTGCAATGGACGCTCTGCCTTCTGGCGCGCCTCTTCCGTATCGGCCTCGATATATTCGGTAATGCCGTTGACCAGCGCATGCTCCAGCCGCTTCTCGACCGGCAGTTCGCGCCATGAAAGGTCCTGAACCTTGGTATCCTTGGCGCCCGTGCCACGGAAACGCTCCGCCACTTCAAGCAAACGCTCGGTCGCATCGTCGCGACGGTTCAGCACCACGTCCTCGCAGGCCTCACGCAGTTCCGGATCGATATTGTCGTAAACCGCAAGCTGCCCGGCATTGACGATGCCCATATCCATGCCGACCTGAATGGCATGGTAGAGGAACACGGCATGCATCGCCTCACGCACCGGCTCATTGCCGCGGAAGGAGAAGGACAGGTTGGAAACGCCGCCGGAAATATGCGTGAGCGGCATGGTTTCGCGGATGGTTCTAGTGGCCTGAATGAAATCCACGCCGTAATTATTGTGCTCCTCGATGCCGGTCGCAACGGCAAAGACGTTGGGATCAAAGATGATGTCTTCCGGCGACAGGCCCGCCTTCTCGGTCAAGAGCTTGTAGGCGCGCGAGCAGATCTCGACCTTGCGCTCGTAAGTATCGGCCTGCCCGACCTCATCGAAGGCCATGACCACGACCGCCGCACCGTAATTATGGACGAGCCGCGCCTGCTGGAGAAACTTCTCCTCGCCTTCCTTCAGCGAAATGGAATTGACGATCGATTTGCCCTGAACGCATTTCAGGCCGGCCTCGATGATCTCGAACTTGGATGAGTCGATCATCACAGGCACGCGGGCAATGTCAGGTTCGGCGGCGATGAGGTTCAGGAACTCCACCATCGCCTTTTCGGAATCGATCAGGCCCTCATCCATATTGATGTCGATGATCTGCGCACCGTTTTCCACCTGGTCGCGGGCGACAGCCAGAGCCGCCGTATAATCACCGGCGGTGATGAGCTTGCGGAAGCGGGCCGAGCCGGTGACGTTGGTGCGTTCGCCGACATTGACGAAGGGAATGTCCTTGGTCAGCACGAAAGGCTCGAGGCCCGAAAGCGACATGAAGGGCTTGTGCTCGGGAATTTCGCGCGGCTTGTAGCCTTTGACAGCCTCCGCAATCGCCCGGATATGCTCCGGCGTGGAACCGCAGCAGCCGCCGACGATGTTGACGAGACCGTCGCGGACAAAACCCTGAACCTGACGCGCCATCATCTCGGGCGTTTCGTCATACTGGCCGAATTCATTCGGCAGGCCGGCATTCGGATAGGCGCAGACGAAGGTATCGGCGACGTCAGACAGTTCCTGAAGATGCGGACGCATGGCGTCGGCACCCAGCGCGCAGTTCAGGCCGATGGTGAAGGGGTTGGCGTGGCGCACCGAGTTCCAGAAGGCCGAAGGCGTCTGGCCGGAAAGCGTGCGGCCGGAAAGATCGGTAATCGTGCCCGAGATCATCACCGGCAGGCGGATGCCCTTGGCCTCGAAACGCTCCTCGCAGGCGAAGATCGCCGCCTTGGCGTTCAGCGTATCGAAGATCGTCTCGATCAGGATAATGTCGGCCCCGCCGTCGATCAGGCCATCGATCTGCTCGCCATAGGCGATACGCAGATCGTCGAAGCTGACGGCGCGATAACCGGGATTGTTGACGTCAGGCGAAATGGAGGCCGTGCGGTTTGTCGGGCCGATGGCGCCGGCCACGAAACGGCGGCGGCCATCTTCGCGCTCGGCGCGCTGGGCGGCGCGGCGGACAATCGCGGCACCTTCGCGGTTGAGGTCGTAGACGGCGTTTTCCATCTCGTAATCGGCCTGCGCGATACGCGTCGACGAAAACGTGTTGGTTTCGAGAATATCCGCACCCGCCATGGCGTAGCGATAGTGGATATCCTCGATAGCGTCCGGCTGGGTCAGGATCAGAAGGTCGTTATTGCCCTTCTGGTGACAGGCGCAGCCGATAAAACGATCGCCACGAAAATGGTCTTCGTCAAAACCCAGCCCCTGGATCTGCGTGCCCATGGCGCCATCGAGAATGAGGATGCGTTCGCTGGCGGCTTCGCGCAGCGCCTTGAAAATTTCCGCGCCGTCGCGCTTTGCCCCTTCAGGGCCAAACAGGTCGTCAAACACGGGCATACTCCTCATTTCGATTTGCAAGATCGCAAGCCGTCAAGTCACATAAAGATATGTTTATGTCAATATATCTTCAAGGGACAGACATGGCTTTGCGTCGTTGCGGCAGACTACGAAATTTCACTGACAGATGACAGGTTTATACGGCAAGGATATAAGCCGAAGCAGCAAACCGCATGGAGGACGAGAATGCCCGAGGACGATCACAACAGCCGCAACTGGAACACCCTGCCCTGGCATCGCCAATGGCTGGTAAAACAGGCCGAGGGACTTTTCGATTTCTTCCAGTATCGCGCCTTCAACCCTGCCGGCGGCTTCTTCGATCTCGATGCCAAAGGCGTGCCGTTGCAGCCAAACGACCCCGTGCGCGGCATCCATGCTTCGGCCCGCATGGTCCATTGCTTCTCCATCGGCCACCTGCTTGGCCGCCCGGGCTGCGGCGATATCGTCGACCACGGCATGACCTATCTCTGGAACAGGCACCGCGATGGCGAGCATGGCGGTTATTTCTGGCAGGTGAACGATGCCGGCCCTGTGGACGCCACCAAGCAGGGTTACGGCCATGCCTTCGTGCTTCTGGCCGCTTCTTCCGCCAAGACCGTCGGCCACCCGCTGGCCGACCGGATGCTGGCCGATATTACCGAGGTTCTGGAGACCCGCTTCTGGGAAGAAAAACACGGCGCCATCGCCGAGGAATTCCATCGCGACTGGTCGCCCATCGAGAATTACCGCGGCCAGAACTCCAACATGCACCTGACGGAAGCGCTGATGGCCGCCTATGAGGTTACCGGCGACAATAGTTACCTCAGCAAGGCGGAGCGCATCGCCGACCTCGTCATTCGCCGTCGCGCCGGCGAGCTGGACTTCCGCGTACCGGAGCATTTCGACGAGAACTGGACGCTCGATAAGGAGTATCGCGGCAACGAAATGTTCCGCCCCTCCGGCACCACCCCCGGCCACTGGCTGGAATGGGCGCGCCTCATCCTGCAATTATGGGTGCTGGGAGAGCGTCGCCATGACTGGATGCCGGTGGCAGCGAAATCGCTCTTCGTGCAATCCATGGCGCTCGGCTGGGACCGGGAAAAGGGCGGCTTCTTTTATACGCTCGACTGGAACGACAATCCCGACAAGCGGTCAAAGCTCTGGTGGCCCATGTCCGAGGCGGCTGGTGCTGCCCACTTCCTCAACGAGAACCTGCCGGCGGACAACTTCTATGAAGACAGTTACCGCCGCATCTGGAGCACCGTCGCCAACAACTTCATCGACCATGAGAATGGCGGCTGGCACGAGGAACTGACGGAATATCTGGTTCCCGCCCATACGCTGTTCCCCGGCAAGGGCGATATCTACCACGCGCTGCAGGCCTGCCTCATCCCGCTTTTCCCGGCGACGGGAAGCCTGACGAAGGTGATCAGGGAAAGCGGCGGGGATTATTGAGGCGCGTTGCGCAACCGTCCGTCATGCCGGCCTTGAGCCGGCATCCAGCCACGGCGCGCCTGCGCCGTGAAAGAGTCTTTCGCGATCAATGACTTGATCGCACTGGCCCCTGCATCAAGTCCGGGGTGACGATGTCTGGCGGCGTCTCAAAAGCCGATGGTTTCCTCGAAATCGTCCCAGGACTGGTACATTTCATACCGCCCGATACCGGGGATCGGCACATGCCCGTAATAGGGCGAAAGCTGAAACTCGGCGGCCGCCTCGCTCTTGCCGGCCACGGCGGCCACATAGATGGCGGAGGCGAGCCCGGTGCGGTTCGCGCCATGCTCACAGTGAATAAGGATCGGCTTTTCCGCATTGCGCAGCATGGCCGCCAGCGTTTCCGAATCCTCAACCGAGACCTTTTCGCCTGAGTTCAGCGGATAATCGACCAGCCGGATGCCGTTGTTTTTCGCCGCCTGGCTTTCAGCCTCATACCAGCCTTCACGTTTTTCATCGCGCAGGTTGATGATCGTCTTGATGCCATAAGCCTTGGCATAAGCGGCAATATCCTTGCCGCTCGGCTGGGCCGAACGATAGAGTTCGCCCGGAATGACCTCGTGGAAATTTCCGGTCAATTGCCCGATACCCATATGCGCGCCCGCCAGAACCGGCAGGGCGACAAGGCCAATGGCCGTGATTTTCAGAAACTTCAAAACAATACGCAAACCGTCTACCCGCGACATCAATCGAATGGGCGGGAGATGGCATCGCAAACCGGCGAAAACAAGTCAGGTCCCTTCCAAAGCTGCCCGGTTCGAAAAGGCAAGGGCCCGCCCTCCCGCGTAAAGCCCCTGTGGTGCAGGGACTTTATCGACAGCGCGAAAATTTTCAAAATGCCGTGATAACCAGCGGTCGCATCGGCCGCTCAGTCGAACTCCGCGGAAATGACGGTGACACGCCATTCCAGCCGCTGCGGTTCCACCCTTTCATTGTTGCGCAGCCGGAAGGAACGGCAGGCGGCGAAAGTCTCGCCGGCCTCGATCCGTCTTTCGCTCACCTGGTAGGGGTCGAAGGAGACGGAGGCGCGGAAGGCGGGTTCGAAACCTTCCAGCGTATAGGTCAGCCGCTGCACCGCAACATTGTTGTCGTTGCGGAAGCTGACACGAATGGGCAATGCCGGATCCGTACAGGTCGCATCGAAACCGGCGGTCGCAACGACATGATCGAGCCGCTGGCTGCCGCGCCGCCAGTCATAAATGACAAAGGCCGCAGTGGCCGTCCAGATCACGAGCAGGCAGATGACAACGGATTTGAGATGCCGTGGAAATGCGATGAGAGTGAGAAGAAGAATGGCGCTGAGAACGGCTCCGACAATCACGTCGCCCCTCCTCCGCTAAAATAAAACCTCATGCGATTTCATCCTCCCATGCCCTTCCTGCCCGCAGCGACCACCCTCAACGAGAGGTCGCGGCGGTATCGTCTCAACCGCAGCCATGCCGCTTGTTGTACGGCGCGAAGCACCGGCACTGTTTGCAGTCAACCACAACTCTATGGTCACGCCCCCCGCTGTCAAGACAACCAAGCGTGACACCGGCGGGCCGCCCTGCCGGACTTTTGATGAAACACCGAAGGGAACCAAACGCGGCTGCGGACGTTCGCCGCATCACAACAGCATGGCGGGGCGATGAAACGCCACGACCAGGGGCAAGACGGCCATTAACGCCGGGAGGGCACAGCGCCTCTTGGAACCGCCGAACCCCAACCCATATTAAAAGCAGCTAATCTATGCTATGGATGTCAGTCAGCTCAGGGAGAAAAACGATGAAAACGCTGATCGTAACGTCACTCCTGGCCCTGTCGGCCAGCACCGCAATGGCCGCGGATGCCGTCTACGAAACGCCTGCACCGCCGGTCGCGCAGGAAGCCCTGCCGGTCTTCACCTGGTCTGGCCCCTATCTTGGTATTCAAGGCGGCGCGGGCTGGGCAAATGGCGATTTTTCGGCGGGCGGCCCGGTCGCCTCGGATAATTTCGACGGCGGCATTCTTGGCGCTTTCGCGGGTTACAATTACCAGTTCGACAATAATCTGGTCCTCGGCATCGAAGGCGACGTCGATTACAACTGGAACGACAATGACTATGCGGGCACCGAGATCGGCACCGACTGGCAGGGCTCCGTTCGCGGCCGTGTGGGTTATGCCTTCGACCACGCCCTGCTCTATGCCACCGCCGGCTGGACCGCGACACGCGGCTTCATCGAAACGCCCGGCGCCGGCAAGGACAGCACCACGTTCAACGGCTACACCGTCGGCGCGGGCCTGGACTATGCCTTCACCGACAATGTGTTCGGCAGGCTTGAATATCGCTATAACGACTATGGCGACAAGGACATCTTCGGCATCAACACCGATCTTGACCAGCACACTGTGAAAGTCGGTCTCGGCGTGAAGTTCTGATCGCCCTGGCGACTTGCGGCGATTTTTGCAAAAGCCCGGCCCTCCGCCGGGCTTTTTCGTTGCTGAAAACCTGCACCGACCATGGACCCGCCCATTGCAGGATCCGAAAATATGAACCCTGAAACAATGAAACATTCACAGGCCGTTCACCCGTCCCGTGCCATCATCCGGGCATAATGAGCCTCTATCTCCCGAAGCAGGCTTATGGAGTAGCCCCGATGAAAAAGATAATTCTTTCCACTATTGCCGCGCTGGTCGCCACCGGCAGCATTTTTGCATCCTATGGCACCGCTGCCGCGCAGGACTATCCCTATCGCCCGCGCTACGACCGGGGTTATGACCGCGGCGGCCCGCCCCCGCCGCCCTACCGCGAACACCGCCGCCACAATGACGGTGCGGCGATTGCCGGCGGCCTCGCCGCAGGCGTCATCGGCGGCCTGATCGGCGGCGCCATCGCCAACAGCAATAACGGCCCGCGCTACTACGAGCCGCCACCGCCGCCCCGCCCGCGCTGCTGGTTCGAAGACCGCCGCGTTCCCAATTCCTATGACGGCGGCTGGCATATGGAAAGTATGCGGGTTTGTAACTGACACTAAAGCTTTCCCGATCCGGCTTGCCCCAACGGTACGCCGGATCGACACTGATGCATTCATTCCACCGCCGGACTTTGCCATCAGCAGAACAGAGATCACGCCTCAGCCGTGACAGAAATGCGCTCGCGCGGAGTGGCGAAACATCTCAAGCAATTGATCTTAAAAGAAATTGGTGGGCCCGGAGGGACTCGAACCCCCAACCAAGCGGTTATGAGCCGCCGGCTCTAACCATTGAGCTACAGGCCCTTTCGGAAAAGCGGTCCGAAACACCGGCTTCGCAATGGCTCGAATCCGGTGGGTGACGCTCTAACGTAATTTTTTGAGCCCGACAAGCCAATGATGCTTTCGCAAGGCAGCGCCGCCGTATTAGCTACACAATCTAAGGCAATACCCTTCAAAGGGACACAATCAACGAGGAAACACCATGAAGACAAAAACGGCCCGCCTTTTCGCACTCACCGCATTGACTGCAGCAGCCATGATGCCGCTTGCCGCCCAGGTGTCTGCGCAGGAGGCCAACCCGCGCGAAGCCACGATCAGTGTTTCCGGTGAAGGCCAGGCGGCCATCGCCCCTGATATGGCGATCCTTTCCTTCAGCGTCGTCAAGCAGGCGGAGACGGCGGCTGCGGCACTTACCGAAAACTCCAAGGCGCTCGCCGATGTCCTGAAGGCGCTGAAAGACGCCGCCATAGAGGATCGCGACCTGCAGACGAGCAATTTCTCGGTTCAGCCGCTCTACAAGCATTTTGAGCCCAAGGACGGCGTTTATGTCGCGCCTGAAATCACCGGCTATCAGGTTTCCAACGGCCTGACCGTGCGGGTGCGCGACCTGAAGAAGCTCGGCGCGATCCTCGATACCTCCGTCAAGCTTGGCATCAACCAGGGCGGCGACATCACCTTCACCAATGACAAGCCGGAAGCCACGGTAACCGAAGCCCGCAAGCTGGCCGTTGCCGATGCGATGGCGAAGGCGAAGACGCTGACGGAAGCGGCGGGTGTGAAGCTCGGCCGGGTGATCCAGATCAGCGAAAACATGCAGCGGCCAATGCCTGTACCGGCGGGCATGATGCGTGCCTCGATGATGAAGGAAGCCGATAGCGTTCCGATAGCGTCGGGTGAAAACAATTACAGCGTGGTGGTCAACGTCACCTTCGCCCTCGACCAGTAAGATCGACGGCGGGCGGCACCTGGGTGCCGCTCATGCCCCTATGCCATGCTCAGCCACGGGCATGATGCAAAACGAAATGCCCCTCGCCTGCCTTTTCGGACAAGCGAGGGGCATTTTTGATTGACCTGCCGTACGGGGATATCGACAGATCAACGAAGGTCGCTGCTTTTAGCGGCGGATCACCGGGCAGCCGCGCTCATTGGCGAAAACAACGCGATCACGGCCACGACGATCGAAACCGGCAACCACGACGCGGCGCGGCGATACGTCAACCACGCGGGCGCGGCGAAGACCCATGCGGCTTGCCTTTTCTTCCGCAAGCCAGGGCGAGCAGCCGCGGCCCGGGCGATCCGGACGGCCCCAGCCGGGGCGATGGCCGTAGCCATCCTGAACCTGAACTCTGAATTGAACATCCGAGCCTGCCGAAGCAGCCGGAGCGGTGAAGGAAATTCCACCGAGGGCGATGAGGGCAGCCAGGCCGGTTTTTGCGAAGGTGCTGAACATGAACTCACTCCGTTTGTTTCTTTGCCGACAGGGCACATCCCCCGGCGATTGACGTGACCCTAGACTCGCCTGCCTGAATATGAACAGAACCGAATGTTCAGCAGGCGTTCATGGATGTTAACGCGGCTGCTCTTCATCCGGATCCGGGCGTCACGGCGAAATATGCAGCACGACTTCCCGGCGGTGCGGCCGGTCGCGGTGTTCGAAAAGATAAAGGCCCTGCCATGTGCCGAGCACGAGCCGGCCCTCACTGATCGGCACACCGATGGAAACCGTCGTCAGCGCCGATTTGATGTGGGCCGGCATATCGTCTGGACCTTCAAGCGTGTGCACGACCCAGCGCATGGAGGGATCGCTGGACGGCGGCACGAGACGGGAAAAAAATGTCATGAGATCACCCCGGACATCGGGATCGGCATTTTCCTGAATGAGCAGCGAACAGGATGTGTGCCGGACGAAGATGGTCAGCAGGCCTTCATCAAGATCGACCTGCTTGACGAAAGCCCTCGCCTCGGACGAGAATTCGTAAAGCCCTTGCCCCTGGGTCGAAACGATCAGTTTTTTCTGCGGCACATTTTTTCCTTCAATAACTTGGAACAAAATCGGCGCTGCCAACGTTGCAACATGTCGAATTGTATCCGATGACATCAGGGATACGACAAAGAGATGACGGCGGCCCATAACAGCAAAACGGAAAACCGGCGTCACAGTTGCAAAAAACGGGGAAGGGTTGGCACGATCAGAATGAATTATTCAGGCTTTCCCATCCCGCAACAACCAGATTATCTCCGGCACGGACAGACACAGGGTGCGAAAGACTGATTCATGGCGCCCACTGACTATCATGTCGACCTGACCAATTGCGACCGCGAACCCATTCATATTCCTGGTTATATTCAACCGCATGGCTGTCTCATCGCCTGCGATAACGCCATGCGCATGGTGTTGCGGCATTCCGAAAACTGCCGGGAACTGCTGGGCATTGACGGCGACATCAATGGCAGGACCGCCGAGGAGGTGCTCGGCAAGAAGCTCATCCACGATCTGCGCAATGCGCTGACGGTGACCGGCCGAACCACGCGCCCGGCCATGCTGCCCGCCACGGAAATGGGCGATGGCCGCAGCTTCGACATCTCCCTCCACCGCTACAAATCCACCACGATCATCGAATTCGAACCGTCGCAAAGCGAAACGCAGCCACTGGGCACGGCGCGCAAGATGGTGGACCGCATTCGCGAGGCCGACAGCGTCGAAAGCCTGATCTCCAGAACGACGCGGCTGATAAAGGCGACGCTCGGTTACGACCGGGTGATGATCTACCGTTTCGAGGAGGACGGCGCCGGCAAGGTGGTGTCGGAAGCGAAGCAGCCGGAGCTGGAAAGCTTTCTCGGGCAATATTTCCCCGCCAGCGACATACCGCAGCAGGCCCGTGCGCTTTATCTCAAGAACACGCTGCGCATCATCTCCGATGCCAGCGGCGCGCGGGTCCCTGTCCTGCCCGCCATCGATGCCTCCGGCGAGCCGCTCGACCTGTCCTTCGCGCATCTGCGCAGCGTCTCGCCCATCCATTGCGAATATCTTCGCAACATGGGCGTTGCCGCCTCCATGTCGATTTCGGTGATTGTCGATGGCGCCCTATGGGGCTTGATCGCCTGCCACCACTATTCCCCGCGCGTGCTGACGATGCCGGTCCGGATCGCCGCTGAAATGTTCGGGGAGTTTTTCTCCATGCATCTGCAGGTTCTGAAACAGAAACGCCGGCTCGACACCGTCAACCAGGCCCATGCCGCGCTCGACCGTTTCCTGCGGCTTGCCGCCCATCACACCAACATCGAAGAGCTGCTGATCGACAGTTTCCAGGATTTTGCCGATCTGATGCCCTGCGACGGCGTCGGGCTATGGGTGGGGAACAATTGGCATGGCCACGGCGCAACACCGCCGCATGATACCATTCCAAGGCTGGCGCGTTTCGTCGCCTCGGCTTCGGAAGGCAAGGTCTGGGCAACCCATGCCCTGTCGCAGGCCATACCGGAAGCGGAAATCTATGCCGGCACCGCAGCCGGAATGCTCGCCATTCCACTGTCGCAGGTGAAAAACGACTACCTGCTGTTCTTCCGCAAGGAGATCGTGCAGAACTTGAACTGGGCCGGCAATCCGGAAAAATCCTATGAAACCGGGCCGCTGGGCGACCGCCTCACACCGCGCAAGAGCTTCGCGATCTGGAAGGAAACCGTCCGCCTGCAGGCGCAGCCGTGGTCGGAGGCCGACCGGGAAATTGCCGAAGCAGCCAGAATTGCGCTTGTCGAGGTCGCATTCCATCACAGCGAGCTGATGGCCGGCGAAAGGGAGCGCGCCGAAGTGCGCCAGCGCATGCTGAACGAGGAACTCAACCACCGCGTCAAGAATGTTCTCGCCATCATCAAGTCGCTGGTCGGCAATCCTTCGCAGGAGGGCAAGACCCTGCAGGAATATGTCACCGCGCTGAAGGGCCGCATTCAGGCGCTGTCCTTTGCCCATGACCAGATCATTCGCGGCGAAGGCGGCGGTGCGCTTCGCGATCTTCTGGACGCCGAACTGTCACCCCATCGTTCGCCGGAAACAACGGTGAAACTTGAAGGGCCCCAGATCACGCTCGATTCGCGCGCCTTCTCGGTGATGGCGCTGGTTCTGCACGAACTGGCGACGAATGCCGCCAAATACGGCGCGCTTTCGCAAAATGGCGGGCAATTGCATGTGCGCTGGAACATCAACGACAATCGCGACTGCGAGATTGCGTGGCGAGAAATCCTGCCCACAAAGCTGCCGGCGCCATCGCGCGCCGGTTTCGGCACGGCGCTCATCAGCCGCAGCATTCCCTACGATCTCGGCGGGCGCAGCACGATGCGCTATTTGCCCGACGGACTGGAGGCGGAGCTTCTGCTGCCATTCCGTCACGTCTCATCGGCCACAACGGCTTCCGACACGAAATCCGAGAGCGAAGCCGTGCCGCAGGCCAGACCTTATAACCGGGAGGAGCCATTGAAAGTATTGCTCGTCGAAGACCAGATGCTGATCGCCATGGATGTCGAGAACATGCTGGAAGATAACGGCATCAGCGCCATTGAAACAGCGACTTCGTCGGCGATGGCAATCGAGAAGCTGAAGAATTATGTGCCTGACGTGGCCATTCTCGACATCAATCTCGGTTCCGATACCTCGATCCCCGTCGCCCGCGAACTCCACCGCCGCGGCGTCCCCTTCCTTTTCGCGACCGGTTACGCCGATGGCAGCATGGTTCCGGATGAATTCGGCAACGTGCCGGTCATCCGCAAGCCTTATGACGAGGATGCGCTGATGGCGGGGATTGGCATTCTGGTGGGGGATACGGAGCGGGTGTGAGGCAGCTTGAGAAAAGCCCTTTACGATCAAGGATAATCATATCGGACCCCGTCCGGACTGACGGCATGCGGACGATGAGGCGCTGCCAAATCTACCTCTATTGAAATCTCGTAAAACCGCGCTTTTTCGCCTCTTCCGGGCTGACCGCGTTGCCGATTTTAAACCGAAACTCCGTCACGGCGTAATTCTCCAGGTCGACCTCGCACTGGAACGATACATCGTGCCAGCCATTGCCCGTATTGAACGCGCCGCCGGAAGCATCGATCGAATTGCCGGAAATTCTGCCACCCGTATCCGAATAGGGGATCATGCCTCTTGCGGCAAAACCCGCACCCTGAATTTGGGCCAGAGCTTCGGTGCTGCAAAGCTGAACGATGCGGCGACGCGGCGGCAGATCGCCGAACATCTGACGTCTCTGGGCCGGCGAAAGAACGGAAGAAGACAGGAGCTGTTTGGCTGCCGGAAGCCTCTCGGGTTTTTCTTCCGCCAATTCGGCAGGCTTTTCTTCCGCCGGCTTTTCCTGCGGCACGGGCCTTTGCTCCGGCGGCACATTCTCCTTGACCGGTGAAACCGCAATTTCCCCCTGCTCGGCTGAAGCCTGAAGATCGCTGTTGGCCGTGGGAGACGCGGGTGCGTCTTCGGCCGTCTTTTCAGGCTCACCTGCCGGCTCTTGGGAAGGCTCGGTCTTTTCCGCTTCCTCCGTCTTGCCCGGCTTGTCCTCGGGGTCCGCCTGCGTTTCCTCAGGCCTCATCGCGATGGCGGGCAACGTCGCCTGCGGCGGCGGCAAGGGTTTTGCCTCTTCGGCCGGTGGGGCGGGCGGCGGCGGCGGAGGTTGCGGTTTTTCTTCCTTCGCCTTCTCTTCACCCGGCGGCGGGGCCTCTTCCGCCTTCTTTTCCTCGGGCGGCGCCACCAGATCGACGCTGATGCTTTCCGGCTCCTGCGGCTCGGCTATCCGTTCCGGCAGCTCGAAGAAAAAAAGAGCAACGACGACAAGATGCAGCAGCACCGAGACGGGCACAGCCCATCCCTTCCACCGCCATCTGCCTGCCGAAACCTGTTGCATCTCATCGAACCAAATCGAACCCCGGCATTTCCAGCAAAGCGGGATGCCTGTTGTCACACATAAGGCTTGTCGCAGAGTTCGCCAGTGCGGGAAACAAAAAACCCGGCCAGAGGTAACTGACCGGGTTCAATTTTAAAGGAAACGAACAGCTTAGCTGTCGAGGAAGCTGCGGAGCTTTCTCGAGCGGCTCGGATGTTTCAGCTTGCGCAGCGCCTTCGCCTCGATCTGGCGGATACGTTCGCGGGTAACCGAGAACTGCTGGCCAACTTCTTCCAGCGTGTGGTCGGTGTTCATGCCGATGCCGAAACGCATGCGCAGAACGCGTTCTTCACGCGGCGTCAGCGAGGCCAATACGCGGGTCGTCGTTTCGCGCAGGTTCGCCTGAATGGCGGCGTCGATCGGCAGTAGCGCGTTCTTGTCCTCGATGAAGTCGCCGAGATGCGAATCCTCTTCGTCACCCACGGGGGTTTCGAGCGAAATCGGCTCCTTGGCGATCTTCAGAACCTTGCGCACCTTTTCAAGCGGCATGGCGAGCTTTTCAGCCAGTTCTTCCGGGGTCGGCTCGCGGCCGATCTCGTGCAGCATCTGGCGCGAGGTGCGAACGATCTTGTTGATCGTTTCGATCATATGCACCGGAATACGGATCGTGCGGGCCTGGTCGGCGATCGAACGGGTGATTGCCTGCCTGATCCACCAGGTCGCATAGGTCGAGAACTTGTAACCGCGACGATATTCGAACTTGTCGACCGCCTTCATCAGGCCGATATTGCCTTCCTGAATGAGATCGAGGAACTGCAGACCACGGTTGGTGTATTTCTTCGCAATCGAGATCACCAGACGCAGGTTGGCCTCGACCATTTCCTTCTTGGCGATACGCGCTTCGCGCTCGCCCTTCTGCACCATCGAAACGATGCGGCGGAATTCGGCGATGGAAATGCCGGTTTCCGTAGAGAGATTCTGGATTTCCTGACGGATTTCGCGGATCGTATTGCTTTCCTCGCGGGCGAATTCCTTCCAGCCGCGGGCGGCCAGATTGGCAATCGACTTCATCCAGTTCGGATCGAGTTCCGCACCGTGATACTGCTCAAGGAAGCTGTCGCGCTTGACGCCATAGGATTCGGCAAGGCGCAGCAAACGGCCTTCGTTCTGCATCAGACGCTTGGAAATGTCGTAGAGCTGCTCGACAAGGCTGTCGATACGGTTCTGGTTCAGCGACAGCGACTTGACGGCCGTGATCAGCTGATCCTTCAATTCCTTGTAACGACGCTCCTGACCGGAAGACAGGGTACCGGTGCAGGCAAGACGTGCCTCAACCTGCTGGTCCTGAAGCTTGCGCAGCTTCTTGTAGGTGTCAGCGATGGTGTCGAGCGTTTCCATGACCTGCGGACGCAGTTCGGCTTCCATCGCGGCAAGCGAAAGATTGGACTCGTCGTCGTCCTCTTCTTCCTCTTCCGGCGGCAGGCCATCGCCGCCCACATCCGTCACATCCTCGTCGCCGGTCGGCGCGCGCAGCTTGCGGGTCTTTTCCTTCTCTTCGGCGGCCTTACGGTCCGCCTCGATCTTTTCCGGGCTCTGGAACTGCGGCGCCGCCTTGGCTTCCGGACCGGAATAGGTGGTTTCGAGATCGATGATCTCGCGCAGCAGCGTCGTGCCTTCGTTGAGTTCGTCGCGCCAGATGATCAGCGCCTGGAACGTCAGCGGGCTTTCGCACAGGCCCGAAATCATCGTTTCGCGGCCGGCCTCGATGCGCTTGGCGATGGCGATTTCGCCTTCGCGCGACAGAAGCTCCACGGAACCCATTTCGCGCAGATACATGCGCACCGGGTCGTCGGTACGGTCGGTCGGTTCTTTCTTCTTGGCGGTCGCAAGCGCGGTGCCGCCGGAAGGGGCCAGTTCCCCGCCTTCGGAATCGTCGCTGTCGGAATCGCTGTCGTCGTCGCTCGCCGTTGCTTCCTCGGCATCCTCGTCCTCGATGACATTGATGCCCATATCGGACAGCATCGCCATCGTGTCTTCGATCTGCTCGGAGGTCACTTCTTCGGACGGCAGGACGGAATTCAGCTCGTCCATCGTCACATAGCCGCGCTTCTTGGCGGCCTTGATCATTTTCTTGACCGCGTCATCCGAAAGGTCGAGAAGCGGGCCGTCCGTCGCACCGTCGCGTTCGTTTTCTGCTTCTTCGTTTTCTTTGACTTTGGTTGCCATCTATCTCGTCGCTTTCCCTGACGCTAACACCTGTTCCGCCGCATCGCCGTCCGCCCCTTGAGCATCCAGCGGTTTGCCGCGAATCACTGTCAGACACCTAACGGAGTGATCTTTAATTGCCGATTAACCACGGCAGCCTCAGGCAGAATGCAAAGACAGTGCACCCGGAAATGCTTGCTCATGCAATTTCTATCCGCCAAGGCCCATTCCACCTTACTTTTCCTGAAATGGTGATTCCCGCTATTTCCCGCCCCGTCAAGCCTTTGAGAGCGAGACAGCCACGGAAATTCTTAAAAAGAGCCGCATTTTGCGGGTTATCACCAGACTATCCCCTATTTAGGACGCCTGCCGCAAAAGGCAACCCCACAGGCCTTTCAATTCTTGCCGACCCGATCAGCCATGACCGACAGCCGGCCCCTTCACCCGGCCGGACATGACCCCGAAACCATCGATGATCGCTTCCTGATTTTCCATACGGCCGATTTCCAGCTGCACTTCGGCCAGCGCCCGCACCAGCAGCGTGCCGCGTTCGTCATCCGTCGCCTCGGCGATTTCCCGCTCCAGCTCGCGTTTCTGCCACAGCAGGGATTTTGTCCGCTTATGCAGGGAAAGCGCCTGCACGTAACCCTCGCGCGCATCCTCCATCGCCGCCTGCTCCGTCGCCGTCCACAGGCGGGCATTGCGCACCTGCTGGTCCATGGTCTTCAAAAGCGCTTCGAACCCCTGTTGCGACAGCCGCTCGACGAGCCCTGCCCGCGAAATCTCCGCTACACTTTCCGCCGCATAGGTCAGCACCGTCGACCACAGGCGCTGCAGATCGCGGTTCTCGTAATCGATGGCGGCGATCTCGTCATATTCCTCAAGCAGCAGTTCGGGATGGTTGACGATGGTGATGGCGAGAACGCTTTCCCGGAGCGAAGGCTTGGTCTGATAGCCCCTGACGAGGCCCGATTGCGCCAGCCGCTCGGAAATGCTGCTGGCCGGCGCGGACATGGCCCCGCCCCGCCCCGGCGCATTGCGCTGGAAGCCACGTCCCGCCGGCTGCGCGCCATTGCGACGGAAGTTGCCGTTCTGCGCCCCGCTTTGCTGGAAACGCGGCTGGAAAAAGCCGTTCAGCCTGTCGCGCATATCCTGCTGGTAAAAACGGCGCACCGTCTCGTCGCCGATAACGGCCACAATCTGCCGCAACCGGCTTTCAAGCTGGGCGCGTTTTTCCGGCGTATCGAAAGTGACACCTGACGTCTCGCGGCTCCAGATCATCGCCGCCAGCGGCTTGGCTTCGGATAATACCCGGTCGAAAGGCGCACGCCCCTCCAGTCGCACGAGATCGTCCGGATCCTTGCCATCGGGCAGAAGCGCGAAGCTGACGGAACGATCTGGCTTGATATGCGGCAGGGCAAGATCGGCGGCACGGTTGGCGGCGCGAATGCCGGCGCCATCGCCATCGAAGCAGAGGATCGGCTGCGGTGACATTTTCCAGAGGAGATCGAGCTGGCTTTCAGTCAGCGCCGTGCCGAGCGGGGCGACGGCATTTTCCACACCCGCCTGATAAAGCGCGATGACATCCATATAACCTTCGACGGCGATCACCGAACCGCCTGCCGCCTGCGAGGCGCGCCTGGCGCGGGCGAAATTGTAGAGAACATTGCCTTTGTGAAAGAGCTCTGTTTCGTTGGAATTCAGATATTTCGCGACCGCATCCGCGGCCATCGCGCGACCGCCGAAAGCGATCACCTTTTCCCGCGACGACAGGATCGGGAACATGATGCGGTCTCGGAACCGGTCATAGGAGACCGGCACATTCTCATGCACCACCAGCCCGCAGGCCTCCATCTGTTCCTTCGTTACGCCCTTGCTCGCCAGATGCTCTTTCAGCGCATTGCGGCTATCGGGCGCATAACCCAGTCGGAAAGTCTCGATGGTGCGCCCGGTCAACCCGCGATCGCGCAGGTAAGCCCGCGCCCGTGCACCGAGCGCCGTCTGCAACTGGTCCTGAAAGAACAGCGTCGCCATTTCCATGACGTCCTGCAGCGAGGTGCGCTCACGCTCGCGCTTTTCCGCCTGCGGATCGGGCTGCGGCATGGAAATGCCGGCCATATCGGCAATCTGCTGCACGGCCTCCGGGAAACTCAGGCCCTCAAGCTCGGTCAGAAAGCGGAAGTGATCGCCGGAAACGCCGCAACCGAAACAATGATACCGCCCCTTGCGGTCCTCGCAGTGGAAACTCGGGCTTTTCTCACCATGGAACGGGCAGCAGGCCCAATAATCCCCCCGCGACGTATTGGTCTTCTTCTTGTCCCAGGACACACGTCGGCCGATCACATCGGAGATGTGCACGCGGTCGCGTATCTCATCGAGGAAAGAATTGGAAAAGCGCATGGGTTACCTATTCGAGGCCAGTCTTTCATATAAGCGCGGAAAGAGGCCAGCACAAAACTTAAAGAACAGGAATACCCGATATTCACAGGCCACGAGGGCGAAATCACATCGCCATTGCGCCCGCTTCGGGCAAATTTATGGCACGGCAACATCACCAAAAATTATGTTTTTGTAATTTGAGCCGGCCGAAGCGGCGATGTAAAAACATCAGCGAAGGCAGTAATTGACCTCCGTATAATCTGCCGGCGCCCGCAGGCACGTCCCCCGAAAAAAGCCTGTGAAGGACCGCATTTTGATCCGCCGGAATGCGTTTTCGTCGACAGAAAAAAGGCAGGGCAGCTCACATCTGCCCTGCCTTTACTTTTTCGGCATTGCCGAATTTACTTCAGCAAGTCCTTCACGACGCCGGAGGCCTTCGCAAAGTCGATCTGGCCGGGATAACGCTCCTTCAGCGCATTCATGCACTTGCCCATGTCACGCAGGCCGGAGGCGCCTGTCTCGCTGATGACGGCCTGGCAGAGTTCGCGCACCTTCTCGGCCGGAATTTCTTCCGGCATGAATTCCTTGATGATGACGATTTCTTCGCGCTCCTGAGCGGCAAGCTCGGGACGGCCGGCGCCTTCATAGATGCTGGCGGATTCTTCCCGTTGCTTCACCATCTTGGTCAGGATCTGCATGATGTCCTCATCGCTGACGGGGTCCTTGCCCACGCCGCGATTGGCGATATCACGATCCTTGATGGCGGTCTGGATGAGACGCACGGTCGAGGTACGGCGTGCATCACGAGCCTTCAAAGCGTCTTTCAAAGTGTTAGCGAACGTGTCGCGCAGCATTTCTTCTTCTCCTTGGGAAAGTGCATTCCGCCGCTTTTCGACACGGAAACTTTCCACCCTATTTTTCGAAACGACATAAACGAGCAGACAGGCTCAAGCAAATCAAATGCATAAGGCCTTGAATATACGGCGGTTTAATTCCGCGTAAATCTTGGCCCTGCGGTTGACCGCTTGGGCTGCTTTCGTTATTTTCCGGCACCTGCACGAGATTTTAACGAAGGGTCGGAACGCGAGCTTTATCGCGCGCCCCTTTATGTCACGAAGCCTGCGACAAAAATGGCCCCTTACCCCCTGCCTTTCAAGAGGTGGGGTGCGAAGCGGCAGAAACGGAACGAGATGACCGAGACAGCGCCCTGGACTACCCGCAAACCGACCGCAATGCTTGTTCTTGCCGATGGCACGGTGATCGAGGGAACCGGCATCGGCGCAACCGGCAAGGTTCAGGCCGAAGTCTGTTTCAACACGGCGCTGACGGGTTACGAGGAAATCCTCACCGATCCTTCCTATCTCGGCCAGATCGTCACCTTCACCTTCCCGCATATCGGCAATGTCGGCACCAATGAGGAAGACATCGAAGACCTGACGCCCGCCGCCCGCCGCGGCGCCGTCGGCGTCATCTTCAAGGCCGATATAACCGATCCCTCGAACTTCCGCGCCGTCAAGCATCTGGATGCCTGGCTGAAGGCCCGCGGCGTCATCGGCCTTTGCGGCATCGACACCCGCGCGCTGACCGCATGGATCCGCGAAAACGGCGCGCCGAACGCGGTCATCGCCCATGATCCGAACGGCGTCTTCGACATCGAGGCGCTGAAGGCGGAAGCAAAGGCATGGAGCGGCCTCGTCGGTCTCGATCTCGCCATCGAAGCCACCTCCGGCCAGTCCTCCACCTGGACGGAAACGCCGTGGGTCTGGAACAAGGGTTACGGCACGCTCGGCGAAGCCGATGCCAAGTACCACGTTGTCTGCGTCGATTTCGGCGTCAAGCGCAACATCCTGCGCCTCTTTGCCGGTCTGGATTGCAAGGTAACGGTGGTTCCGGCCCAAACTTCGGCTGAAGACATTCTGGCGCTGAAGCCGGATGGCGTGTTCCTGTCCAACGGTCCGGGAGACCCGGCGGCGACCGGCGAATATGCCGTGCCGGTTATCCAGAACCTCATCAACAGCGAGCTGCCGATCTTCGGCATCTGCCTCGGCCACCAGATGCTCGGTCTTGCCGTCGGCGCAAAGACCGAAAAGATGCATCAGGGCCACCACGGCGCCAACCATCCGGTCAAGGACTTCACCACCGGCAAGGTGGAAATCGTCTCCATGAACCACGGCTTTGCGGTCGACACCAAGTCGCTGCCCGAAGGCGTCGAAGAGACCCATATCTCGCTGTTCGATGGCACCAATTGCGGCCTGCGCATCGTCGGCAAGCCGGTCTTCTCCGTCCAGCACCACCCGGAGGCATCGCCCGGCCCGCAGGACAGCCACTACCTCTTCCGCCGCTTCGTCAACCTGCTGCGCGAGAGACAAGGCGAGGCAGCGCTCGCCGAGCGCTGATAGGCCGTTCCCATACTCCACGTCATCCTCGGGCTTGACCCGAGGATCCATCGAGGCCGGGATGACCAGAGTTACATGTAAGAACCATCACGGCCCGCTATCAGCGGGCCGTTCGCATTTCACGCTTCACCAGAAGAACGAAACGCACGGTCAGGAGAACGGCCGCCGTCGAAAGGCCGATCACGAAACCGAACCAGACACCGCGCCCGCCAAAGCCGAGCGGAAAGGCCATGGTCCAGGCAAGCGCCAGCCCGATCGGCCAATAGGAAATCAGCGCCAGCATCGCCGGAATGCGCGCATCCTTCAATCCGCGCAGCAGGCCCGCCGTCACGGCCTGAATGCCATCGACCAGCTGGAAGATGCCGGCGATCACCACCAGGCTGCTGGCATAGGCAAGCACTTCCGCCGCCTCGGGCAATTTCGCATCCAGGAACCATTTCGCCAGAAATTCCGGCACGGCCGCAAACAGGATACCGCCGCAAATGGCAATGCCGCAGGCAATCGCGTAGATCATGATCGAAGCGCGGATGAGGTTCTTGAAGTCCCCCTGACCGCGGGCGATCCCCACCCGCACGGTCGCCGCCTGCGACAGGCCGAGCGGGATCATGAAGGCGATGGAGGCGAGCTGCAGGGCAATGCCGTGCGCCGCAAGCTGCACGGTGCCGATCTGCCCCATCAGGATAGACGCGGCGGCAAACAGCGTCACTTCGGCAAGGATGGTGATGCTGATCGGCAGGCCAAGGCGCAGCACTTCGAAGAGCGCATGCCAGTCCGGCCGCCAGAAACGTACGAACAGCTCGTATTTCTTCGTTTCCTCCCGCGTCTGCACATAAGCGACGATGAAGATGAAGCTGAAGGCATTGACGATGACGGCAACGACGGCAGCACCGTTCATGCCCATGGCCGGCAATCCGAAATGGCCGAACACCAGCGCATAGGCGAGCACGCCGTTCATCACCAGCATGGTGATGGTGGCATAAAGAATGATGCCGGCACGCCCGATGGCGCTGACGAGACTGCGCAGGACATAAAACAGCAGCGCCGGCAAAAGGCCGAACTTGGCAATGGCGAGATAATGACCCGTCAAGGCCGCAACGTTGGGGTTTTGCCCGAGAGAAACGAGAATGCGCTCGGCATTAAAGAAGATCGGCAGGGCGAGCAGCCAGTAGGCGATTGCCACCCACATGCCCATGCGCAGCGAGCGACGGGCCGCCGTCGCATCCCCCTGCCCGTAAGCCTGAGCCACCATCGGCACCACGGCCACGGAAAAGCCCGAGCCGAAAATGAAGACAACGAAGAAGAACTGCCCGGCCAGCACCATGGCCGCCAGTTTTTCGGCGCCCAGCTGGCCAACGATGACCATGTCAGTGGTATGGATGCCAAGCTGCGCGAGCTGCGCGCCGATAAGCGGAATTCCCAGCGCAAGCGTAGCCTTGAAATGCGAAAACCACGACCCCGATCCGGATGGAACGGTTCCTGCAACAATCGACGAAGACATTGTAATTCACCTGAACATTGGCCGTTGCCCGCGAATTGCGCAACGGCGGCACGATGATGAATAAAATATTCCCTTCCCGCACGCAACCTTTGTGACCAAATGATCAAAATTTACGCAGGCGCGCAACTCTGCCGCTTAAAGACCTGACAGAAGGCAAATTTAGTCGAATTTTACCATTTCACTTTAATTATTAGAACATCGAGTAGTTCTTTTAAATCATAAGCTGCATGACGCAGAATATTCCCGCCTTTGAGGCATGTTTTCCCCACCATTGTCAAAGATGACCGAAACGGTACATCCGGTTCAAAGGATCTTCAGTTTGCCGAAGAAAACCAACCTCATGACGCGCATTCTGTTCGCGGCGTCATCTCTTGTCGTCGCCGCCTTTGCGGGCTTTTCTTTCTACATCGACAGTCTTCAGCACCGGGTCACGACGGAAGCGGTGGCGGAAAATATCGATTCTTCCGGCAAGCAGGCCGCGCAGAGCATCGCCAACTGGCTGAACGGCCGCATCATGCTGACGGAAACGGTGGCAAAGACGCTTGCCAAGCTTCCGGATGACGAGGCCAAGCTGCGGTTTCTGGAAAATGACGTTCTGACCGCCCAGTTCATGTCGACCTATTTCGGCAATGCCGAAACGGGAAGTTTCACCACCTTCCCCAAAACACCGCTGCCGGAGGGATATGACCCGCGCAAGCGTCCGTGGTATCTGGACGCCGTAAAGGCGGGCAAAACCGTTCTTACCGAACCCTATAACGACGCATCGACCGGCGGCCTCATCATCACCGCCGCCATTCCCGTCTCCATCGATGGCAAGCTCACCGGCGTGACGGGCAGCGACTTCTCGCTCAATTCGCTGGTAGCAATGATCAAGTCGGTGGATGCAGGTACGGACGGTTATGCCTTCCTTGTCAGCAAGGACGGCAAGATCCTTATTCATCCCGATCCGAAATTCGTCGACAAGCCGCTCACCGATCTCTTCAAGGTCAATGCGCCGGCGATTTCCTCGGCGATTTCGCAGACCGAAATCGATGGCAAGGGCAAGATCACGAGCTTCATTCCGGTCGCCGGCCTGCCCTCGGTCGACTGGTATCTCGGTTTCGTCGTCGATTCCGATGTTGCCTATAGCGCCATCGGCCAGTTCCGTCTGGCAGCCACCATTGCCACCGTTCTTGCTGCCGCAATCATGATCGCCCTGCTCGCGACGGTGCTCTCCCGCTTCATCGTCCGCCCCGTCACGCAGATGACTTCCGCCATGGAAGGCCTCGCATCCGGCAATCTCGATGTCGCCATTCCCGGCCAGGAGCGCACCGACCAGATCGGCTCAATGGCCGCGGCGGTCGCCGTGTTCCGGTCGAACGCCATGGAGCGCCTGCGCCTCGAAGGCGACGCGGAGCAGAACCGCACGCTCTCCGAACGGGAGCGCAACGAACGTGAAAGACTGGCGGCGAAGGATGCCGCAGACATCCAGTTCGCCGTCGATTCGCTTGCCAGGGGATTGGCACATCTGTCGGATGGCGATCTCAACTACCGCATCGACACGCCTTTCGTGACGCGCATCGACCGGCTGCGCGACGATTTCAACAATTCCGTCGCCAAGCTGAACGCGGCGCTCAGCACCGTCGGCCAGAACGCCCGCGCCATCGATGCCGGCGCCGGCGAAATTCGCCAGTCGGCCGACGATCTCGCACGGCGCACCGAACAGCAGGCGGCCTCCGTGGAAGAAACGGCGGCGGCGCTTGAGGAAATCACCACCACCGTCAAGGATTCCGCCCGCCGTGCGGAAGAAGTCGGCCGCCTGGTCGACCGCGCCCGCAGCAATGCCGAACAGTCCGGCATCATCGTCGAAGATGCGGTGCGCGCCATGGAAGGCATTGAAAAATCATCGTCGGAGATCAGCAACATCATCGGCGTGATCGACGAAATCGCCTTCCAGACCAATCTGCTGGCGCTGAATGCCGGTGTGGAAGCCGCCCGCGCCGGCGAGGCCGGCAAGGGTTTTGCCGTCGTCGCCCAGGAAGTCCGCGAACTTGCCCAGCGCTCCGCCAATGCCGCCAAGGAGATCAAGACGCTGATCAACGCCTCGACGTCGCAGGTGCAGTCCGGTGTCGATCTCGTCGGCAATGCCGGCAAGGCGCTGGAAACCATCGTCCGCGAAGTGCAGGAGATCAACCGCCATATCGACGCCATCGTGACCGCGTCGCGTGAACAATCGACCGGCCTTCAGGAAATCAACACCGCCATCAACACCATCGACCAGGGCACGCAGCAAAATGCCGCCATGGTCGAGGAACAGACCGCGGCAAGCCATGGGCTGGCCTCGGAAGCGGCGGCGCTGAACGATCTGCTCGCCCAATTCCAGCTCGCCGCGGCAACGCGGCGGCAGGCGGAATATGGGCGTGCTGCGTGATAACAAGGACAGAGCTGGCCGGGAGCGACCCGGTATCGGCTAGGTCTCTACACGCACGACGTCATCCTCGGGCTTGACCCGAGGATCCAGAGTACGCCGGGATATAGATCCTCGGGTCAAGCCCGAGGGTGACGGAGGAGAGGTTTCAAACTCTCGCATGGCCGGAGCAATCCGGCCATTTTTCTTGGCCACCCCGGCAATAGCCGGTTCCCGCCACCGGCGCGATCCGCTAGAGCTTGATCGATCACGATCATGCGGAGGGATTCATGCTGGAACTGATTTGGCGCGGCATTGCCATGGGCATTGGCGGCACCGTATTCATGGATATATGGGCGATCATATTGCACCGGTTTTTCGGCCAGTCCGCGCCCAACTGGGCGCCGGTCGGCCGCTGGTTCTGGCATGTGCCGAAGGGCAGGATATTTCACGACAGCATTGCAACGGCGACACCCTATGAGCACGAACTGGCGCTCGGCTGGATTTCGCATTACGCCGTCGGAATCCTCTATGGCATCATTCTCGCGCTGATAGTGCCGGCCGCATGGTTTGCCAATCCGTCCTTCATCCAGCCATGGATCGTCGGCATCGTCACGGTCGGCGCAGGCTGGTTCCTGCTGCAGCCGGGTCTCGGCATCGGCTGGGCGGCGTCGAAAACGCCCAACCCCACCAAGGTCCGTGTTCTCAACCTCGTTGCCCACACGGTCTTTGCGCTCGGCATGTATGCCGTGGCGCTTTTGATGGGCTGAATGAAAAGGGGGCTGAAAAGCCCCCTCTCCCGTCTGCTCAGATATTTGCCGAGAATGTGTCGCAATCCTCGACGCGACCGCTCTGGAAACCGCGCTTGAACCATTCCGTGCGCTGTGCCGAGGTGCCGTGGTTGAAACTGTCAGGCACCACATAGCCCTGCGTCTGCTTCTGCAGCGTGTCGTCGCCGATCTGGTGGGCGGCATTCAGCGCTTCCTCAAGGTCGCCGGTTTCGAGAATGCCCTTCTGCTCGGTGAACTTGCCCCAGATACCGGCATAACAATCCGCCTGAAGCTCGACCCGCACCGACATCCTATTGGCATCCACCTGGCTCATCGACTGACGGCGGCGGTTGAACTCCGGCAGGACGCCGGTCAGGTTCTGAATATGGTGGCCCACCTCATGCGCAATCACGTAAGCCTGCGCGAAATCGCCGGCCGCGCCAAAACGCTGGTCCAGTTCCTTAAAGAAGCTGGTGTCGAGATAGACCTTGCGGTCACCCGGGCAATAAAACGGGCCGCTGGCCGCCGAAGCGTAACCGCAGGCCGAAGACACCTGACCGGAGAACAGAACCAGCGTCGGTTTCTGGTAGGTCTCACCGGCGGCCTGGAAAATGCCGCTCCAGGTATCCTCTGTTTCGGCCAGCACGGTGCGAACGAAAGCTGTCGTGTCGTCCGACGACTGGCCTTGCGGACGCGTGCCCGCCTGCTGGCCGCCGGATTGCTGCGTCGTGCCGCCGCCATCCAGCGAAATATCGCCGCCCGAAAGCAGCGTCAGCGGATTGATGCCGAGCACCCAGCTTATCAGCAGGATAACCAGAATGCCGCCAATACCGATACCACCGCCGCGCCGCCCGATCGGCACACGCATTCCGCCACGGGAAAATGGGTCGCTACCGCTTGGCCCCGAACCCGCCGACATGCCACGCCGGTCCTCGATGTTGTCCGACTGGCGGCGCCCTCTCCATTCCATGCTATTCTCCCGGCGGATATCGCCTTAACAAGCTGCCTGATAACGGCACTATAATACATCTTGTTCCGGAAGAAAGCTTGGCCTCGCTCAGGCGGTTTGCCGTCTTTGCCTGAGAACGGCGACGAACAGGAAAACAAGCAGCAGGCTCCCGACTGAAAGCGTCAGCAAATTCGCGCCGCCATCGCCGAAAGCCACCTCATGCATCATACGCGTGGGAAGGAAGGTGAGGCCGCCCGCAACGACGATCCCGCCAAGATAGATGCCCTTCATCAGCCGCATATGATGCTTGATTTCCCCCCTGCGGGCGAAATAGATCGATTGCAGACAGCCATATATGGTGAAAATCGACAGAAGATGTATCGGGCTGAAACCGTAAAAGACATTCAGCCCATGTATGAAAAAAGTCGAAAACGATGTGAGAATCATCAGAACAACCCAGACTTTGCCAAGTAGCCGGTGAAAAGCCGTTCCTTTCGGAGAAAACAGAACCACCGCGCCGATGATGGCCGCGGGAATGACCGTCGCCACATGCAGCTGAACAGCGAAAGGCGCATCTAGAAGAGGTTGAAGGGACATCTTTCCTACCCGGTTGAACTCGGCGGCAATTTCAGCCAAACAGGCTTTGGCTCAAGCGGAATGGCGCAAACGGCGGGAGAATTTCGTGAACGACACCGTGGTGCAATCCACGCTTCGCCAATTGCGGGCAATGGCGCGTTCCCGCCCGCTCTGGAGCACGTTTCTCGCTATCGTTTTTCTTTTCATCCTGACGGGTCCCTACGGGACGGGCGAGAAGATGACCTTCTGGCCAAGGGCTACCTACTGGACCCTGCTGCTGGGCACGGGCTGGATCATCACCACCAGCTTTTCGGCTTTCGCCAATGCCGCGCTGGCGGCGAGGCTTTCAAGCCCCCTCGCCCGGATGATGGCGGGAGCAATCGCCGCCGCCCTGCCAATCGGCGCCATTATTACATTCGCCAACCACGCGTTTTTCGCGCAGCCCATCGACGTCGCCTCGATAGGCGAGGATGCGCGGGCGGCCCTGCCGCTTTGCCTCATATTCTGTTTCCTGAGCTGCCTGACGGCCGGCTCCGCAAACCAGGCCGAGCAGGCGGCGGAGACGGAAGCGGAAACCACGCCGGCGTCATCGGCCGGGGAACGTGCCGCCATTCTGGATCGTCTGGAGCCGGAACGGCGCGGAACGTTGCTGCGCCTTTCCGTGCAGGATCATTATACCGAGGTGGTGACGGCGCGGGGACGTCAGCTCGTTCTTTTGCGTTTTGCCGATGCGATGAAGGAAACCGGCGATACGCCGGGATTGCAGGTGCACCGGTCGCACTGGATTGCCGATGCCGATGTCGTCTCGCTGCGCAGACAGGCCGGTCGCCTGCATCTCCTAACGGGAGACGGCACGGAAGTTCCCGTCAGCCGTTCCCATGCGGCGGCGGTGCAGGCCCGTTTTGCCGCCCGCGCCCCGGCCCGTTAAGAGTTTCTGTCGATTCCGGAATTTATGGGGTTCCGTTCTCAAAAACATTTGCCTATAAGCCGCTTCTAGCCTGAAAACATTTGAATTGCGCTCCCCGGCCGGTGATCTTCCACCCTGGCCGGTGTTTTGCGCAACCGAAAAGCGGAACGAGAGAGCCCATGCCGAAGCGCCAAGATATCAAGTCCATCCTCATCATCGGCGCGGGACCGATCGTCATCGGCCAGGCATGTGAATTCGACTATTCCGGCACCCAGGCCTGCAAGGCGCTGAAGGAAGAGGGTTACCGGGTCATCCTGGTCAACTCCAACCCGGCTACCATCATGACGGATCCGGGCCTTGCCGACGCCACTTACGTCGAGCCGATCACGCCGGAAGTCGTGGCGAAGATCATCGCCAAGGAGCGCCCGGACGCGCTTCTGCCGACCATGGGCGGCCAGACCGCGCTCAACACCGCGCTTTCTCTCAAGCGCATGGGCGTTCTCGACCGTTACAATGTGGAAATGATCGGCGCAAAGCCCGAAGCCATCGACATGGCTGAAGACCGTGCCCTCTTCCGCGAAGCCATGGCCCGCATCGGCCTTGAAACTCCGCGCTCGATGCTCGCCAACGCCACCGAAATCAAGGACGCCGACCGCAAGAAGCACGAGGCGGCGCGCACCGAGCTGAAGGGCAAGCTTTCCGGTCCCGATCTCGACAAGGCGCTGGACGACCTCGAAAACCAGTGGAACCTCGGCGAAACCGACCGCAAGCAGCGTTACATGGCGCACGCCATGGCGATTGCCGCCCAGGCCATCGACCATGTCGGCCTGCCGGCCATCATCCGCCCCTCCTTCACGCTCGGCGGCACCGGCGGCGGCATTGCCTATAACCGCTCGGAATTCTTCGACATCGTCTCGGGCGGTCTCGACGCCTCGCCGACGACCGAAGTTCTGGTCGAAGAATCGGTTCTCGGCTGGAAGGAATATGAGATGGAAGTCGTCCGCGACAAGGCGGACAATTGCATCATCATCTGCTCCATCGAAAACATCGATCCGATGGGCGTCCACACCGGCGACTCGATCACGGTTGCACCGGCGCTGACCTTGACCGACAAGGAATACCAGATCATGCGCAACGCCTCGATTGCGGTGCTGCGCGAGATCGGCGTCGAAACCGGCGGCTCGAACGTTCAGTTTGCCGTCAACCCGAAGGACGGCCGCCTCGTCGTCATCGAAATGAACCCGCGCGTCTCGCGCTCCTCGGCTCTCGCTTCGAAGGCGACCGGCTTCCCGATCGCCAAGATCGCCGCCAAGCTCGCCATCGGTTATACGCTCGACGAGCTGGAAAACGATATCACCGGCGGTGCGACGCCTGCTTCGTTCGAACCATCGATCGACTATGTCGTCACCAAGATCCCGCGTTTCGCCTTCGAGAAATTCCCGGGCGCTTCCCCGATCCTCACCACCGCCATGAAGTCGGTCGGTGAAGTCATGGCAATCGGCCGCACCTTCGCGGAATCGCTGCAGAAGGCGCTGCGCGGCATGGAAACCGGCCTCACCGGTCTCGATGAAATCGAAATCCCCGGTTTCGAGGAAGGCGAAGGCTCCAAGAACGCCATCCGCGCCGCCATCGGCACGCCGACGCCGGACCGTCTGCGCATGGTCGCCCAGGCGCTGCGCATGGGCATGACCGAAGAAGAAGTCCACGAAAACTCCAAGATCGATCCGTGGTTCATCGCCCAGTTCAAGGCCATCGTCGACATGGAAGCCCGCATCCGTGAGCATGGCCTGCCGCAGGATGCCGAAAACCTGCGTATGCTGAAAGCCATGGGCTTCTCCGATGCCCGCCTCGCCAGCCTCACGTCCAAGCGCCCGAAGGAAGTGGCCGAGCTGCGCAACAGCCTGAATGTTCGCCCGGTCTTCAAGCGCATCGACACCTGTGCTGCCGAATTCGCCTCGCCGACCGCTTACATGTATTCGACCTATGAAATTCCCTTCGTCGGCGCAGCCCGCTCCGAAGCGCAGGTTTCGGATCGCAAGAAGGTCGTCATCCTCGGCGGCGGCCCGAACCGTATCGGCCAGGGCATCGAGTTCGATTATTGCTGCTGCCATGCCGCCTTCGCGCTGAAGGATGCCGGCTTCGAAGCGATCATGATCAACTGCAACCCGGAAACGGTTTCCACCGACTATGACACCTCCGATCGCCTCTATTTCGAGCCGCTGACGGCGGAAGATGTGATCGAGATCATGCGCGCCGAACAGGAAAAGGGCGAACTGGTCGGCGTCATCGTGCAATTCGGCGGCCAGACCCCGCTGAAGCTGGCCGAAGCGCTGGAAAAGAACGGCATCCCGATCCTCGGCACTGCGCCTGACATGATCGACCTTGCCGAAGACCGCGACCGCTTCCAGAAGCTGCTGATGAAGCTCGATCTTGCCCAGCCGAACAACGGCATTGCCTATTCAGTCGAGCAGGCCCGCCTCGTCGCTTCGGAAATCGGCTTCCCGCTGGTCGTTCGCCCGTCTTACGTTCTGGGTGGCCGCGCCATGCAGATCATCCATTCGGAAGGCCAGCTCCAGACCTATCTGCTCGACACGGTTCCGGGCCTCGTACCCGAGGACATCAAGCAGCGTTACCCGAACGACAAGACCGGCCAGATCAACACCCTGCTCGGCAAGAACCCGCTGCTGTTCGACAGCTACCTGACCAACGCCGTGGAAGTGGACGTCGATGCGCTGTGCGACGGCGAAAGCGTCTTCGTCTCGGGCATCATGGAGCACATCGAAGAAGCCGGCATCCATTCGGGCGACTCGGCCTGCTCGCTGCCGGTTCGCTCGCTGTCGAAGGAAATCGTCGACGAGCTGGAGCGCCAGACGACGGCGCTTGCCAAGGCGCTCAATGTCGGCGGCCTGATGAATGTGCAATACGCCATCAAGGACGGCACGATCTACGTTCTCGAAGTCAACCCGCGCGCCTCGCGCACCGTGCCTTTCGTGGCGAAGACCATCGGTGCGCCGATCGCCAAGATCGCCGCCCGCGTCATGGCCGGCGAGAAGCTCGATCCGGCGATTGCCGCTTACGGCGAGAAGCCCGATCCGCGCAACCTGAAGCACATCGCCGTCAAGGAAGCCGTCTTCCCCTTCGCCCGCTTTCCCGGCGTCGACATCCTGCTCGGACCGGAAATGCGCTCGACCGGCGAAGTCATCGGCCTCGATACCGATTTCGCGCTGGCCTTCGCCAAGAGCCAGCTCGGCGCCGGCGTCGACCTGCCGCGCTCCGGTGCGGTCTTCGTCTCGGTGCGTGACGAGGACAAGGAAGGCGTTCTGCCCGCCATCCGCATTCTCGTGGAAAGCGGTTTCAGGGTGCTGGCGACCGGCGGCACCCAGCGTTTCCTTGCGGAAAAGGGCATCAACGCCGAAAAGATCAACAAGGTGCAGGAAGGCCGTCCGCATATCGAAGACGCCATCCGCAACCGTCAGGTCCAGCTCGTCATCAACACCACCGACAGCAACAAGGCGATTTCTGACAGCAAGTCGCTGCGCCGCGCGACGCTGATGCAGAAGGTGCCCTATTACACCACGATGGCCGGCGCGGAAGCCGCAGCGCTTGCCATCAAGGCGCTGAAGGCCGGCAATCTGGAAGTGAAGCCGCTGCAGAGCTACTTCCAGTAAGCCTAAAACGGCAAAGCCCGCAAAATTGAAACCGGAACGCCGCGGACCCCCATATCCGCGGCGTTTTGCATCGCGTAATCCCGCTGCAATCCGTTGTGGGTATCAAAAAGACATCATTCCCACGCGAGGTCCACGATGTCTTTTCCTGCACCTGAAAAATCCGCTTCCGCCAGCGGTCACGTCATTTCCCTGAACTCGAAGCTGCGGAGTTGACCATGGCTGGACGTCCACCAGGCCCGGAGCGCGTGGCCTTTCCGCTGCGGATCGAACCCGCAATATTGAACGAAATCCGCCACACAGCGAGCGATGAGCTGCGCAGCATCAATGCCCAGATCGAGATACTGCTGAAGGAAGCCCTACGGCATCGCGCAGCAATGGACGCCAGCACGCCAGGAAACTAACTGAAGGCGGCTTGCCGCAGAAAACGAGTGCCGCTAAGCGGCCAGCGCCTCGCGCACGCAATTACGCCCTTCGGTCTTTGCCCGGTAAAGCGCACGATCCGCCATTTCGGCGAGCGTCTGGAGATCGCAGCGCATCTCGCCGGTGGCGGCAACGCCGATGCTGATGGTCACGCCGACACGCAGACCGCCGCAATCGACCTCGGTTACCGCGATCGCATCACGAATACGTTCGCCGATCATGCAGGCTTTGTGAACGCCGGCGCCCGGCAGGAAAATGATGAATTCCTCGCCGCCGTAGCGCGCCAGCACATCGCCGCCGCGGATGCTGCCGCCGATGCGCTTCGCTACTTCCTGCAGCACGCTATCGCCGACGGCGTGGCCGAAACGGTCGTTGATCGACTTGAAGTGATCGATATCGAGCAACATGGCCGCGTCGGCAGGGTCCGGTGTCGCAGGCATGGTCTGAAAGAAGAAACGCCGGTTCTTGACGCCCGTCAGCGGATCGGTGTTGGCGAGAACCAGCAGTTTCCGCTCCGAACGTTCGGCCACCAGCATCATCACGAACAGGGCGATGGCGAAGTTCAGCATGATGATGAAGAAAAACGCATTGACCAGATTGAGAGTGGCATAGTCGGGGAAAAGCACGCTTTTCATCACCGTCAGCGAAATCAGGCCGGAGACGCCGGTGATCGCGGCCAACGCCAGGCGCGAAAGCAGCGGCTCCCTGCGCCACCCGGCAAGAAGCACCCACGCCCCGGCGAGATAGGCCAGCGACGCGCAGCCATTGAACAGCGCCGCGCGAAACGCATTATCGTCCGCCACCTGCTGCGCGACGACGATTGCCACGACGGCAATGATGCAGACTGGAAGGACAATCCGTCGGCCGACCGAGCGTCCGTCACTCAACGTCTTCAGGCCGAGCCAGATCAGCGCATAACCGACAATACCGAAAACGACGCTGCCGAACCGCCACAAAGTCGGCGACAATATTCCCCACTCCCCATAACCTGCAAGCGTGGAGCCGATCGTCATCGACACGAATCCCGCCGCAAGAGGGATGGGACCGCGCAAACCGCGATTGGTCATTTTCAGATAGATAAAACTCAGAAGCCCAACGATGTAAGAACACTTCTGCATCAATATGACTGTTGCAAGGTCGAGTTCACCCAGCATAATATGTCCACACTGTAAATAAAATTCAGATAATTCTTTTATTGCGCAATGTATAAAATTTCAACAAAAATAACTGATAAACAACAAGTAAAAAATATTTCCGTAATATAAGATGAAAATTAAAAATATACATATAATAAACAAAATTAAATTATTCTAATTCTCTTATAAGCCCCATATCATTTCTGAAGTGTAACATCTCCGCTTCTTTCACCAGCCCATCGGCAAGGCGCAGGAGATAGGACGGGTGCACGGTAACAAAAAGCGCCCGGCCCTCCCCCATCGGCAAAGGGCGCCCCCGAATCTCCTTGACGTTTTCCTTGCCGCCAGTCAGCGCATAAAGCGCCGTTGCACCCATGGCAACGATCAGTTTCGGTCGAATAAGCGCGATTTCCTGATTGAGCCACCAGCGGCATTGCTCCACTTCGTCCGCATTCGGCCGCTGATGAATACGCCGTTTGCCCCGTGTTTCATATTTGAAGTGTTTGACGGCATTGGTGACATAAAGCCTTTTGCGCTCGATGCCGACATCGGCAAGGGTCCGGTCGAAAAGCTGGCCGGCTGGGCCGACGAAAGGTTTGCCGGCGAGATCCTCGTGATCGCCCGGCTGTTCGCCAATGATCATGATTTTCGCATCCTCCGGGCCGGAGCCGAAAACTGTCTGCGTCGCGTTGCAATGCAGGGGGCAGCGGGTGCAATGGCCCGCCTGCCGCGCCAACGACGCGAGCGAGCCGTCCGGCGCCGCTTGTGATGTCTCGCGCGCGGCGGCGGCCGCCTGCAGGCGGTAGTGAAACGGCTGCGGCTGGCTTGCCGCCCTGGCGGCCATCTCAAGGACCCGCGCCTCCGCCCCAAGAACGAGACCGGGAATGAGATCGGCTTCCGGCAGGTTCTTCCAGTATTTCTTCGGCATCTCGGCCGTCATCGCTTTGACCTTGAGACGCGCCGGATTGAATATATTGGCATAATAGGTTCGCCAGAGCTCATCCGTCTCGTCCGTCAGATCAGGCTTCGCCGCCGCCTCCCGTGAGGTTTGCAGCTCGCTTCCATCCCATCGGGCGAACCCTTTCGGCGTGGCGATCAGCCAGTCCATATCGGTAAACCGTCGCTGGAAAAACGCGGCAGTTCTTTCGACAATAAAATGATCCGGCTCGAACCAGGCCACGAACCGCCGTCGCCCGCCCTGCCCCTGCGGCAAGGGCAACTCCTTGAAACGGACAAAGGCCGTCATCTTGTGACAATCCCGACGCACCGATTTTTCGAGCAAGCGGGCCTCTGCAACATCCGGATCGGACTTGAATTGCAACAGGGCGCGATCCCGCTTCAGCCGCCACAATAACCGGTAAAGCAACGCAAACCGGCCGGGATCGCCGTGGCAGATGACGGCCTGCGCCAGCGCCACGAACGAGGCCGGAACGGAAACCTGCCCATTGCCGGCATCGACCGTCGGCAATGGCTCGCCGGCGAAATCCAGCAGCCCCGCCCCGTCATCCCGCAACCACCAGTCAATCGTCTCCGGCCGAATATCGGCGGCAAGAGCCGCACGCGCGGCATCACGCCACTCGCCGAAATCGCCCCGCCCTTCCAGAACCGGACCATACATCACAACAGCAATAATTGTTCAGGCTGTGGTGCAAACATCGCCCGCAAATCCGGCCGCTCGGTCAGCTTGCCCGGCGTCCAGCCCTCGGCGACGATGAAAGCCTTCACCTTTTTCAGGGAAACGCCGAAACGCGCGATATCCTCCAGCCGCAGCCGCCGGAACCGCCGTGACGATAGAACGGAGGCCACCGTCTTGGTGCCGAAACCGGGCACACGCAGCAGCATTTCCCGATCCGCCGCATTGATGTCCACCGGGAAACGGTCGCGATGTCTCAGCGCCCAGGCGAGTTTCGGGTCGATATCGAGATCGAGCATGCCGTCGCCGCCGATTGCCGTTATCTCGTTGATATCGAAGCCATAAAAGCGATACAGCCAGTCGGCCTGATAAAGCCGGTGTTCCCGCATCAGCGGTGGCTTGATGAGCGGCAGGTTTTTCGACGAATCAGGAATGGGGCTGAAGGCCGAATAATAGACACGCCGCAAACCGTAGCTGCCATAAAGCCGGGCGCTGGTGGAGAGAATGGTGCTATCGTCAGCGCCATCGGCCCCGACGATCATCTGCGTGCTCTGCCCGGCGGGCGCAAAGCGCCTGGTCTTGCGTGTCCGGACGGTCGGCTCCCCGGCCTCCTCGATCTTCAGGCGGATATCGGCCATGGAGCGGCGAATATTGACGGGCTGCTTTTCCGGCGCGAAACGGCCAATGCCGCTATCGGTCGGCAATTCGATATTGATCGAAAGACGATCGGCATAAAGCCCCGCCTCCTCAATGAGCCCGGGCGATGCTTCGGGAATGGATTTCAGGTGGATATAACCGCGAAAACCATGGGTAACGCGCAGTTCCCGCGCCACGCGCACCATCTCCTCCATCGTATGATCGGAGGAACGGATGATTCCGGAGGACAGGAACAGCCCCTCGATATAGTTGCGCCGGTAAAACTCCAGCGTCAGCCAGACCACCTCTTCCGGCGTGAACCGCGCCCGCTCGACATTGCTGGAGGAGCGGTTGATGCAATAGGCGCAATCATAGATGCAGAAATTGGTGAGCAGGATTTTCAGGAGCGAGATACAGCGCCCGTCCGGCGCATAGGCATGGCAGATCCCCGACCCTTCCGTGGAGCCCAGCCCGCCCGACGCTGCGGAGTTGCGTTTCACCGTGCCGCTGGATGCGCATGAGGCGTCGTATTTTGCTGCGTCGGAGAGAATGGCCAGCCGTTGCCTGATCGACTTCTTCATGACGATGTTCACTATATGTTCTATTGACTGATGTCAATCATAGCGACTAGTTACTTGATTCTATGGAGAAATTTCAGCACCTCAAATTTGCTGGCATTTCGCTGTCGTCTTCTGATATAGTCGGCTCAGTTATGATTTTGGCATGGTTCCGGAGTTCCTCTCCGGAACCTGTTTCTTTTTGTGTCTGCAAGTAAAGCGACCGGAATGCGAAGGATAAAAAAATGGTAGAAAAAGTACCGATGACTCAGGGTGGATTCGTCAAGCTGCAGGAGGAGCTGCGCTGGCGCCAGCAGGAGGAACGCCCCCGTATCATCGAGGCGATTGCGGAAGCGCGCGCCCATGGCGACCTTTCGGAAAACGCCGAGTACCATGCTGCCAAGGAAGCCCAGAGCCACAATGAAGGCCGCATCACCGAACTCGAAGACCTGACCGCACGTGCGGAAGTCATCGATCTTTCCAAGATGTCGGGTTCGAAGATCAAGTTTGGCGCCACCGTCAAGCTGGTGGACGAGGACAGCGATGAGGAAAAGACCTATCAGATCGTCGGCGACCAGGAAGCCGATGTGAAGGCCGGCCGCATCTCCATCTCCTCGCCGATTGCCCGCGCCCTGATCGGCAAGGAAGTCGGCGACAGCATCGAAGTCAACGCGCCGGGCGGCGCCAAGGGTTACGAGATTCTCGCGGTACAGTGGGGCTGATGCCCTCACGTGCAATGCGCCCCATGCGGGCGCATTGCTTTTTCTGACGTATTGATTCCCCAGATTAGCCGCAAAGACGGAAGCCCATCTTGTCCCACGTCAGCCTGAAAGATGTGCAGGTGCTTGCGCCGAACTTCAAACGCAGGCTCTCCGGCGTCACTTCCACCATCGTTCAGCTGATACCCGTGCAGAACCGGATGGGACAGAAGGTGGCCACCATCGGCCCCGGCCTGCCGCCGCATCTGCCGCATGTGCGTTTTCGCGATCTCTGGCGTCTCTGGCAAAATGGTCCATTCGGCGGCCCGCGCATCTGGCATGCCCGTCGCAACCTGGAAATGCTGCCGGGCATCATCATGCGTGACGTGCTGCGCATGAAGGTGAAGCTGCTCTTCACTTCTGCTGCCCAGAGGCGGCATTCCGCCTATACCCGCTTTCTGATTTCCAAGATGGATGCCGTGGTTGCGACCAACGCCCGCTCCGGCTCGTTTCTGGAAGTGCCCCACCGCGTCGTCATGCACGGTGTCGATACCGGCCTCTTCCACCCGGCCACCGGCCCGGAAGACACGATCGCGGCAACCGGCCTGCCGGGACAATATCTGATCGGCTGTTTCGGGCGGGTGCGTCACCAGAAGGGCACCGATCTCTTCGTGCGCGCCATGATCGAACTCCTGCCCGACTACCCGCAATGGACGGCCGTGGTCTCCGGCCGCGTGACGGCGGAACACAAGGCCTTCGGCGATGCGCTCAAGGCCGATGTCGCCGCAGCCGGCCTTGCCGACCGCATCGTATTTCAGGGCGAAGTCGATGACATCAAGCCCTGGTACCGGCGGCTGACGTTCTATGTCGCGCCATCGCGCAACGAAGGTTTCGGCCTGACGCCGCTCGAAGCCATGGCCTCCGAGACGGCCGTTGTCGCCAGCAATGCCGGCGCTTACGAGGAAATGATCGTCACGGGCGAGACCGGGGCGGTTGTCGATGCGGGTGACTATGCCTCGCTGAGAGAGGCGATAAAGACCTATCTCGCCAATCCCGCTCTGGCCAAAGCCCACGCAGGCGCCGGGCTTGCGCATGTGCGCAGCACTTTTCCACTGGAGAAAGAAGCGACAAGTCTCGGCGAAGTCTATGATGCATTACGGCGGGGGTAACGCCCCCGAAGCCGACAAACAGCCTGCCGATCAGATTTCCACGAGGCCGACGCGCTTGACCTGACGGATGGTCAGCATGGTGCGCACGGTATCGACATTTTCGTCCGCCGTCAGAACCTCGATGACGAAATCCTGAAACTCGGTCAGGTTCTTGGCCACGCAATGCAGCAGGAAATCGCTTTCGCCCGACACCATCCAGGCCTGCCGCACCAGCGACCATCCGGCGGTTGCCGCCGCAAAGGCTTTCAGATTGCTGTCCGACTGGCGCTTGAGACCGATCATGCAGAAGGCGACGAGGTCGAAACCGAGCTTCGGGGCGTTCAACATGGCGTGATAACCCTCGATCACACCCGCTTCCTCCAGCTTGCGGACGCGCCGGAGGCAGGGCGGCGCGGAAATGCCGACCCTTTCGGCCAGTTCCACATTGGTCATGCGCCCGTCGCGCTGCAATTCGCGCAGGATTTTCAGATCGATGGCATCGAGTTCGACGCTGGTCACGGAGGAGTACCTCGTTAAGCTGTGGAACTTCCTTGTACTATTCGGCGCAGGATTCGCAACATTATGCCACCGCCCGGTCACAAAATTGCGCGCGCATCCACAACTGCCTTGTTGGTAACGCAAGGCTGCCCTTGAATAAAGGCACTAGACAACCTTAAATACCGGGCAACGAAGGGGTTGCGGCCCGTCCGCCGTCTTGCGGCTGCAGGGCCCCGGTGCTGAATGGCCCCGTTATTGAAAGGAACATTCCATGTCTGCCCGCCATACCAAGGTATTGATCATCGGCTCCGGTCCCGCCGGTTATACTGCGGCGATCTACGCGGCCCGCGCAATGCTGAAGCCCGTGCTGATCGCCGGCATGGAACAGGGCGGTCAGCTGATGATCACCACTGACGTCGAGAACTATCCGGGCTTTGCCGATCCGATCCAGGGTCCGTGGCTGATGGATCAGATGCTGAAGCAGGCGACGCATGTGGGCGCGGAAATCGTCAGCGACCTCGTCACCGAAGTTGACACCACGACCCGGCCTTTCGTGGTCAAGACCGATTCCGGTCAGGTCTGGACGGCTGATACCCTGATCATCGCCACCGGCGCCAAGGCCAAGTGGCTCGGCATCGAGAGCGAGCAGCATTTCCAGGGCTTCGGCGTTTCCGCCTGCGCCACCTGCGACGGTTTCTTCTATCGCAACAAGGATGTGATCGTGGTCGGCGGCGGCAACTCCGCCGTGGAAGAAGCGCTGTACCTCGCCCATATCGCCAAATCGGTCACCGTCGTGCACCGCCGCGACAGCTTCCGCTCGGAAAAAATCCTGCAGGAACGGCTGTTCGCCAAGGAAAACGTCAAGATTCTCTGGAACACGGAAATCGCCGAAATTACCGGCGCGCCCGCAAAGCCGCCAATGCCGCCTTCCGTTTCCGGCGTGAAGCTGCGCGACACCAAGACCGGCGCGATCAGCGAATTCCCCATCGACGGCGTCTTCGTCGCCATCGGCCATGCGCCGGCGGTCGAGCTCTTCAAGGGCAAGGTGAAGCTGAAAGACAACGGCTATATGTGGACCGCCCCCGATTCCACGGCGACTGACGTCGAAGGCATTTTCGCGGCCGGCGACGTCACCGACGACATCTACCGTCAGGCGATCACCGCCGCCGGCATGGGCTGCATGGCCGCGCTGGAAGCGGAACGTTATCTCACCGCGCAACAACCGCTCGCGGTCGCAGCGGAATAACCGAAAGGCAGGATAGGCATGGCAATGCCATTGGACTGGGATAAACTGCGCATTTTTCATGCCGCAGCCGAAGCGGGGTCTTTCACCCATGCTGCCGACAAGCTGCATTTGTCCCAGTCGGCCATCAGCCGCCAGGTCAGCGCGCTGGAGCAGGATGTCGGCGTCAAGCTGTTCCATCGCCATGCCCGCGGCCTGATCCTCACCGAACAGGGCGAATTGCTGTACCGCACCGCCCATGACGTGCTGCTGAAGCTCGAAACCGTCAAGATGCAGCTCACCGAAACGACGGAGAAGCCGAGCGGCAAGCTGCGCGTGACGACCACCGTCGGTCTCGGCCAGGGCTGGCTGACGGACAAGGTGCAGGAATTCCTGCAGCTCTATCCGGAAATGTCGATCCAGCTCATCCTCGACAATGAGGAGCTTGACGTGAACATGCGTCACGCCGATTGCGCCATCCGCCTGCGCCAGCCGCAGCAGTCGGACCTCATTCAGCGCAAGCTGTTCACGGTACACATGCACGTCTATGCCGCGCCGTCCTACATCAATCGCCATGGCGAGCCGCAGTCGATCGAGGATCTCGACAATCACCGCATCATCTCCTTCGGTGAACCGGCGCCCAATTATCTGCTTGATGTCAACTGGCTGGAAAATGCCGGGCGCTCTTCCGACAATACGCGCACGCCGCATCTTCAGATCAACAGCCAGACCTCGATCAAGCGCGCCTGCCTGCTGGGAATCGGCATCGCCTGTTTGCCTGACTATATCGTCGGTCGCGATCCGGGCCTTATCCAGCTATCGCTCGCCGCAGATATTCCGTCCTTCGATACCTATTTCTGCTATCCCGACGAGATGAAAAACGCTGCAAAACTGAAAGCCTTTCGCGACTTCATCGTCGCCAAGGCGCGGAACTGGAACTTCTGACGTTAAAATAGTCGGCGTCCGTTTATAGCGTTCAATTTCAATAAATTAACCAACAAGACACCCGGGTGGCGCGCTTGCGCCGCCCGGGAGCATTGCACATAAAATATACCGGAAATATCGAGGGCTGCGTGGTGCGCATGCCTGACCTGCACAAAAAAGAGTTGTTTCGTGCACAAAAAAGCACCATATCGCTCTCAGCTGATGCACACGGTGGCTTTTCCTCCCAGTTCCACCGCATCAGCTGTTCCCCTCTGGAGGTTTTTGACCTTCACACTTAAAGGGCCCTGGATCCATCCGGCGGCCCTCTTTTTTTACCCGCAAGAATTTTCCCCAAATTGGCGAAATATCGCATGATGCAACCTTGTTTTGCATTATTCCCACACCCATATTTTAGTCAGCTGTCACGCTCGCCCAAGGCACGCGGCAGCTGTTCCCCTCTGGAGGTTTTGACCTTCAAACTTATCAGGCCGCGGAAATATCCAGCGGCCTTCTTTTTTGGAAATGCCTGCCCGCCCCCCTTTCGATCCTCACAGAGACGTGACTTGTATATCGATAATGACCGATATAAATATCGGGCATGCCAGATATTGAAGAAACACCGATGAACCCGGAGGAAATCCTCAAAGCCCTTTCGCACCCCGCAAGGCTGAAATTCCTGGAATGGCTGAAGTCTCCGGAAAGTCACTTCTGCCAGGAGCATCCCCTCAGCATGGGCGTATGCGCCAACCAGTTTCAGATCAGCGGCCTGTCGCAATCCACCGTCTCGTCGCATCTGGCGGTGTTGCAGGCAGCCGGCCTCATCAGGTCGAAGAAGGTCGGACAATGGGTGTTTTTCGAACGTAGCGAGGAAACCATCGACGCCTTCCGCAATTATCTGCAAGCCAATCTCTGAGCCTCCCAAGCTTTGAGCCCCGGGGTGTCGGACCGGAAACCGCAAGACGGTTTTCATTCCGGCACCCAGACAGAAGGACAGCGCGTCCCCCGCGCAGTTTTGCCAACCGACCAGAAAGTGAAGTCGCATGACCAGTCTTTTCGAACCGGCACAGGCCGGCGATATCGCACTCGCCAACCGTATCGTCATGGCCCCCTTGACCCGCAACCGTTCGCCGGGCGCCATTCCCAACAATCTCAACGCCACCTATTACGAACAGCGCGCCACAGCCGGGCTGATCGTCACCGAGGGAACGCCGATTTCCCAGCAGGGTCAGGGTTATGCTGACGTTCCCGGCCTCTACAAGCGGGAAGCAATCGCGGGCTGGAAACAGGTTACGGATGGCGTGCATTCGGCCGGCGGCAAGATCGTCGCGCAAATCTGGCATGTGGGCCGCATTTCCCACACCTCGCTGCAGCCGCATGGCGGCCAGCCGGTCGCGCCATCGGCCATTCCCGCCAAGTCGAAGACCTATATCATCAATGATGACGGCACCGGCGCCTTTGCCGAAACCTCCGAGCCCCGCGCCCTCACCATCGACGATATCGGCCTTATCCTCGAGGATTACCGCAGCGGCGCCCGCGCAGCACTGGAGGCCGGTTTCGACGGCGTCGAAATCCATGCCGCCAATGGTTACCTGATTGAGCAGTTCCTGAAATCCAGCACCAACCAGCGCACCGACGAGTATGGCGGCTCGATTGAAAACCGCGCCCGCTTCCTGCTCGAAGTTGTCGATGCGGTGGCGGAAGAGATCGGCGCAGGCCGTACCGGCATCCGTCTCTCGCCGGTTACCCCCGCCAACGATATTTTCGAAGCCGATCCGCAGCCGCTCTACAATTACGTGGTGGAACAGCTCGGCAAGCGCAATCTCGCCTTCATCCATGTCGTTGAAGGCGCAACCGGCGGCCCGCGCGATTTCAACCAGGGCGACAAGCCTTTCGATTACGCCGCCTTCAAGGCCGCTTATCGCAATGCCGGCGGCAAGGGCCTTTGGATCGCCAATAATGGCTACGACCGTGAGAGCGCCATCGAGGCGGTTGAAAGCGGTAAGGTCGATGCCGTGGCTTTCGGCAAGGCTTTCATCGCCAATCCGGATCTGGTGCGCCGCCTGAAAAACGACGCGCCGCTCAACGAGCCGAACCAGCCGACCTTCTATGGCGGCGGAGCCGAAGGTTACACCGACTATCCGGCGCTTGCCTGATAAAGGATAAAGCAAAGACGCCGCACTGCCCGAAAGCGGTGCGGCGTTTTCTTTCAGCCCAGGCTTCGCGCCTGCCGCGCGGCAAAATCGGAAAACGCACCCATCACGAAGGCATTGGGCACATGCAGCGCCTGCAGGAACCCGTTGCCCGTTTCCCGGCCGATGCTCATCAGGGCCACCTGAAGACAATAGAGAGCAAGCAGTATCAGCGCCCGTGCAAGGTTCGGCCGCACATCTTCATAACGCAGCGCCAGCACGACCAGCGACGCGATGGGGACGGCGATGAAAATGCCGAGCCCCTTGTGCAGCGAAAGTAGCGATCCGTCATAATAGATCGACAGTCCGGCGAGCAGAACCTGCGCGAAGATCAGCACCGGCACGCTTGCCGAAATCACGGCAAACACGCGACGCCGGGCCGACATCCCATTCGCAACCGTGGCCATCACACCCTGCCCCCGGCATCGGCCGGATGCGGGAGGCTCGACGGCTGCGGCCTCTGTTCAAGGCAGCCGAGGCTCGCCAGTGTCGTCGCTACCGCGATGTCGATCGGTGTTCTGGGTTCCGTTCCGAGGAAATCGGTCAGCCTGCGATTGCTCATCCGGATCGGCATCTGCCAGAGATATTGCATTTCCAGCACTTCGCGGAACAGGGGAACGAAGGGGGCGGCCAATTTGATGCCCGACCAGGATAACTGCCGCCTCTTGACCGGATGACCGACAACCCGCTCGATGGCTTCAACTAGTTGCAACCCGTCGAAATCCCAGAAACCCTCCATGTGATAAACAGCGAAAGCCGGAAGCGCGTCCGCGCGATCAAGCAGCCGCCCGATTGTCTCCGCCACGTCAGGCAGATAGGCCCATTGATGCCCCGCATGGGGCGCTGCGGGATTCTGAACGCTGCGGACCGGCTTTCCGGGCCGCACCAGCATCTGCGAAAACCAGTTGTTTCTCGCGTCCGGCCCAAAGAAATCCCCGGCGCGGACAATCAGCACCGGCACGCCGCGCATCGACGCCATTTTCAGCCGTCGCTCCATCTCCACACGCAGCGCGCCCTTGCGGGTAAAAGGCTTTTGCGGGCTGTCTTCCGTCAGAAGCGGAAAGGCGTCCGTGCCAAAATTATAGACGCTGCCCGGAAAGACGATCCTCGCCCCGCAGGCCTCGGCGGCGGCGATGCTATTGTCCAGCATCGGCAGCACCTGGCTTTCCCAGTTGCGATATCCGGGAGGATTGACCGCATGGACGATGAGGCTCGCGCCTTTTGCCGCATCCATCACATCCTGCCGGTTCATGGCGTCCCCGGTCACTCGTTCGATGCCGTCCGTAGCGCCCGTTGACCCCCGCTGGCGCGTCATCGCCCTCACCCGCCATCCCCGTTGCTGCAGCATTCTGGAGACCTGACTGCCGACACCGCCATTCACCCCCAAAATCAGGGCCAGAGGCCGTTCATTCCGCGCTGCATTTGCGTTGTTTTCATATATCATCGCCGTACTCCTTGTTGTGGGCTGGAGTATCGTCCCGTTCCGCGATATACGAAATTATCGAAATGAGTGGAGCAGCTATACAAAATCTTATGACTAGAAACCGTGACATCAGCTGGGATTTTTATCGCACCTTCCTCAGCGTGCTGAGCGACGGTTCGCTTTCCGCCGCCGCCCGCGAACTCGGCATTACCCAGCCGACGGCGGGACGTCATATCGGCGCGCTGGAAGAGGCCGTCGGCTTTCCGCTGTTCATCCGCTCGCCGCACGGGTTGATGCCGACGGAAGCGGCGCTTGCGCTTCGCCCCTATGCGGAAAATCTCGCGGCGACGACCGCCGCCCTCATGCGCGCGGCCTCCGGCGAAGTCGGCAAGATCGAAGGCACGGTACGCATCAGCGCTTCCGATATCATCGGCGTGGAAATGCTGCCGCCAATCATCGCCGCCATGCAGGAGGTCCACCCCCGGCTTGAAATCGAGCTTTCGCTCTCCGATACGCTTGAAGACCTTTTAAGGCGCGAGGCGGATATAGCCATTCGCATGACCGAGCCGCAGCAGGATGCGATCGTCATGCGTTACATCGGCAATTTCCGCCTGGGATTTCATGCGACACGCGACTATCTGGCAAGAGCCGGCGCCCCGAAGAGCATGGAAGACCTGAACCACCACCGGATGGTCGGTTTCGACCGCAAGACGCCGTTCATCCGGGCGGCCATCCAGCGGATGCGCTCGCTCGATCCTGATATACCCGATATCGAGGAAATTTCCTTTGAAATCCGCGCCGACAGCAATCTCGCCCAGCTTGCCATGATCCGCGCCAGCGCGGGCATCGGCGTCTGTCAGATCGGCCTGGCGCGCAAGGACCCCCGGCTTGTTCAGGTGCTTCCGAAAGTCGACATCCCGCTCCACACCTGGGTCGCGATGCATGAAAATCTCAAGACCTCACCGCGATGTCGTGCCGTGTTCAGCGCCCTCGTCGAAGGTCTCAAGGGTCATCTCAAAGAAACCGATCCGGGCGCTCCGCCGAAAAGGCGCTAATGCCAATCCCGCATCGATACCACGCAGCCCTGCACCCGCAATTGCCTGGAAGAGACCGACGAAATACGCAAAATGATCACGGTCTTGCTGGAAATCCACGGATCGCTGATCAAAACGGTCTGGCCTGCTGTGTTGTCTTGTCGACCACCTCGGCTTCCGGCCGATCGCCGCCCTGGCTGTATTCTTCATGCCAGTGGCCGCTCTCATCCTGATAGCTGATTTCCTCGTCATCGCCCCCCACCTGCTGTTCGGCGGCGACGATGCGCGCAGCCTCGACGGCATCCGCATAAGAAGGGAATGTTTCGGAATAAGCGCCGTTCATGCGGTAGGCGAAGCCACCGTCATGCTCGACGATTTCATATACCACTTTGGTCATGCATGGTCCTCCTGTCTCGGTAGGCGACATGGCAACCACAACCGCGTTTCAAGCATTGCACCCGATGGGACAGCGCGGCATGAGCAGCATGTCCTGCGACACCACTATCCTACCAAAAGCATTCAAGCGCAAATCCTGCTTGATCTCACGGGCGATACGTCACAGCCTGAGCCGATCAGGGGGAAGGGAAATCGATGGCGGGTTCTATTCTGAAACAGGAGCGCATGCTGCTGCTGGCGATACCGGCGGCAATCCTCGCCTATATGGCCGAACATGCGATATTCGAAGCCGGAAAAACGGCGGCGCTCATCGCTGCAATCATGCTCATCGGGCTCATTGTTCTCGTCTCGATGCGCGTTGCCCATCACGCCGAAATCCTCGCCGCCAAGGTCGGCGATCCCTATGGCACCATGATCCTGACGCTGTCGGCCGTCGCGGTGGAAGTGCTGATCCTCGCCATCATCATGAGCGAATCCAGTTCACCGACGCTGGTGCGCGACACGATCTATTCCGCCGTGATGATCGACATCAACGGCATTCTCGGTCTCGCCGCCCTGCTCGGCGGCCTTCGCCACGGCGAGCAGCCTTATAATGACGATTCCGGCAAGACCTACGGCGTGATGATCCTGACGGCCATGGGCATATCGATGATCGTGCCGGAATTCATTCCGCAACAGAGCTGGCACGTCTATTCCGCCTTCACCATCGTCGCGATGATCGCGCTTTACGCGCTCTTCCTCAAAATGCAGGTCGGCCCGCACAGCTATTTCTTCAGCTACACCTATCCCCGCAAGACACACCCGGCCGGTCAGGCGCCGGACAGCCATGCGGACGAGGAGGACGAAGGCAGCGTGCCCCTCTCCATCGGCCTCATCATTGCCGGCGTGGTGCTGATCGGCGTGCTGGCGGAGTTCATGTCCGCCTTCTTAAGCGAAAGCCTCGAGGGCACAAGCGCGCCGCCGGCGCTGATGGCGGTGGTGGTGGCAACGATCTCGGCATCGCCGGAAATCCTCACCGCGCTCCGCTCCGCCTTGCGCAACCGTATGCAGGCCGTGGTCAATATCGCCATGGGCGCGTCGCTGTCGACGGTGATCCTGACCGTACCAGTCATGGAGGGCATCGCGCTCTATACCGGCCAGCCCTTCATCATGGCGATGACGCCGGTTCAGACCGTCATGGTCTTCATCACCCTCATAGCCGCCGCCATCAATCTCAATGACGGCGAAACCAATGCGATTGAAGGAATGACGCATTTCATTCTCTTCGCCACCTTCATCATGCTGCTGTTTCTGGGGCTTTAAAAACGAGCGTCGCGCCTGGATTTCCAGCACCTGACAAGGCGTCGTCGAAACCTCTCCTCCGTCATCCTCGGGCCTGCCCCGAGGATCCATCGCTCCGGGTTGTGGATCCTCGGGTCAGGCCCGAGGATGACGTGGAGTGTGCGGAGAACTCCACCGAACAAAAAAGCCCGGCATCGCTGCCGGGCTTCTTCATTTGAGATCACAACCGATCAGCGGCAATCGGCGCAGAAGCGCTGGATGCGCTTGCAGGCTTCTTCCAGCAGCGCTTCCGACGTGGCGTAGGAAATGCGGAAGTTCGGGCCGAGGCCGAAAGCCGATCCCTGCACGACGGCGACGCCTTCAGCTTCCAGAAGCTCGGAAACGAAATCCGTATCCGTCTCGATGACCTTGCCCGAAGGCGCGGTCTTGCCGATCAGACCGGCGCAGGACGGATAGACGTAGAACGCGCCTTCCGGAGCCGGGCAGCTGATGCCCTTGGCCTGGTTGAGCATGGAGACGACGAGGTCGCGGCGGCCTTCGAAGATTTTCTTGTTCGTCGGAATGAAATCCTGCGTGCCGTTCAAGGCTTCGACAGCCGCCCATTGCGCAATCGAGCTTGCGCCCGAGGTCTGCTGGCCCTGGATCATGTCCATGGCCTTGATGAGCGGCAGCGGGCCGGCGGCGTAACCGATACGCCAGCCGGTCATGGCATAGGCCTTGGAAACGCCGTTCATCGTCAGCGTGCGGTCATAAAGCGACGGCTCCACTTCGACCGGCGTGACGAATTTGAAATCGCCATAGGTCAGGTGCTCATACATGTCGTCCGTCAGCACCCAGACATGCGGATGCTTGACGAGCACATCCGTCAGCGCCTTCAGCTCGTCATGCGAATAGGCGGCGCCCGAGGGGTTGGACGGCGAGTTGAACACGAACCACTTGGTCTTCGGCGTGATCGCCTTTTCCAGCGCTTCCGGCTTCAGCTTGAAATTGTCTTCCAGTGTGGCATCGACAAAAACCGGCGTACCGCCGCAGATCGCCACCATTTCCGGATAGCTGACCCAGTAAGGCGCCGGAATGATGACTTCGTCACCCGGGTTCAGCGTGGCCATGAAGGCGTTGAAGAGGATCTGCTTGCCGCCGGTGCCGACGATGGTCTGTTCCGGCTTGTAGTCCAGGCCGTTTTCACGCTTGAACTTGTCGGCAATCGCCTTGCGCAGTTCCGGAATGCCGGAAATGGGCGTGTATTTGGTCTCGCCGCGTTTGATCGCGTCAATGGCCGCTTCCTTGATATTGTCGGGCGTATCGAAATCCGGCTCGCCGGCGCCAAGGCTGATCACATCGCGGCCCTGTGCTTTCAGCTCGCGGGCTTTCTGGGTAACGGCGATGGTGGCGGATGGCTTTACGCGGGAGAGAATGTCGGCAAGGAAGGCCATTTTTAATCGGTCCTATTGGGGTTGACATCGGCAGAATGGAAAACTTGTCTGCTGCGGCATTTTCTATGTCGAAAGACAGGCCTTCTTTCAAGGTCAAAAGCCGGCTTATCTGCGGTAACCGAGAATTTAAACCTTCCTTAACCTGGAAGTAACGCTTGATACGCTACATTCACGAGCCTAGAGGTCGTGTCTCTATAGCTGGTTGAAAAATGGCGCTCAAAAGCATCTTTTCCAGTCTTGTCCGCGAGGTCGATGGCACATGGTCCACGGCCTATCGCAGCTTCAACCTGAAATCGGCCCTGCAGCCCATTTTCCGCCGCACGCCGAGCGGCATGCTGGACATCGATTCCTTCGAGGGGCTGGTGCGTCCGCATCGCAATGGCGAGCCGGTGACGCCGGGCGAATTTTTCGCCCTCGTGGCGCCTGAAGACATCGAAAATATCGACAGCATCCTGCGCACGATTCACATCCTCAACACCGGCAGGCTCAACCGTTCCCGCGCCCGCATCTTCGTGAATTTCCATCCGGGCCTGTTCCAGACCCCGGCCAAGATGCGCCAGGAAGTGGAGCGCATGCGGCTTGCGGCCCACGAGGCCGGCATGACGGCGGATCGCATCGTCTGCGAAATCTCGGAGAAAAAAGCCTCCGACACGCAGATCGTCGCCGACTTCGCTTACCATATGCATGATATCGGTTTCCGCGTGGCGCTCGATGATTACGGCGCCGGCGATTCCGACATCGACCGCGTGAAGCTCATCAAGCCCGACTACGTGAAATTCGAAGCGGGCTGGGTGCGCGACTTCATGCAGAATTCGGCGGGCGCCGCGCTTTTGCGCGTCATCGTCAGCCAGTTTCGCGAGGACGGGATCGAGCCGGTATTCGAAGGGCTGGAAACCGGATGGCAGGTGGATCAGTGCGAAGAACTCGGCGTCTTCCTGATGCAGGGTTATATTCTGGCAAAACCCGAACTCGCACCGACCAGTTTCGACACACGTTTTCCCGAACTCGGAAGCGCCTATTTCTCCCCTCCCGCCCGGCCGGATAGAGGTGCCGCACCGTCATTTTCACGCGAAGAACGCCCCAATGACGCACATCCCCTGCGCCAGACCCGGACCTTCGGAAAACGCGGCCTCTGAGGCCAAATCGGCCAAAACGGGCTCTCCAATCGCTTCCGCCACAATATTGCCGCAATAAATGCCGCGGAACGCCAGAATTCGGTCTCCAAGCCGTCCATTTCGAAGCCTCTTTTATCCTTTAAGAACAGGGACAAGAGGCGACAGCCATGTTTACCAACGACAGGACTTCGGTTGAAAGGTTAAGGGCGCAGAGAACGCTGTTTTCCCTCTGGATGGCCGTTGCCGCTTTTCTCGTCATCGTCACCATGGCCGCCGGCATCGCCACCTCCGCCAATGCGGCCGCTGAGGCAATCGACACCCTGCAGACATCCGCCATCCCGCAGGTGGCGGCAACGACGAAAGCCGGCCCCCACCTCCTGACCATCGTCCTCTCGGCCGCAGCCTTTGTCGGCCTCGGCATTGGCGGCCTGACGCTCACCCGGCGCAGCCTGAAGGACGAGGCCCGCCGCTACAAATAAAGTAGCCTTCTCCTCGACTTGCGGCATCGGGATGTTGCTGCTAAAGCACCCGGGAACAGTCGACCGCATCGCCGGATCGACATTTCAGACAATCCCCTGTTTGCCATGGCCGTGACTGAATGATCGTCCGGCCCCTGCCGTGCTGGTGCCAACAATGACGCGTATTCAGGCCAATATGCTGCTCCTGCTCGCCGCAGCAATCTGGGGAGGCGGCTTTGTCGCCCAATCCTCCGCCATGGCCTCGATCGGCCCTTTCTGGTTCGTCGGCCTGCGTTTCGCCATCGCCGCCATCGCCGTGCTGCCCTTCGCGCTCATGGAAACACGGTCGCTGAAATCGCCGCCGAAGCGCACGGAGATCGGCAGCTTCATCCTCGTGGGGCTTGCCCTGTTCGGCGGCGCCACCACCCAGCAGGTCGGACTTTTGACCACGACCGTCACCAATTCCAGCTTCCTGACCGGCCTTTACGTCATCTTCGTACCCGTCATCGCCGTCGTGCTTTACCGCCGTCATCCCCACTGGATCGTCTGGCCATGCGCCTTGATGATGCTCGGCGGCATATTCCTGCTCTCCGGCGGCGCCTTCGAGACGCTGACAAAGGGCGACATTCTCAGCATCATCTGCGCTTTCTTCTGGGCGATCCAGATCACGCTGGCCGGGCGCTTCGTTTCCGAAAGCGGACGGCCGCTGGCGCTTTCCTGCACCCAGTTCGCCGTCTGCTCTCTTCTGAGTTGCATGATCGGCGTGGTGTTCGAGCCGATCAGCATGGCCTCCATCGAGGCATCGCTGGCGGAAATCCTCTATGTCGGCCTCGTTTCCTCCGGCCTCGCCTTTGTGCTGCAGGTCATCGGCCAGCGCTACACCACTGCGCCGCAGGCAGCGATATTCCTGTCCTCGGAGGCGCTTTTCGGCGCTTTGCTGGCCTCGATTTTCCTGAAGGAAACCATTTCGAGCGCCGGTTACATCGGTTGCCTGATAATCTTCGTTGCGATCCTCATCGTGGAACTGGTGCCGGAACTGACCAGGAAGCGGCAAAAATCCATGGCCGGAGCGAACTGACGAAAAAAGAACTTATTTTTCTCGTTCTGCCATAAATCCGGGTACGGCATTCAAATTTTGCCGTGAAATCCTGCGGCAAACGGCAATTATTTCATCAATTGTCGCTTATGCAGAAAAAATATGCGATTGCACGGTGTTATTCTACCGCAGGTTTTTTATCTGACAAAAAGCCCGTGAAAACTTTTGCTTGCCAATTTTCGATAAACGCATCACTCTACTGCGGTTCGGGCAATTTGCGAGCATGGGAAGGCCTATAAATTTGCGCACCGGGGACGCTATAAACCTCGGGCGGCGGGACGAAAAACGTTGGATGAGAACGCCATTACTTCCCGCTGCGAAGGTCCATTTTCTCAATAGTCAAGAACTGCCTGCCAACGCCCTCGCGGGGCAAAACTGTAATGCTGCCTGTAGCTGAACGCGGGCAGAGCGAAAAGGACCTGATGCATGGCCGAAACTGGCACCGTAAAATTCTTCAATACAGACAAAGGCTTCGGCTTCATCAAGCCAGACAATGGTGGCGCTGATATCTTTGTTCACATCTCTGCTGTACAGGCTTCTGGCCTGTCCGGACTTTCAGAAAATCAGAAAGTGAGCTTCGACACGGAACCGGATCGTCGCGGCAAGGGCCCGAAGGCAGTCAATCTGCAGATTGCTGGCTGACCCTAAAACGGCTTTCTTTTCTAGTTGAAGCCCGGCAGGAATGCCGGGTTTTTTTATGGTGGAACCGGTCCATCTCTTCTCCCGGAAGCTCAAATTCCCTGGAGATAGGGATTGCTGCGGCGTTCATCACCCAGCCTTCCGCCGGGGCCATGGCCGCAGATAAACCCGACATCATCGCCAAGCGGCAGCAACTTGTCGCGAATGGACGCCATCAATTGCTCATGGTTTCCACCCGGCAGGTCCGTGCGCCCCACCGATCCCGAAAACAGCACGTCGCCGACATGGGCAAACTGCTGGTCGCGGTTGTAATAGATGACATGGCCGGGTGCATGGCCGGGGCAATGGTAAACCTCGAACACGTGGTCCCCGAAGGACACCCTGTCGCCATCCTTCAGCCATTTGTCGGGCGTGACGTTCCGAAGGCCGCTGATGCCGTATTTTTCAGCCTGCGCTTCAACCCGCTCTAGCAGCGGCCGGTCGTCCTCATGCGGTCCGACGATCGGCAGCGACAGCTTTTCCCGCAACTCATCCGCGCCGCCGGCGTGATCGAGATGGCCATGCGTCAGCCAGATTTCTTTCAGCGTGATACCGTTTTCAGCCACCACCTGAAGAATGACGTCCACATCTCCGCCGGGATCGACGACGACGCCCTCCTTGGTGTCCTGATCGAACAGGATGGTGCAATTCTGCTCGAATGGCGTGACCGGAATAATGCCGGCCTGCAACTTTCCCATACCCTGTGTCTCCTGTCTGAAAGGTCCCGCCACCTATAGCCCGCGACCGGTTGCGGCACAATGGCAGCGGAAAAGACACCCGCTTTCAGCGATCGCGCCGCGCTGAAAAACACCATTGAACACAGTGAGATAGCAGCAATTCTTCCGCCGATGGCCGGAATTGCCGGCGAAAAATGTGGAACGCCCTGATGGCTGCGACGTTCTAGGTCCAGTCTTGAAAGGAGTGAGACACATGGACAAGACGCTAAAAATGCTGATCGCTGGCGGCGCCTTCGCCTTGATGGCGGGCTATGCAAACGCCGCCATGGTCGCCACCACCGCATCGGATGTTTCCGTTCGCTCGGGCCCCGGCGAAGACTATCCCGAAGTGGGCCTGGCCACCCGCGGCAGCAATGCGGTTCTGGATGGCTGCATGGAAGGCAGCAGCTGGTGCCGTATCGAAGTCAACGGCCTGCGCGGCTGGGCCCATGCCGATTATCTGAATGTCATGTATGAGGGCTCTCCGGTCATTCTCGAACAGCGCCGCTCGGAACTCAGCGTGCCTGTCGTGACCTACGAAACGACCTCGAGTGTGCAGGCAGAACCCAATCCCGGCGATCCTAATCTCGGCCGCGTCGGTGAGGTCGATCCGCCGCAATCGGTGATGACCTATATTGACGAACATCCCGCCGACACCGTCACCTATGACGGCGACATAGCCATCGGTAGCGTGTTGCCGTCGGATACACGTCTCGTCGAAATTCCGGACTATCAATATCGTTATGTCCGGGTGAACGACGTGCCGGTTCTGGTCGAACCTTCGACGCGACGGATTGTCTACGTCTATCAGTAAACGCACGGCGGATATCAATAGGCGGATGAAGGGCGCGGAGTTTCCGCGCTCTTTTCTATTTCCGGCAACAGCCGCTCAGGATTCCAGTTGCGCCCGCACCCGCGCCATATTATCCACCGCAACAGAAAATGATCGCGGCATGCTCCCGAGCGGACGCATTTTCGGCTATGTTTACAGAATATTGGCGCATCGACGCATGTCAGCCGCAGAATATGAAGGAACCGCAGTGCCACCGCAATCGCTCAAAACCGCCGCCGCCAGGCAGATACCGGCACTCCCGAAGGTTGACGACGGCAAGATCGACTTCGACACGATCGAGGCGCTGTTTTTCGCCTATCGCGATTTCGTCTCCGATCCCGATGTCATCCTGTCGAAGCTGGAATATGGGCGGGCGCATCACCGGGTGGTCTATTTCGTCAGCCGGCAGCCGGGCATGACGGTGGCGGATCTGCTCGATACGCTGCAGATCACCAAACAGAGCCTTGCCCGCGTGCTGAAACAATTGATCGACGACGGCTACATCCGCCAGATGGCGGGCCCGGAAGACCGCCGCCAGCGCAGGCTCTACCCCACGCTGACGGGTCGCGAACTGGCGCTGGCGCTGAGCGAGCCGCAATCGCGCCGCATCGATCGCGCGCTGGAAGGTCTCGGGCCCGACGCCCGCGCCTGCGTGCGCAAATTCCTGGCGCAGATGCGCAGCCCGACGACGGCGGCCGTGGAGGACGAGTGACGATGGCGACAGCACCGACAAAACGTCCACCGGCGGATGACGATGCGGCCCATCTCCTGATCGTCGATGACGACGCCCGCATTCGCGACCTTCTGCAGCGCTTTCTGGGCGACAAGGGTTATCGTATCTCCGTGGCGGCCGATGCGGCCGAAGCCCGGCGCAAAATGGTCGGCATCCGTTTCGATCTGCTCATCCTCGACGTGATGATGCCGGGCGAAAACGGGCTTTCGCTGACCCGCTCGCTGAACGAGGACAAATCCGTGCCGGTCATCCTTCTGACCGCCCGCTCGGAAGCGGATTCGCGCATCGCCGGGCTGGAAGCGGGAGCGGACGATTATCTCGCCAAACCCTTCGACCCGCGCGAGCTTGTCCTGCGCATCAACAATATCCTGCGGCGCAATACCTCGCCCGATACGCCGAAGATCGAACAGATCATGTTCGGCCCCTACAGCTTCTCCATTCCCAGGAAGGAATTGCGGCGCGGCCCCGAAACGATCCGCCTGACGGATCGCGAGCAGGAGATCATGCTGCTTTTTGCGCTGCGCGCCGGCGATACCATTCCGCGCCACGAACTGGTGGAAGCGGAATCGGAGGTAGGCGAAAGAACCATCGACGTGCAGATCAACCGTCTTCGCCGCAAGATCGAGGACGACCCTGCCAACCCTATCTATCTGCAAACGGTGCGCGGCATCGGTTACCGCCTGAGCGTGGACTGACGAGCACTCAAGGAAGGGCGAACGCACGGCCATGGCGAGCCTCGATTTTCTCAGCACGGTCAGAAACAGCGGCGCGGCCAAGGCCTGGCGCACATCCGGCAGATGGCTGCGCCACTGGCTGCCGACCGGCCTTTACACCCGTTCGCTGCTCATCATCATCCTGCCGATGATCCTGCTTCAGGCCGTGGTCGCGGCCGTCTTCATGGAACGTCACTGGCAGCTCGTGACGGAGCGCCTCTCCGCCGCCGTCACCCGCGATATCGCCGCGATCATCGAGCTGCTCCAGACGGACCCGGAAGAAGACGACTATCAGCGCGTCATCCGCATCGCCCGCGATAAGCTGGACCTCAGCGTCTATATCGAGCCGAAGACAGACTTGCCGGCCCCGAGACCGGAGCCGCTGTTCTCGATCCTCGACAGAATCCTTGCCGACCAATTGAAACAGCAGATCGGCAGGCCGTTCTGGATCGACACCTATGGCAACGGCTCACTGGTGGAAATCCGTGTCCAGCTGGAAAACAAGACGCTACGCGTCTTTACCAGCCGCAGCTCGGCCTATGCCTCCAACACCCATATCTTCCTTGTCTGGATGGTCGGGGCGTCGCTGGTGCTGATCGCCATCTCCATCCTCTTCCTGCGCGGGCAGATCAAACCCATCGAAGCGCTTGCCAAGGCGGCGGAAAACTTCGGCAAAGGCCAGAAGATCAGCGGCTATTCCCCGCGCGGCGCGGATGAGGTGCGGCGCGCCGGCCTCGCCTTCATCCTGATGCGCGAGCGTATCGAGCGGCAGATGGAGCAGCGCACCGCGATGCTGAACGGCGTCAGCCACGACCTGCGCACGATCCTCACCCGCTTCAAGCTGCAACTGGCGCTCGCCGGCGACAATCCCGATCTCGAGGGGCTCGACAAGGATGTCGAGGACATGCAGTCGATGCTGGAGGCCTATCTGACCTTCGCCCGCACCGATGTCGAAGAGGATGTCGGCACGCTGGAGCTCCCGGCGCTTCTTGAAAAAATCCGCCATGATTTCGAGCTGCACGGCAAGAAGTTCAGCTACGAACTCTACAATATCGAGCGGATCATCGCACGGCCCAATGCGCTGTCCCGGCTCGTCGCCAATCTGGCCGAAAATGCGCGACGCTACGCCGGCAATCTCCACATCGATATCCGCAAGGCGCCGCGCTCCATCATCATGACCTTCGACGATGACGGCCCCGGCATTCCGGAGAATTCACGCGAGGATGTGTTCAAGCCGTTCTTCCGGCTGGACGAGGCGCGCAATCTCAATGCTTCGGGCACCGGCCTTGGCCTTTCCATCGTCCGCGATATCGCCCGCAGTCACGGCGGCGATGTGACACTCGATGAAAGCCCGATGGGTGGATTGCGGGTAATCGTAAAGATACCGGCTTAGCGGCAAAATGCCGATCAGCACATTTTCTCGCCGTTCGGCACCGGCCGCTCGACGGCGGCGAGCACGATGTCGCCATTGGCATCGGCAAAACCGAGCGTCAGGACCTCGGACCGGAAAGGGCCGATCTGGCGCGGCGGAAAATTCACCACGCCCAGAACCTGCCGGCCGACTAGACTTTCCGGCGTATAGTGCACCGTGATCTGCGCCGAGGATTTCTTGACGCCGATCTCCGGCCCGAAATCGATCTTCACCTTGATTGCCGGCTTGCGCGCTTCGGGAAAAGGCTCGGCCTCGACGATGGTGCCGACGCGGATATCGACCTTCTCGAACTCGGCATAGGAAATTTCACCGCTCATGGCCCGCCCTTCAGCCCGCCAGCTCTTCAGCGCGCGTTTTTGCGGCAGCGACCGCCCTGTCGAACAGCGGCTGCATGCCGTCTTCGGCCATCAAAACGGAGAGCGCCGCAGCCGTGGTGCCGCCCGGCGAGGTCACATTCTGGCGCAGGCGCGCCGCCTCGTCGGAGGATTGGTGCAGCAACTCGCCGGCGCCGGCCACGGTTTCGCGCGCCAGACGCATGGCCACATCCGCCGGCAGACCGGCCTTGCGGCCGGCTTCAGCCATGCATTCCACCAGATAGAAGACATAGGCCGGGCCGCTTCCCGAAACCGCGGTCACCGCGTCTATATCGCTTTCGGCCTCCACCCATTCGACCGGGCCGCTGACCTTCAGCAAGCCATCCACCACGGCTCTAAGCTCCGGCGTTACCCGCTCGTTGGCATAGGCGCCCGTGACGCCGCGCCCCACCATGGCGGGTGTGTTGGGCATGGCCCGCACGGCGGCAACCGCACCGAAATGCGAAACGAAGGTGGCAATGGTGGTGCCCGCCGCGATGGAGACAACGACCGTTTCCGGACCCAGCAGGGGTTTCAGCGACGGCAGCACGGCGTCCATCATCTGCGGCTTCACCGCCACGAAAAGAATACCGGCCTTCACGCCCTCGGGCGCGCTTTCGCTATGGGCGGCGCCGGCTTCCGCAATAGTCGTGCGCATGGCGTCGGAGGGGCGCGGGTCGATGACGATGACCTGCGATCCCGGCACACCCTTTTTCAGCCAGCCTGAAAGCAGGGCACCGCCCATATTGCCGGCACCCACCAGGACGAGCGGCCCGGAAGCCTTGTACACCATGTTACGCTTCTCCGACGGTCTCGAACATGACCGCTTCGATTGCACTTTTCGCATCCAGCCCCGACCAGACGACGAACTGGAATGCCTGATAATATTGCTCGCAGGCCTCCAGCGCGCTGGAAAGCAGCACTTCCACCTGCTGGTTGTTCGGCTCGGCGCCGCCGGCCAGCAGCAGCGACTGGCGGAAGATCACCACATCCTCCTGCCGCCACAGATCGAAATGCCCCATCAGCACCTGACCGTTGACCTGAGAGAGCAGACGAATGACTTCGTTGACGCGCTGGTCCGGCACCTTGATGTCGAAGGCGCAGGCAAGATGCAGCGCCTCAAACTCTTCCATCCATGAAAAGGAGACGTGATAATCGGCCCAGTGACCGGCGACAGTCATGGCGATCTCGTCTTCGCCCGAACGCTCAAACGACCAGTCATTCGAGGCGGCGACAATCTCGATCATATCGACGGGATTGGACTGACGCTCAATTTCAAATTCTATCAGACTCATGCGGCACCTTCTCAGCCGGTAGGAATGTCCTGTTTTGAACGCCGGGCACAAAACGCACATACAAACCGGGATAAACATTTGAGACGATTGCCCGACACCACCAGAATTACGCATTCACCCTGTCTGGAGCTTACCAGGTCTTTTCGAATCATCATTTAAAATCAGTGTATAATGGCCGAGTCCCACTGCCACCCCTTCGCCGCCATTTTTGCTTTTTGAACAGTGGATATCTCCTCCCCCATCACCTCAGGCGAGATACATAAGCGACTCTGCCGATTGTGTTTTTTGGAAGTGTCCACAGGCCCCAAAAAATTCACGCCGGTGGCCGGTTTTAACAACCGGGCGTGACTTCGGGTGGAATGGGCCGCAAATAAAAAGCCCCGGAATCGCAGGCGATCCGGGACCCGTCAGAAAAAACGCTAAAAAAATCAGTCCTTGGCGGCGGAAAGCTTCGCTTCCAGAGCCTCGATGCGGGCGCGCAGCGCATCGTTTTCATCACGCGCCTGAATGGCCATTTCGCGAACCGCGTCGAATTCCTCGCGGCGGACGACATCGAGGCTGTTGAGCCAGCGATCCGCCTGTGCGTGAAAAGCGGCTTCGGCTTCCTTGCGCACGCCCTGCGCCGCGCCGGCCGCATCGGTCATCAGCTTGGCGAATTCATCCAGAAAACGATTGGTGCCTGTCGTGCTCATGGCGCTTGTCCTTCGTCGGTTCAGGGGCATCGTCTTGCCCGCTGTTGATAGCCTTCAGGTAGGCACTCCACCGCCGCCTTGCAAGCAAAATCGAAAAATCGCAAGGGCTGGCACCGCCCACGGTATGTTGAGCCGGAGCTTGAAGAATCACCTTGACCGCCGCCATCGCAATCGCCATTTTCCTCGCGTCAGGGAGACCGGTGAGCATCATCGCCCGGCCCCTTGAGGCAATGGCTCGTTCCGTTGTCCGCCCAGCAACGATGACGGAATATACGGATTGTCAGCCGCTCCCACCCAACTTGCCATCATGCCCTTCCCGAATATCGATCCGGTGGCGCTGTCCCTCGGCCCGCTCTCGATCCACTGGTACGGCATCGCCTATGTCGCCGGCATCATGCTTGGCTGGTTTTACGCCCGCCGCCTCGCCCGCACGGATCGCCTGTGGCCAAACGGGACGTCGCCGATCTCGGCGCAGCACCTCGACGATTTCATCCTCTGGGCAGCCGGCGGCATCGTGCTTGGCGGACGTATCGGTTACATCCTGTTTTATGATCTCGCCGCCGTCGCCGCCAATCCCATCAGGGCGATCGAGATATGGAACGGCGGCATGTCGTTCCATGGCGGCCTGATCGGCACCACCATCGCCATGATCCTTTTCGCCCGCAGAAACGGCATTCCGGTCTGGAGCATGTTCGACATCATTGCCGCTGTCGCGCCCATCGGCCTGCTGTTCGGGCGCATCGCCAATTTCATCAATGGCGAATTGTGGGGGCGCATCGCCGATGTGCCATGGGCGGTCGTCTTCCCGACCGGCGGCCCCTTTGCGCGGCACCCGAGCCAGCTTTACGAAGCAGGCCTCGAAGGCCTTGTGCTCGTCATCGTCCTGTCAATCGCCATCTATGCCTTCCGGGCGCTGAAAACGCCCGGCGTCGTTACCGGCATCTTCGTCTGCGGTTACGCGCTGTCGCGCATCTTCGTGGAATTCTTCCGCGAGCCGGACGCCCAGATCGGTTATCTCGCCGGCAACTGGCTGACCATGGGCATGGTGCTTTCCACGCCGATGTTCGCTCTCGGCCTGTGGGCCATCCTGCGGGCGCGCAGCGCGGCAAAAATCGCCTGAACGGTATGATTACCCATGACGACACCGCTCGCGCAACGCATCAAATCCCTTATCCGGCTCAACGGTCCGCTCAGCGTTACCGACTACTTCTCGCTCTGCCTCGCCGATCCTGAACACGGTTATTACAGAAGCCGCGAACCCTTCGGCCGTTCGGGTGATTTCATCACCGCGCCTGAAGTCAGCCAGCTTTTCGGCGAGATGCTCGGGGTTTTCGTGGTCCATGCCTGGCAAAGACACGGTGCGCCCGTGGAAACGCAACTGGTGGAGATCGGTCCCGGCCGCGGCACCATGATGTCGGACATGCTGCGTGTGATCCGCCGCATCGCCCCGCCGCTTTACGAGACGATGCGGGTGCATCTGGTCGAAACCAGCCCCCGCCTTTCCGCCATCCAGAAAGAAACTCTGGCCGCCCATTCGGGCAGGCTGACCTGGCACGACAGTTTCGACGATGTGCCGGAGGGCTTCCTGCTCCTCGTCGCCAACGAACTTTTCGACGCCATTCCGATCCGGCAATTCGTGAAGACGCCGCAGGGCTTTCGAGAGCGCGTGGTCAGCCTCGACGCCAATGACGAACTCGTCTTTTCGACGGGCATTGCCGGCATAGACCCAAGCCTGCTGCCGCCCCAGCCGGAACGCCAGCCTCCCGGTACCATATTCGAGGTTTCACCCGCCCGCGAAGCCGTGATGACCGCGATCTGCCAGCGCCTCTCCGCCCACGGCGGCACGGCGCTCGCCATCGATTACGGCCATCTGGTCGCCGGTTATGGCGATACGCTGCAGGCCATGCGCAACCACGCCTTCGACCCGGCGCTTGCCCATCCCGGCGAAGCCGACCTCACCAGCCATGTCGATTTCGAAAGCCTCGTGAAAACAGCCGAAGCAACCGGCGTGCATGTCAACGGCACGCTGCGGCAGGGCGATTTTCTCTATGGCCTCGGCCTCAAGGAACGCGCGGCCGCCCTTGCCGCCAAGGCCACGCCCGACCAGACGCTGGAAATCGCCGAAGCGGTGAACCGCCTCGCCGGCGAAGGCGCCGGCAAGATGGGGGAACTTTTCAAGGTCATCGCCGTTTCAAGTCCCGCGCTACATCTCCTGCCGTTTCGCGCGGTGGATTGACAGCGCAATAACCTCTGGGCCAACATCGCCGCGACACACGAAGCAGGCACACTGCATCACACACGCCGTGCAACGCCGCGGCAACAGGAAACATCTCGCTCAACCCTATTCCACTGGCCAACAGCGATATTCTCCAAGGAACTCCCACACCATGCAGAACGCAACGCTGCCGCTCCCCATCCAGAGTCCCCTGCTCGTCGCCCTCGGTGAAAACCGCGTCCGCCACGGCTTTTTCACCCGGCAGGGCGGCGTCTCCGAAGGGCTTTATCAGGGCCTCAATGTCGGCCTCGGCTCCCATGATGAACCCGAAAAGGTGCAGGAAAACCGCCGGCGCGTGACACAATGGTTCGGCCTGTCCTCAGAGCGCCTCGCCACCGTGCACCAGATCCATTCTGCCGATGTCCTCGTGGTCGATGAAACCTATGACGGCAATCGCCCGCAGGCCGATGCCATGGTGACGGCGACGCCGGGTTTCGTGCTTGGCGTGCTGAGCGCCGATTGCGGCCCGATCCTGTTTGCCGATGCGGAAGCCGGCGTCGTGGGCGCTGCCCATGCCGGCTGGAAGGGCGCGCTCTTCGGCGTGCTCGAAAACACCATCGAGACCATGACGAAGCTCGGCGCCAGCCGCGAGCGCATCGCCGCCTCGCTCGGCCCCTCCATCAGCCAGAGCAATTACGAGGTCGGGCCGGAATATGTGGCGCGTTTCACCGATATCGATCCGGCCTACGCGGATTATTTCGCCAAAACAGAGAAGGAAGGCCACGCGCTGTTCGACCTCAAGCAGTTCACCATCGACCGCCTGACCAAAGCCGGCGTGAAGGCGGAAAATCTCGGCCTCTGCACCTATCCGGACGAAGAACGCTTCTATTCCTATCGCCGCACCACCCATCGCGCCGAACCCGATTACGGCCGGCAGATTTCCGCAATCGCAATTCTGGAGGACTGACATGGCCCTGCATTTCGAGCTTTCGGAATTCGATGCCCGCCGCGAGCGGCTGCTCGCGAAAATGGCCGAGGAGAAGCTGGACGCGCTTCTGCTTTTCGCGCAGGAAAGCATGTACTGGCTGACCGGCTATGACACATTCGGCTACTGCTTCTTCCAGACGCTGGTGGTCAAGTCGGACGGTTCCATGACGCTTCTGACCCGCTCGGCGGATCTGCGTCAGGCCCGCAACACCTCCATCATCGAAAATATCCTTATCTGGGTCGACCGGCCCAATGCCGACCCGACGCTCGACCTCAAAAACCTGCTGAGCGATCTCGACCTGCTCGGCGCGAAGGTCGGCGTCGAATACGACACCCACGGCATGACCGGCCGCGTCGCCCGCCTGCTGGACAACCAGCTCGCCAGCTTCTGCCAGATGAGCGACGCTTCCTATCTGGTCAGCACCCTCAGGCTCGTCAAAAGCCCGGCCGAGATCGCCCATGCGCGCAAGGCGGGCCAGCTGGCCGATGCGGCGCTGGACGCGGCGTTGCCGCTCATCAAGCCCGGCGCGGATGAGGCCGCAATTCTCGCAGCGATGCAGGGAGCGGTTCTGGCCGGCGGCGGCGATTACCCCGCCAATGAATTCATCGTCGGTTCCGGCGCGGATGCGCTGCTGTGCCGTTACAAGGCCGGCCGCCGCAGGCTCGACGCCAAGGATCAGCTGACGCTGGAATGGGCCGGTGTCAGCGCCCATTACCATGCCGCCATGATGCGCACGGTGGTGATCGGTGAACAGGATTTCCGCCAGAAGGAGCTTTACAGCGCCTGCCTGCAAAACCTCACCGCTATCGAGGAGGTGCTGCGGCCCGGCAAGACCTTTGGCGATGTCTTCGACGTGCATGCCCGCGTGATGGACGAGCGCGGCTTGACCCGCCACCGGCTGAACTCCTGCGGTTATTCGCTGGGTGCGCGCTTTTCGCCGTCCTGGATGGAGCATCAGATGTTCCACGCCGGCAATCCGCAGGAGATCAGCGCCGACATGACGCTCTTCGTGCATATGATCGTGATGGATTCCGATTCCGGCACGGCCATGACGCTCGGCCAGACCTATCTGACCACAGACGGCGCGCCGGAGCCGCTCTCGCGCCACAACCTCGATCTTCTCACAGCTTAAATCGCCGCCGGGTTTGACAGAGCGGGAAAACCGCCCTTACATTGCGCCACCTTGGGCAAGAAGGAGCGGAACATGAGAGGGAAAATCGCATGAACCGGACGGGGTTCGCCCCCCTTTTTCCGGCCGTCATCGTTCCAGCGCTGGTGCTGGCCCTGTCAGGCTGCAACACGACGGAAGCGCTGACACCTCAGGTAGATGTCGGCCATAATACCTCGCAATCGACACCCGTGACCCAGGGCGATCTCGACCGGATGGCCGCCGCTGCCGACAGCGCGCCCGCAGGCGCTCCGGCAACAGCAACCTCCGTTCCCGCCTATGCGCCGCAGAACTCGTTGCAGGCGCAGGCACAGGCGCTATCCAGCGGCAACCAGTATGGCGAACCGCTCGGCCAGGCCCAACCCGCGACTCAGTCCCCCGCTGCCGCGCCGGCGCAGCAGACGGCATCGCTTGCGCCCGCCTCTTCCGCAAATTCCATCCGCTTCCTACCGATCATCGGCGCGCCCGTGCAGGCGGTGACGCCATTGTCACGCCAGCTCGGAGCCGAAGCGCGGGCGAAGGGGCTCACCATCCGCGCTTCCAACGACAATTCGGCCGAAAACATCCTGAAGGGATATTTCTCCGCCTTCGCCGATGGCGGCAAGGTGAATATCATCTACGTCTGGGACATTCTCGATGCCAATGGCGTGCGGCTTCACCGCCTGCAGGGGCAGGAAACGGTGGCGTCAAAAGGCAGCGATCCATGGGCGGCGGTGACCGACAGGGTCATGCAGGATATCGCCGCAAAAACACTCAACGATTATTCATCCTGGAAGCAATCTCAACGCGGATGAGGTGAAACGGCGGGAGAAGTCACAGAGATTTCACGAAAATCATTGCGAAAGCGCGGAGTCCTCTTGCAATCGGAAGCAACAGCGCTATTAAGGCGCGCATGGCAACAAGGCGTATCCGGCAAAGGCTTTTCAGCCGGATGTTCCTCCCCTTGAACGACGCTTGGTTACGGTGGATTGAGCCCCGTGACGCAAGGCGATGGCATGGAAACAGGCGGCCGCAATGAAGGTTTTCGCAGGCAATTCGAACCGGCACCTTGCCGAAGCGATCTGCAAGTATCTTAATGTTCCTCTCGGAAATGCCACTGTAAAGCGGTTTGCTGACCAGGAAATATTCGTAGAAATCAGCGAGAACGTGCGCGGCGAAGACGTTTTCATCGTCCAGTCCACCTCCTTCCCGGCAAATGATCATCTGATGGAACTGCTCATCATGATCGACGCCATGCGCCGCTCCTCTGCCAAGCGCATTACCGCGGTGCTTCCCTATTTCGGTTACGCTCGCCAGGACCGCAAGGCCGGCCCCCGAACCCCGATTTCCGCCAAGCTCGTCGCCAATCTGATCACCGAAGCCGGCGCCGACCGCGTCCTCACCCTCGATCTTCATGCCGGCCAGATCCAGGGCTTCTTCGATATTCCCACCGACAACCTCTTCGCAGCGCCCATTCTCGCCCGCGACGTGAAGGACCATTACGACACCAACAATGTCATGGTCGTTTCGCCAGACGTCGGCGGCGTGGTCCGCGCCCGTGCACTCGCCAAGCGTCTCGACTGTCTTCTGGCCATCGTCGACAAACGCCGTGACCGTCCGGGCGAATCCGAGGTCATGAACGTCATCGGCGATGTTTCCGGCAAGGACTGCATCCTCATCGACGACATCGTCGATTCCGGCGGCACCCTCTGCAACGCTGCTGAAGCCCTGCTGAAAAAGGGCGCGACCAGCGTCACCGCCTATATCACCCACGGCGTGCTTTCCGGCGGCGCGGTTGCCCGCGTGGCCTCTTCGAAGCTGCGCGAACTCGTCATCACAGACAGCATCCAGCCGACCACCAGCGTTCAGTCCGCGCATAACATCCGCGTGGTCAGCACCGCAGGCCTGCTCGGCGAAGCGATCAACCGCACCGCGCAGGAACAGTCAGTTTCCGGCCTGTTCGACTAAAGAGCTTCAGAAACCTCGGCCGTCATGCTCGCGCCCGCCCAGCTGCGGTCGGGCGCGGCGCCGGGCATTTTCGCAACGGCGTCCTTCGGGCTTTCCCCATGGATGTATCACGTCAACGACATCAATCGGTTGCAGATTCCCGGGACAGGCCTGAGGATGACGCGGCAGCGTCCGGCAGGCTCGCCATTCACATCGATGACGTCGCACAACTTCTTCTCAAGACGAGGCCGTCCCCGCATCCGGAGGCCGCTGCAGCCGGGAGACCGCCGCCTTGATTTTCGGCCACCAGCGCCGAACGCGGGTAAGGATGGCATGGCGGCCATTGCGCCAGATGCTGGCCGTATCGGCCGAGACGGCGTCGCCGGTGAACAGCTGGCGATGGCGGCTTATCGCCAGTGCCCGGTAGAGAAACAGGGTGGTAAGGGCGGAAAACAGGATGGACATCACCACATCGCTGAGGAAATGCCCACCGGCCGCGATGCGCAGACCGGACATCAGGGTGATCGTACCGGCGGCAATGCTTCCCATCACGAACCGGCCACGCCATTGCAGGCGGTGCCAGACAAGCACGCAGAGCGGCAGGAAAAAACTGGCGATCAGCGCGGTTTCCCCGGAAGAGAACGAACAGTTCGAATAACATTGCGTGCTGTACTGGAAAGGCGGCGTGAAAAGCTGCTGCCCACCGAATTCTGTAACGCTGAACGGGCGCGCCCGACCGATGGTCGCCTTCAACACACCGTTGACGAGAAGCCCGGCGCAGAGGATCACCGGCCCGCACAGAAAGGCCCAGACACGCCAGCCGGTTCGCTGCAAGGTACCCAGCCGCAGATTGCCGACAAGGACGATGAAGGCCAGAAGCGTGGCAAGCTCCGTGCCTTCGCGCAGCGTGTCCCGCAGCCATTCGGGAAACGGTTCACGGCCGGACCATGGCTGCCCCACGGGAGAAAAAAACAGCGCGGAGAATTTGAGATCGATGGAGGGAAAGGTTGCAAACAGGATGACGAGCGCCAATGTGGCGAGCGTCAGCCAGATCGTGATCCGCATATGCGAAAGATCATTATCCATTGCTGCCCTCCGGCATGCATTGCGGCGGCAGGCGCCAGAGGCCGATTTCCCTGCCCTCGAGGAAACCTGGCCCGGCGATCCAGCGGGCAACCGGCGCCTCGCCGGCAAGGCAGGCCGGCAGGCCATCCGCACTCGCCAGAAACAGGGGATTTTTCGCCTCGCCGGCTTTCAGCGGGTAAAGAAGCGCATAGTGGCTGGAAGGCACGCCGGTTTCCGGCAATGCACGCGTCAGCACCTGTTTTTCATCCCGCAACTGATAAAAAAGCTCTGCCAATATGGAACGATCCGTCGCGACGATGGCATCCGCCCCCGCCTCGCGTGCCCGTAACAGACCGGTCGACACAAGCTCTGAGCGGCCGAGATAACGCTTCATCGCCAGCTCGCCGCTCGGCAGGCGAAGCTCCGTTCCGGCAATGGTCATCAGCGGCAGTGCGACCGCCACGATGCCGCCGAGCGCGAGGCTGGACACGGTGAGCCAGCGCCGCGACGCCAGTACCGGCACCGCCAGAAGCACACCGGCGGCATAGGCGCCCACCGCCCAGTTGGCCAGCGCCCGCGACATCAAGCCCTGCGCGGTGATCAAGAGAACGATCGGCACCGAAAGAGCGACCAGCGCCCGGCTTTCAGCGCTCTTCGCGCGGATTGTCGCGACGATCATGCCGACGAAAACGAATGGTCCGACCACGCCCGCCTGCGAGAAGAAGAACTCCAGCGCGGAACCGATCTTCAGCTGGACGCCATTCCAGTTCGCATTGTCAGCCGTATGGCGTGCGGTCATGAAGTCATGCGCCGCGTTCCACCACAGATTGGGGGCGATGACGGCGGCGCAGACCAGCACGGCAATCGCCGCATCCCGCAGCCGGATGCGCCACGCCGCGCAAAGCCAGCCGGCGGCGATGAAGCAGGGCAGGAAATAGATCATCGCATATTTCGACATCAGGCCGAGGCCGAAGCAGAGGCCGAGAGCGATGCTCCAGCCAAGCGCCGGCCTGCCCTCGCCGCGGGCCAGCGCAAGCTTCCGCACTGATATCATCGACAGCACGATGAACAGCATCATCGGCGTATCGGTCGAGATCAGCAGGCTGCCGAGCGTCACGGCCGGCAAGGTCAGATAGATAAGGGCGGCCAGCGAGGCCAGCCTGACATCATAGATCATCCGCCCGAGCGCAAGGATGGCCACCGCCGCGACGCCATGCACCACGGGTGCGGCCAGCCGCACCTGAAACGTGCCCTCGCCGCCGCCGAGAATGGTCGCCGCGCGAATGAGCCAGCCGATCAGCGGCGGCTTGGAATAGGCGCCAAGCGCCATTTCCCTGCCCCATAGCCAATATTGCGCCTCATCGACGAAAAGATCGGTGCGGTTGAAGGCGAGCCCCAGAACGCGCAGCCCCGTCACGAGGACAATCGCTGCCAGCGCGAATGTCAGCCATCGCCGCTCATCGCCGGCCTGCGCATAAGGCAGGATCGCCCCGTCATGCATGCTGGCGGCGTTCTGCATGGATCAACCAGAGATTTCGGGCATAGATGAAGAGGCCGGAAGCCTGCCCCAGAATAAAGACCGGATCGCGTCGCCAGATGGCATAAGAGAGCAGCACAAGGCCGCCAAGAACGGAAAAATACCAGAAGGCCACCGGAATAACCGAGCGATTTGCCCGTTCCGACGAAATCCATTGAACCAGAAAGCGCATGGTGAACAGCATCTGCCCCATGAAACCGGTCAAGACCCAGATGAATTCCTTCCAGCTGTTCACATGCAGCATGGACCATATAGCCGGTGCATTCACGGCAATGTCTCCGTTTTGAAAGTTTCAGCCCAGCTTGAGCGCTTGCGCCGGCGCAGCAGCCAGGCGACGCCGATCAGATCGTGAATGCCGACAAGCGCGCGGCCGATATTGGTGTAATGGGAATTCCCGTGCAGCCGCGCCCGGTGCGTGACGTCGACATGGGCGACCTGCCAGCCGTCGCGGTTGAACAGCGCCGGGAAATAGCGGTGGTGATGATCGAAATAGGGCAAGGAAAGATAGGCGTCGCGACGGAAGGCCTTGAGGCCGCAGCCGGTATCGCGCGTGCCGTCCTTCAAGATGCGGGCGCGCAAACCATTGGCGAAGCGGGAGGAAAGGCGTTTACCCAACGTATCGCGCCGGCCGACGCGCTGCCCCGCCACGAGGCCGAGCCGGTTCGGCGCATTGGCGGCGAGAAGCGGCGCAAGGAGTGCGGGCAGATTGTCCGGCGGGTTTTGCCCGTCCCCGTCAAGCATGCAGATAACAGGCGCACGCGCCGCCTGCACGCCGCTGTGGATCGCCGCCGACTGACCGCCCTGGCGGTCATGCCGGACAAGCCGCAGCATGGGATAACGGTCGCCAAGCGAAAGCACCGCATTTACCGTACCGTCGGAAGAGGCATCGTCCACCACCACGATCTCAAAAACGCCGACCGGCTGGCACGCGGCCACGATCTCCGCCACGAGCGTTTCCACGCTCGCTTCCTCATTGTGCATGGGCACGACAACGGCGAAATCCGGGCTGGGCTGCACGCTGGCTCCGTCATATCCGTCCGCACGCATTCCGCAGACATCATTGATAGTGGCGAGAGAAGAAGCGCGAAAAGCTTGCATGAATATGAACAGCCGTTGAACTTCACCCGATATGCGCCCGTTCTATTGCAGTTTTATTACGGAAGAGGCGTCGGTCGCGGCCGGTTATTTTCTCACGGTATGCGGGAAATAATCGTACAATTCCCCGCGCTTTTAACGCGACCGTAAGCAATTTTTGCCACATTGCGGTCACGTTTTTTGGGGGGAGGAAACAGGATGCCGGATGTAAATCCGACTGCTGTCAAAGCTAAGTCATTGTCAATAAAGGCTAAATTCGCAGCGCTCGTCACGGGCGCAACGCTGGTTTCGTGCTTGTCCGTGGGATTGTTGTCCTACGAGACGGGCAAATCGGGCCTGATCGACGCCAGCAAAATCAGGCTCGAAACGGTTGCAAGCAACCAGTCGAAGCAGCTTGACGCCTATACTTTGCGTGTCGAACAGAGCATTTCCGAACTGTCGCAAAATGCCGCAATCGCCCAGGCGCTGGAAACCATGACCAATGTGGTGCCGACGGAAAAGGATGCGATCATCCAGGCATTCCGCCGCGAGGGCGTCTCCGAGGAGGAGCGCGCTTCCTTCAACGGCGAAGGGCTGCGGCTGCTTTACGCCATCCGCCATGCAACGATCAACGCCACCATCGCCAGCGTCTGGCGCAACACCCGGGTCAGCGATATCTACGTCATCGACAAGACCGGCCTCATTATCTATTCCGTGACCAAGGGCAAGAACTTCCTGACCAGCGTGACGGAACCGCAGAACGCCGCGATCAAGGAACTGTTCGAGCGCATCGAAGCCGGCAAGGACGGCGTCGTCAGCACCACCGGCTTCAGCGGCGGCGCCGATGATTCGGCCATGATCGGCATGCCGCTCGCCGTCTCCAACTGGGGGCAGCTGCAGCGCAAGGGCGCCGTCATCATGCGCATTGCGGCCGACCGCATCGGCGCGGTGGTGACACCTGAAGAAACCGGCAAGACCATCGACGACGCCGTTCTTCTGAGCGCCGACGGCAAACGCCGGGCGGGTGTGCTCTCGGGCGGTGCGGATGCCGCGGTTTCCGAAAGCCTTGCGGCCCTTTCGGGCACAAGCGGGGATGGCACCGTGATGGCGCAGACGCCCGCAGGCAACATCTTCTACGCTTATCGCCCGGTCTCCGTTTTTGGACAGAAACATCTTCTGGCCATCGGCCAGCAGGAGAGCAAGGTTCTCGCCGCCGCCAACGAACTGGCCTTCTGGGCAACGCTTGCAACACTTGCTGTTCTCGCGATCATGACACTCATCGGCATTTTCGTATCCGCCAGCCTCACCAGGCCGCTGACCGGTCTCGCTGGACTGATGGAGCGCCTCAACGGCGGCGAAAACGATATCGAGATCAAGGCCGTTTCCCGCGGCGATGAGATTGGCACCATGGCGCGTGCGCTGGAATCCTTCCGCCAGGGCATTCTGGACAAGCAACGCATGGAAGCGGACGCCCACCGCAAGGGCGAGGAACTGGATGAAGAGCGGGCCCAGCGGGAGATGGAAAAGGCAAGAAGCGCCAGGGAGCTGGAAGAGGCTGTCGATGCGCTTGCGACCGGTCTCGCCAATCTCGCGGCCGGCAGGCTCGATCTCCGCATCGAGAAATCTTTCGTGCCGTCGCTCGATCATCTGCGCATCGATTTCAACAACTCCATGGCCGGGCTGGAAGCGACGATCTCCAATATCGGCGAAAGCGCCAACACCATCCGCTCCGGTTCCGGCGAACTGAAAAGCGCATCGGAAGACCTGTCGCGGCGCACCGAGCGCCAGGCCGCAGCCCTTGAAGAGGCGGCAGCAGCACTCGGAGACATGACGCAGGCCGTCAATCTCTCACTGTCGCGCTGCAATGTCGCCGTCGAGGCGACGGCCGGCACGATGCAGGATGCGCACAAGTCCACGGCCGTCGTGAAGGAAGCGATCGTCGCGATGGAACGCATCGAGACCTCGTCGGCCAAGATCCGCCAGATCATCGATGTCATCGACCAGATCGCCTTCCAGACCAATCTTCTGGCGCTGAATGCCGGTGTGGAAGCTGCGCGCGCCGGTGAAGCCGGAAAGGGCTTTGCCGTGGTGGCGCAGGAGGTTCGTGAGCTTGCCCAGAAATCGGCCGCCGCCGCCCGTGACATCACGACGCTGATCGCCACCTCGGCGGGCGATGTGGAAAGCGGCGTAGCCCTGGTGCTGAAGACGGGCGAAAGCCTCGAGCAGATCCAGAAACGCATCCAGTCGGTCAACGACCAGATCGGTGAGATCGCCACGGCCTCGCGCGAACAGTCCGGCCGCCTCAGCGAGATCAACGCCTCCGTCAACGAACTCGACCATGTAACGCAGCAGAATGCGGCGATGGTGGAGGAAACCACGGCTTCGGCCTTCTCGCTGGCAAGCGAGGCGGATGGCCTGACCGAACAGGTAGGGCAGTTCTCGGTGGGCCATACCCGACAGCACAGCCAGCGTTACGCGGCCTGACCCGCAACAAAAAAGGGCCGGAGGCAAACCTCCGGCCCTTTTGTTTTCAACCGGGCTCCCAGGGGCCGAAGCCCCTGGGAACACGCCGGCGGCCTGGCACCACAGCCCCCCGCCGGCTTCCGGGGAGGACCTCAGAAGAAGCCAACCTTGTTCGGGCTGTAGGAAACCAGCAGGTTCTTGGTCTGCTGGTAGTGGTCGAGCATCATCTTGTGGGTCTCGCGACCGATGCCCGACTGCTTGTAACCGCCGAAGGCAGCGCCCGCCGGATAGACGTGATAGCAATTCGTCCAGACGCGGCCCGCCTCGATGCCCCGGCCAGCCCGATAGGCGATGTTGGTGTCACGGCTCCAGACACCCGCACCCAGACCGTAAACCGTGTCATTGGCGATTTCGAGCGCTTCTTCCACCGTCTTGAAGGTGGTGACGGAAACAACAGGGCCGAAGATTTCCTCCTGGAAAATCCGCATCTTGTTGTTGCCCTCGAAGACCGTCGGCTGGATGTAGTAACCATCCTTCAGGTCGCCCGTGAGCGTCTTGCGGTCGCCGCCGGTCAGGACCCTGGCGCCTTCCTTCTTGCCGATATCGAGATAGCTCATGATCTTGTCGAACTGTTCCTGCGAGGCCTGCGCGCCCAGCATGGTCGACGGATTGAGCGGATCGTCCTGGCTGATGGCCTGAACGCGCTTGATCGCCTTTTCCATGAAACGGTCATAGATCGATTCATGCACCAGTGCGCGTGAAGGGCATGTGCAGACCTCACCCTGATTGAGCGCGAAGAAGGCGAAACCTTCGAGCGCCTTGTCGAGGAAGGCGTCGTCCTCGTTCATCACATCGGCAAAGAAGATGTTCGGTGACTTGCCGCCCAGCTCCAGCGTGATGTTGGTGACGTTGTCAGCCGCATAACGCATGATTTCCTTGCCGACCGAAGTGGAGCCGGTAAACGCGATCTTGGCGATGCGGTTGCTCTGCGCCAGCGGCTTGCCGGCTTCGAGGCCCGTGCCATTGACGATGTTGAGGACGCCGGGCGGCAGCAGGTCTTCAATCAGCTCCATCACGATAAGAATGGAAGCCGGTGTCTGCTCGGCCGGCTTCAGCACTACGCAGTTGCCGGCGGCGAGCGCCGGTGCGAGCTTCCACGCGGCCATCAGGATCGGAAAGTTCCACGGAATGATCTGGCCGACGACGCCGAGCGGCTCATGGAAGTGATAGGCGACGGTATCGTTGTCGATCTCGCCGATGGTGCCTTCCTGGGCGCGGATGCAGCCCGCGAAATAACGGAAGTGATCGATGGCGAGCGGAATATCCGCATTGGTGGTTTCGCGCAGCGGCTTGCCATTGTCCCAGGTTTCGGCCCGGGCGATGAGATCGAGATTGTCCTCGATGCGCTGGGCGATCTTGAGCAGGATATTGGAGCGTTCCGTCACACTCGTCTTGCCCCATTTGTCGCGGGCCTTGTGGGCGGCATCGAGCGCGAACTCGATATCGGCCGCATCCGAGCGCGGCACTTCGCAGATCTTGTGGCCCGTGACCGGCGAAAGATTATCCATGTAGCGGCCGGATTTCGGCTCCACCCATTTGCCGCCGATGTAATTGCCGTATTTCAGCTTGAAGGGCGCTTCGCCGGCTTTCTGCTGAACCTGAATGTTCATGATTTCATCCTCCCTGATGAAAACGATCCGCAGCGGACCGCATGGCAGGAAGGTGGGCCCAGATGGCGTTGTTCGGTAGAGGGGCCGCGCGGTTCCGCAGCGCACATTGTCTCACATCTGCGACAAAGCCTCGCCAATCCGGCACCATCGGCCGGATCGCGCCCGTGCAAGCCTTAATGCACGTCGAATTTCTTCATCTTGCGGTGAAGTGTGGCGCGGCTGATACCGAGCAGGGAAGCCGCCTGCGTGACATTGCCGTTGGTGCGCGACAACACGCGGCGAAGCGCCGAACGTTCCGCTTCCGCAAGGTCGGAACCGCTGTCGTGGCGCTGTTCCTGAAGAACATCAGCGGCGGGCAGCCCCTGCGCGATGCGGGCATCATCAAGCTTCAGCGCAAGGCGTGCGGCGCGGGTTGCGCCGAGCACGAGGTCGTCCTGATCCACGGCCAGCAGCGACAACGCCGCACCGAACCCGCTCGGCACGACGACGATGCGTGCGCCGGGAAAGGCGCGGCGGAAAAGATTGCCCTCGATACGCTGCGCCGCATCCTTCACAGCCTGGGTGACGAAGGAGAAGGTCATCTCGTTGATGTCGTCGCGGCAGGTGGAAATATCGAGTGCGCCCGTCACCCGGCCGGTATGATCGCGAATGGGGGCCGTGGTGCAGCAGAGTTCCGTATTCGACGTGAAGAAATGCTGGTCGCGATAGACCACTACCGAGCGCTCGTCCACGAGCGCCGTGCCGATGCCGTTGGTGCCCACGCTCGCTTCGCTCCAGACCGCGCCGGACCAGAGGCCGAGAGCACGGAAATCGCGGTCGTCGCCGGGCGCGCCGCGCCGTTCCAGCGCAACGCCCTGTGCGTCGGTCAAAAGCAGGCAGCAGCCGGATTTGCCGACACTCTGGAAAATGCGGTCGAGTTCATCCGTGCTTTCGGCGATCAGGCCGGCGGCGCTTTCACGAGCGCGGCGGAATTCATACTCGCTGAGAAAGACCGGCTTGCGGTTCTCCTCCGGTGCGAGATGATGTTTGACCATGCAGCGGCGCCATGAGGCGATAATCGGAGAACTTGCGGCTGCGGAACGGTGGCGCGCGGTTTCATACACGCGTTCCGCATGGGCGATGTCAGTCGGCATGCGCTCCTCCCAAAGCTTTTCGGCGATGGTGCGCTGGAAGCGTTCATGTTTCAACAAAAAACTTCGCGACCGGCATTGCCGGGCGCAACCGCGGGCTGCGCCAGCCTATCGAACCGCCTTGAAATAACGCCGGCTGGCCGTCACTTCCGTTTCATCCTCATCCGAGAGGAACGTATCGTCCACAAGATTGGCGATGGAGGTCAACGGTCCGGGCTTACCGAAAAAGAAGCCCTGCACCTGCAAGCAGCCCTCGCGCCGCAGGAATTCGACATGGGCTTTCGTCTCCACCCCTTCCGCAAGCACGGGAATATTGAGGCTGTGCGCCAGAATGAGCGTCGAGCGAACGATAGCCTCGGACTGCACGTTGGTCGACAGACCATCGATGAAGGCGCGGTCGATCTTGATCTTGTCGAAGGGGAAGCTCTGAAGCGTCGATAGCGAGGAATAACCCGTGCCGTAATCATCCATGGCGATCTTGACGCCGAGCGCCTTGAGCTTGCGGATGGTGACAAGCGCATGGCGATGGTCGGCGATGATGCTGCCTTCGGTGATTTCCAGCTCGAGCCTTTCCGGCGCAAGCCCCGTATCGGCGAGAATTTTCTCCACCTTTTCGGGAAAATCATTGTCCGCAAGCTGCTGCGGCGCGACATTCACGGCAATGGCGAGCGATTTTTTCCACTGGGCCGCCTGCGCGCATGCTTCTCTCAGAACCCATTCGCCCAGCTCGACGATGAAACCGGTCTGTTCGGCGATCGGAATGAATTCGGCCGGGGAGACCATGCCGCGTTCGGGACGGTTCCAGCGCAAAAGCGCCTCGAAACCGACGATGCTGCCGCTTCTGGTGTCGTTCTGCTGCTGATAATAAAGCTCGAATTCCTTGTTGGTGAGACCGCTGCGCATGGCGACGGCAAGCACGTTGCGCTCACGCGCGGCCTCGTCCATGGATTTGTCGTAAAAGCATATCGTGTCCGAAGTGCCGCTTTTTGCCCGGTACATGGCGACATCCGCCTGCGCCATCAGCGTATCGGCATCGATGGAGCCGGTATTGCGGACCGATATGCCCACACTTGCGCCAACCGAAAATGTCTGCCCATTCCATTCCACCGGCCGGCTGATCTGCTCGATCAGCCGCTGGGCGAATTCCGCGCCGTCGGAACGGGTATAATAGGAATGGGTCATCGCCACGAATTCATCGCCGCCCATGCGCGCCAGGAACTCCCCGGCCTTCAGCACGGAACTCGCGCGGTCGGCGATGGCCCGCAGCACGGCGTCGCCCGCCGCATGACCATGCACGTCGTTGATTTCCTTGAAACGGTCGAGATCGATGGACAGAAGCGCCGTATGTGCGCCCAGGGAAAGATGGCGCGTACGGCGGTTGAGATGTTCGATGAACGCCGCCCGGTTGGGAATGCCCGTCAACGGATCGTGCAGCGAAAGATGACGATAGCGGGCGACCGCCTGCTGGGTGGACTGGGCGTCGATGACATAGGTGGAAAGCCCGAGCGCCAGGAGCAGCAGCGTCACCGCAATCGCCCCTCCGCCCATGATGGCCGGCGGCAGCAGGTTTTCAGGAATGACAATGCGCGGGTCGAAGGCAAAGGACATCGACGCCATGCCGGTATAATGCATCGAAGCAATGGCCAGGATGAGAAACGCCACCGCGCCATATTGGCAGAAACGGGTGAGAGGCCGGGAGATGCGATTGACCGCGATGGCGCCCAGCACCGCCCCCAGCACCAGCGAAGCGATGACATAGGCCGGGTTCCAGAAGATCATGCCCTGAACATTATAGGCCGCCATGCCGGTGTAATGCATGGCCGCAATGCCGAGGCCGAGAATGATCCCGCCGGCTTCCACCAGCACGCTGCGCCCGCCATAGGCGGAAATGCCGAAGCCGGCCGTCGTTGTGGCAATGGCGATGAGAAGCGACAGCCCGGTCAGATAGGGATCGTATCCCACATCACCGGCAGCGACATAACCCAGCATCGCCACGAAATGGGTGGTCCATATCGCCGCCCCGCCATTGACGCCCGCCAGAAACAGCCAGTTGACCTTCTGCACCCCCGTCGCCAGACGCGCCTTCGAAAAAAGACGCATCGAAACGAAACTGCCCAGCATGCAGACGAAGACCGCAGCGGCGGTGTATCGATAGTCATGATCGATGGTAATGCACTGGAGAACTTTGAGCATTGTTATCTACGCCATTGGAATTTTGCGTAGCCTTATCATTCGCCAAGTTTTCACCGGGTTTATATGCATGGATAAGCATAAATTAAATTTCTCACCATATACGAGAATTAGAATAAACTAATTAAATCAATACATGGTATGCCGCGAGAATATCCGGGCCTTGTCTTTATGTGCCGTTTGTATTATAGCGCCCGCACCCGTGTAGACACCCTTGGAGGCAACGCGGGCGGGATGGCTTCAGGGCCTCTCCGGTTCAGGCCGCTTCGTTCGGCATGAACTCTCCATATAACCTCGAAAGGAATTGCCATGAGCAAAGAATCGTATGAGCTCAAGGCCGAGGCGCGCGAACGAGTTGGTAAGGGGTCCTCTCGTGAACTTCGCCGCAACGGTTTGATTCCCGCTGTCATCTATGGTGACAAGCAGGCCCCCATTTCCATCGCCCTGTCGACCAATGAAGTGACCAAGCGTATCCACGCCGGCGGCTTCATGACGACGGTTGCGACCATCGACGTCGACGGCCAGAAAATCAAGGTTCTGCCGAAGGACTACCAGCTCGATCCGGTCCGCGACTTCACCATGCATGTCGACTTCCTGCGCGTTTCGGGCAACACGCTCGTCAACGTCGAAGTTCCGGTTCACTTCGTCAACGAAGAAAAGTCGGACATCAAGATCGGCGGCGTTCTGAACATCGTTCGCCACACGGTGGAGTTCCACTGCCCGGCCAACGACATTCCGGAATTCATCACGGTTGATCTCGCTGGCCTGAAGATCGGCGACAACGTTCACATTTCGAATGTGAAGCTGCCGAAGAACATCTCGCCTGTGATCGCCGACCGTGACTTCACGATTGCGACGATCGTTGCTCCGGCCGCTGGCGTTGCAGAAGAAACGACTGAAGAAGCTTCCGAGGAATAATCGGCGGCCGCAAGGCCTGACAGCTTTGAAGTAATGAGGCCCGTTCCGTTTTCGGAACGGGCCTTTTAGTTTTTATGAACTTTAAAACCAGAAAGCGCGCCGCCTTCGCGGGATGCGGGACCTGTTTCAGTGTCGATTAACACTTCCGTGAAACGATACCCTTGCGCTGTCGTGGAAACATCGGGCGGGTTGAGAAATAATGTGGGAAAATGCGGCTCTTGCCGGAAATCCACGTAAAACCTGTTGGAGCGGACGAAACGGGGCGCAGCAAGTCTTGGGGCAAAGGGTAGCTGCAATCGAACATGGCTCATTCCGTCGAAAGTCGCTTTATCGCGATTGTTTCCGGCGCACTTCTCACAGTGGTCGCCCCGCTCTTCACGCTTTTGCTGACGCTTTCCTACCACGAAGCCATTCGTAGCCAGCGCAACCATATTGAAATTCTGCTGTCGACAAATACCCAGGCGCTTGCCCGGCCCCTGTGGGATCTCGATGACGACACCATAAACCAGATTACCGGCACCCTCATCTCCGACCCCATGATCCGGATGGTCGAGGTCAGGGATACGTCCGGCCAGCTCGACATCGTCCAGACGGCCGGCAGCGATATCATTCAGGATGCGGCCTCGACAAGCCGCGAGGTGACCTACAAGACCACGAAGGGCTCCGTCACCGTCGGGCAGCTGACGGTCTATTACGACGATGTCAGCCTTCTGACCTCCCTGAGCCAAACCGAACTGGCCTTCATCACGATTTTCATCCTCGCCGTCCTCACCATCGTTCTTGCCGCCATCGCAGGTAACCGCTTCATGGTCATCCGCCCGCTGATGCGGCTGGCGGCCGCCATAGAGGCAACACGGCGTCTCGGTTCACGCCACCATGTCGACTGGCGCTCGAAGGACGAAATCGGCCGGCTGGCGAAAAGCTTCAACGAAATGCAGACCCAGCTCGAAAAGGAAGAGTTGGAGATCAAGAACGCGCATGAGCGAAAGACGGAAATCTACAACCGCACGCCCGCCATGCTGTTCTCGCTCGACAGGCATGACCGTATTGCCGCCGTCAGCGATTACTGGGTGGAGGCGACCGGTTATGACCGCGCCCGGATACTCGGTCTCAACTTCGCGGATCTCATTCACCCCGATGACAGGACCCTGTTCCAGCAGCGAAAGACGGCGCATCCTTTGCCCGATGCCTCGAATAGCGGCATTACCGTGCGTTTCCATTGCATGGATGGCAGCGTCATGGATGCGCTCATCCTCGAAAAACCCCTCGATTCCGGCGACGGCACATGTCTCTGCGTCATGACCGATGTGACCGAACTGCGCCAGTCGGAAAAGCGCAACCGCCAGCAGGCCATTTCCGACCACCTGACCGGCCTCTTCAACCGTCAGGGCTTCGAGGCCATTCTCGACCTGCAGATCCGTGAAGCCGACCGCAACCGCAGTGAACTCGCCTGCCTGTTCATCGACCTCGACCGGTTCAAGGCGATCAACGACAATCTCGGCCATGCCGCGGGCGACGCCGTTCTCAGACAATTCACGCTGAAGATCGAACCCCTGCTGACGCCGCTGGACAGCGCATCGCGTCTGGGCGGCGATGAATTCGCCATATTGCTGGCCGGCGACAAGGTGGAAGAGCGCGCGCTGCAATTCTGCGAACGCATCTGCGCCATGCTGGACACGCCCTTCGAGATCGAGAACAACAGTATCCGCCTCAGCGCCAGCATCGGCATGGCGGTCTATCCCCTGCATGCCGCGAGCGCCTCCGAGCTTTTGCAGAATGCCGACATGGCCATGTATACCCGCAAGCGAACCGGCAAGAACGGCTCGCAGGTCTTCGACAGCTCGATCACCGACCGGGCGCGCGAACATGCGGAACTGGAGCGGGATATCGCGCAGGCGCTTTCAGAGGATTGGTTCGAGGCCTATTTCCAGCCGATTCAAAACCTCGCAACCGGCCAGACGGCGGGTTTCGAGGCGCTGCTGCGCCTCAACCACCCGGATAAGGGCTTGCTCTCCCCCGCCGCGATCATCAGCCTTGCGGAAGAAAACGGCACCATTCACCGCATCGGCAATGTCATTCTCGATCAGTCTATCGCCAATCTCGCCAGGCTGTCGCGCCTGCCGGGCATGGAGCAGACCTATGTGGCGGTGAATTTTTCGCCGCTGCAATTCGAACCGGGGTTGCCGACGCGCATCGCCGGCGTACTGCACCGCCACGGCATTCTTCCCGGACGACTGGTCATCGAAATCACCGAAGCCGTCATCATGAAGGACGACCCGCAAATCCGGGCGATCCTCAACGCCATCCACCAGCTCGGCTGCCGCATCGCACTGGACGATTTCGGCACCGGTTATTCTTCGCTCAGCTATCTCAGCCGTTTCCCCGTCGATATCGTCAAGATCGACCAGTCCTTCACCCGCTCGATCTGCGACGACAGGATGGAGATCAGGCAGCGCAACCGCATGCTGGTCGAGGGCATAGCCGCCATCTCGCACAAGATGAATTGCGCCGTCATTGCCGAGGGGGTCGAGACGGAAGAGCAGAAGGAACTGCTGAGCGATATTGGCGCGGATTTCGGGCAGGGTTATTTCTTCGCGCGCCCGCAACCGGTCGAAGGGTTGATCACCTCACTCGACACGGCGTCCGGACAAGGCTGCGCCGTGGCGCGGCAAGCGTGAACCTCCAGGGGGAGCCATGGGATTGATCCGCTTTTGCCTCATCTTTCTTGCTCTCGCCACTCCGGCCAGCGCGGCCAAGCTTTTCCTGACGACCGAGGTCTATCCGCCCTACAATCTGCAGGCCAGCGACGGCAGTGTGCACGGCGTCTATTTCGACCAGCTCAAGACGGTGCTTGAGGATACCGGCACCAGCTACGAGGTCGTCGTCATGCCCTGGGCGCGGGCCATCGCACTGGCCAGCACACAGGCCATGCATTGCGTTTTCGCCGCGGCGAGAACACCGGAACGCGAAAAGCTGTTCAAATGGGTGGCGCCGATCCATATCGACCGCAACATCCTGGTGGCGCGCCGCAAGGCGAATATCGAAGCCTCCAGCCTCGATGAAGCCAAGAAATATCGGGTGGGAACCCAGCGCGGGGACTACACCGAAGCGCTTCTTGAAAAGCTCGGTTTCCCGCAGGTGGATGTCAGCGCAGATTTCGAGATCACGCTGCACAAGCTGAAAGCCGGCCGCATCGACCTGATGCCCATGTCTGAAAGCACCTTCAAGGGCCTGCCCGCCAACACCTTCCGGGAGGTGATGACGCTGACCCGGCAACAGCTTGGCCTTGCCTGCAATAAAAGCGTTCCCGACGAGGTGATCGCGAAACTGCAGGCCCGGCTGGACCGGTTGATCGCCGATGGAACGCAGCAGCGGATATTCGACCGCTACAACCTCGTCAGCCCCTAAGCGGCCGGTTCGGCGTCCGCTGCAAAATTCATAAAAGGATTGACAGCCGGCGCTTTTCGGGGTGGTGACAACAGCATCATCAGGCAAAACGCGGACATGCCCCATGAAGATCATCGCAGGCCTCGGCAATCCCGGCGCACAATATGCCGGAAACCGTCACAATATCGGCTTCATGGCCGTCGATGCGCTGCAGCGCCTGCCCTCCTTTGCGCCCTGGTCGAAGAAATTCAAGGCGGAAATTTCCGAAGGCGAGATCGACGGCGAAAAGGTGCTGCTGATGAAGCCGCTCACCTACATGAATCTTTCGGGCGAATCCGTCGGCGAAGCCATGCGCTTCTTCAAGCTCACACCGGCGGATATCATCGCCATTCATGACGAGCTCGATCTGCCGGCCGGCCGCGCACGCATCAAGACGGGCGGCGGCCATGGCGGTCATAACGGCCTGAAATCGCTCGACGCCCATTGCGGCAGGGAATACCGCCGCCTGCGCCTCGGCATCGGCCATCCCGGCGACAAGGAAAGGGTGCATGGCCACGTCCTCGGCGATTTCGCCAAGGCCGACCGGGTCTGGCTCGATCCGCTTCTGGACGCCATTGCCGACAATGCCGCCATGCTGGTGAAAGCCGAGGATTCGCAGCTGATGAACAAGCTGGCGCTCGCCACCGGCAGCAAGCCGGAAGCCGAGAAGCCGGCCAAGGCAGCCAGACCCGCGGCGCAATCCCATATCCATCAGGCGCGTAACAGCGCCCAGCCGAAAAAACTGCCGGAAACCGGCCCCATGGCCGAAATGCTGAAGCGCATGTTCGGCAAGAAGGACTAGATCGCGAATGTCTTCAGAGACCATCGTCCTGCGCGAAGCCGAAGCCCGCGACCTGCCCGGCCTGCTTGACCTTTACCGGGCGCTCAATCCGTCCGATCCGGAAATGACAGCGGAAAAAGCGACTACGGCTTTTGCGGCCATGCTCGCCCAGCCGGGCCTGACCGTGTTTCTTGCTACCGAAGGCGAAGAAGCGGTCGCCACCGCGACGCTGCAGATCGTTCCGAACCTGACGCGCGCCGCCCGTCCCTACGCCCTTATCGAAAATGTGGTGACGCTGGAAAACCGTCGCGGCCGCGGATATGGCCGCGCGGTGGTGCGCCATGCCGTCGAGGCGGCTTTTGCGGCGAACTGCTACAAGGTGATGCTGCTGACCGGGCGACAACGCCCGGAGGTTCACGCCTTTTACGAAAGCTGCGGCTTCGTGCAGAACAAGACGGGTTTTCAGATAAGGCAGGATTAACGCTCACTCCTCCGGCTCGGTGGTGAACATCAGCGGAAATCCCGCCTCCTTGCCGAGATCGGTCGCTTCCTTGGCCTTGGTCTCGGCAATATCCCGCTCGCAGACGACGACGACCGCACTGCCGAAGCGGTGCGCCGTCATCATCACCCGGTGGCCGGTCTCCTCGCTCATGCGGAACACGGCCTTCAGCACCACGGTAACGAACTCACGCGGCGTATAGTCATCATTCAGCAGAATGACCTTGTAGAGCTTCGGCCGCTCCAGCTTCGGTTTGACTTTCGGTTTTGGCTTGAGATCGACAGGACTGTCACTCATCATGGTCGCCCGTGCCTGTCGCTCATCGCGGTTGCTCATGGGAAACCCCGTTGACGACGAAAGATCGATCGCTTGACCCGCTTATATTGCGCCGCAACCGCAGCATCGGCAAGCCTGCCCGAAATTTCGCACCATTAAAGGGGCTTTGCCCGCACAAATCGGCCCGCGGGCTTGACCTTGCCCTGCCCTTTCCGCAAAAGGCTCCTCAACGAATTCTTTCAAACGGACAGGTTTCAAGCCATGGGCTTCAAATGCGGTATTGTTGGTTTGCCAAATGTCGGCAAGTCCACTCTCTTCAACGCGCTGACGAAAACGGCAGCGGCGCAGGCCGCCAACTATCCCTTCTGCACCATCGAGCCGAATACCGGCGAAGTGGCGGTTCCTGATGTGCGCATGAAAATCCTTGCCGACATTGCCGGCTCGAAGGAAATCATCCCTACCCGCATCTCCTTCGTCGACATCGCCGGCCTGGTGCGCGGCGCATCGAAAGGCGAAGGCCTCGGCAACCAGTTCCTCGCCAATATCCGCGAAGTGGACGCCGTGGTTCACGTTCTGCGCTGCTTCGAGGATGACGACATTACCCACGTCGAAGGCCGCATCAACCCCGTGGCCGATGCCGAAACCATCGAGACCGAGCTGATGCTTTCCGACCTCGAAAGCCTTGAGCGCCGCACGGAACAGACCCGCAAGCGCGCCACCGGCAAGGACAAGGAATCGCTGGCGCAACTGCCGCTGATGGAAGCCTCGCTGAAGCTCCTGAACGAAGGCAAACCGGTCCGCACCCTGCTCTCCACGCTCGATGCCGAAGAACTGCGCATCCTTCAGGGCCTCAACCTCCTGACCGCGCATCCGGTCCTCTATGTCTGCAACGTCGCCGAAAGCGACGCCGTCGACGGCAACGAACACACGAAGGCCGTTGCCGAAATGGCGAAGGCCCAGGGCGCCGAGACCGTCGTCATTTCCGCTGCGATCGAATCCGAAGTTGCGCAGCTTCCCGATGAAGAAGCGAAGGAATTCCTCTCGGCCCTCGGCCTTGAGGAAGCAGGCCTCGACCGACTGATCCGCGCCGGCTACAAGCTGCTCGATCTCATCACCTATTTCACCGTCGGCCCGAAGGAATGCCGCGCCTGGACCATCGAGCGCGGCACCAAGGCGCCGCAGGCCGCCGGCGTCATCCACTCCGATTTTGAGCGCGGCTTCATCCGCGCCAACACCATCGCCTATAACGACTACGTCGCCTTCAAGGGCGAAGTCGGCGCGAAGGAAGCCGGCAAGGCGCGTGACGAAGGCAAGGAATATGTGGTTCAGGACGGCGACGTCATCCACTTCCGCTTCAACACCTGATCTGGCCTTTGGCGACGTCGATAAGGTCCGCCAAGAAGGGTAACCGAACATTGCAGCACGGTTTCTTCTCCCCACCGGGGAGAAGATGGCCCGAAGGGC